>VGLJ01000089.1 GCA_016866775.1 Candidatus Rokuibacteriota bacterium | reverse complement strand
TCGAAGTCGCGCGCGCGCCGCCGCCTCGATCCCGTCCATGACCGGCATCTCGAGGTCGAGCAGGATGACGTCGGCGGGCGCGGCGAGCACCGCCTCGATGGCCGCCCGGCCGTCGGACGGCGTGGCGATCGTGAGCGGCGGACTCGGGAGATAGCGGCAGACGATGCGACGGTTGTCCTCGTCGTCGTCGACGACCAGGACGCGCAGCGGCGGCAACTCCGGACGCACGCTCGCCGCGCGATCATAGCGCGGGGGGTCCACCGCGCCCCCCCCAATTACACGGTCAGCTTTCGCAGCGCGCGCACGCGGTCGCGCAGCTCGGCCGCCTGCTCGAAGTCGAGGCGCCGCGCGGCCTCGCGCATCCGGCTTTCGAGCTCCGCGATCCGCTTCGCCAGCTCCGCCGGTGTCTGGAAGGTCTCCTCGCCGGGCGTGTCGACGTCGACCGTGACGTAGTCGCGCTCGTAGACCGTCTGGAGCAGCTCGTGGATGTGGGTGCGGATCGACTCCGGCGTGATCCCGTGCTCGGCGTTGTACGCCGCCTGCAGCGCGCGCCGCCGCTCGGTCTCCTTGATCGTGCTCGCCATCGACTCCGTCGTGTGGTCGGCGTACATGATGACTTCGCCGTTGATGTTGCGGGCGGCGCGGCCCGAGGTCTGGATCAGCGACGTCCCGGAGCGCAGGTAGCCTTCCTTGTCCGCGTCGAGGATCGCGACGAGCGAGACCTCGGGGATGTCGAGCCCTTCGCGCAGCAGGTTGATGCCGACGAGGCAGTCGAACTTGCCGAGCCGGAGGTCGCGGATGATCGCCATCCGGTCCAGCGTGTCGATGTCGGAGTGGAGGTAGCGGACGCGGATCCCGGCCTGCTGGTAGTACTCCGTCAGGTCCTCGGCCATGCGCTTCGTCAGCGTGGTGACGAGCACGCGCTCGTCGCGATCGGCGCGCTGCCGGATCTCGTGGAGGAGATCGTCCACCTGATCGCCGGCGGGGCGCACGGTGATCTTCGGATCCATGAGTCCGGTCGGGCGGATCACCTGCTCCGCGAGCGCGTCGCCCGAGCGGCGCAGCTCGTACGCGCCGGGCGTGGCCGACACGTAGACGGTCTGCGGCGTCGTCTGCGTGAACTCGCTGAAGTTCAGCGGCCGGTTGTCGAACGCCGACGGCAGGCGGAAGCCGTACTCCACGAGCGTCTCCTTGCGCGAGCGGTCGCCCCAGTACATGCCGCCGACCTGCGGGACGGCCACGTGGCTCTCGTCGATGATGACGAGCGCGTCGGGCGGCAGGTAGTTCATCAGCGTGGGCGGATGCTCGCCCGGGCGCTTGCCCGTGAGATGGCGCGAGTAGTTCTCGATCCCGTGGCAGAAGCCGAGCTCGCGCAGCATCTCCATGTCGAACAGCGTCCGCTGCTCGAGCCGCTGCGCCTCCAGCAGCCGCTGCTTGCCGCGGAGGAAGACCAGCCGGTCCTCGAGCTCCTCGAGGATCGTGCCGAGCGCGCGCTCCATCTGGTCGGCGGGCGTCACGTAGTGGCTCGCGGGGTAGATGTGCACGGCGTCGACGCGCTCGAGGACGACGCCCTTCAGCGGATCGATCCGCGCGATCGCGTCGATGACGTCGCCGAAGAGCTCGATCCGGACGGCCACCGACTCCTCGTTCGCCGGGAAGACCTCGACGACGTCGCCGCGCACGCGGAAGGTGCCGCGATGGAAGTCGTAGTCGTTGCGCTCGTACTGCTGGGCGACGAGGCGGCGGATGATCTCGTCGCGGTCGATCGCCTCGCCCTCGCTGACCGAGAGGTGCATCTCCTGGTACGTGTCCGGCGCGCCGATGCCGTAGATGCACGAGACCGACGCGACCACGACGACGTCGCGCCGCTCGAGCAGCGACTTGGTCGCCGAGTGGCGCATGCGGTCGATCTCGTCGTTCACCAGCGCGTCCTTCTCGATGTACGTGTCCGACTGCGGGATGTACGCCTCGGGCTGGTAGTAGTCGTAGTACGACACGAAGTACTCGACCGCGTTCGACGGGAAGAACTGCTTGAACTCGCTGAAGAGCTGCGCGGCGAGGGTCTTGTTCGGCGAGATCACCAGCGTGGGCCGCTGCACGTTGGCGATGAGATTCGCCATCGTGAAGGTCTTGCCCGAGCCCGTCACTCCGCGGAGCGCGACGTGCGAACGCCCGCCCGTGACGAGGCGGGTGAGCGCCGTGATCGCCTGCGGTTGATCGCCACGCGGCTCGTAGTCCGACGACAGCCGAAACACGTGCCTAGGAGGGCGTCGGGACGGCGACGAGGTACTTGCGCCAGGAATCCAGCAGCGACGACGCGTGCGGGTGCCGCAGCATGTGCGTCGAGAACAGGAACTTCGGATGCACGGGCTCGCGCGCGAGCCGCATGTTCACCTCGTGCGGCAGCCGGTTGCCCTTGCGCAGGTTGCAGCGCAGGCACGCCGCGACCACGTTCGTCCACGACGTGTCGCCGCCCCGCGAGCGCGGGATGATGTGGTCGACCGTCAGGCGCTCGCCGCGGCGGTTGCAGTACTGGCAGGTGTAGCCGTCGCGGCGCAGGATGTTCTTCTTGTTGAACGCCACGCGATCGAGGAACGGCTTGCGGATGTAGACCGCGAGCCGGATCACCGCCGGGAGCGAGAACACGGTCGAGGGCGACCGGATGACCCGCGGGGAGGCTTCGACGGCTTCGGCTTTTCCCGCGAGAAGAAGCGTGATGGCGCGGCGGGCGTTGGTGAAATGCAGCGGCTCGAAGCTGTAGTTCAGCACCAGTACCGCGATTTCGTCCATCTTGCCAATCAAGAGTATCACGACGCGCGGGCCAGATTGCGCAGCAGAAACAGGAGGTTCGCCGGGCGTTCGGCGAGGCGGCGCATGAAGTAGCCGTACCAGTCTTCGCCGTACGGGACCAGGACCCTGAGCGGGACGCCCGCAGCCGCGAGCGTCGCGTGCAGGTCGTGACGGATGCCGAACAGCATCTGGATCTCCCACGCCGTCGCCGGCACGCCGTGGCGGCGCGCGGCGGCCATCGCGTGCTCCTGCATCCGCTCGTCGTGGGTGGCGAAGCCCGGATAGACGCCGGCGGCACGCGCGTCGTCCGCGAGCAGGCGGTCGATCAGCCGCGCGTAGGCGGCGTCGACGTCACGCTTGTCGGGATACGCGATGTCGGGGGGCTCCTGATACGCGCCCTTGCAGAGGCGCACGGTCGCGCCCATCCGCACGAGACGGTCGACGTCGGCCGGCGTGCGCCGCAGGTACGCCTGCACCACGCAGGCCGCGTTCGGATATCGCGGCCGCACCTTCGCGTAGAGCTCGAGCGTGCGGTCCGTGTACGGCGAGGACTCCATGTCGATCCAGACGCGAATCCCCGCGGCGGCGCCGCGGTCGAGCAGGCGCGTGAGATTCGCGAGGCACAGCTCCTCGCCCAGGTCGAGGCCGAGGTGCGTGAGCTTCAGCGACGGCAGGCAGCGCCATCGTCCACGCGCGATGCGCTCGAGGACGTCGAGGTAGACCTTCGTCGCCTGCGCGGCGTCGGCGGGCGTGACGACGTTCTCGCCGAGGTAGGTCACCGCGGTCGCGAGACCGCGACGCTCGACGTCGCCGATGACGCGGAACGCGTCGTCCGCGGTCTCACCCGCGACGAACCGCCGCACGAAGCGGCGCGTGAGCGGCAGGCGATCCATCGCGGCGCCGACCTTCGGCCGCCGGGACAACGCGAGGAGGAGCGTGCGGAGGCTCATCACGCGGACTCGCTGACGGCCTCCATGATACCTTCCCGCAGCCCGTGCTCGCTCACCACGAGCGCGTCGACGCGCAGCCGTTCCATCGTCGCCACCACGATCGCGGTGCCCGGAATGATGAGGTCCGCGCGCCCCGGCTCGAGACACGGAAGATCGCCGCGCTCGGTCACGGTCAACGCGCCGAGCCGCGCGAGCAGCCGGTCGACCGCCGCGCGTGTGAGCGGGTGGCCGTGCACGCGCTCGGAATCATAGGTGGCGAGACCGAGATCGAGCGCCGCGAGCGTGGTGACGGTGCCCGCGGTGCCGACGAGCGTGACGATCGGCGTGTTCACGATCGTCGCGGGAAGCTCTCGCGCGAGCTGCGCCCGGATGTCGGCGAGCATCGTCCCGTAGCGCGCGGCATCGAGCCGCTCCGGAAACGGAAACCGCTCGGCGAGCGGCACGACGCCGAGCTTCAGGCTGACCGCGGCGACGAGCCGCGCGTCGTCCGCGAGCACGTACTCGGTGCTGCCACCCCCGATGTCGAAGGCGATCGTGCGGCCGGCGAGCGTGAGCCCGCGCGCGAGCCCGCGCAGCGTGAGCCGCGCTTCCTCGTCACCGCTGATGACGTCGACGCGCTGCGCGGTGTCGCGCGCCAGCCGCTCCGCAAACGCGCGCCCGTTCTTCGCCTCGCGCACGGCGCTGGTGGCGACGATGCGCACGTCGGACGCGCCGAGCGCGCGCGCCCGCGCCACGTATTCCGCCACCGCCGCCGCGGTGCGCGCCATCGGAATCCGGCCGAGCGCCCCGCTCGCGCGAGCCCCTTCGCCAAGGCGCGTCACACGCTGCTCCGCGTGCACGGGGCGCCACGCGGCGCGCGGATGGAGCTCGGCCACGAGCAGCCGCACGGTGTTGGTCCCGAGATCGATGACGGCGGCACGCATCCGATCAGCCGCTCACGACGGAACGCATGTGATCAGCGGTGTCCGAGCGCGGGCTTCGCCCGCGCCATCCTTCCTCAGGGGGAGGCAGAGCAACAACGGCGAGCCGTCCGGCTCGCCGTTTGTTGCTCGTCGGAAGGGGGATGAAATCCCCCTCCGAGTCTATTTCTTCCCGAGCGACTTCACGTACGCGACGAGGTCCCAGCGGTCCTTGTCCGGAAGATGCTTCCACGGCGGCATGGGGCCGCGGCCGTTCGAGATCTTCCAGAACAGCGAGCCCTCGGGCTCGGCCTGGACTTTCTGGGACGTCCAGTCGGCCGGCTTCGGATTCAGCGCGGCCGCCGCCGGACCGTCGCCCTTGCCTCCGGCACCATGGCAGGACATGCAATTGACGTCGGCGAGCTTCTTGCCGTTCGCGACGTTCCCACCCGGACTCTTCTTCGACTTCTCGGCCGCGGGCGCTTCCCAGGGGCCCTGCGCCCACGCGGATCCGCCGAGCGCGACCAGGGCCGCCACCGCGACAATCGCGGCCGACGATGTGATGAACCGGCTCATGAGACCTCCCTCGATGTCCGTGAATGGATCTCGCGCAAAGTGTACCACTCGCGCGCGACGCGCTCGCGACAACACACCCTTGCCTGGTGAACCCGCGGGCGGGGCTCAGCGGTTCCCGGCGCGCAACGCGCCGAGGATCTCGTCGAGCCGCGTGAACTTCACGCGCGGCCGTCCCTGCGCGCGGCCGCGCTCGATCTCCTGACGATCGAGCTGCCGCCAGTCGTCGTACGAGAGACACTGCGGCTGCCGCGATCGCACGAGCGCGTCCGCCGCCGCCGCGCCCGGCGCGGGCGGATGAAGGATCGCGTGCTGCGCGAGATCCTCGAGCATGCACGTGACGGTCTCGGCCGCGTCCGGCTTGTTGGTGCCGATGACGCCGCTCGGCCCGCGCTTGATCCAGCCGCCCGTGTATTCGCCGACGGCGGGCTGCTTGCTGACCGGATCGAGCACGCGCCCCTTCTCGTTCAGGATGACCGCCCACTTGTCGTTGAACGGCACGCCCGGCAACGGGACGCCGCGATAGCCGACGGAGCGGAACACGAGGCCGACCGGCAGCGTCTCGACCTGCTCGGTCGCGCGCGGCTGCAGCGTGCCCGTCGGCGTCTGGTAGAGCTCGTTGCGCACGAGCTTCATCGCCGTCACCTCGCCCGCGGCGTTGCCGATGACTTCCAGCGGCGACACGAGGAAGCGGATGACCAGCGTGCGCGGCTTCCCGCTCACGACGCCGTTGGCGTACGCCTGGAGCATCTCGGTCTTCTTCGAGGTCGCGCGGTCGGGCGCCTTCGCGAGCGCGGCGCGGCTCAGCGGATCGAGCTCGACCTCGCGCGGGTCGACGACGACGTCCGCGCCCGCCAGCTCGCCGAGCTCCTTCAGCTCCGGGTTCGTGAACGCGGCCTGCGCGGGTCCGCGCCGTCCCAGCAGGTAGACCTCCTTCACCGCGCTGCGCCGCAGGGCTTCGAACGCCTGGTCGCTGATATCGGTCTTCGCCAGTTCTTCCGGCGTCCGGGAGAGGATGCGCGCGACGTCGATGGCCACGTTGCCGACGCCGACGACGGCGACGCGCTCCGCGCTCAGGTCGAACTGGAGATCCTGATAGTCGGGATGGCCGTTGTACCAGGCCACGAACTCGGTCGCGGGATGACTGCCCTTCAGGTCTTCGCCCGGAATTCCCATCCGGCGATCGCTCTGCGCGCCTGTCGCATAGAAGATCTGGTGGTAGTGCGCGCGCAGGTCGTCGACGCTGAGGTGCTTGCCGAGCTCCACGGAGCCGTAGAAGCGGAAGCGCGGGTGGCTCGCGATCTTGTCGAACGCGACGGTCACCGCCTTGATCTTCTGGTGGTCCGGCGCGACACCGTAGCGCACGAGCCCGAACGGCGTCGGCACGCGGTCGAACATGTCGATCTCGACGATCAGGCCTTCCTGCCGCAACAGCTGGTCGGCGGCGTAGAACCCGGTGGGTCCGGCGCCGACGATCACGACGCGCAGCGGGTGGGCCGCGGTCCCGGGCCGGTCGACGCTCACGGCTCGCTCAGCTCGCGCGCTCTCCGAGCAGCTGGGTCTGGAGCGTGTCGATCTCGCCGAGGTACTCGTCGCGCTGCGCCTTCGCGATGTCGCCGAGCGAGATCACGCCGACGATCTTGCCGGCGTCGAGCACGGGCAAGTGGCGAAACCGCTTGTTCGTCATCGTGACGGCCGCGGCGTTGAGGTCGTCGTTCGGCTGCCCCGTGATCACGTCCTTCGTCATGATCGTGCTCACCGGCCGTTCGAAGAAGAGCTCGTTGCGCACCGCCTCCCGCACGATGTCGCGCTCCGAGAGGATGCCCACGAGCGCCCCGGCGGCGTCGCACACCAGGACCGCGCCGATCGAATGCTGGGCGAGCAGCGCGAGCGCCTCCCGGAGCGTCTGCTCCGGGCGGATGGTGACGACCTTGACACCCTTCCGCGCGAGGATCGTGGCGATCGTCATGGCAGCCTCCTGGTGACCCGATCTTATCGGGCGGAGCGGCCGGACGCGAGCCCGCACAGGACCGCGAGGACCCCGTAGGCGCCGGCGAACCGGAGCGGCTCCGATCCGGGCGGCGCCCACGGCCAGAACACCGCGCCGTTCGGCGCCGGCGAGTGCATGAGACCGAAGAGCGTCGCGACGCTCGCCACCGCGAACGCCAGCGCGGCGCCGGTCAGCCGGCGATCCAGCATCGCGACCAGCGCCGCGGCCCAGACGACCGCGGTGAGGATGAAGCCGTTGCCGAGCAGCGTGATCGCCCGCCACGTGTGCGCCGCTTCGCCGGTGAGATCGGCGGGCGACTTCCCCACGCCGGCGAGGAGACCACTCGCCTGGATCACGACCACGGCCGCGGCGACGGGCACGAGCGCGAGCGCGACGGCCGGCCCGTGGTGGCGCGGCGAGGCGTGGAAGGCTTGCGCGGTGATCTCGAGGCCGACGAAGACCAGGATCGGCGCGACGATCGCCTCGGGCAGCAGCGTGACGAGCACGGAGAGCACGCCCGCCATCGCGCCGAGGCCGATCACGAGCGCCGTGAGCAGCGTGTAGCCGGCGCGCGCGCCCATGGCCTTGTACGCGGGATGGCCGATGTACGGCGTGTTCTGCACGACCCCGCCGCACGCGCCGGCAAGGACGGTCGCGAGCGCCTCCGTGAGAAGGATGTCGCGCGTCCGGTACTCGTCGCCGGCGGCGATCGCGCTCTCGGTGTTGTCGATGCCGCCCACGATCGTCACGAGGGCGAACGGCAGCGCGATCGCGAGGTACGGCAGCGTGGCGGGCAGCGCGTCGATCCACGCGAGCGTCGGCAGCGGCAGCGCGAGCTGCACCGTGACGGCGGCCAGCGCATGGGCGCGCGTTCCCGTCGCCCACACGGTCGCCCAGTGCACCGCGAGGCCGGCGATGACCGCCGCGAACGCGGACGGAAGCCCGAACGGCATCCGCACGCCGGCAAAGAGCCCGAGGAAGAGCACGAGCAGCGCGACCAGGCCCGCGAGCGGCTCGTGGAAGATCTTCAGCATCGGCAGGTAGGCGATGAGGAGGATCGCGACGCCCGCGATCGATCCGAGCAGCGCGGCGCGCGGGACCACGCGGCGCGTCCAGTCGCCGCCGAACGCGAGCACGGTCTTGATCACGCCGATCGCGACCGTCACCGCCATGCCGACCTTCCACGCGAGCACCGGATCCTTGGTCGCGACCATCACCGGCCCGAGGACGCCGAACACCATGGCGAACACGGTCGGCGTGTCGATCCCGAACGGCATCGCGGTGACGTTCGTGCGTCCCGTGCGTCGCATCAGGCGGAGCGCGAGCCACGTGTAGACGAGGTCGCCGGCGAGCACGCCGAGCGCGGTGCCGGGCACCATCTTGCCGAGGACGAGATCGGCGGGGAACCCGAAGATGCCGATGAGCGCGCCGGAGAGGATGACGAGGACGCCGACGTTGTCGAGCGCGAGCCCGAGGAACCCGTTCAGGTCCCCCGGCCCGAACCAGGCGGGTCTCCCAGCGACGGCCGCCGGTGCGCGCGGCGTCAACTACGACGGTCGCGCAACGGCGCGGGCGAGGTCTTGCACGATCTGGCGCGTGTGATCGGCGAGCTCGCGGCACCACTGGAGCTCACCGCGCCGATCGGCGACGGTCCGGTACTCGAACTCGACGATATCGGCACCGGCGTCGCCGACGCGCACGCGCGCGCCGTAGCTGTTGCCTTGGCGCTCGTCACCGGCGTCGAGCTCGATCTCAGCTTTGAAGTTCTCGCGCTTGGCGTGCGAGGTCAGAAAGTTGTGGAGCCAGCGCGCAACATCTTCATAACTCCCACCTGAGAACGCCACGCGCGGATTCTAACACCGTCGCTCAGCTCTGAGACGCTTCGCTAACGCGATCAAGGAGAACAGGAAGTTCAGGTAGGTCAACACCTTCCGTGGAATGAGTATTGATTTCCTCTGACTCCGCGATTGCGTGGATGACCTCGAAGTCGCGAATCGGGCTCACACAGTTCCCGCACGATCGTGGTCAGTTCCGTTCTGACTCGAGCGTCCACTGCTTGAGAAAATGCTGCGAGAGCACGCTCGAACGCGTCACGGACGTACGGGAGCACTTCCTCGAACGTTCCCTCCCAAGTATCCCACGCATGAGCGTCGCGCAACTCAGCACGCAGTAGAGGTGTCATTCCAACGCCCATCATGGAGAAAATCGCCATGGTTCCTAAAAAGATACGCATCACACCCAAGTCGACGGCGGCTCCAATCAGGGTCCTGATAGCCGTAAAGACGTTCCGGTGGCGCGTAGGAGACGTCGCCGGCAATCGGAACGTCTTCGTGCGGTGGATAGTCCCCTCTGTGCGATGCACGACCGAGGTCACCGACCTTCGAGACTTTCCCACCGTCGAAGGACAGAACGTTCGATGGCTTTAGATCTTGGTGGGCAATCGATTCGCGATGGAGTTGGGCGATGCCAGTCGCAACGTGATGAAGTGCACGCAATGACCAAGCGCGCTCATAACGGTGAGACTCGTCTGCCTGCGACCGTGCATCGCCATCGGCGAGTTCGAATATGAGGTACTGAACGGGCTGTCCGTCTACTCGAACAGCACCATCCGATAGACCACGAACAACCCGGTCCAAGTTTTTGTTCGTGCAGACCCGAACCAAATCGCGCTCGAAGTTAAACATCTCCGTGATGACTTGGAGGGCTCTCGCGGGGTCGACCTCGGCCATTGCAGCTGAATAGTCGAGAGCTTTCAGGAATCCCAGCTGACCAGTTTCCGACTCGACGACATACCCACACGAGAAGAAGCCTCCGCTGCTTCCCGGCCGCTTTTCGACGGGTCGAATGACCTTCCAGCCCCCGGGGAGAATCATTCCCAATAGCCGCTGAGCGGGCGTCTCCATAGTGCCTCCTACTCAGAGTTCGTGGTTAGGCAGAGAGCGCTCTCTGCCTAACCGCGCAATAGGCGTTAGATCAACACTCGTTGAAGCCGCACGAGAGGCACTTCTTGCAGCCTTCCTCGTAGACGAACGTCGCCTGGCCGCACTCCTTGCAGAGATCGCCGACCGTCTTCTTCGCCGGCGTCGTGGAGCCGACCTCTCCGGCCGCCTTGATCTGGCCGATGTGCTCGGCGAGACAGCGCGCGAGCGCGTCCGGGAGCGACAGCACCTTCGACGGTCCGAAGCCAACCGGTTGCGCGCCGCCGATCCGTGAAAGCTGGCTGATCACCTCTTCGAGGCGGCGCTGAGCCGACAGCGGCGAAGGCATTCTCAACGTCAGAGAAATCAGCCGTCCCAGTGCCTCGGCGACGGCCATCGTGTCCGACCCGCCCTTGCCGACCTGGAGGAAGACCTCGAAGGGGTCACCGGCCTCGGTTTCGTTGACCGTGATGAAGGCCGTCCCGATGGGCGTTTCCATCCGGTATGTGGTGCCGTGGAGACTATGCGGGCGTGGCTTGATCGTCACAGGTCCGCTCACCGATTGCGCCGCCGTCTGGTCCTTCTTCTTGCCCACGCCGACGTTCAGAACCTGCTCACCCTTGCAGCCGTCGCGGAAGACCGTGATGCCGAGGCAGCCGAGCTCCCACGCGAGCTTGTAGGCCCGCGCGACGTCTTCTTCGGTCGCCTCGTTCGGCAGGTTGATGGTCTTCGACACGCCATTGTCGGTGTGGCGCTGGAACGCAGCCTGATGCCGGACATGCCACTCGAAGCCGATCTCGTGCGAGGTCTTGAAGACGTCCTTCGCCCGCTCCGGCACGCCCGGAATGTCGTGGAGTGAGCCCCGCTTGGCGATCTCTTCGGTCAGCGCCTGCGAGTAGAAGCCCTGCTCACGCGCGAGCTTGTCGAAGGTCTCGTTGACGAACGTCAGCACGCGCTCGCCGTCCGACTGCTTGACCCGGTGCTCGAACGCGAGCGCGAAGATCGGCTCCACGCCCGACGAGCAGCCCGCGATCATCGAGATCGTGCCCGTCGGCGCGATGGTCGTGACCGTCGAGTTCCGCATCGGGCGGACGTTCTTGTAGATCGAGCGGCTCCAGTTCGGGAACGGCCCGCGCTCCTCCGCCAGCTTCGACGACTGGTCGTGAGACTTCTCCTTCACGAACGCCATGAGCTGATCGGCGAGGCTCACCGCTTCCTGGCTGTCGTACGGGATGCCGAGCATGTAGAGAAGGTCCGCCCAGCCCATGATGCCGAGACCGATCCGCCGGTTCGCTTTCACGGTCGCGTCGATCTCGGGCAGCGGGTATGGATTCATCTCGATGACGTCGTCGAGGAAGCGCACGGCAAGCCGCACCACGCGCTCCATCTCGTCCCAGTCGATCGACAGCTCGCCATTCGGCGCACGCCGAGCGAACTTCGAGACGTTCAGCGACCCGAGGTTGCAGGCTTCGTTCGGCAAAAGCGGTTGTTCGCCACAGGGGTTAGTCGCTTCGATCTGGCCGACTTCGGGCGTCGGATTCGCCGGGCTGGCGTTGATCCGATCGATGAACACCATGCCCGGGTCGCCGGTCCGCCACGCCGCTCGCACGATGCGCTCGAAGACTTCCTTCGCGGAAAGCTGCCCGACCGCCTTGTTGGTCCGCGGGTTGATGAGATCGTAGTCCTCGCCTTTCGCGAGCGCGTCCATGAACGCGTTCGTCGCGGCGACGGAGATATTGAAGTTCGTGATCCCCCCGTCGAGCTTGCACTCGATGAACTCGAGGATGTCGGGGTGATCGACCTTCAGGATGCCCATGTTCGCGCCGCGCCGCGTGTTGTGGCTGACGAATCCGTTGGCGACGTAGGTGTGGTTTGCGGGCACTGACAGGTCGAGCGTCAGCGACTCGCCTTCCTCGATCTTCGTGACCTGGTCGTAGAACTGGTCGTGTGCGAGGAACCATTGCACCGTGGCGTCATTGCCGATCGCCGGGTGGTCGTCGGCGAGGCGACGAAGCCGTGATCGAGTGAGATGCCGCGGGGCCGAGACGCCGGGAAGGTAATGCTGCAGGGCTCGGTAGAGGCGGCGGTCCGCGCCGCGTGGGCCGCGGCCCGCTCCGCTACCGCGGCCGGGTCCACCGTACAGCTTCGCGAGCAGGCGGGCCTGGAACGGGATGACGTCGTTGAACTCCCACGCCTTCCTCAGCCCAGCCTGGAGCCGCTCCTGTTTGGTTCCGGAGAAGAACCCGATCGTCTCAGCGAATACGCGCAGGCCCGCACCGGTAATGATTCTCAGACGATGGACCGGGTTTCGCCCGAAGGCGCCCTTCCGGTTCGTCACCTCTGAGATCGCCGAAGGCATGCCGAGCGCCAGCAAGAGCTGCTGGACGTCCTCGAGTAGTCCGCGGGAGGTGCTGCAGAGCGACGCGTAGCCGTCCTTGCTGATGGTTCCGTCGGCCGTGAACAGGCCACGAACGAGCCCGCGAGCGAAGCCAGGACCAGCGGTGAACGCGATCTGCGGCAGGCGGACGTCGAGCGCCGACGCCTTCTCAACGCCGATGGTCTTGAGCCACGCGACGAGCGTCGTCGAGTTGACGTAGCAGTTGTCCGACCCGTCTCCGGCTCTTGTTTGCCGGATGGGGCGAAGACCGAACAATTCTCGAGAGAGCGCGAGCACGCGTTCGGCGACGTCCTCCTCTGCGCGGCACACCGTCAGGATCAAGCGGCCGGTGCCGCGCGCATTCACGGAGACCGCGCCATCACCCAGGAAGTAGCCGATGAACTCGCCGAGACCTTCGGTCGCCGTCTCCGGGATCCGGATCGGCGTCGCGTTGGGATGCGGCGTGACTTCGAAGCGCGGGAACTTGAAGTCCTCGACCGGGAGATACGTGCTCTTCTGGAGCGCCACCCAGTCGCCGACCGCGATGTCCTCGAGCGCTTTCCAGACGTAGCGTCCCTCTTCATCGATGACACGCAGGCGATGCTCAAGGGTCGCGCAGACCGAGTAGCCGTGCGCCGTCCGAATGCGGCGAACCAGCGCGACGCCGTTGTTGTAGAACTCGTCGCACTCGCGCGGCCCCTCGTCGGTCGCGACCACCAGCGGGTGCGCGGGCGCGTGCCACGTCTTCGCCTCGGCCTCTGCCGGACCAAGGTCCCTGATTTCGACGACGCCGCGATTGGTCGAGACGCGCGTGTCCGGCGCGACGCAACCTCCTTGTTTAACGGCCTCGGTCGCGCCGTTGAACACGCGCAAGAAGGAGACGGGGCCCGAAGCGCGGCCGCCGGTCGAGGCGACGATGTCGTCCTTCGGGCGCAGACGCGAAAAGGCGAAGCCCGTACCTCCACCGGATTGATGGATGATCGCCGCCGCCTTCACCGAATCGAAGATCTCGGGCATGGAGTCGCCGACCGGAAGGACGTAGCAGGCCGAGTACTGGAGCCCGTTTCCCTTGCCCGCGTTCATCAGCGTGGGCGAGTTCGGCATGAAGTACTGGTCGATCATCATCTCGTAGAAGGCGGTGGCGATCTCGTCCACCGCCGCCGGCGTCCGGCCGTAGCGCGCCTCGCCCGCCGCGATCGACTGTGCGACGCGCCAGCACATCTCCTCCGGGGTTTCGACGACCTCACCATCCTTGCGTGTGAGGTAACGCTCCCGGAGGACGCGAAGTGCGGGCTCGGTCCACTGGCCGACCTTCGAGGGGCGGGTCGTTGACGGCATCCTCACTACCTCCCTTTTCCGCGCTGTTTCAGCCGCGAACCGCGATACACCTAGATATAGTGGTGAGGCGGAATCTATCACGCCGTATCTCGCGCTCGTCAAGGAAAAACACGGGACGCATGGCAAAAATTTCCCGACGCGCAGCGTCAGAGGTCCCGGCTGTGGATCGTCCGGCGCCCCAGTCATGCGTCCTCGTTCGCGCGCGAGTCGTGCCGGCGCGCGAGCGGTTTCCACCGGCGTCCACGGGTTATCCACCGCGCGTCCACGACGTGCCGCACCGCGGCGTTGTCGGGACCTGAACGAGGCTCGTGCTATCTTGCAGACGCGCAGCGCATACTTTTCAAGGAGCGTGCTCGTGAGACGGGTCCTCGTCGGCGTTGTCCTCGCGCTGCTGGGCGGCGTTTTCGAGGCGGGCGCACAAACTCCCGCACCGGTCACGCCGCCGCCCACGCGCGACGCCCTCACACAGCGTCCGATCAGCGTCGACGAAGCCGTGGCGTTCGCGCTCGAGAACCAGCCCAACATCCGCGCGCGACTCGGCGACTACGTGGCCGCGAAGTATCGCGTCGACCAGGCGCTCGCGCCGCTCTTGCCGCAGGTGGCGAGCTCGGTGAGCACGAGCCGCTCGCAGACGACGACCCTCAGCACGTCGTCGACGACCGGCATCACCACGTCGACGCAGGTCAATCGCGACTTCCACGAGACGTTCGCGGCGCAGATCACGCTCTCGCAGATCCTGTTCGACTTCGGCAAGAACGCCGCGTCGGTCGACGCCGCCCGCAAGCTTTCGGAGGTCGCGCTCGAGGACGTCGAGCTGCAGCGGCAGCTCATCACGCAGTCGGTGAAGCAGGCCTACACGAACATCAACTTCGCGCGGCGCCTCATTCGCGTGAACGAGCAGGCCCTCCAGCGGGCCGAGCTGAACCTGCGCTCCGCGCGCGGCTTCTTCGAGGTCGGCACGCGGCCGAAGTCCGACGTGACGCGCGCCGAGGTCGACGTCGCCAACGCCCGCGTCGACGTGATCCGCGCGCGCAACGCCGAGCGGCTGGCCCGCGTCGCGCTGAACACCGCGATGGGCGTGCCGGCCGACACGGCGACGCAGGTTCTCGACAACCTCGTCTACCAGCCGAGCACGATGGATCGCACGCGGCTCATGGAGGAGGCGCTCCGCCGGCGGCCGGAGTCGCGCCAGGCGCGGCTGCGCGCGGAAGCCGCCGAGGCGCTCGTGCGCCGGACGTTCCGCGACTTCTTCCCCGACATCACGGGCAGCGGCGCGTACGGCGGCGTGCGGACGACGCTCGACGAGGCGTGGTCGGCCACGCTCTCGCTGCAGTGGTCGATCTTCGACGGTGGCAATCGCCTCGCGCGCTACCGCGAGGCGCGCGCGAACTACGAGGCCGCCCAGGCCCGGGTCCGCGCGACCGAGCTCGACATCCAGCGTGACGTCGAGCAGACGCAGATCACCGTCTCCGAGGCGGAGGAGCGGATCCAGGCCGCGCAGAAGGCGGTGGAGTCGGCCCAGGAGAACTTCCGGCTCGCGCAGGGCCGCTTCGACGCGGGCGTGGGCACGATCCTCGAGCTGACCGACGCGCAGCTCGCGCTCACCCTGGCCCAGAACACCGAGGCGCAGGCCCTGGCCGACTACAGGATCGCGCTCTCGAACCTGGACCGGGCGGCCGGCCTCCGGTAACCCGGGGCTGGCGAAATAGTCGCGCTGACAGTACCGTCCTACTGATACCGATGCGTCGCCCCATCTGGCTCGGGCTGGCCGTGGTCCTCATCGCCGGCGGCATCTCCGCGTACTTCTACGCGCAGAGCCGGGGGGCGGCGCCCAAGTACCGCACCGCGCGGCTCGAGCGCGGCCCGCTGACGGCCGCGGTGTCGGCCACCGGCAACCTCAACGCCGTCATCACCGTCCAGGTCGGCAGCCAGGTGTCCGGGCAGATCCGCGAGCTCTTCGCGGACTTCAACTCGGTGGTGAAGAAGGGCCAGCTCGTCGCCCGCATCGATCCGGAGATCTTCGAGGCGAAGGTCAACCAGGCGAAGGGCGAGCTCGACGCCGCGCAGGCCACCGTGCTCAACCAGATGGCGCAGGTGGAGAAGGCGCGCGCAGAGGTCGAGAACGCGAAGTCGGCGCTCGCGGAGGCGAAGGCGCAGACGGCGAAGGCGCTGGTCGCGGTGGTCGACGCCAGGCGCGATTTCGACCGCAAGTCCGAGCTCCTCAGGAAGGAGCTCATCGCCAAGAGCGAGCTCGACACCTCGCAGGCGGCCCACGACTCCGCCGCCGCGCAGCTCGAGTCGACGCGCGCGAAGGAACAGTCGCTCGGCGCCGGGATCAGCTCCGCGCAGGCGCAGCTTCGCGTGACCGAGGCGATGCTGAAATCCGCGCAGGCCACCGTGGAGCAGAAGAAGGCCACGCTGCGGCAGGCGCAGGTCGACCTCGAGCACACGCGCATCACCGCGCCGGTCGACGGCGTCGTGGTCTCGCGCGCGGTCGACGTGGGCCAGACCGTCGCGGCGAGCCTGCAGGCGCCGATCCTCTTCACGATCGCGCAGGACCTCACCAAGATGCAGGTCGAGACCAGCGTCGACGAGGCGGACATCGGCCGGATCAAGCTCGAGGACCGCGCGACCTTCACGGTCGACGCGTTCCCGGGCGAGACGTTCGCGGGCGTCGTCACGCAGATCCGCAAGGCCGCGCTCATCGTCCAGAACGTCGTCACCTACACCGTGGTCGTCGCGGTCTCGAATCCCGGCGGCAAGCTCCTTCCGGGCATGACGGCGAACGTGAAGCTCGTCTTCGCCGAGAAGCCGGACGTGCTCAAGGTGCCGAACGCGGCGTTGCGGTTCCGGCCCGCAGGGGCCGAGGGCGGCGGGGGCGCGGGTGCCGGCCGTGGCGGGGGCGGCGGCGGTGGTGGCGCGAGT
>VGLJ01000088.1 GCA_016866775.1 Candidatus Rokuibacteriota bacterium | reverse complement strand
GGCGGGCGTGGCCTCCGCCCCCGCGCCGCCGACTGGCGGGGGTCAGAGGGGGCGGAGGCCACGCCCGCCCCGGCCGCCCGCCCCGCGCACCGCGCACGAGATTCAGGAGCGCTTCTTCGATCCTCGAAGATCGAAGACCCCGGGCTCCGCGCGCGGATCGACGCCGCGCGGAAAGATCCGGGTCTTCTGGACCTTCTGCGTCCCGGTGGTCGGCAAGGACGGGACGAAGAGCACCCAGCCCGGCGCCTTGAAGTACGCGATCCGCGCGAGACACCACCCGACGAGCTGCTCCGCCAGCGCGCGGTTCGCGGTCACGCCCGGCATCGCCACGACGCACGCCATGACCTCTTCTTCGCGAATCTCGTCGGGCACGGCGAGCACCGCGACCTGCGCGACGGCGTCGTGCGCCTGCAGCACGGCCTCGACCTCGGCCGTCGCGATGTTCTCGCCGGAGCGTCGAATGATGTTCTTCTTGCGATCGACGAAGTAGAGCATGCCGTCGGCGGCGCGGCGCACGACGTCGCCGGTGTGGAACCAGCCGCCCCGCCACGCGTCGTCGGTGGCCTCGGCGTTCTTCAGATAGCCGGAGAAGAAGCCGTGGCGCGGCCCCTCGGGCCCGCCCCACCGCACGAGCAGCTCGCCCTCCGCGTCCGGCGCGACGTCGTGGTCCTTGTCGTCGACGACCTTCGCCTCGAAGTCACCGAACGGCCGGCCGAACGCGCGCGTCGTGATCTGCCGCGGCTCGTGGCAGTCGGCGTAGATCCGTCCCGTCTCCGTCATCCCCCACACTTCGACGAGCGGAAAGCCGAAGCGCGCCTCGAAGGGCCCATGCATCTCCGGCTCCACGCCCGCGCCGAGGCCGAAGCGCACGCGGTGGCGGCGATCGTCGTCCGACGGCGGCTGGTTCAGCAGCAGCGGCGGCACCACGCCGAGGTAGTGGATGATCGTCGCGCCGGTGGTGATGATGTCCGGCCACCACCGCGTGGGGCTGAAGCGCTCCGGCATCACGAGGCAATTCGCGGTGAGGATCGCCGCCGTCGCCGTGACGCCCTGGTGATTCATGTGGAAGAGCGGGAGCGGGTTGTAGAAGCGGTCGCGGCTGTCGCGGATCTCGAGGCGGCCGCCGAGGCCACGATACCAGGCGCCCGCGTTCAGATAGTAGAAGTTCGACAGGATGCAGCCCTTCGGACGTCCCGTCGTCCCGGACGTGTAGAGCAATCCGCACTCGGTCTCGAGACCGGGCGCGTCGCGGCGCGGTGGAGGCGACGCGTTCGGCACGTCGGCGGGCAACGCTTCCGCGTCGACGACGGGCAACGGCTTCGCACGCGCGCGCGCGACACGCTCGAGGTCGGGCACGCGCGCGGCGATCACGACCGCGAGAGCGGCGTCGGAGTGCTCCATCTGGTAGAGCATCTCGTCGTGCCGGTAGTCGGGATTGATCGGGACGATCCCGCAGCCGAGCGCGTTGAGCGCGAGGTAGTGGACGAAGAACTCCGGACGATTCTCGAGCAGCAGCGCGACGCGATGCCCGTGTCCGTAGCCGGCGGCGCGATACCGCTCGCGGAGCGCGAGCACGCGCGCCTCGACCTCGCCGTACGTCAGCTCGATGCCGCCGGGATGGTACGCGCGGCCGGGTGCGGGCGGCGCGCACAGGAACGGTTGAGCGGCGGCGCGTGACGCCGTTGCGCGGAACGCCTCGAAGACGGTGTCCGGCATCGCCGCATCTTATCAAGGCCTCCGGCGGCCCTTTCCGGTCGGATTCGCACACGTAAGAATCGGGATCGGTGGGAAAACTTTTTCCATTCCGGGGCCCTGAATCTCGTGCAAAGAAGAGTGGGCGCAGGGATAATCATCGCGATGGTTCGGATGGACGACGCTGAAAGCAGCGGTCCACTCGCTGGCCTGCACCTCCTGGTCGTCGACGACAACCGCGACGCCCGCGTGATCTACAAGACCATTCTGGGTCACTGCGGCGCGTTCGTGACGGCGGTCGCGTCGGCCGGGGCCGCGGTCCGCGCGCTCAAGCAGATTCAGCCCGACGTGATCCTCACGGACCTCTCGATGCCGGGACACGACGGCCTGTGGCTCGCGCGCCGGCTCCGCCGGCGCGAGATGAAGACGGGCGTCCACGTGCCGACCGTCGCGATCACCGCGCGCGACGACATCTACCCGCGCGAAGCGATGCCGGATGCCGGGCTCGACGACTGGCTCGTGAAGCCCGTCTCACACCGCGATCTCGTGCGCGTCGTCGGGCACCTCGCGTCTCCGCTCGCGCCGAAGCGCTCCGCCTGAGACGCGATCACCGGCTCGCTTCGAACCGATACCCTCCGTCCGCCTTGACCACGTAGCCCGGCGTCGGGAAGTGCGCCGCGCACACGAGCGTGCCGCTGTCGGCGTGCCGCTCCACGAACGCGTGCCGCGTCTTCGCCGCCTGCGCGCCGTCGTAGCAGAAGCGGCTCGACCACTGCGGCTCCGCGACCTGGACGACCCGATGCATGAGGTCGCCGGAGAACACCGCGGTGCCGGCGCCCGTGGTCAGCCGCACGCACGCATGTCCCGGCGTGTGACCCGGCGTCGGCTCGAAGCGGAGATGGTTCCCGATGGCGGTGGTCGCGTCGACGAGCCGCGCGCGGCCGGCCTCGACGATCGGCAGCACGCTGTCGTCGATACAGCCGTCGTGGTCGCGGCCGCTCTCGCGCTCGTGGTTCCAGAACTCCCACTCCTCGCCGACGAAGACGTACGTGGCGCGTGGGAACGTCGGGACCCATCGCCCGTGTTCACGCGAGGTGTTCCAGCCCACGTGATCGACGTGCATGTGCGTGCACAGCACGTAGTCCACGTTCTCGGGCGCCACGCCTGCCGCGCGCAGATCGTCGAGCCACGTGCCCTGCCGCATGTTCCAGAGCGGGTTCTCGCGCGCCTTGTCGTTGCCGACGCACGTGTCGATCACCACGGTCTCGTGGGGGGTGCGCACGACGTAGCTCTGGATGCGCGAGCCGAGGTCTCCGGTGCTCGCGTCGTAGAACGCGCCGAGCCATCCCGCGCGGTGGCGCGCGATCGCGGCGGCGTCCGAGGTGGGCAGCATATCGCTCGTCGGATAGGTCGAGCGCGGGATCTCCACCACGCGGATGATCTCGACCTCGCCCAGGCGCATCGTCGTCATGGCTTCCCCTCCGGGGATGGGGCCCCGCAACTGGAGGACCCCAGACCCCTTCTCTCGCGGAACGCGCGCAGCCCGGCGGCCGCGTCCTCCGTCCGCATGTGTGCCGCCACCATCCGCTTCTCCAGCTCGAGGCCTTCGCGCAGCGTGAGCTCGAGCCCGCGAGCGACGAGCCGCTTCGCGGTGCGCGTCGCCGCTCCGCTCTTCGCCGCGACGTCCGCGGCGAGCGCGCGCGCCGCCGCCTCGACCGTTCCCGCGGGCGCGACGCGATTCACCAGGCCCCACGCAAGCGCCCGGTGCGCGTCGATCCAGCCGCCGAGCAGCATCAGCTCCTTCGCGCGCCGCGCACCGATCAGGCGCGGCAAGCGCTGACTGCCGCCGCCGCCGGCGACGAGCGCGAAGTTCGCGTGCTGGTCGCCGAGCCGCGCGCCCGCGTCGCACACCACGAGGTCGCACACGAGCACCAGCTCGAGCCCGCCCGCGAGCGCGACGCCGTGCACGCCGGCGATGACCGGCGGCCCCAGGCGCTCGATGCGATCGAACACGCGATGCCAGAGATCCATGAACTCGGCCCAGCGCGCGGGATCGGGCGCCAGCTCTTCGACCACGCGCAGATCGGCCCCCGCGCAGAAGGCGCGCCCGGCGCCCGTGAGCGTCACGGCGCGCACGCTCGCGTCGTCCTCGATCGCCGCGCACGCGGCCTCGAGGTCACGCAGGAGCTCGGGGCTGATCGCGTTGAGCTGCGCCGGGCGGTCGAGCGTCATGTGGACGACCGCGCCGTCGCGCTCGACTCGCACGGTGGTCACGGCGTGTCCAGGAGGCGCTGGAACGGCGAGACGATCGTGAGGCCGCCGTCGAGGATGATCGTCTGGCCGGTGAGGAACCCGGCGGAGGGCGACGCGAGATACGCGACCAGCGACGCGACGTCCTCCACTTTCCCGAGGCGTCGCAGGGGCGTCGCGGCGATCATGCGCGCGGCCGCGGCCTCCCACGCGCGCCCGAGCCCCTTCTCGAGGTAGAGGCGCGACGAGTCGGTGTCGACGAGCCCGGGGCTCACCGCGTTGACGGTGATGCCGCGCGGACCGAGCTCGAGCGCGAGGATCCGCACGAGGCTTTCCATCGCCGCCTTCGCCGCGCCGAGCACGCCGTGGCCGGCCATCGCCTGGTGGCTGTCGATGCCCGACACGACGACGATGCGCCCGCCGTCCGCCATGTGCGGCGCCGCTGCCTGCACGGCGGCGACGAACGACCGGACGGAGATCGCGAGCGTCTTCTCGACGTTGTGCGGCTTCTGCTCGAGCATCGGGCGGAACGCGGTGGCCGCCGCGTTCGCGACGAGCACGTCGACGCGGCCGAACATCTCGACGATCTTCGCGACGGCGCCGGGCACCTGCGCCGGCTCCTCGAGCGCGAGCGGCACGGCGAGACTCCTCCGCCCGAGCGCCTCGATCTGGGCGACCACCTCGCGCGCGAGGTCCGCGCGCGTCCGGTACGTGATCGCGCAGTCCAGGCCGTCCGCGGCGAGATGGAACGCGATGCCGCGCCCGAACCCGCGCGTGCCGCCCGTCACCAGCGCGACCCTCGGCGCGTGCGCCATCAGTACGGGAGCGTCTCGCGTCCCATCAGCTCGCGGGCCACGACGATCTTCATGATCTCCGCGCTGCCGTCGCCGATCTCGAGCCCGATGACGTCGCGCAGGCGCTGCTCGAACGGCAGCTCGTCGGTGTAGCCGTAGTGGCCGTGCAGCAGCAGGCACTGGTGGATGGTCTCGCGCGCGATCTTCGGCGCCCACCACTTCACCATCGCGGCTTCCTTCGTGTGCGCCTGCCCGCGATCAGCGAGCCACAGCGCGCGATAGCTGAAGAGGCGCGCGGCCTCGAGCTGCGTGGCCGCCTCCGCGATGGGGAACGTCACGCCTTCGTAGCGCGCGAGCGGCTGGCCGAACGTGGTGCGCTCCTTCACGTAGGCCATGGTCTCTTCGAGCGAGACCTGGGCGATGCCGAGACACGCGAGCGCGATCGCGACGCGGTTGTAATCGAAGCCGCGCATCACCTGCTGAAAGCCCGTGCCCTCGCCGCCGATGAGGTGCGAGGCGGGCACGCGCACGCCGTCGAAGCTCAGCACCGCGCGCCCGACCGCGTGCGAGCCCATGTCGCGCAGCGCGCTCCGCGCGACGCCGGGAAGATCGAGCGGCACGAGGAAGGCGCTGACGCCCTTCGAGCGCGCGCCGCCGCTGCGGGCGAAGACGATCGCCGCGGCCGCCGCCATGCCGAGGCTGATGCCCGACTTCTCGCCGGTGATGATCCATTCGTTCCCATCGCGGCGGGCGTGGCACGCCAGCGCCGCCGCGTCCGAGCCGGCCGACGGCTCAGTCAGCGCGAGCGCCATCGCGGACTCGCCGCTCGCCACGCGCGGCAACCACTGCCGGCACACCTCCGGGTCGCCGTTCTTGCCGAGGATCTCGCCGGCGAGCGCGGCGAGCTGGATGCCGTACGTGCAGCTGAAGTCGCCGCGCGCCGTCTCCTCCATCGCGATCCCGAGCATCATGAAGCCGGCGTCGACGCCGCCGTACTCGACGGGAATCCGAAGCCCGAGCAGGCCGAGCTCGCCCATGCGTCGCCACGTCGCGGTCGGGAACTCGGCGCTCCGGTCCCACTCCCGCGAGCGCGGTGCGAGCTCGCGCGCGGCGAACGCGCGCACGGTGCGCGCGAGCTCGCCCTGCTCGGGCGTGAAGGTGAAGTCCATCTAGACGAGGTCGCGGAGCTCCGGGATCACCCACGACGCCGGGCGGCCGGCGGCCACGCGCTGGATGTTGTCGAAGGCGTTGCGGAACG
The DNA here is from genome assembly GCA_016866775.1 of Candidatus Rokuibacteriota bacterium. Taxonomy (GTDB): domain Bacteria; phylum Methylomirabilota; class Methylomirabilia; order Rokubacteriales; family CSP1-6; genus VGLJ01. The sequence continues at coordinate 11,134 of VGLJ01000088.1, read as the reverse complement.
CGCGCTCCCAGGTCTCCACCGTCGGGCCCGCCATGTGCGGCGTGATCGTGATGTTCTTCAGGTTGAAGAACTTGTGATCGGCCGGCGGCGGCTCCTGGGCCATGACGTCGAGGCCCGCGCCCATGATCCGGTTGGTGACGAGGACCTCGAACAGCGCTTCCTCGTCGACGACCGGCCCGCGGCACGTGTTGACGAAGAACGCCGTCGGCTTCATGAGCCCGAAGGCGCGCGCGTCCATCATGCTCTTCGTGAGCGCGGTGAGCGGCGTGTGCAGCGTGACGACGTCGGCCGACTTGAGGACCTCGTCGAACAGCGCGAACCGCACGCCGAGCGCGTCCTCCTGGTCCTCGGTGAGCCGGACGATGTCGTAGTAGATGACGCGCATCCCGAAGGCCTGCGCGCGCCGCGCCACCTTCTTGCCGATGTTGCCCAGCCCGATAACGCCGAGGGTCTTGCCTTCGAGTTCGAAGAGACGATTCTGTGAAAAATCGCCGATTCGCCATTTTCCCTGCATGCAGCCCTCGTGGAGGTTCTGGAGCTTCTTCATGGTCGCGAGGATGAGCAGCATCGTGTGCTCGGCAACGGACACCGCGTTGGCGCCGCCGTTGTTGGCCACGAGCACCTTCGCCCGGCGTGCCGCCTCGATGTCCACGCGGTCGTAGCCGGCGCTCACGAGCTGGATCAGCTTCAGCTTCCGCGCGTTCTTGTAGAACGCGTCGTCGAACCCGCCGCGCGCGAAGCCGACGAAGTACTCGGCCTCCTTCGCGGCCTCCATGAACGGCGGGGTCGGGCAGTCCGCCACCACGAGCTCGAAGCTCGACGGCGCCATGGCGGCCGCCTGGTCGACGACCTCTTTCGGCAGGATGTCCGGAGACAGGACGATGCGTGACACGGACGACTCCTTTCGCGGCCGGTCAGGACCGCTTCGCGATGATCATGTAGGTCGCGCGGCCGACGGCGAGCGTCTGGCCGGCGCCATCGGAGATCGTGACTTCGCCGAAGGCGATGGTGCGCCCGTGGCGCAGGATGCGGCCCTCGGCGTAGATGTCGCCGTCGCGCACGCCGGCGAGGAAGCTCACGTTGAGATCCAGCGTGGTCTGAGCCACGCCGCCCTCCGACGCCTCGCTCAGCGTGCCGAGCGCGCCGCCGACGGCCATGTCGACGAGCGCGCTGTAGACGCCGCCGTGCACGGGCGCGCCCGGCGCGTTCTTCAGCTCGTCGCGGACGGGCACGCGCAGACGGATCCACCCGGGGTTCGCATCGATCACCGTCACGCCGAGGTAGCGCCAGTAGAGATTGGCCTCGGCCCGAGCCTGCACGCGCGCGAGGACGGCCGCGTCGGTCAGCGCGGGACCCCGGTCACGCGCTCGTGCACGCCGCTGAGGATCTCGTCGATGCCGGCGGATGCCCAGATGTCGAAGAACGGCGAGTTCTGGAGGGCGAGGAACTCCTCCGCCGACCGCTTCTTCGCCGCCTCCTCGCTCTCGCCCGCGCGCCGCGCGACGTGCTGCGCGCGGATCGCGTCCTTGCGATAGATCGCCGGGAACTCGATGTAGCGGTGCAGCTCCTTGAAGTCTTTCGCGAAGACGACGGCGACCGGCAGCGACGCCCACTCGCCGCGCTCGTCCTTCTTCAGGAACTGGGCCATGAGGTCGTGGTTGGAGCCGGGGTACTTGGCGATGTCCGGACGGCGCTGGCCGAGGACCTTGGAGCCGTCGCGATTGAAAATCCGGAGCTCGAGGCCGCCCGCCTCGGCGAGCCGCGCGAGCCACGGCACGTCGCGCCGGCAGTCGGACGACCAGTCCTCGGAGATCACGAGGATCTTCGCCGGACCGTTCGGCTGCGCGGCCAGCCACTTGATCGCGGCCGTCTGTTGCTCGGTGAGCCGCGCTTTCGCGTAGCGGTCGCGGAAGATCGGGCTGTTGTCCTTGCGCGGTCCGCCGTGCGCGGCGCCCCCGTCCGGCAGGTACACGCCCCCGAACGCCTCGCGCGCGAGGTTCTCCGGGCTGCCGACGTACTTCAGGTGCTCGTCGAACGTCATCCCCTTCGCGAAGCGCTGCGCCGTCACGGGTGCATCAGCCACGATGTCCTCCGATCACGAGCCGTTCGTGGAGCGCGCTGAGGATCTCGGCGATCGCCGCGTGCGCCCACACGTCGTAGAAGGGCGATTCGAACATGACGCCGAGCTCGCGCCCGCCGCGCGCCCGTCCCTCGTCGGCGGTCTCGCCGGGACGCGCCGATCGATAGTGCTCGTAGATCCGGTCCTTGTGATAGATCGCCGGATACTCGACGTAGCGGTAGAGCTCGGTGAAGTCCTTCGCATAGAAGACGGCGACCGGGACCGTCGCGAACTTCTGCCCGTTCTTCTCGTGGGCGTACTCGCGCACGAGATCGGCGTTCGCCGAGTCGCCCGGCTCCGGCAGCCCCTTCATGACGATCGTGGCGCCGTCGCGCGGGAAGACACGGAGCTCGAGGCCGCCGGCCTCCGCGAGGCGCGCGAGGTACGGGAGATCCCGGCGCACGTCCGACGACCAGTCCTCGCCGATGAAGAGGATCTTCGCGGGACCGCCGGGCTGCGCGGCGAGCCACCGGATCGCTGCCACCTCCGCCTCCCCGAGCCGCGCCTTCGCGTAGCGGTCCCGGAAATAGGCGCTCCAGTCGACGCGCCGGTCGAGCAGCCCGCGGCCGCCGCGGCGAACGTCGAGACCGGGACGCGCGAGGTTCTCGGGACTCCCGGTGAATCGCACGTACTCGTCGAACGTCATGCCCTTGGCGAAGCGCTCCGGTGTCATGACGCGCCTGCCGCGGGTGGCACGTCGCCGGCGAGGCCGGGGACCACCGTGACGTTGGGCAATCGCCGCAGCGCACCCGGCGCCAGCTTGACCTTCGTCGATCGACCGCCGCCGCCCACGATGATCCAGTCCGGCGCCATCACCCGCTCGTCGACGTAGATCGGCAGGCCGTCGGGCAGCGCGAACACCGTCACGCCGCCGATGAGCATGCCCGTCAGCGCTTTCGTCTCGTCGGCGCTGGCGAACGACACCCGCGAGGCGTTCATCAGCTTCTTCACCGCGCGGTTGACGTCGAGCCGCGTGGTCGCGAGCACGAGGCACGCGCAGTACTCGCGCGGCTCCTTCTTCGAGACCACGATGATCGTGTTCGCGGACTGGTCGAGCGGGATGCCGTACTTCGCGCAGAACTGCGCTGTGTCGGCGTAGTCCGGATCGATCGCCATGATCTCGTAGGGCATGCCGAGCCCGTCGAGCACGCCGCGCACACGCTTGCCGACAGCGCTGTCGGAAAGTTCCTGCGTCATAAGGGCGCCAGCATACCGCAGAGCGGTGCCGCGTTCTGGGCTACCATCCCCGAATGCGATTCGGAATCTTCTACGAGCACCAGCTCCCGCGACCGTGGGCCCCTGACAGCGAGCAACGCCTGTTCCAGGAGGCGCTCGACCAGGTCGAGCTCGCCGACCGGCTCGGCATCGACCACGCGTGGGAAGTCGAGCATCACTTCCTCGAGGAGTACTCGCACTCGTCGGCGCCCGAGGTGTTCCTCGCCGCGGCGTCGCAGCGCACGCGGCAGATCCGCCTCGGCCACGGCATCGTGCTGATGCCGCCCGGCTACAACCATCCCGCGCGGGTCGCGGAGCGTATCGCCACGCTCGATCTCGTCTCGAACGGCCGCGTCGACTTCGGCACCGGCGAGTCGGCGTCGCGCGCCGAGCTCGAAGGCTTCGGCGTGAGGCCGGCGGAGCGGCGGGCGATGTGGCGCGAGGCCGTCGAGCAGGTCGCGAACATGATGGTGATGGACCCGTACCCCGGGTTCCAGGGGAAGTACTTCTCGATGCCCGTGCGCAACGTCCTGCCGAAGCCCGCGCAGAAGCCGCATCCGCCGCTCTGGGTCGCGTGCTCGAACCGCGAGACGATCCATCTCGCCGCGCAGCTCGGGATGGGTGCCTTGACGTTCGCGTTCATCGATCCGAGCGAGGCGCGCCACTGGGTGACCGATTACTACGACACGTTCAAGAAGGAGTGCGTGCCGATCGGCCACGCGGTGAACCCGAACATCGCGATGGTCACCGGCTTCTCCTGCCATGGGGACGCCGAGGAAGCGAAGCGTCGCGGCAACGACGGGTTCCGCTTCTTCCAGTTCGCGCTCGGTCATCACTACGTGTTCGGCAAACACACGCCCGGGCGCACCGACATCTGGAAGAAGTTCGTGGCGGTGCGCGATCAGATCGGCACCGACGCGCTCGGCGGCGGCACCGGCTGCATCGGCACGCCGGAGCAGCTCCGCGCGTCGCTGCGGGAGTTCCAGTCGGCGGGCGTCGATCAGACGATCTTCATCCAGCAGGGCGGCAAGAACCGCCACGAGCACATCTCTGAGGCGCTCGAGCTCTTCGCGGGCAGCGTGATGCCGGAGTTCAAGGAGCGCGAGGACGAGCGCGTGGCGAAGAAGACCGAGGAGCTGGCGCCCTACGTCGAGGCGGCCTTCAAGCGGAAGACGGCGATGGCGCCGCTCGCGGACGGCGAGATCCCGACGTTCCCCGCGTACGGTCTCACGGTGGCGGAGCCCCCGGATCTCTCGAAGATGCCGGAGGCGAACCGCCGCCGCTACCTGACCTACCAGAAGATGAAGGAGATCGCGGAGCGCGCCTGAGCGGCGTCACTCGATGGCCTGACTCGCGCGGAGGAGGAGCGCAGGCGGAATCGTGACGCCGATCGATCGAGGAAAAGGGCGTCAAGTAGCCGATCCGCGGCACTCCCGCGGCCGGTTGCGCCCCAGCTTCTGGAGCGAGAACGACCGTCACGGTCACGGCGACGAGCGTCACGGCGACGAGGATCCGAGGCGCGCGCGGCTCGAAGCGGTCTCTCACGTGGCGGACACTACGACCGCGCTTCGAGGCGGTCACTCCGTCTTCTGTTCCACGTCGCGCGACTACTTCTCGATGGCGAGCAGCTCCACCTCGAAGACCAGCGTCGCGCCGGGCTTGATGCGCGGCGGCGCGCCGCGGTCGCCGTAGGCGACGTCGGTCGTCGTGCCGTGGTAGTGGACCTTGACCTTGTCGGCCGCGGCCGGCGACGCGCCGGTGCCCGGCTTGAGCGTCGTCACGAGCACGCCGGACGGAAGCTTCTTCGTGTCCTTGTCGCCGGCCGCCTTCGCGACGAACGCCTCGCCCGCCTTCTTCTCGGACGCGGCGAGCGCCGTCAGGCGCGTCCTCTGCAGGTCCTGGATCTTCGGGCCGTACGTCCGCAGGTCGCCCTTCTGCGCCTTCTTCAGCGCGCCGTCCTCCATACCCTGCTCGACCATCTTCAGCTCGGCCTCGGTGAGGCTGAACCACGCCAGGTTCTGGCTGACCATCAGGCCGATCGCGTAGAGCACCTTCTCGTCCTCGGTTTTCGGGTCGGCCGCCATTGCGGACGCGGCGACCAGCAGCACGGCGAGGACGGAGCACACGATGACTCGCATTTTGGGGGGTCCTCCGGACCATCTTACGCTTACGCTGCGCTACCATGAGGACCATCGGAGGTTCGCATGAGCGGGCATAGCCACGATCACGACCATGACCATGACCACGACCACGACCACGATCATCCCGGCGAGCACGGCGCGCCGCTCTCCGGCCCGGCGCTCCGCGCGAAGGCGCTGGAGTCGCTGCTCGTCGAGAAGGGCCTCGTCGATCCCGCCGCGCTCGATCAGCTGATCGACCGCTACGAGACGAAGGTGGGCCCGCGCAACGGGGCGCGCGTCGTCGCCCGCGCGTGGACCGATCCGGCGTTCAAGCGCCGGCTCCTCCAAGACACCTCGGCCGCGATGGCGGAGTTCGGATACACCGGGCGCCAGGGCGAGAACATGGTCGCCGTCGAGAACACGCCGAAGGTCCACAACATGGTCTGCTGCACGCTCTGCTCCTGCTACCCGTGGCCGGTGCTCGGCCTGCCGCCGGTCTGGTACAAGTCGGCACCGTATCGCGCGCGCGCCGTGATCGACCCGCGCGGCGTGCTGAAGGAGTTCGGCGTCACGCTCGGCGACGACGTCGAAGTACGGGTGTGGGACTCCACGGCCGAGCTGCGCTATCTCGTGCTGCCGATGCGGCCGCCGGGCACCGAGGGGATGACCGAGGACCAGCTCGCCGAGCTCGTGACGCGGGATTCGATGATCGGCACCGGCGTCGTGAAGCAGCCATGAACGGCGTGCACGATCTCGGAGGGATGCACGGCTTCGGTCCGGTCGAGCCGGAGCCGAACGAGCCGGTGTTCCACGCGCCGTGGGAGCGGCGCGTGTTCGCGCTCAACGTCATCGGCGGCATGCTCGGCACGTGGAACATCGACATGTCGCGCTACGCGCGGGAGCTGATGCCTCCGGCCGAGTACCTCGCGACGAGTTACTACGAGCACTGGCTCTACGGGCTGGAGAAGCTCGCGGTGGAGCAGGGGTTGATCACGCGGGAGGAGCTGGACGCGCGCGTGAAGACCCTCGCGAGCGGTGCTGCGGTTCCGGAGACGAAGCCCGCGGCCCCGCCCGCCGGCCTGCGCATCGTCCGTCCCGCCGAGGTCGAGCGCCTGCTCAGCACCGGCAACCCGTTCCGCGTCGACGTCGACGTGCCGCCGCGCTTCAAGGCCGGCGAGCGCGTGCTGACGAAGAACTTCCAGCCGCTGGGCCACACGCGCCTTCCGCGCTACGCGCGCGCGAAGCGCGGGGTGATCGATCGCGACCACGGTGTCTTCGTCTTCCCGGACACCAACGCCGCGCGCCGGGACAAGAAGCCGCAGCACTGCTACAGCGTGCGCTTCGAGGCGCGCGAGATCTGGGGCCCCGAGGCCCCCGCGAACGAGTTCATCCACATCGATTTGTGGGACGACTACCTGGAGCCGGCATGAGCGCGGCGCGCAACGCCGCCGATCTCGCCGCGCTTCCGGCGCTCCCGCGCGACGACGAAGGGCCCGTGTTCCGCGCGCCGTGGGAAGCGCAGGCGTTCGGCATGACGCTCGCGCTCTACGAGCGGGGGCTCTTCACGTGGAAGGAATGGGCGGAGCGTCTCTCGGTCGAGATCGCGGGGGCGCGCGAGCGTGACGACGGCTCGCGGTATTACGAGCTGTGGCTCGCAGCGCTCGAGAAGCTCGTGGGGGACTTGGGACTCGTGCTCGGCCCGGAGCTCGCTCGACGCAGCGACGAGTGGGCGCAGGCGGCCGCCGAGACACCGCACGGCCAGCCGATCGAGCTGAAGAAGCGCTAGCGACGCGCCCACGATGAAGGTCGGCGTCAATCTCATCAATTTCGGTCCCGGCGGCAGCGTCGACGGGATGCTGCGCTGGACCCGGCTCGCCGAAGCGCTCGGGTATCACCTCGTGATGACCTCCGATCACGTCGCCATCACGCCCGACGTCTCGAGCCGCTACCCGGCGCCGTTCTACGAGCCGTTCACGACGCTCGGCTGGCTCGCCGCGAAGGCGCGCAAGGTCGAGCTCGGCACGACCGTCATCATCGTGCCCTACCGTCATCCGCTCGAGACCGCGCGCATGACCGCGCAGGTCGATCGCTTCTGCGGCGGCCGCTTCATCTTCGGTGTGGGCGTCGGCTGGGCGCGGCAGGAGTTCGAGGCGCTCGGCGTGCCGTTCGAGAAGCGCGGCGCGATGACGAACGAGTACCTCGAGGCGATCAAGGTGTGCTGGACGCAGGACCGCGCCTCGTTCGAGGGCCGCTTCGTGCGCTTCCGCGACGTCGACACGCGGCACCGACCGATCCGGACGCCGCCGATCTGGGTCGGCGGCGGCAGCGACGCGGCGATGAAGCGCGCGGTCGTGCACGGCGACGCGTGGCATCCGATCCGCGTGAAGCTGCCGTTCCTCCGCGAGGCGCTTCCGCGCCTGCGGAAGATGGCGGACGAGGCGAAGCGGCCCGTGCCCGCGCTCTGTCCGCGCATGCTCCTTCGGCTGACGGACACGCCGGTGGCCGACGACGGGCGCGTGATGGGGCACGGCACGCTGGACCAGGTGCGCCGCGATCTCGGCGCGCTGCTCGAGATGGGCGCGACGTACGTGCTGCTCGACACGGTCGTGGTCGAGGACGTGGACGCGACGAAGAACCACGAGGGCGCGTGGGCGATGCTCGCCACGCTCGCCGACCGCGTGCTCGACCTCCCGCGCGAAACGCTGAGGTAGTCATGACCACGGAACGGAGGGACGCGCTCGTCCAGCGTCTCTTCGAGACCAGCGTCGGCACGATGGAGCTCGGCGCGGTCTACCTCGGGATCCGCCTCGGGCTCTACGAAGCGCTCGCCCGCCTCGGACCGATCACACCCGCGCAGCTCGCGGCGGCGACGAAGACCAACGAGCGCTACGCGCGAGAATGGCTGGAGCAGCAGGCGGTCGCCGGCATTCTCGAGGCCGGCGCGGACACGAATGGCGACACGCGCCGCTACACGCTGCCCGCGGGCCGCGACGAAGTCCTTCTCGATCCGAACAGCCTGAGCTGCTTCGCGCCCGTCGTGCGCTTCGTGATCGGCGCGCTGCCGATGACGTCGCGCCTGCTCGACGCGTTCCGGACCGGTGACGGCATCCCGTGGTCGGCGTACGGCGCGGACGTCATCGAGGGCCAGGCCGGACAGAACCGCGGCGCCTTCCTGAGTCTGCTCGGGCAGGCGTGGCTCCCCGCGATTCCCGAGGTCCACGCGCGCCTCATGGCCGATCCGCCCGCGCGCGTGGCGGACATCGCGTGCGGCGGGGGCTGGTCGAGCATCGGCATCGCGCGCGCGTATCCGAACGTGCGCGTGGACGGCTTCGATCTCGACGAGAGCTCGATCGCGCTCGCGGCGGAGCACGTGAAAGCGGCGGGGCTCGCCGACCGCATCACGATGGCGGTGCGCGACGCCGGCGATCCGGCGCTCGGCGGGCGCTACGACCTGGTCACGATCTTCGAATCGCTGCACGACATGTCGAAGCCCGTCGATGTCCTCGCGAAGGCGCGCACCCTCCTCGCGCCGGGCGGCGCGGTGCTCGTGATGGACGAGCGCGTCGCCGAGACGTTCGCCGCGCCCGGTGACGCGGTCGAGCGCCTGATGTACGGCTTCAGCGTGCTGTGCTGCCTGCCGGTCGGGCTCGCCGATCGGCCCTCCGCCGCGACGGGCACGGTCATGCGGCCCGCGACGCTGCGGCGCTATGCGGAGGCCGCGGGCTTCGCGCGCGCCGACGTCCTCCCCATCGCGCACGACATCTTCCGCTTCTACCTGCTCCGTCCGTGAGTGACGCGCCGGTGACGCTCGCGGCCACGATCCGGCGGGGCGTCGCCGGCGATGCCGCCGCGGCCGCCGAGGTCTATCTCACGAGCCGGCGCGGCGCCGGCGCGCTCATCCCGCGGCTCGCCCACACCGAGGACGACGTGCGGACGTGGTTCGCGACGACCGTGCTCGTCGAGCGCGAGGTGTGGGTGGCGGAGGTCGGCGGTCGCGTCGTCGGGGTGATGGTGCTCCGGGGTGACTTCGTCGATCTGCTCTACGTGCATCCGGAATCGCAGCGCCGCGGGGTCGGCAGCCGGCTCCTGTCACAGGCAAAGCGCGGCCGTTCGCGCGTGCGTCTCTACACGTTCGAGTCGAACGAGCCGGCCCGCGACTTCTACGAGCAGCGCGGCTTCAAGGCGATCGCGTTCGGCGACGGCACCGGCAACGAGGAAGGCGCGCCGGACGTGCTCTACGAGTGGCGCGGGATCCTGCGGTGAGGCGGCGCGCGCTCGTGACCGCGTGTGTCGTCGCCGCGCTCGTTGCCACCTCGGTCGCCGCGGCAACGCTCGTCACCGTCAACACCGTCGCGCCCGATGCGCCGATCCCGCCTCCGCGGTTCGACGTCGATCCCGCGTGGCCGAAGCCGTTGCCGAACCGCTGGCTGATGGGCCAGGCGTCCGGGGTCGCCGTCGATCGTCACGATCACGTCTGGGTCGTGCAGCGGCCGAAGTCGCTGACCGACGATGAGAAGGGCGCGACGCTGACGCCGCCGCGCTCGCTCTGCTGCGCGCCCGCCCCGGCGGTGCTTCAGTTCGACGCCGAGGGGACGCTGCTCGCGTCGTGGGGACCTGTGGCCGGCCATCCCTGGCCCGCGAACGAGCACGGGATCTTCGTCGACCACCAGGACCACGTGTGGCTCGCCGGCAACGGGCCGAGAGACGGCATGATCCTGAAGTTCACGAAGACGGGGCAGCACGTGCTGACGATCGGGGCCCCGAACGTCGTCGGCGACGACGCCGACACGCGTCACTTGAACCGGCCGGCGAACATGGTCGTCGATCCGCAGACGAACGAGCTGTTCGTCGCCGACGGCTACGGCAACCACCGCGTGATCGTCTTCGACGCGGCGACCGGCGCCTACAAGCGTCACTGGGGCGCCAACGGCCGGCCGCCCGGCGACAAGAGCGTGAAGGGCTTCGCCACGCCCGTGCATTGCATCCGGCTCTCGCGCGACGGGCTCGTCTACGTCTGCGATCGCGCGAACAACCGCATCCAGGTCTTCCGCAAGGACGGCACGTTCGTGAAGGAGTTCGTCGTGGCGCCGGACACGCGCGGCAACGGCTCGCTATGGGACGCGGACCTCTCGCCGGACGCCGCGCAAACCTTCCTCCACGCCGCCGACGGCGAGAACAACGTCGTGTGGAACCTGCTGCGCGACACCGGGCGCGTGCTCGGCAGCTTCGGGCGCAGCGGCCGGAGCGCGGGCCAGTTCCACTGGATCCACAACCTCGCGGTGGACTCGAAGGGCAACGTCTATACGACCGAGGTGGACTCCGGCAAGCGCGCGCAAAGATTCGTCCGCAAGGGGCGCGGGTGAGCGTGCGGATCATCGCGCTGCTCGCCCTGCTGCTGGCCCTGCCTGCTACGGGCGACACCCAGCCGGCGCGCAGGGTGTGGCGCATCGGTTTCCTCGGTGACGCCGCACGCGCCGAGCGGCTCGCAATCAACTTCGAGCCGTTCCGCGCCGGGCTGCGCGAGCTCGGCTACGTCGAAGGCCAGAACATCGCGATCGAAGAGCGCTGGACGGACGGACGCGCCGAGCGCGTGCCGGAGCTCGCCGCCGATCTCGTGCGCCTGAAGGTCGACGTGATCGTGACGCACGGCGTCCGCGCGACGAGGGCCGCGCAGGAGGCG
>VGLJ01000087.1 GCA_016866775.1 Candidatus Rokuibacteriota bacterium | reverse complement strand
CCGCCTTTGCATGTCCGCTTCGAGACCGGCCGTGAGGGTGCGCATCCGATCGTTCGCCCCGGTCGTGAACTTCTTGATCGGCGCCATGATGGTCGCCTTCGCGAGGTGGTACTGCTCCCCATGGAGAAGCCGGACCGCCATCTCGCGATCGGGGGGCTTGACGATGGCGAAAGCCCCCGTTCCGTCGTCGAAGCGCCCCTTCACCGCGTTCATCGCAACCCGCTCGAGCGCGATGAGCGCTTCGCTCTCCTTCTCGGCCTTCTGGAGAAGCGCGAACTCATCCACGCTGAACCCTGCGTCGATCATGCGGCTCTGAAGCGCGGAGGCGGCCGCCTTCGCGCGGGCCTCGTGATCGGCGGGATCGAGAACGAGGTCCCAGTAGACGGCTTCGTACCCGATCGGCCGCGGGGCTTCGCCGCTCCGGATCGCACGGATCTGATCGAAGAACCTCATGAACTTCTCGTCTCCCGTGACGGCGTAGGTGCGCGCCATCCGGGTCAGGTCGTCGGAGCTCTGCCGCAACTCGCCGGCGAGTTGCTCGGAGACGAACCGTTGCCTTTGCGCCTCGATCAGGCGGAGAGCGTCGCGCTGCTTGAGCAACGAGTTCCCGAGGAGGAGGATCGTAAGCAGGCCGGTCGCCCCAAAGACGAGGGCCAGAAGGGTTCTCAGTCGCATCCGAGACGAGAGCAACGTGACGAGTACAGCGGTTTTCATAGAGGTTTCATCCTTTCTGGGTCGAAAATCAGGCTTGGGTATTCCTGGCCGGCGGCGGCACCGCACCTCGCGTCTTCTCTCTCCTTCGCTGCTCGACTGGCGGCTTTTGCGTGCGGTCAAGACTACCGCTTCCTCTCAGGGGAGAACAATTCCGGCGCCCGGGGAGGGGCGGAATGTCTTTTGGGGACGCTCAAGAATTTTGGGTCTAGTCGAGCGGCCACGTCGGAGGGGCCCGTGCTGGAGTCCCCAAGGAAACGGGACTCCGGCAGGGTCGGATCGGTTCGCGGCCTGTGTCACTCCCGGTGCGACTCAGCCAGCATCGGCGGTCCGCCTGCGTCCTAGTCCGTCGCGTCCGCTCGTCGCGAGTCCCGCCAGCACTGGCGCATAGATGGGATAGACTGACGGCGACGGAGCAGGACGGACGATGACCCGCGAAAAAGGCCCGAAACGGCTCCGACATCAGCGGGCTGCATCCTAGCCCGAAGTTCCCGTCGGCCGTGCGGCATACAGTAAAAGTCAGGTGCTCTGCCATCTGAGCTAACGGCTCGGGGGTGTCTGGATTCTACCGACGGTCGCTGGCGCGCGCCATGCAACATAGGGAGCCCCGGAGGCGACCCATGAAGACTGTGGCCGGAATCTTTGCGTCACGTGAAGATGCGGCGCGCGCGATCCAGCGGCTGCGCGGGATCGGCGTGCGCGACGACGCCATCAACGTGCTCGCGCCGGGGATGTCGGACCGGCAGGTGGTCGCAAGCGTGCCGACGGACGAAGGCGAACAGCCGGGGATGGGCACGGCGCTCGGCGCGGTCGCGGGCGGGGCGACGGGCGCATCGATCGGCATCCCGATCGGCGCGGCGATCTCGACGTTCGTGCTCCCCGGCATCGGCCCCATCATCGCCGCCGGGTTGCTCGGCGGGGCGCTCTTCGCCGCGGGCGGCGCGGCGATCGGTCACAAGCTCGAGGACCGGCTCTCGACCGGCGTGCCGCGCGACGAGCTGTTCGTCTACGAGGAGGCGCTGCGCTACGGGCGCAGCGTCGTGATCGTGGAGGCCGAGAACGACAACGACGCCGACATCATCCGCACGGCGCTCGAGGCGGTGGGCGCCGAGAGCATCGACGCCGCGCGCGAGCATGGTGGGTGGGGCTCCGTGACGAGGAAGCGCGCGCGTACACGACGCGCGGCGGCGACTTCGAGGTCGACGAGACGGTCTATCGCCGGGGCTTCGAGGCCGCGCTCATGCCGTTCGTGCGCGGCCGCGGCTACGACGTCGTCCTGGTCGAGCTGCGTCAGGTCTATCCGGAGATCTGCCAGACCGGCGCGTTCCGCTGCGGCTTCGACCGCGGCCACGAGTGGGACGCCGCGCGCCGCAGCCCCGAGGACCGCGCCGCCTGATCAACGCGGGGCATGACGTCGATCCGCCGAGGTGGAAGTCCGATCTGATACACCGTGCCGGGTCGGACGAAATCCGCGTCGCTGACATCCCGTGACACGAGAGGCGCGCCGAACCTTCGGAGCGGGTCGAGCACTCGCCGGGCATTCTCGGCTGAGGGCCGCAACGAACACATCGATGTCGCCGCTCGCGCGGGGCGCCCCATGAAACGCGAGCGCGTAGGCGCCGACGATGACGAACTCGACACCGCCGTCGACGAAGAGGACGAGAAGGTCCCGGAAGTTCCTCGTTCAGACCCTCAAGCGCGCCGGCTTTGCCGGCGCGATCCGGTCCTGGGGGAGGCTTCGGAGGGAGCCGTCGAGGCCCCCTCCGAGATTCAGAGCAGGCTCGAGCGGACCGACGGGAACCACCGCAGCAGCGGCGAGTCCTCGCAGAGGATCGTCTCGTCTCGCTGCGGGCCCGTCGAGATCATGCAGAACGGCACCCCGGTGAGCTCCTCGAGACGCTCGAGGTAGCGGCGCGCTTTCGGCGGCAGGTCGCTCTCGAGCTTCGCGCCCGTCGTCGGCGTCATCCAGCCCGACAGCTCCTCGTACACCGGCTCCGCCGTCGCGAGCGACGTCTCGTCCTCCGGGAAGTCCGTGATCAGGTCGCCCCGGTAGCGATAGCCCGTGCAGACCTTGATCGTCTCGCACTGGTCGAGGACGTCGAGCTTGGTGAGCGCGATCGTGTCGATGCCGTTGATGCGCACCGCGTAGCGCAGCACGACCGCGTCGAACCAGCCGCAGCGGCGCGGCCGCCCGGTCGTGGAGCCGTACTCGTTGCCGCGCGCGCGGATGGTCTCGGCGAGCTTGCCCTGCATCTCGCTCGGGAACGGCCCCTCGCCCACGCGCGTGGTGTAGGCCTTCGCCACGCCAAGCACGCCGTTGATGCGGGTGGGAGGCACGCCGGTGCCCGTGGAGGCGCCGCCCGCCGTCGTGTTCGACGACGTCACGTACGGGTACGTGCCGTGATCGACGTCGAGCATGGTCGCCTGCGCGCCCTCGAACAGCACCTGGTAGCCGGCGTCGATCCACTTCGAGAGCAAGAGCGCCGTGTCCGTGATGTAGGGCGCGAGCCAGCCGGCGTAGCGGAGGTACGGATTGAGGATCTCTTCCACGGTGAAGCTCTGCGCGTCGTAGATCTCGCGCAGGATCCGGTTCTTGACGGCGAGGTTGTCCTCCACCTTCTGGCGCAGCAGTCGCTCGTCGAGCAGATCGGACATCCGGATGCCGCGGCGGCCGGCCTTGTCGATGTACGCAGGGCCGACGCCCTTGCCCGTCGTGCCGATGCGCCGTGCGCCGAGCTTCGCTTCCGACGCGCGATCGAGCACCGGGTGGTACGGCATGATCAGGTGCGCGTTCTTCGAGATGAAGAGGTTGCCGTCGAGGGTGACGCCGCGCTGCACGAGCGACTCCATCTCCTCGATGAGCGAGCCGGGATCGATGACCACGCCGCAGCCGATGACGCAGCGGCAGCCGGCGTGGAGGATGCCCGACGGGATCGTGTGGAGGACGTATTTCTCCTTGCCCACGACGACCGTGTGGCCGGCGTTGTTGCCGCCCGCGTACCGCACCACCACGTTGAGGTGCGGGGTGAGGATGTCGACGACCTTCCCCTTGCCCTCGTCGCCCCACTGCGTTCCGACCACCACGATGTTCGGCATGGTCAGCTCCTGCCTTCCCGGAATGTCGACGCGAACGCCCGCTCCGGCGCCTCGAGGACGTCCGCGACCGTCAGGACGCGCTCGGTCCCCGCCGCGAGGTCGATGGCCAGCAGCTCGCCCGCGGCCGTGCGCTCGCCGCCCACGACCAGCGCGTGCCGCGCGCGATGCGCGCGCGCGTACGCGAGCGACTCCGCGAGCGCGCGGCTCACGATGTCACGCGACACCGAGGCGCCGCGGTCGCGCAGCCGGCGTGCGAGCGACAGCGCGGCGGTCTTCTCGCGGGTGAAGTCGATGATGAAGAATTCGGGCCCGGGCAGCGGCACGTCCACGCCCTGGGTCGCCATCACGCTGAGCGCGCGGCCGATGTCGAACGCGAAGCCCACGGCGGGGCAGTCGTAACCGAAGCGCCCGAGCATGTCGTCGTACCGGCCGCCCCGCGCGATCGACGCCCCGAACCCGGAGACGTAGGTCTCGAAGTAGAGGCCGGAGTAGTAGTCGAAGCCGCGCACCTCGCCGAGGTCGAGCAGCACGGACTCGCCGAGACCGTAGATCTTGAGGAGCCGGTACACCTCGGCGAGGTTCTCCAGCGCGCGCGCGGACCTCGCGTTGCGCGCGAGCGACCCCGCGCGGTCGAGCACTTCCTCGCCGCCGACCAATGTCGGCAGCGCGAGCAGCGCTTCGCCCACCGCCGACGGCGGCGCCGCTGCCGCGACCAGCCGTTCGAGCGTGCCCGCGTCCTTGCGTGCGAGCGCCGCGCGCAGGTCGCGCGCGACCTCGTCGTCGCCGATCTCGTCGAGCAGCCCGCGGAAGAAGTCGAGGTGGCAGAGGTCCATCTGGAAGCGGTGGAGGCCGAGCCCGTGGAGGCCCTCCATCGTCATCGCGATGATCTCGACCTCGGCCTCCTGCTTCTCGAGGCCGAGCAGCTCGACGCCCGCCTGGTAGAGCTCGCGGTACTGCGAGACGTGCGGCTCGTCGTAGCGGAACACGTTCGTCAGGTAGGCGAGACGGATCGGCTTCGGCTCGTCGCGCATGCGCGTGGCGACGATCCGCGCGATCTGCGGGGTGATGTCCGCGCGCAGGGCGAGCACGCGCCCGGTCTCGCGGTCGACGAACGTGAACATGCTCGCCTGCACGTTCTCGTCGGTGCCCCTCGCCAGCACGTCCAAGAATTCGAATGTGGGCGTCACGATCTCGCGATAGCCCCAGCGCTCGAAGATCCCGAGGAGCGTGCCCTCGACGTGGCGCTTGCGCGCGGCCTCGTCCGGCAGGTAGATGCGCGCGCCCTTCGGGAGCTGGGTCGGGATGCGCTTCACGCGACCACCCGGTCGAGGTGCGAGAGCGTGTTCATCCGATGTACTGTCACCCATCCCGGCCGGTACTCGATCTCGGTGAGCCCGCCGGGCGAGGCGTCGACCGACCAGAGGCGATCCGGCGCGAGTCCGAGCGCGGCGAGGACGATGAGCCGCACGACCATCGCGTGAGTGACCAGCGCCACGGTCCCGTCGGGATGCGCGGCCTGGAGCGCCGCGACACCGTCCGCGACGCGCCCGGCGACCGCGAGCAGCGACTCCCCGCCCGGAGCCGTGACGTCGTGGGGCGCGGCCTGCCAGCGGGTGAACAGCTCCGGCGCGCTGGCGGCGGCTTCGCGCCACGTCAGGCCTTCCCACTCGCCGAAGCCCATCTCGGCGAAGCGCGGATCGAAGCGGATCGGCAGACGATGGGGCTTCGCGATCAGCTCCGCGGTGGCGCGGGTGCGCTCGAGGGGGCTCGCATAGACCGCCTGCAGGCCCGCGCTCGCCAGCGCCTCGGCGGCGGCCTCGGCCTGGCGCTGCCCGGCGGGCGTGAGCGCGATGTCGCGGCGGCCGGTGAACCGCCGCTCGCGCGACGACTCCGTTTCGCCGTGCCGCAGGACGAAGAGTCTCAGGACACTCACAACCGGAGCATTGTAACTGGTTGGACATGGGGGGTGCGAGACGCACCCCCAAGCCCCCCTACGCTCCGGGCCGGGAGGTGAGCTTCGGCGGTCGGCCGCAGGCGGGCCGAGCGCGCAGTCCGGCGCGCCCCTGACGGCGGTGGGTCCGCTTCCATCGACGGACCGAGCGGCGATCGACCCCGAGACGGTCGGCGACGACATGAACGGGGACATCACGCTGAAGCAGGTCGATGGCGCGCAGGCGTCGCTTCTCGAGCTCAGCCGGGCTCCCCTGTGGGCGCATGTCGTCCCCCCACAGGAGAGCATAATCGCTCTAGGACATTACTTAGGCAGGAATCATTAGCTCCGCTCGGCGAAGACCTTCTGCGCCCCCCGGATCCCCGCGCCGAAGTCGACGGGCACGCCGAGCTCGGCGAGGACCTGCTCGAGCGCGGAGAGCGCGATGACGACGTCGGTCTCGGTCGCGTAGCCCATGTGGCCGATGCGGAAGATCTTGCCCTTCGTCGGCCCGCGCCCGCCGTCGATCGTGATGTCGTGCGAGGCCGCGAACGCCTCGACCACGCGGTCGGCGTCGACGCCGCGCGGCGCGAGCACGGCCGTGAGCGCGGGACTCGGCGTCGTCTTCGGGAAGAGCTCCAGGCCCAGCGCCTCGGCGCCGGCGCGCGTCGCCCGCGAGAGGCGCGTGTGGCGGCGGAACACGTTCGGGAGGCCCTCGGCATCGATCATGCGGAGCACCTCGCGGAGCCCGACCATGATCGAGACGGCCGGGGTGAAGCGCGCCTCGTTCTTCTCCGCGTACTTTCGCTCCTCGGTCAGGTCCAGGTAGAACTTCGGCAGCGTCGACCGCTTCGCCGCCGCCCACGCCTTGTCGCTCAGCGCGAGCAGGCCGAGGCCCGGCGGCAGCATCAGCCCCTTCTGCGAGGCGGAGACGACGACGTCGACACCCCACGCGTCCATCGGAAGCTCCGCGATGCCGAGGCTCGAGACGGCGTCGACGACGAGGATCGCGTCGGTCGCGCGCGTCACCTGGGCGTAGGCACGCACGTCGTGGAGCACGCCGGTCGACGACTCGCTGTGCTGGACGAGCACGGCGCGCACCGACGGATTCGCCTTCAGCGCCTGGGCGATCCGCTCGGGTGCCACGGTGTCGCCGTGCGGCGCCTCGAGCTCGACGACCTTCAGGCCGAACGCCTTGGCGATCGCGAGCCAGCGCTGCGCGAACGCGCCGGCGTTGACGACGATCACGCTGTCGCCCGCGGACAGCGTGTTGGTGACCGCGGCTTCCATGGCGCCGGTACCGGTACAGGCGGGCGTGAGCACGTCCTGGATCGTCTGCACCAGGCGCTTCAGCCCGGCGCGGATTTCGCGGAACAGCGCGTCGTACGCGGGTGTGCGGTGGTGGATCATCGGCCGCGCCATCGCGAGCAACACTTCGCTCGGCACGGGCGTCGGTCCGGGCGCCATGAGCTGATACTTTTTCATGCGTCCACTATGGGCTGACGACGAGCGGGCCGTCAAATTGGCCGGGCATGACCGGCGATCACTTGCCCCTCCGCGAGAGCCGATCGATCAGTGAAGCGCGCGGCTGCCGGACGGAACGGCCCAGCGCGGTCACGAAGATCGCGTCCATGCCTTCGGAGGCCGGCGCGAAGAACTCCACGACGGCCTGGTCGTAGAACGTGAGTCCCGACGCCCCGAACTCCTGGGCATAGGCGGCGAGATACGCGCGCCCGCCGGCGAGCCCGGCCTCGAGGTTGGCCAGCCGGTAGCCGCGCTCCCCCAGCCGCTCTCGCATCGCATCGAGCGGCGCCATGAAGAAGATGGTCGCCGCCGCGTCGCCACCGAGCGGCTGCTCGAGGGTGAGGTACGCCGCCCGGTCGCGAAACGCTCCGTGCCGGACGATCTCCAGCGCATGCTCGCCGGCGCGATACACGTAGGCGCCCGGAGCGACGTCCCCGACGGCGTTGACGATGACGAAGAGGTGGACGCTCCCAAAGGGGACGTCGGCCGGAACCGGCCGCGTGGCCGCCCACAACGCGGTGGCGAGCTCCGCCGCCGTGATGGGATCGTGCGAGAACTGGCGCGTCGAGCCGCGCCGCTGAATCGTGTCGCTCAGCGCGCGGCCCGCGCGCGTGCGCGGAGACGGGAGCGGCACCATCGGGCCGGCACCACGCGGTCGCGTCGCGATCGTCCGCGACGCGCGCCACGCCGTCAGGTCGGCGGGTCGCGCGAGCTTCGAGGTGTCGACCATCGCGCGGAGCGCCGGGTAGTCGACCTCGGCCGATGACAGCGGCAGCGTCGCGTGGCTGATCGCGGGCAGCGGCCCGGGATCCGGCGCCCGCGTCCCGCGCGGTCCGAGCGCGACGAGCTCCAGCGTCGTTTCGTGCCGGCCGTCGACGCCGAGGACGTGATTCACCTCGTCGTCGACGAAGCCCGTGACCAGGAACGGCGCGAGGCTGATCGCGTTGCCGGCCGCCAGCACGTTGGCGAGCATGGTGCCCGCGTCCCAGAACAGGTGGCGGAAGCCCCGCGCCTGGTACTTCCACGTGTTGCGCCAGTAGATCGCCGTGAGGATCAGCACCGCCGCACGGCCGCGGAGGTTGTCGTCGAGCGCCGCGTGCGCGAGCGGCCCCCGAACGTCCACATCGCGCAGCCGGCGCAGCGTGAAGTCGCCGGGGCAGAAGTGATAGAGCCCAGGCGCGAGGCCGCGCACGCCGCCGGCGGCGACGTAGACCTCGGTCTGGTACAGCGCGCCCGTCGACGCGGCCGCGCGAAAGAGCACCTCGACGCCCTGCGCGTAGACCTTCTTCCTGGTGACGCCCGCGCTCAGATAGAGGGCCGCGGCGAGGCGCGCGAGGTCGAGCTCGGCGTTCCCGTCACGGGCCGCCGCGATCGCGATCAGCGTGTCGGTGTCGACGGGATCGAACGTGCGCGGCAGCTCGACCGCGGGAACGTCGGTGTAGACCTTGAACGGAAACGGCTTGATGTCCCAGTCGAGCGTGTGGCCGCTCGAACGCACGGAGTACGGCGTGTGCGCCGTGAGGTCGTGGAACTCCCGCGCGTTCACACGAACCGATAGGGAGGACGAAAGATCCCGTGCTCGGTGATGATCGCGGTGATCAGCGCCGCGGGCGTCACGTCGAACGCCGGGTTGTAGACCGGCGAGTCCTCGGGCGCGGTCTGGTGCGCGCCGGTGCGGCGCACCTCGCTTGCGTCACGCTCCTCGATCGGGATCTCGCGCCCCGACGCGAGGCTCGCGTCGATCGTCGAGAACGGCGCCGCCACGTAGAACGGGACCCTGTGATGCTGCGCGAGGACGGCGACCGCGTACGTGCCGATCTTGTTGGCGGTGTCGCCGTTGGCGGCGATGCGGTCCGCGCCCGTGACCACCATGTCGACTTCGCCCTGCGCCATGACCGAGCCCGCGGCGACGTCCGGAATCAGCCGATGCGGAATGCCCTCGTACACCATCTCCCACGCGGTGAGGCGCGAGCCCTGCATGACCGGCCGCGTCTCGTCGACCCACACCAGTGCCACCTTGCCGCGCTCGTGCGCGGCGCGGATGACGCCGAGGGCGGTGCCGTAGCCCGCGGTCGCGAGCGCGCCCGCGTTGCAGTGCGTGAGGATGCGCGCCCCGTCCGGCACGAGCGCCACGCCGTGCGCGCCCATCGCGCGGTTCGCGGCGATGTCCTCGGCGCGGATCGTCTCCGCTTCCGCGAGGAGTCGCACGCGCACGGCCTCGGGGGACTGGCCGGCGAGCCCGAGCGCGGTGCGACGCATCCGCTCCAGGGCCCAGAAGAGGTTGACCGCCGTCGGGCGCGTCGCCGCGAGGCCCTTGATCGCGGTCTCAAGATCGGCGGCCAGCGCGTCGTACGTCTTCGCGTGACTCTCGCGCGCCGCGAGGACGACGCCGTACGCCGCGGCGACGCCGATCGCCGGGGCGCCCCGCACGACGAGCGTGCGGATCCCGTCGGCGACGTCTTCCCAGCGCGCGTAGTGGCGGACCACCTCGCGGAGCGGGAGCAGCGTCTGGTCGAGGAGCTCGAGACGATCGTGCGCCCAGCGGACGGGCTCGATCGGCATCGCTTACAGCGTCCCGGGATAGATCTCGATCGTGATCCTGGGACGGACGCCGTCGGCGTCGAGGCGGAAGTTGTAGGTGCGGTCGCCGTGGAGCTGCCCGTCGAGCGTCACGCCACCGTCGCGCACGCGCCCGCGCAGCCACGCGCCGAGCGCCTGTCCGAAGCCGAGCACGCGACCGCCGATGTGGAAGCCGCCGTCCTCCATGCGGACGTTGACGCCGGCGTCGAAGGGCCGGGGCGCGAGCGGACGCGCCGCGGGATCCAGCGTGAGATGCTCGGCGGCCGCCGGCGTTGCGCACATGAGCACCGCCGCGACGAGGGCGGCGGCGAGGCGCACGCGCACGGGCACGAGGGCCTCAGGCCGTGCGGTCGCCATCGGGCGTCTCCCCGGGCTGCTCGCTGGCGAGCAGCCGGTCGTAGCGCGCGAGCGTGCTCCGGAGCTCCTCCACGAGCTGGCGGCGTATCCGCTTGAGCGACGAGAGCTCGGCCTTGAGCCGCGCCTCTTCGGCCCGCGTCGCCTCGGCGATCTTCTCGCCGCGCATCTCCGCGTCGCGCACGATCATCTCCGCCTCGCGCTTGGCCGCCTGCTTCATCTCCTCGGTGAGGCGGTGCGTGGTGACCAGCGTCTCCTGGAGCGTGCGCTCGTGCTCCGTGATGTTGCGCGAGCGCTCCTCGAGCACGGCGAGCTGTTCCTTGAGGAGCGCGTTCTCCTTCACCACCGACTCGTAGTCCTCGGCGACGTCTTCGAGGAACGCCTCCACCTCCTGACGGTCGAGACCGCGGAACCGCGCCGTGAACTGTTGCTGTCGGATGTCGAGGGCACTGATGCGCATCGGGACCTCCGGCGACTACCTCAGGCCGTCCGCCATCTCGCGAAGCCAGCCGAGCAGCACGGATTGCGCGAGCCACAGCACGAGGATCACCACCATCGGCGAGATGTCGAGGCCCCCGAGGTCGGGCAGACGATGGCGAAGGGGACGCAGGATGGGCTCGGTCACCCGGTAGAGGAACCGCACGATCGGGTTGGACGGATCGGGGCTGACCCAGGAGATGACCGCGCGGACGATGATGAGGATGATGTAGAGCTGGATCGCGAGGTGGAGCACGTCCGTGATCCACAGGAGGAGTGTCGACATCAGGCGGGGCCGCGCCCCAGCTCGCGCGAGCGCAGCGTCGCCCGCTCCACCGCCTTGATGAACGTGGTGCGGATCCCGCCCTCCTCGAGCGCGGCGATGCCGGTGATCGACGTCCCGCCGGGCGAGCTCACCATGTCCTTCAGCGAGCCCGGATGCACGCCCGTCTCGAGCAGCAGCTTCGCCGCGCCCAGCACCGTCTGCGTGGCGAGCGTCATCGCCGTCGCGCGGTCGAGGCCCATCTTCACCCCGCCGTCGGCGAGCGACTCGATGACGACGGCGACGTACGCCGGCCCGGATCCCGACAGGCCGGTCACTGCGTCCATCAGCTCCTCGTCGAGGACGACGACCTTGCCGACGGCGCCGAAGATCTCTTCCGCGGTCTCGAGATCACCGGCCTCGAGCCCTTTCGCCTTCGCGATGGCCGTGGCGCCCTCGAGCACGAGCGCGGGCGCGTTCGGCATCACGCGGATCAGGCGGATGTCCTTGGCGACCGCGCCGAGGATCGTCGCGGTCGCGACACCAGCCGCGACCGAGATCACGAGCTGCCGCCGCGACAGCGACGAGGCGATCTCCTTGAGGACGGGCGTCATGATCTGCGGCTTGACCGCGAGGAGCACGACGTCGGACTCGCGCACGAGCTCCATGTTGTCCTTGGCCACGCGAATGCCGTAGCGGCGATCGAGGTCGGCGAGCCGGTCCGCGCGCGAGTCGGCGGCCATCATCATGTCGGCCGTGACGACGCTCGCCTCCACGAGGCCCTTCACGAGCGCCTCGCCCATGTTCCCGCAGCCGACGAACCCGATCCGCTTGCCCTTGACGCTCATGCCGCAGCTCTCGGCGGCCGGGGGCCGAAGATGGCGGTGCCCACGCGCACCATCGTGGCGCCTTCCTCCACCGCCACCTCGAAGTCGCCGCTCATGCCCATCGACAGTTCGCCGAGGCCGTGGCGCTCGGCCAGCGCGCGCAGCGCGCGGAACGCGGGCCGCGACTCTTCGGGGCGCTCGACGGCGGGCGGAATCGCCATGAGCCCGCGCACCTTCAGATGCGCCATGCCGCCGATCGCGTCGAGCGCGGCGGCGACGGCGTCGGGGGCGAAGCCGCTCTTGCTGGGCTCGTTGCCCACGTTGACCTCGAGGAGCACGTCGACGGGGCGGCCGGCGCCTGCCGCACGGCGCTCGCACTCGCGCGCGACCTCGAGCCGATCGATCGACTGGATCACGTCGAACAGCGCGAGCGCGTCCTTCACCTTGTTGGTCTGCAGGTGCCCGATGAGGTGCCAGGGCACCGGGCGGCCGAGCGTGGCGATCTTCGCCTTCGCTTCCTGCACGCGGTTCTCGCCGAGCGCCACGACCCCGGCCTCGATCGCCTCGCGGATGCGCTCGGCCTCGACGGTCTTCGAGACGGCGATCAGGAGGACGTCGTCCGCCCGCCGTCCCGCGCGCTCGGCCGCCGCGGCGATCCGCTCGCGCACGCGCATGAGTCCCGCGCGGATGTCGTGCATGGGAGCGATTCTAGCATTACGGGAGCGCGGCGACGGTGACGAGACGGCCGCGGTCGCCCTTGCGATACGAGTACAGGACGTCGCGGTGGCAGGCCGTGCAGAGGCGCGCGTTCTCGATGCGCGCCGGATCGACGCCGGCGCGCGCGAGCAGGTCTTCGTTGGCGCGCCAGAGGTCGAGCGTCACGTGCCCGGGCCGGACCGGCGTCGCCCATCGCTCCCAGAGATCGGGGAACGTCGCGCTCAGCTCGCGCGTCACCGGCTCGTCGACTTCGTAGCAGCAGGGCCCGATCGAGGGCGCGATGGTGACGCGCAATCGTTCCGGCCGCGCGCCGAGCGCGCGCAGCGCGGCCACCGCCGTTCCCGGCACGTCGCGCACGGTCCCGCGCCATCCGGCGTGCGACACGGACAGCGCGCCGGCGGTGTCGTCGATCAGCGTGATCGCGAGGCAGTCGGCGGTGAAGATCGCGAGCCCGACGCCGCGCGTGTCGGTGACGAGCACGTCCGCGCCGTCGCGGAACGGGCCCCCGCGCTCGCCGACGCGCGCGACGGTGTTGCCGTGCACCTGCTTCGCCCACGCGAGCCGGGTGTAGTCGAGTCCGGCGCTCTTCAAGATCTCGCTCGCCCCGTCGTTGAACGGCCCGGTCGCGAGATGCGACGGTGTCACGCCAGGACAGTGGCGCGTGGTGGTGAGATGCGGAATGCCGGCGCGGTCGAGCGAAGGAAAGGTGTAGTGAGTCTGCGGCCGGCCGTGCGCGATCAGAGCTAATTAGTTCTTGGGCGTGGCGGGTCTCGGCTTGTCGAGCACGAACGGCTTCTCGGGAATGGTCGTCTTGCTGATGACCGTGCCATCCGGCTTTCTGATCCAGATTCTGATGCGGTCCTGGTGCATCCGCCCCTCCTATGCCGCTCTCTCGACCAAGAGTACCGCAGACGCGATGAAGCGGCTATTCGCAAACACGCGGAAATCGTAGCGTCCAGGACGCTCGAACGGAATCGAAGGCAGCTCGAACCCGACGTCGTACGCGTCCATTCGATCGGCGATCACACTGACGGTTTCACCCTCAGCGATGGTCCGCTCGTCTTCGAGACGGATGACCTCCATCCGCATCGCATACGCCCCGGCCACGTCGGTGATTTGCACGTAGAGTTCCAAGCCACGGCGGTAGTCGAATGGGAACTGCGACGAGGTCAGCCGGCCCAGCGTTCCGACCAGCGTGATCTTGGTCGTCCCCACTTCCGCGATGATCCGCTCGCACAGCAGGATCGCCTTGAGAACCGGATGCGGAGGCTCGGGCTCGGCGTTCTGCGCGCTCTGGATCGCCATGGGTCCGCCTGCGCGCACTGTGACGTCCGATCCTGCCTGCGGTCAACGTGCAAAGATTGATACCGGCCCCGTAACTACCGGCGGCCCCCGCAGCGGAGTTATTCACATCTATCGGCAGCGTGTTTTGGTTCGTCCAGAGCGCCCTCTGGAATTAAACGCGAATTCACATCTCTTGCTACTTTCCCGAACGCGCGTGCTCAACGCCGCCGCCCGGCAATCGGCCGACGACTCCCTGGGACGTCGCCGCCTTCGGCGCCTTAGTCGGCCTGGCGCCGGAGGAACGCCGGGACGTCCAGGTCGTCGTTCGGGTCGTCGATCGGCTCGAAGCCCTCGATGCGCGCCTCCGTCGCGCGGCGGCGCCACGCGCTCGCGCCGGCGCCCGCGCCGGCGACGGGGCGCGCGGCGGGCCGCGAGATCTCGACGACCTTGCCTGGCAGCACGGACGTGACTGGCGCCGCGAGCTTCTTCTCGACGAAGCCCGTCGCGATCACCGTGATGCGGATCTCGTCGTGGAGCGACGGGTCGACGACCGCGCCGAAGATGATGTTCGCGTCGTCGTGCGCGGCCTCGTGCACGATGCGCGCGGCCTCCTCGACCTCGTGGATCGACATGTCGAGGCCGCCCGTGAAGTTGATGAGGATCCCCTGCGCACCGTCGATCGACGTGTCGTCGAGCAGCGGGCTCGCGATCGCCTTGTGCGCGGCGTCGATCGCGCGATGCTCGCCGTGCCCGATGCCCGTGCCCATCATCGCCATGCCCATGCCCGCCATGATCGTGCGGACGTCGGCGAAGTCGAGGTTGATGAGGCCCGGGACGAGGATCAGATCCGAGATGCCCTGCACGGCCTGCTGGAGCACGGTGTCGGCGACCTTGAACGCTTCGACGAGCGGCGTGCCGCGATCGACGACGGCGAGCAGGCGCTGGTTCGGAATGGTGATCAGCGTGTCGACGACGGGACGCAGCGCTTCGAGCCC
Organism: Candidatus Rokuibacteriota bacterium; assembly: GCA_016866775.1. GTDB lineage: Bacteria > Methylomirabilota > Methylomirabilia > Rokubacteriales > CSP1-6 > VGLJ01. The sequence continues at coordinate 2,419 of VGLJ01000087.1, read as the reverse complement.
GAAGTCGGCCTGGCGCTGGCGCGTCTTGCCCTCGAACGTGAACGGCTTGGTCACGACCGCGACGGTGAGGATCCCGAGATCCTTCGCGAGCGACGCGACGACCGGCGCCGCGCCGGTCCCGGTGCCGCCGCCGAGCCCGGCGGTGATGAACACCATGTCCGCGCCCTTCAGGAGGCGCGTGATCTCCTCGGGATCCTCGAGCGCCGCGTTGCGCCCGACGTCCGGGTTCGAGCCGGCGCCGAGACCGCCGGTCAGCCTCGTGCCGAGCTGGATCTTCGTCGGCGCGGGCGACGCGCGGAGCGCCTGGATGTCGGTGTTGCCGACGATGAACTCGACGCCCGTGAACTGCGCGGCCATCATCCGGCTCACGGCGTTGCCGCCGCCGCCGCCGAGGCCGATCACCTTGATCTTCGCCACGGGCTCGTGCTCCTCCAGCTCGAACAGCGGCCGCCGTTTGTCCATCGCCTCTCCTTTTGTCAAAACATTCCGCCGAGCCATGCCGCCGCCCGTTTCAAGACGCCCGTTTCCGTCGTACCGTTGATCGCGCGCGGTGCGTGCCGCGAGCCGTAGAGCGCCAGACCGACCGCCGTCGAGTGGATGGGCGAGCGCACGATGTCCGAGAGGCCGCCGACGTCGTCCGGCATCCCGCGGCGCACGGGCAGCGAGAACACCGCCTCCGCCACTTCGGGCATGCCTTCGAGGATCGAGGTCCCGCCCGTCACCACGACGCCGGAGGTCGCCGCGTCCTCGAACCCCGCCTTGGTGAGGTCCTTCGCGACGAGCCGGAAGATCTCCTCCACGCGCGGCTGGATGATCTCGGAGAGCACCTGGCGCGAGAGCTCACGCGGCTTGCGCCCGCCGACCGACGGGACGTCCACGGTCTCCTGCGCGGGCACGCGCGCGGTCAGCGCACAGCCGTAGCGCTTCTTCAGCTCTTCCGCCTCCGCGACGGGCGTGCGCAGGCCGACGGCGATGTCGTTGGTGATGTGATCGCCGCCGAGCGGCAGCACCGCGGTGTGCCAGACGGCGCCTTCGCGGAACAGCGCCACGTTCGTCGTGCCGCCGCCGATCTCGACGAGCAGCACGCCGAGCTCCTGCTCGTCCGCCGAGAGCACGGCCTCCGCGGAGGCGATCGACTCGAGCACGATGTCGTCCACCGCGAGCCCCGCGCGGTTCACGGACCGCACGACGTTCTGCACGGACGTGATCGCGCCGGTCACGATGTGGCACTCGACCTCGAGGCGGACGCCGGACATGCCGACGGGCTCACGGACGCCGTCCTGGTCGTCGACGACGAACGTCTGCGGCAGCACGTGGATGATCTCGCGGTCCTGCGGCAGGTTGATCGCGCGCGCGGCTTCGACGACACGCTCGACGTCCTGGTCGCTCACCTCGCGATCGCGCCCGGAGACGCCGACCACGCCGCGGCTGTTCAGCCCGCGGATGTGGCCGCCCGCGACGCCGGCGTAGACGCCGGCGACTTCGACGCCGGCCATGTGCTCCGCCTCGGCGACGGCCTGCTTGATCGCCTCGACCGTGAAGTCGATGTTGACGACCACGCCGCGCCTGAGCCCGCGCGACGGCGCGCTGCCCACGCCGACGATGTCGATCCCGTTGAGGTGGGGCGCGGCGACGATCGCGCAGATCTTGGTGGTGCCGACGTCGAGGCCGACGATAAGGTCTTGCGTGCGCGCGCGATTGATGGCTATCGCCCTCCCTGGAGCACGACCTGGTCGCGGAATCTGAGGTCGACCATGCGAATGCCGCCCGCGCGCGTCCCCGTCTGCGCGAGCACGCCCTCGAGGCGTGCGAGCCGCTCGTCCCACTCGTCGGCGCCGAGCCGCACCTCGATGCCGCCGACCATGTAGAGCACGGGGCCGTCGGCCTGGCTCACGTCGATCTCGGAGATCTCGGCGGCGAGCGTGCTGCCGCTGCGCAGCAGCGCGCGGATGAGCCGGATCGCGTCGCGCGCCCGTCCGCTCGGCGCGGTCTTGATGCCGAGCAGCTCGGCCTCGCTGAGCCCGCTGATGATCGGCGCCGGCGGCGTCACGGCCTGCGGCTCGCGGCCGAGCACGTGGCCGCGCTCGTCGATCCAGTGCAGCCGCCCGGCGTGCACGAGCGTGAACGGCCGCCGCTCTTCGACGACGATGGTGACGCGATCCGGCAGCTCGCGGATCACCTCCGCGCGCTCGACTTCGGCCAGCGTCTCGACGCCGCGCTCGATCGTCCGCGGGTCGAGGAGGAAGAGGCTCCGGCCCGGCGGAATCGCGGCCGCGTGGAGAATGCGCTCCGCCGTCAGGTGCTGGGTCCCCTTGACCTCGACGTGCTGGACGGCGAAGCGCGGCGAGGTCAAAAGCCACGCGCCCGCGCCGGCGAGTGCCGCCAGCGCGGCCGCGGCGAGCAGCGCCACGGCCACGGC
>VGLJ01000086.1 GCA_016866775.1 Candidatus Rokuibacteriota bacterium | reverse complement strand
TGCGGGCCCGATGATCCGCGGGCAGCAGGCCCTCGAGATCCACGGGGCGCACCTCGACCTGTTCCCGGTTCGGCCGCTGCAGTCGCGGCTCGCCCTTCGCTTCAAGCGGCGGACGCGGTGTCTCCGGCCTCGGCAACTCGAACAGGGTGTCGTTCATGCGCCGACTCTACGATCCCTGTCGCGTTGTCGGCGAGCAATTTCCCAAATCTTCACAGGCTCTCAGATCTCGGCACCGTCTGCTGGCCCAATGGCGCCGACCTGGATCCGGTCGTACTCTACTCCTGGGTCTCCGGCCGGCCGATCAGCGTCTAGGTCTTCTTTCCGCCCTGCCCCATCGCCGCCATGCGGCGGGTCATTTCCTCCGAAGAAACATCCTCGATGTGCGACGAGACGTGCCAGGTGTGGCCGAACGGGTCCTCGAACGAGCCGATGCGGTCGCCGTAGAACTGGTTGTCGAGCGGGCGCGTGACCTTCGCGCCCGCGGCCAGCGCCTTCGCCCACACGGCGTCGACGTCCTCCACGTAGACGTGGAGGCTCACCGGCGAGCCGCCGAACTTCCTCGGCCCGTGCGCGTGGTGGTCCGGGTGCTCGTCGGCGAGCATCACGACGGTGTCACCGATGCGCACCTCGGCGTGACCGATCTTGCCGCCCGGCCCACCGTGGCGCATCAGCTCCGTCGCGCCGAGCGCCTTCTTGTAGAACTCGAGCGCGCGCGCCGCGTCGTCCACGATCAGGTAGGGCGACACGCTGTTGTGGCCTTCGGGGATCGGCTTGACCTTCGCCATGGGGCGCTCCTCAGCGCGCGAACGACGTGAGCGCCGCGAGCGCCTCTTCCATGCGCGCGCGGTCCTCGGCGGACATCATGCTGGATGCCGGCTCGTCGAGATACCGGCGCATCATCTCGAGCTGGCTCAGCGCCCGCGCGGGCGCGTGCGCCAGCGCGTCCCGCAACGCCGCGTACGTGAGCTGTTCCAGCGACTGGCGCAGTGGCGACGCCGGCTCGTCGAGCAGGCGCACCGCCCGGACCAGCTTGTAGAGCGCCTGGACCATCGGCTCCGGCGAGCCGCCGGCAAGTGGCGGAGAGCCGCGCGCCACGCCGAGCAGGACCGCGAGCGCGCAGTAGTCGAGATCGATAGGTTTCTGGACGTAGTCGGTCGCGCCGCAGCGAAGCAGCCGTCGCGCCACGACCTCGTCGTCCGCGCCCGTGACGAAGATCACCGCGGCGCTCGGCTGCATGGCGCGGATCCGCAGGAAGACCTCTTCGCCGCTCATGCCCGGCATGCGGAGGTCGAGCAGCACCACGTGCGGGCGTCACGCGTCGAAGAGGTCGAGACCGACACGGCCGCTCTCGGCCGTCCGCACCTCGTATCCTTCCTCGCCGAAGAAGTCGGCGAGGACCTCGGCGACGCTCGGATCATCGTCGACGACGAGGACGCGGGCGAGCGAAGCCATCACCTGCTATGGTAACCCGCATGCCCGCTCTGGCCGCCCTCCTCCTCGTGATTCTGGCGACGTTCGTTCCGGCAGCGACCGGCACCGCGAACCGCCCGCTGCACCTCGTCCTCACGCCGTCGCAGAAGCCCACCGACCTCCTCGCCGCCGGGGAAGACTTCGGCAAGGCGCTGGGTCAGCTCGTCGGTGTGCCCTTCCGTGTGACGGTGGCGTCGGACTACGCGGCCGTCATCGAGGCGCTCCGCAACCGCTCCGCCGACCTCGCGTGGGTCCATCCCGTCGGCTACGTGCTCGCGAATCGCGAGGCGAAGGCGACGATCGTGGCGCGCAACCTCTGGCACGGCAAGGCGACGTTTACCTCACGGATCTTCGTGCGCAAGGAGGCCGGGTTCAAATCCGTGGAAGACCTGCGCGGCAAGACGATCGCCTTCGTCGACCCCGCGAGCTCCTCCGGGTACGTCTATCCGATGGTCCTGCTGATGCAGCGCGGGCTCGTCAAGGGCAAGGACCCGAAGACGTTCTTCCGCGAAGTGGTCTTCTCCGGCTCCCACGACGCGAGCATGCGCGCGCTCCTCAACGGGCACGTCGACGCGATCGCCTCCTTCGACATGGCGCGCGAGCAGTACCTGAAGGACCCGGCGGAGCGCGACAAGGTGGCGTGGGTCGCGGAGACGCCGCCGATTCCCGAGGCGGGCATCGCCGCGCGCGAAGGCCTCGAGCCGGCCCTGTTCAACCGCGTCCGCGGGGGGCTCGTCCAGATGCGCGGCCCGGCGTACGCCGCGCTGCTCAAGCGGGTCTACGACATCGACGGGTTCGAGGCGGCCGAGGACAAGGACTACGATCCCGTCCGCCAGGCCGTCGACCTCCTGAACCTCCGGCCACGCTGACCACCGATCGCATGATCGAAGTGGCGGGGCTGCGCGTCGCGCTCCCGCCGGCCGCGGTCATTCTCGACAACGTCGACCTCACGGTCCGTGCCGGCGAGTTCCTCGTCATCCTGGGCCGGAGCGGCGCGGGGAAGACGACGCTGCTGCGCGCGATCAATCGTTTGGTCGAGCCGTCGGCGGGGACGGTCCGCGTGGCCGGTACTCCGATCACGGGCGCGGCGGCCGCCGAGCTTCGCGCCGCGCGGCGGCGCATCGGGATGATCTTCCAGCAGTTCAATCTCGTCCGGCGCGTGTCGGTCCTGGAGAACGTGCTGGCCGGCCGCCTCGGCTACGTGGCGCCCGTGCCGAGCGTGTTCGGGCACTTCCCCGCCCAGGATCGCGCGCGCGCGATGGACTGCCTGACGCACGTCGGACTCGCGCACATGGCCGAGCGGCGCGCCGACACGCTGTCGGGCGGCGAGCAGCAGCGCGTCGCGATCGCGCGCGCGCTCGCGCAGGAGCCGGCCGTGATCCTCGCCGACGAGCCGACGGCGAGCCTCGATCCCCAGCTCACCGGCAGCATCATGGACCTGCTCAAGCGCATCAACGTCGACCACGGCCTCACGCTCGTGGTGAGCCAGCACCAGCTCGAGACCGCGCTCGCCTACGCCACACGGATCGTCGGCCTGCGGCGCGGGCGCGTGATCTTCGACGGCCCGCCGTCGCGGGTCACACCGCCGGTCGTGCGCGACATCTACGGGGAGGCGCCGGCATGAGACGGCGCACGCCCGCGCTCGTCTTCGTCTCGGTCGTCGTCCTCGCCTGGATCGCGTGGGACACGAGCGCCGACCCCGTGCGCCTCGCGCGCGGGGTGCCGTGGATGCTCGAGTTCTTTCGCCGCATGGTCCCGCCCGACCTCAGCGTGCTGCCGTCGGCGCTCCGTGGCGCGCTCGTCACCGTGGAGATCGCGTTGCTCGGGACGGCGGTGGCGGCGGTCGCGGCGCTTCCGCTCGGCTTCGTCTCCGCGCGCAACGTGGCGGCGCCGCCGCTCTTCTACCCCGCGCGCGCCGTGCTGAACTTCTTCCGCAGCGTCGACACCCTCGTCTACGCGCTCGTCTTCGTCGCCGCCGTCGGCCTCGGCCCCTTCCCCGGCGTGCTGGCGGTCATCGCGTACACGACGACGTCGCTCGCCAAGCTCTACTCCGAGGCGATCGAGGGCATCGACCGCGGCCCGGTCGACGCGATCACCGCCACGGGCGCGACGCGGCTGCAAATCTTGAGATACGGCGTGCTGCCCCAGGTGCTGCCGCTGTTCCTCTCGTACGTGCTCTACCGGCTCGAGACCAACATCCGCGCCGCCACCGTGCTCGGCTTCGTCGGCGCCGGCGGCATCGGCTTCTACCTCCAGACCTACCTGCGGATCATCGACTACCCGGCGGCGTCGACGGTGCTGCTCGTGACGGTGGCCATGGTCATGGTCGTCGACGCCATCAGCTCGCGCCTGCGCGACCGGCTGGTCTGACGCGATGCCGCTGCCTCGCGGCCTGCGCGCGCTCGGGCATCGCGACTACCGGCTGTTCTGGACCGGTCAGCTCCTCTCACGCATCGGCACGTGGATGCAGAGCGTGGCCCAGGCGTGGCTCGTCCTCGAGCTGACGAACTCGCCGTTCCTGCTCGGGCTGATCAGCACGCTGCAGTTCGCGCCGGTGCTCCTGTTCGCGTTCGTGGGCGGGGTCCTGAGCGATCGCGTCGCGAAGCGCCGCCTCATCCTCGCGACGCAGGTCGCGATGATGCTGCAGGCGTTCGCGCTCGCGGCGCTGGTCTGGTCGGGGCACATCGCCTACTGGCACGTCGCGGTCCTCGCCGCCGTCTACGGCGTCGCGAACAGCATCGACATGCCCGCGCGGCAGTCGTACGTGATCGAGCTGGTCGGCAAGGCCGATCTGATGAACGCCATCGCGCTGAACTCCGGCGTCTTCAACGCCGCGCGCGTCGTGGGGCCCTCGCTCGCGGGGATCCTGATCGCGAGGTACGGGGTCGGCACCGCGTTCTTCATCAACGGCGTGAGCTTCGTGGCGGTGCTGGCGGCGCTGCTCGCGATGCGCATCGACGGCGCGCCGCACCCAGGGGCCCGCGCCACGGTCCGGGAAGAGATCATGGAAGCCGTGCGCTACGCCGCGCGGACGCCGATCGTCACGGTCATCCTCGCCCTGCTGCTCTTCGTGAGCCTCTTCGTCCTGAACTTCAACGTGATCGTGCCGCTGTTCGCGCGCGACGCGCTCGGCGAAGGCGCGCGCGGCTTCGGCTTCCTCATGGGCGCGCTCGGGACGGGCGCGGTGCTCGGCGCGATCGGCGTCGCCAGCGCCAACCTCCGCCGGCCGCCGCTGACGCTCGTCATGGCGGCCGGCGCCGCCGCATCCGCCGGCCTTCTGACGCTCTCGGTCGTCCGCAGCTTCCCGCTCGCGGTGGCCGCGCTCGTGATCACGGGGATGGCGCAGATCACCTTCACGTCGTCGGCGCAGAGCACGGTGCAGGTCACGGTCCCCGACGCGATGCGGGGCCGGATGATGAGCCTCTACGTGGTGGTCTTCGTCGGCGTGAACCCGTTCGGCGCCTTCCTCGTCGGCTCCTTGGCCGAGACGTTCGGCATCAAGACCGCCTGCGCGCTCGGCGGCAGCGCCGGTCTCATCGCCGTCGCGATGCTCGCGGGAGTTTGGCGCCGCCGACGCACATAGGCTCGCCACTCCGAGCGCGAGCTTCGCCCGCGCAATCCTGCTGTTGGGGGGAGGCAGGGAGGAGCGCGCGTCAGCGCGCGACGACCGTCGGAAGGGGGGCGAAGCCCCCCTCCGAGGAGCTAGACCGCGATGCCGAAGACCGCCTTCGTCACGATGCCGATCACGTACGTGATGCCGACGGCCGCCGCGATGATCACGAGGTTCGTGACGATGCGGCGGCGGACGTTCATCCCCGAGAGGAAGGCGAGCAGCATCGAGACGACGATGATGATCGTGCCCGCGGTGATCAGCGACGGCCACGCGGTGTGCGCACCGAAGAGGACGGGCAGCACGGGCACCAGCGCGCCGGCGAAGTAGCTCAGGCCGACGACGATCGCCGAGCCCAGCGCGGACTCGCCGGTCTCCGCGTCCGCCGTCGTCTCGCCGAGGAACCGGCGCCGCGCGGTCTCGGTGTCGCGCACCTCCGCTTCCGAGCTCGTGGCGACGTAGGCCCCCGCCGCCATCGAGATCGCGCCCGCGACGCCGACGGTGATGCCCGCCATGAGCACCATCCCGGCGTTGCCGAACGCCGCGAAGAACCCGCTGACCGCGCCGACGATCTCGACGAGCCCGTCGTTCAGGCCGAGGAAGATGTTGCGCACGCGCTCGGGATTGATCTTCCGCGCTTCGTCGCCGGCGACGGTCGCGTCCTCGTGCTTGAACTCGTCCTCCAGCACCTCGCGCAGGGCGGCCCGAAGGCGCGCGTCGTCCCGGTAGCGATCCCATACTTGGAGGTACTTCCGAACGCCGTGGACCTCGATCGCCTCCAGCGCCAGATGGATGGCGGGTGCGCCGAAGATCCGGCAGAGCAGCGCCAGCAGCGCCAGCTTGATCCGCCGGCCCGCGTCGAGCCGCTGCACGCGGAGTCCGAAGAAGTCCTGCCAGAACGCGAAGTGCCGGGTCTCGACGGGAATCAGGGCCTCGAGCGTCCGGCGGAGATCGGCCGGGGCGATGGCGTGGAGCGTGCGGTAGAGCGAGAGGTCGAACAGCTCGTCGAGGATGAGGCGCTTCGCGAGCCTGACGTCGGCGCTCGTGGCCGCGGGGCTCGAGGTCATCAGCGCACCCGGTGGTCGAGCGCGAGCACGATCACCAGCCCGAACGCGATGCCGGCGAGGAGTCCGCCGACCACGTCACTGAGCCAGTGCGCGTTCACGTAGATGCGGCTGTACGCGACGATGGTCACGAACGCGGCGCCCGTGAGGCGCGCCGCCCGCTGCCACGCCGGCCGCGCGTCGAAGCGCCAGAGCAGGTAGAGCGCGATCATGACGAAGACCGTCACGCCGAACACGTGGCCGCTCGGGAAGCCGTAGCCGCGCAGCGTCGGCCGCGGCTTGTTCATCAGCCACTTGGTGAGGCCGAGCGCGAGCACCGTCGCGGCGGCGATCGTCGGCAGCCAGAGCGCGAGCACGCGGTGGCGGCGCCGCCAGAACACGACGCTCGTGACGAGCGTGACCGGCAGGAGGACGTAGCCCGAGCCGAGCACGCCGACCAGCCACATCGGCGTCTCGAGCACATCCGGGCGGCCGTCTCGAATGAGGGCCCGCGCGCGCTGGTCGAGCGGGTCGAAGACGTCGCCCGCGACGACCCACGCGGCGAGGAAGAACACGGCCATGACGAGGAGCAGGACCAGCGACGCCCACTGCCGCGTGCGGGGATCGAGCCGCTTCACCGAACTCACACTACGGCATCGACCGCCGCCAAGGGAAGCATCGGCCGCATGGTAGAGTGCGCGCGTGTCCGGAAAGGAGAATTCTCGATGGCGCTGACGGCCACCGTGTACCACGTCGACCTCACCAGGGGCTCGATCGAGACGACGACGATTCCGGAAGACGTCTACCGCAAGTATCCGGGCGGGAGCGCGCTCGCCGCGTACCTGCTCATGCGGCAGATCCCGGTCGGCGCGGATCCGCTCGGGCCCGAGAACGTGCTGGTGATGGCCGTGAGCCCCCTCACCGGGCTCGCGATCTCCGGACAGAGCCGGATGACGGCGTGCGCGCGCTCGCCGCTCACCGGGGCGATCGGCGACAGCCAGTGCGGTGGATTCTTCCCGGCCGAGATGCGCAACGCGGGCGCCGACGCCATCGTGTTCACCGGCAAGGCGGCCGAGCCGGTCTACCTCTGGCTCCACGACGGCACCGCGGAGCTGAAGCCCGCGAAGCACCTCTGGGGCAAGGTCACGGCGGACGTCGACGCGGCCCTGAAGAACGAGCTGGGCGACCAGAAGATCGAGATCGCGCAGATCGGACCGGCCGGTGAGAACAAGGTCCGCTTCGCCGCGATCATGAACATGGTGAACCGCGCGAACGGCCGGACGGGGCTCGGCGCGGTGATGGGCTCGAAGAATCTGAAGGCCGTCGCGGTGCGCGGGACGAAGGCGCCGAAACCCGCCGTGCCCGAGAAGTTCCGCGACCTGGTCAAGCGGCTGAAGGAGCTGCAGGAGGCGAATCCCGGCATCACGTGGTTCGGGGAATACGGCACGGCGGGCGTGCTCGCCATCCAGGACAAGACGGGCGGCCTGCCGTCGATGAACTACAACGAGGGCACGTTCGAGCAGGCGAAGGCGATCGACGGCACCACGCTCGTGAAGACGATCCTCAAGGAGCGCGACACCTGCTACGCGTGCGTGGTGAAGTGCAAGCGCGTCGTGGAGGTCCACGATCCCGGCCTCGACGTCGATCCCGTCTACGGCGGGCCCGAGTACGAGACGTTGAGCCTCATGGGCTCGATGTGCGGCGTCGGCGATCTCAAGATCCTCGCGAAGGCGTCCGCCGACGCGAACAAGTACGGGATGGACACGATCTCCTGCGGCGGCACGATCGCGTGGGCGATGGAGGCGAAGGCCAAGGGCCTGCTCGACGACCAGGGCCTCGGGCTCGCGTTCGGCGACGGGCAGTCGCTGCTCCGGGCGATCGAAGCGATCGCGCTCCGGAAGGGCGTCGGCGACCTGCTCGCCGAAGGCAGCCTGCGCGCGGCGCAGAAGCTCGGGCCCGCCGCCGTCGACCTGACGGTCACCGCGAAGGGCCAGGAGTTCCCCGCGCACATGCCGCAGCACAAGCGCTCGCTCGGTCTGATCTACGCCGTCAATCCGTTCGGCGCCGATCACCAGTCCTCCGAGCACGACTCGATGCTGAAGGCGAAGCCGGACAGCCTGCAGCGCAAGCGGCTCGCGGAGCTCGGCGAGTTCGGCAACCTCGACCTGCGCGATCTCTCCGACGAGAAGGTGCGGTTCGCGTACCGCACGCAGTGCTTCTACTCGGCGCTCGACACGCTCGGGCTCTGCCAGTTCGTGTGGGGGCCGTCGTGGCAGCTCTACGGGCCCGCGGAGACGGTGGAGCTCGTGCACGCCGGCACCGGCTGGGACGCGACCATGCAGGAGCTGCTCGAGGTGGGCGAGCGACGCATCCACCTGCTCCGCGCGTTCAACGCGCGCGAAGGCATCGGCAAGAACGCGGACGTGCTGCCGAAGAAGCTCTTCGCGCCGCTTTCGGGCAAGGGCCCGACAGCCGGCGTCGCGCTGACGACGGAAGAGTTCGAGCGGGCGCGTGCGACCTACTACGACCTGGCGGGCTGCGACCCGGCGACGGGCTATCCGACGAAGGCGACGCTCGCGTCGCTGAGCCTCACGTGGGTCGAGAGCCGCTAAGCGCGGCGCGGCGCGACCTTCGCGATCGCGGATGTGAGTGCGGCGGGATCGACGGGCTTCGCGAGGTGGAGATCGAAGCCCGCCGCGAGCGCGCGCTTCTTGTCCTCGCCCCGGCCGTAGGCCGTCAGCGCCACCGCGGGCGCGCGGTGGCCCGCCGCGCGTAGCTGACGCAGCAGCATGTAGCCGTCCTCGCCCGGCATCTCGATGTCGAGCGGCAGCACGTCCGCCTGCCACGTCGAGAGCGTCTCGGGCGCGGCGGACGCCGACGCGCACGCGCGGACGTCGGCACCCGCGCCCGCGAGGATCACGCGCGCCAGCTCGAGCCCGTCAAGGTCGTCGTCGACCACCAGCACGCGCCGGCCCTCCAGCGATGCGCCGGCTCCCGCGCCGCCCGCGGACTGGGCGTGCGCCGTCGCCAGCGCCACGGGCAGACGCACGGTGAACGTCGCGCCCCCGCCGATCCCTGCTCGCCGCGGTCACGGTGCCGCCGTGGAGGTCGACGAGGTGCCGCACCAGCGCGAGCCCGATGCCGAGCCCGCCGTGCACGCGCGTGGTCGAGGTGTCGCCCTGGCGGAAGCGCTCGAAGACGTGCGGGAGCATCTCGGGGGCGATCCCCTCGCCGGTGTCGCGGACGACGATCTCGACCTGCGAGCCCGCATTGCGCAGGTCGATCTCGATCCGGCCGTCCCGCGGGGTGAACTTGACCGCGTTCATCAGGAGGTTCCAGACCACCTGCTGCAGGCGCTCCGGCGCGCCGAGCACGGTCTTCGCGGCGGGGTCGAGCGTGCTCCGCAGCTCCACGTCCTTGGCGCCCGCCGCCGGCCGCACGGCATCGAGGGCCGTCTCGATCACGGGCTTCAGCCCGACCGGCCGCAGCTCGAGGCGCATGTTGCCCGTGATGATCCGCGAGACGTCGAGCAGATCCTCGACGAGCTGCAGCTGCGCCTTGGCGTTCCGGAAGATCGCGTCGTCACCGCGCGCGCGGAGCTTCGGGTCGAGCTGGCTGTCGGACAGCACCCGCGCCCAGCCGTAGATCGCGTTGAGCGGCGTGCGCAGCTCGTGCGAGAGCACGGCGAGGAACTGGTCCTTGCTGCGGTTCAGCGCCTCGGCCTCTTCGCGCGCCGCCTGCTCGCGCGCGAGCAGCTCCGCGCGCTCGCGCTCACCCCGGACGCGGTCCGTGATGTCGCGCGCGACCTTCGACGCGCCGATGACCTCGCCGCGGGCGTTGCGGATCGGCGACACGGTGAGCGAGATGTGCCGGCGCGCGCCGCCCTTCTCCACCCGCACGGTCTCGAAGTGCTCGATCGCCTCGCCGCGCCGGAGCTGCTCGAGGATCTGCGCCTCTTCGTCGTGGCGCTCGGGCGGGATGATGAGCAGGATCGACTGGCCGACCGCCTCGTCCGCGGTGTAGCCGAAGAGCTTCTCCGCCGCGGGATTCCACGACGTGATGATCCCCTGCAGGGTCTTGCTGATGATCGCGTCGTCCGCGGACTGGACGATGGACGCGAGGTGCCCCGCGAGCGCGTCGGGGGAAGCCATGCGCGGATCGTACCAGCGGCCGACAGCACACGACAACCGCGACATGGGGTATGGGAAAATCTTTGTCCATGGCTCCGCGTGCCACGCGCGAGCAGGTCATCGCAGCAGCTCTTCCGCGAGATGGGCGGCTTCTCCCCCGACGTGGGCGACCGTGGTGACGTGCGTGCTCGCCTGCCGCTGATCGTCTCCCGGCACGTCTCCGCGCGGCACCGGGGCGCCCGCAAAGGCTGACCGGAACCGCCGGACACCGTGGTAGGTTGGCTCCCCATGCCGTGGAGTGTTCTGAGCGGGCTCGACACCGCGCGGCGGCGGGCCCGCGAATCGGGCGATCGCGTCGCCGGCGCGTGTCAGGACACCGTCGCCACCGTGCTCATCCAGACCAGCGCCCTGCTGCGGCGCCGCGGCACCGAAGACATGGCTGCAATCGCCGCCCTCATCCGCGCTGAGCCGCACTGTGTGCCCTGCATCGGCATCGTCACCGACCTCGACGCGCGCCGCGTCTACGCCGCGCTCGAGCGCCTCAAGGCCTCGGTGCAGATCGAGCTCGTCTCGGGCCGCTGCACGCGCTGCGGGCGCACGACGACGGTGCACACCATCCAGGGAGACTAGGGAGCACGCCATGGCCGAGATCGTCGCCGCCGCGCTGACCTCGCACGCGCCCATGATCACGGGCCGGCCGGACGTCTCGAAGCCGGAGCGGCGCGAGCGGCTCTACGCGGGATTCCGCGAGCTCCAGCGTCGCCTCGCGGCCGCGCGTCCCGACCTGCTCGTGCTCTTCGTCAACGATCACCTCCAGAACTTCCCGTACTCGAACATGCCGGCGTTCTGCGTCGGCCTCTGCGAGACGTACGACGCGCCGAGCGCGGGCGCCGCGGGCTTCATGAAGATTCCCGCGCGCACGATCGCGGGCGCGCCGCGTGTCGGGATGGCGGTGCTGGAGGCCGGGCTCGAGGCAGGATTCGACCTCGCGTACTCGTACGAGATCGAGAGCTGGGACGAGCTCGCGGTGCCGCTGTCGTTCCTCGCGCCGGATCGCGTGCCGCCGGTGCTGCCGATCTACACGAACTGCGCGGCGCCGCCGCTGCCGACGCCGCGCCGCTGCCACGCGATGGGCGCGTTCGTCGGCGACTTCCTGCGCGCGCGGCCGGGCGCCGAGCGCGTGGCGTTGATCGCGACGGGCGGCATCTCGCACTGGGTCGGCACGCCGGAGACGGGCCGCATCAACTCCGACTGGGACCACTGGGTGCTCGATCACATCGGGCGCGCGGATCCCGAGCCGCTGCTGCGCCTCACGCACGCGGATATCGAGCGCGACGGCGGCAACGGCGGCCAGGAGATCCGCAACTGGCTCGCGCTGCTGGGCGCGGTGCCGGGCTGGAAGGGTGACGCGCTCGCCTACGAGCCTGTCACGGAGTGGATCACCGGCTGCGCGACCGTGTGGGTGCATCCATGAAGACCTCGTACGCGCTGAACAAGGTCCTCACGGAGGTCGCGCGCCGGCACGCGATGAAAGACCGGCTGAGCGAGGAGGACATCGCCGGCTATACGGTGAGCGCGGAGGAGCGCGCGGCGCTCACGGCCGGCGACATCGCGAAGCTCTACGAGCTCGGCGCGAACCCCTACCTGATCCGCCGCGTCTTCCGCTCGCGTTTCCGCGTCTAGCTCGCGCCTCGCCCGCATCCGCCCTTTGCGCACCGCGAATCCTCGGAGACGAGAGTGGGGCCGGCGGGCGTCGATGGGATGCCCCTCTGACCCCCGCCCCGCCAGCACCCGGTCCGGCGCTCGTTATTTCCATCTAGCAGTGACAGCCCGCTTCTGACCTAGGAAAGGAAACGGGGCACCCGGGGCATCCCATCGACGCCCGCCGGCCCCAGTCTCGTCTCCGGCGCTTACCCACCAAGCATCGACCGACTCCGACGCCACCTCAGCCATCACGCCACGACGACATCGGATTCGAAGTCCGATCCTCTTGTCGGAACGGGCGGCGCGGGCCGCGGCGCCGGGAGGCCGCGGGGCGCCGGGTGACCCGTTCCCTTTCCTACGCCTCGAAGCGGCGCAGCCCGTGCGATGGAAATAACGAGCGCCGGACCGGGTGCTGGCGGGGCGGGGGTCAGAGGCGCCCCGCGGCCTCCCGGCGCCGCGGCCCGCGCCGCCCGCCGCCCCCGCGCCGCCCGTTACGCCGGCTTCGCCGCGCGCACCAGCGCGAGGTTCTCGTCGACCGTGTCGTTGGCGACGATCGCCCGGAAGATCACCTCGTCGAGGATCCCCTGCCACTGCCGGATCTTCGTGCGTACCTCGTCGGCGCTCGCGCCGATGACGGCCGTCGTCTCCGGCTTCACGCCCATGCGGACGAAGTTCGCGTGGTACGCCGGGATGCCGTCGTAGCGATCGGCCTCCTCCTTCACCTTCGCCCCGCCGGCGGAACCGATGGCGAGCCGCACGTACGCGCACATCTTCGGCGGCTGGCGCTTCGCCGCCGCGGCGCCGGCCTTCACCAGCTCCACCGAGCGCTTCGCGTACTCGGGCGTGAGCCAGTTGAAGAGCACGCCGTCGGCGACCTCTCCCGCGAGGTGGCACATCTTCGGCCCGAGCGCGGCGACGACCACGCGCGTCTTCAGGTCGCGCTTGAGCGCGGCGACGCCGTCGCGGACACGCTGCAGCGAGTTCGGGTTCGGGCTGCCGACGCCGAGGAGCAGCCGCTCGAGCGGCAGCTTCTGCGTGCGCACGCCCTCCGCGATGCTCTCGGGTCCGCGCGTGTGCAGCGGGATGACGCCGACGCCGAGATCGATGCGGCGCGTCTCCCCCGCGGCGAGGGCGAGCGCGGCCAGCCCATCGGTCTTGCCCGGGTGATTCACCCAGAACGAGGTGTAGCCGAGCGCCTCCGACTCGCGCGCGCAGGCGCGGATGATCTCCGGAGCGGTGGCGGCGAACAGCGCGAATCCGTAGCCCATCGTGGTCTCCCCTCTCAGAATGCTCTGAGAATCGCAGCCGGCCGAACGATCTCCACCCGACGGTAGGACCTCAACACGAGCAGATCGTGATCGCCAGTCACCAGGTAGTCGGCGTCGCCTTCGACCGCCGCCCCCAGGAACATATTGTCATTCGCATCACGGCCTGCCCGAACGTCGAGATCGCCACTCACGACTATGCTTCCCTCACTGAGCCCCTCGAGCAGTTCCCTCAGTTCAGCGTCGCTCATCCACCGACGCTCCCGGATCTTAGGATACGAAAGCACCCGCGCCAGCTCTTCGAGCAGGGCAGGCGCTGTAACGATATCGAAAGCACCGCGACGCCAGGCATCGAGTATGCGCCGCTCCTTGCCGCGTGGGATCAGGATCGCGGAGACGACGACGTTCGTGTCGAGGACGGCCCTCATCCTCGCCGGGAGCGGCCCTCTTGACGTCCCGTACGCACGGCTTCACGGATGAGCCGGCGCACTTCAGCCGCCGGCGCCCGCCGTGTGCGCGCGTCGATACGCGCGAGAAGCGGAGCGATCCGTTCTCGCGTGGTCTCCTTCCGTACCGCACGCGTCTCGACATAAAAACGAATGGCTTCCCTCACAAGCTCTGACTTGGTGCGGTGCTCCTCACGCGCGACTGCTGCCGCCTGCTTCAGGAGAGGCGGAGGGAGGGAAATCGTGATGAGCTTCCTCGGAGGCATCCGTCAATCTCCTTCGTCTGGTCTGTAATACATAATATTGCACGAGATCCCTGGCCCGCTCGGGTTGTTCTCTGAGCGGATGTCGTCGCCCAGACGATAGTCGTACGTCATCTCGTCGAGCTGCGTCTTGAGCCCGTGGTCCAGCGACTTCTCGGCCGCCGCGAATGCGTCGTCGAGCGGGCCGGGGCGGCTCGCGCCGACGATCGGTGACGTGACGGCCGGATGCGCCAGCACCCAGGCGATCGCGAGCTGCGCGAGCGACATCCCCGCCTGGCGCGCGAGCGGGCGCAGCGCCTCGACCGTCGCGAACTCGCGGTCGCGCCAGTAGCGCTCCCGGTAACGCGCGGAGGCCGTCGGCATCGTGAAGCGCGAGTCCGGCGCCGGGCCCGCGTCCTTGTGATGCTTGCCGGTGAGGAAGCCGCCGGCGAGCGGATTGTACGGAATCACGCCCAGCTCCTCCTTGAGACACAGCGGGAGCAGATCGCGCTCCGGCTGGCGGAAGAGCAGGTTGTAACGGGGCTGCACGCAGTCGAATCGCGCGAGGCCGAGCAGCGCGCTGCGCCCGAGCGCGCGCGCCGTCTGCCACGCCGGAAGATTCGAGCACCCGATGTAGCGCACCTTCCCGGCCTGCACGAGATCGTCGAACGCGCGCAGCGTCTCGTCGATCGGCGTCGACGGATCCGGGTGGTGCGTCTGGTAGAGATCGACGTAGTCGGTGCGCAGGCGGCGGAGCGAGGCGTCGATCGCGTCGAGGATGTGCTTGCGCGAGAGCCCGCGGTCCCACGGGCGCGGGCCCGTCGCGCCGAAGACCTTGGTCGCGACGATGACGTCGTGCCGAGACAGAGGCGCGAGACGCTCAGCCCCGTGCGGCCGAGGCGGACGTGCTTCATTCAGCGAGCCAGACCTGGTCCAGCTGCTGATTCAGGAAGTGGCTGGGCGTGATCGTCCAGCCCTTGAGCTTCGCGCTGTGCGGGATGATGCGATACCACGTGTGCGTGTAGACGTAGTGCGCCTCGTCGTCCAGCAGCCGCTTCTCGAACTGGCGCACCAGCCGCTTGCGCGCCTCGACGTCCATGGTGCGGCTCTGCTGCTGGTAGAGGTCGTCGAGCACGGGGTCCTTGTAGCGGCCGTAGTTGTTGTCGCTCACGCCGGTCGACAGGAACTTGAAGAGCGCCAGGTCCGGCTCGATCGTGTAGCCGCAGTTCGCGTCCTGGCTCACCTCGAAGTTGCCCTCGCGGAGGTCGGAGAGGAACTTCGACGTCTCGTTGAACTCCAGCTTCACGTTGAGGCCGATCTGCCGCCACTGGTCGACGAGCCAGATGCCGACGGGCTCGTACGGCATCGGCACCGCCCGGCTCTTCAGCGTGAAGCTGTAGCCGTCGGGGACGCCGGCTTCACGCAGGAGCTTCTTCGCTTCCGCACGCGCCTTCGCGACGTCGCGGCCGAAGCCCGCGAGCTTCTCGAGCTCGGCGGGCGGCGTCGCGAACGGCGTCTCCGGCACCATCACGCCCGCGACGAACTTGACGATGGCGATCCTCGAGAGCGCCTGTGCCGCCTGATAGCGGTCCAGCGCCAGCGACAGCGCCCGGCGCGCGCGCTTGTCGTCCCACGGCTTCTTCTCGTGGTTCGGCGACACGAGCACGCGGCAGTCCCACGCGCTCTCCTGCACGGTCGCCTTGCTGCCGAGGCTCGAGACGATGGCGTCCCGCTCGGCGGGCGTGAAGCCGCGGAACTGCGCGTGCGCGCGCTCGGCGCGCACCGCCGCCACCTGGGCGGAGTTGTCCTTGATGAAGATCGCGCGGTAGCCGTCGAGGTACGGCTTGCCCTTGTCCCAGTAGTTCGGGTTCTTCTTGCTGACCCAGTGCGAGCCCTTCACGTACTCGCCGAACACGAAGGGGCCCGTGCCCATCACGTTCTTCTCGTACCAGCGGACGTCCTTGGCGAGGATGTCCGCCTTGTAGATCCAGCTGTAGGGCGACGCGAGGAGGTTCAGGAACGACGCCGACGGCCACTTCAGCCGGAAGACGATCGTGTTCGCGTCCGGCGCTTCGACCGCGTCGACGTCGGTGTACTGCGCCTTGCGGAACGAGGTCACGCCCGCCGGCGGGTTGACGATCTTGTCGTAGCTGGCCTTCACGTCTCGCGACGTCATGTCGCTGCCGTCGTGGAACTTCACGCCGCGGCGCAGCTTGAGCGTGTAGGTCTTGCTGTCCTGGGAGATCGTCCACGACTCCGCGAGGTCGCCGATGACCTTCGTGCCGCTGCGGTCGGTCGGGTCGACGCGGAGGAGCGTGTTGTAGTGCGGCGCGACGGGATGGACCATCGCGAACGTGCCCTCGCGGTGGCCGTCGTACGACGGCGGCTCCGCGGGGACCACGAAGACGAGCTCGCCGCCGTGACGCGGCTTGTCCTGGGCGGCGGCGGGAATGACGAGCGCGACGACGAGCGGGACGATCGCGAGCGAGCGGAACAGGACACGGATCGACATGAACCCTCCTGGAGTCGGTCGGAACGGATGCGGGAGTGTACGGTCAATCAGTCGCGGGGAGCGAGCGCATCCATGTGCGAGAGCACGCGGTCGAGCGACGGGCCGCCGGGCTGGAAGTTCGCTTCGAGGAACAGCTCGGTCAGCCCCGGCATCGGCGTAGCGGCGGATGTCGTCGCGGATCTCGTCGAGCGATCCCCACAACGGCCGGCGCTCTTTCCCCTGCGGCGCATCGAGCACGTGGTACGAGCCACGGCTGACGACGGAGCGCCGCGCCGGGTCGCGTCCCGCCGCCACCGCCGCCGCGTGGGGCTCGCGGACGACGGGCGTGACGCGGTCGAGCGGGACGTTGCCGCCGTTGAAGCCGTCGCCGAGCGTGACCGCGCGCGTGACCACGACGGGGCTGTAGCCGCCGACGGTGATCGGCGGGTGCGGCTTCTGCACCGGCTTCGGCAGGATGCGTGAGCGCGGGATGCGATAGAACTCGCCCTCGAACTCGACCTCGTCCTGCGTCCAGATCGCCTTCAACGCCTTCAGGAACTCGTCGCCGCGCCGCCCGCGCTGCCGGAACGGGACGTTCACCGCGTCGTACTCGTCCTCGGACCAGCCGATGCCGACGCCCACGTCGAGGCGCCCGTCCGACACGTGGTCGAGCGTCGCGAGCTGCTTCGCGAGGAGCACGGGCGTGTAATACGGCATGTTCTCTTGAGGCGCAATCACCGCGCAGTTTCCCGCGCATCACTCGGCAGATCGCGGCAGATCACGGCACGGGACGCAACCCCCGCGCAACCGACGCCGGCCTCGACCTCGACCTCGACCTCGACGCGGGGGCGCGACCCTGGGGGGGGCAGGGTCAAGGCGCCCCCACCCCCGCGGTCGCGGGCTGCGAATCGTGGCAGAACGCGGCGGCGCACGCAACCTCCGCGCAACCCGAGGTAGGGGGGGCCAGGGCCAGGGCCGAGCGTCGCGAGCGGGCCGTCTCCTTGTCACCCGCGCCTCGGATAAAAGGGC
>VGLJ01000085.1 GCA_016866775.1 Candidatus Rokuibacteriota bacterium | reverse complement strand
TCGGCGGCGCGACGACGTACCCGCCATCACCGCGGACGTCGAGATGCGGTCGGACGCCAGCGCGGTTGCCGATCGTGACGCCGGGATGCTGGAACCACTGGTGGCTACCGCGGCCCGTGCGCGAGAGCCACGTCGTGACCGGCGTCTGCAACGTCTTCAGCGACTCGAGGCCATCCTCGCCGTCGGCGTCGAGTACGACGACCCCGGAGACGCGGCCCGTGAATGCAGATCCGCAAGGTCCGCCCGGACGAGATCGACGACGTCTGGCGCGTGCACGTTGCCTCCAGCAGCGACCTCGCCGTGCGCGGGGGCGGGTCCGCGAGATCGTCCGACGAGCCCGTGCCGAGCGATGCGCGCGTCGCGCTGACCACCGATTCGGACGGCTATTTCTGCGCCGTCGAGGACGGGCGGATGCGCGGGATCGTCTCCGCCCTGGTCCGCGGCCGCGTGTGGTACCTGTCCATGTTCTTCGTGCTCCCCGGCGACCAGGGGCGCGGCGTGGGACGCGCGCTGCTCGAGCCGGCGCTGGCCTATGGCGAGGCCCGGGGAACGGACGTGCGCTGCGTCTGCTCCTCGCTCGGCTCGCATGCGCAGGCCCGCTACGTGATGGCGGGGATGGCGCCTCGCTGGCCGATCTACCGTCTGGACGGTGATGCCGCGGCGGTGGCGCGGCTCCAGGAGCGGGTCGGGCTCGATCCGCGTGCGCGCGAGCTGCCGCACGACCCCGGCGCCGCGGAGAAGCTCATCGCCGAGGTCTTCGTCGACGATCGCGCTCGCGACCTTGCTCACTGGCGCGGCGACACCAGCGCGACCGTGGCGATCGAGCGCGGTGGCGAGCTCGCCGCCTTCGCCTACCGGCGAGGCGACCAGATCGGGCCGGCGGCCGGACGCGACGAGACGGCGTTCCTGCAGGCGGTGGCGGGCGCGGCGGTGGCGGGCGGAGCGGGAAGTGTGACGGTCCGCGTCCCAGGCGCGTGCGCGTCGCTGCTCGAAGCGCTGGTGAGCTGCGGCTTCCAGCTCCGCATCGTGGCGGTGTGGCTGTCGTCGCGAGCGTTCGGGAGGCCGGAGCTCTATCTGCCCTCGGGCCCCATCCTCTATTGAGGGTCAGCCGGCGCGGCGCGTGTCGCGGACCCGGCGGGCCTTGAACTCCGTCTTCGGGAGCGTGCCGGGCGCCAGGACCTCGACGTCGCAGCGGATCTCGCAGCGCGTGCGGATCTCGGCCGCCACGTCCGTGGCGACGGACGGGCTCGCGTGCTCGACACGCACGGTCATCACGTCGAGCCCGTCGGCGTTCGACGCGAGCACGATCTCGTACTCATCGCCGATGCCGGCCACCGCGCGCACCGCCGCTTCGACCTGGACCGGGTACATCTTCACACCGCGCAGGTTGATCAGCTCGTCGGCGCGGCCCGCGAAGGCGCCGACGGCGCGCACGTGCGTCCGCCCGCACGCGCACTTCGAGGCATCGAAGACCGAGTAGTCGCCCACGACGAAGCGGAGCTGCGGCGAGCTCTCCGAGTTCAGGCTCGTGCACACGGTGAGGCCGCGCGCGCCTTCGGCGACCCGTTGCCGGGTGTCCGGATCCACGAGCTCCCACACCTGGACGTCTTCCATCAGGTGGGCGGTGACCGGCCCGGGCCCGCGGTCCGACGCCGGGCACGAATAGCCGCCGCAATGGGGGGAGGCCTCGGTGCACCCGTAGAACTCCACGAGACGCGCGCCCCACAGTGTCTCCAGACGTCGACGCGTCCCTTCGATGCCCGCCGCCGGCTCGCCGCCGACGAGCACCATGCGGACGGAGCTGCGCGCCGGGTCGAGGCCGCGCGCTTCCATCACGCGCGCCAGGTGGAGCGCGTACGACGGCGTGCACGTCACGACGGTCGGCCTGAAGCGATCGATCAGCATCGCGCGCGCCTCGCCGGTCATCCCGCCGCCGGGGACGCACGCGACGCCCATCTTCGCCAGCGCGAACTGCACGCCCCACGCGAAGACGTGCGGCCCGTAGCCGGCGCAGATCAGCATCGTGTCGCCCGGGCGGATGCCGAACGCGTGGAGCGCGCGCGCGTTCGCCCACGCCCACAGCTCGCGATCGATCTGGGAGTAGCGAAAGATCCGCGGCACGCCCGTCGAGCCCGACGACGAGAACATCATCCAGCCGCGCGCCGCCCACAGCGCGTTGTCGTGCGTGGTGTAGGTGCCGTACGGCGGATCGGTCTCGACGTCCGCCATCATCTCGGTCTTGTCGACCACCGGCCACTTCGGCAGATCGTCCACGCACCGGATATCCGTGGGCGCGAGGCCGAGCCGGTCGAAGCGCCTGCGATAGAACGCGCTGTTCTCGTAGAGGAACGGGGTGAGCGCGGCGAGCTTGGCGTCCTGGATGGCCCGGAGCTCGTCGCGGCTCGCACAGTCGAGGGACGGGGACCAGTAGTCCGCGGATCCGGGCTGGTCGGGATCGCGCGTGTACCGCGCGATCGTCGCGAGCCAGCTGGTGCGCGTCTGCTGGGCGCGATCAGTCACGGCCCCGGATCATACGCTTTCACGAAGCGCGGCCACCGGGGTCATAGCGGGCCGAGGAGGGACGCCATGACCACACGCGAGACCGCGGCTGCGGCGCTGGCTCGGTTCGACCACGCCTGGGGAGAGCTCGACAAGACGGTGAGCGGGCTGAGCGAGCGGGAGCTCGTCGACATCCGCGACCCGGCCGGCTGGGCCGCGAAGGATCACCTCATGCACGTCGCCGTGTGGGAGCAGGCCCTGCTCGCCAGGCTGGACGGACGCCCGCGCTATCACGCGCTCGGCCTCGACGCGTCGACCGAAGGCTCGGAGGACTGGGACGCGCTCAACGCGAAGATCTTCGCCGCGACGCGGCAGCGCCCGGCGGGCGAGGTGCTCGATTCGCTGCGCGGCACGCACACCGCGACGCGCGCGTGCCTCGCGGCGCTCGCCGCCGGAACGGCGGACGCGCCGACGGCGGAGAGCTTCGTGGCCGACGTGGGCGGCTACGCCGACCATTACGACCAGCACCGCGACTGGATCCGTGAGCTGGTCGGGCGCTGACGCGCGACGCAGCATTGGCAGGCGACGAAGCGTTGCGCAGGCGGCAAAAACCCGAGGGGCGTGAGATCGCGTGGGGGGCAGCGGCGGCGCCGGGCGGTGTCTCGGCGACATCCGCAGGCTCTGCGAGGACAGGAGCCGAGACACCGCCCGGCGCCGCCGCTGCCCCCCACGCGCCCCGGGTGTAGCTCGGGCGTTCTGCGCCCGCGGACGCGTCGCCGCTTGCTAGCGCGCCTGCTCCTTGCAGTAGCGCGCGACCTCTTCGTGCGTCGCGAACCAGACGCCTGGTGTCGCTTTCATATAGCGCACGAGCTCCTCGAGGATCGCCATGCGCGAGCGATGTCCGATGATGTGCGGGTGCATCGTCAGCAGGAAGAGGCCGCGCTCGGCGACGGCGCCGTCGAACTCGCGCCGGAAGATCTCGAGGACGCCCGACGGCGGAGTGTACGGACGATGGGCTTCGAATCGGTTCATGTTGAAGTACGGTGCGTCGTCCTTGATCCACTCGACGGGGAGCTCGACCACGCCCGTCGGCACGCCGGCCTCCACGAGCTCGTACGGCTCGTCGTCCGCCATCAGCGAGGAGTCGTAGAGCAGCCCCATCTCTCGGATCAGCTTGAGCGTGTTCGGGCTGAAGTCCCACGACGGCACGCGGACGCCGACCGGCTGTTGCCCCGTCGCCTTGGTCAGCGTGTCGAACGCGCGCGCCATCAGCTCGCGCTCCACGTTCTCGGGCAGCGGGCTCGTGCGCTCGTGGATCCAGCCGTGCATGCCGATCTCGTGGCCCTCCGCGACGATGCGCTTCTGCTCGTCGGGATAGAGCTTGGCGACGACGCCGGGCACGAAGAACGACGCCTTGATGTCGTGCCGCCGCAGCAGGTCGAGGATGCGCGGCGTGCCCGCCCGCGAGCCGTACTGTCCCTGCGAGAGGCGGCCGACCGACGTCGAGCCTTCGCGCAGCGTGCCGGTCTCGTGGTCCGGATCGAAGGAGAGTGCGACGCAGACCTTCGCGCCGTCCTTCCAGCGCGCGGGCATGAGCGAGCGACCGGCGCGGACCTTGTCGACGGCGGCGCGCCAGCGGGATTCGGGCCAGGCCCAGGATTCGTCCGTGTGGTTTGTCATGCGCCGTATCATACGCGCCACTCGGGGAGGCGGCGATGCGCGTAGGGTTCATCGGTCTCGGGAACATGGGCGAGCCGCTGGCGGGCTTCGTACGCAAGGCGGGATTTCCGCTCGTGGTGCACGACCTGCGAAGAGAGGCGGCGGCGTCGCTGGTTGCTCAGGGCGCGGAGTGGGCCGACTCGCCGCGCGAGGTGGCCGCGCGATGCGAGGCGATCTGCATCTGCGTTCCGGGGCCGCCGGAGATGCAGGCCGTGACGATCGGCACGGGCGGGGTGCTGGAAGGCATCGGCGCGGGGTCGGTGGTGATCGATCACACGACGAATGCGCCGGCGGTCGTGCGCGAAGTCGGCGCCGCGCTGGCGGCGCGCGGCGCGCACCTGCTCGACGCGCCGCTCGACGGCGGTCGCGAAGGCGCGCTCGAGGGACAGCTCACGCTGTTCGTCGGCGGCGACCAGGCCGTGCTGGCGCGAGCGAAGCCCGTGCTCGACACGTTTTCGAGGAGCGTGGTCTGGGTCGGCGAGCTCGGGGCGGGGTCGGTCACCAAGCTCGTGCACAACGCGCTGGCGATGAGCATCGACCTGCTGCTCGCGGAGTGCCTGAGCCTCGGCGCGAAGGCCGGCGTTGCGGTCCCGCGTCTCGTCGAGGCGTTTCGCGAGGGCTGCATCGTGAGCCAGAACATGACGTTCACGAAGCGGATGCCGGCCACGCTGTTCCGGGGCGACTTCACCGCGCGATTCGCGCTCGCCCTGGCGTACAAGGACTTCCGCCTGACGGACGAGCTCGCGCGGCAGCATGGCGTGCCGACGCGCTTGCTCGATCTCTGCCGCACGGAGCTGCTGGAGGCGATGAACCGCGGCTGGGGCGATCAGGATCGCATCAAGGCGTCGACGCTCCAGGAGGAGCGCGCGGGCGTGAGTCTCCGTCTATAACCAGTGATCGTACTTTAGGCTGAAGCGCTCACGATGAACGCAGACGACGAAGCCAGCCAAACTAAGCCGACCTGTGCTTACTGCGGACAAGTCGGCGAATGACCAAGGAGCATATCCTTCCGCGTTTCTTGTACCGGCAGTTTCCAACGCAAAAGACGGGGTACAACGCCCGCGCGGGCAAGTTTATGACGTGGGAGCCACAGGTTCGCGACGTCTGCGAAGCTTGTGACAGTGGGCCACTATCGTTTCTCGATAGCTACGCGAGCGGTTTTCTCTCCCAGATTCTCGTTGCGAGCGCACGTACACCGAGCAGGTAGAAATCGCTTTCGATTACGACTTCTCGTTGCTTCTGCGTTGGCTCCTCAAGGTCTCCTATAACTCGACGAGAGCCCTCGGCGAAACGCCGCCTTTGCTCCGCGGATGCATTCCATTCGTCCGCGACGACAAGGCGGAGCATCCGCCCGTCGTCTTGCTGGCTGGTGAAGTGGTTCGAGACACCCCGATTGACGCGCATCAGGGTACAGGTCTTCCAGAAGAGTGTCGGCACTGGACGCACATTCCCGCGCGAATGTTCCGCGTCGGCGAGGCCGCCTTGCCCGATCCAAAGCGCCGAGAGTCCTACGCCGAGCACATCCTGCGCTTCGTCGCCATCAATGCTTGGTACTTCACGTTCTGCATTGTGCCCTTCGGCGTCGACAGACCGGCGCGGCGGCGTATCGCGGCGGCGCATCGTTCGTTCCTGCCTGACTCCCTTTTTTGGCGCCGCAGGAGATGCAGGCACGTGTTCGTGTGTCACGCCGTACCGAGATTGATGC
Source organism: Candidatus Rokuibacteriota bacterium (assembly GCA_016866775.1). Taxonomy (GTDB): domain Bacteria; phylum Methylomirabilota; class Methylomirabilia; order Rokubacteriales; family CSP1-6; genus VGLJ01. The sequence continues at coordinate 11,588 of VGLJ01000085.1, read as the reverse complement.
CTACGCCTTTCAAGCGCTTCGTGTCCAGGATCGGTGGTACGAGTACGTTCGGGCGAAACATCCCGACCGTGCCATCTAAGAAGCCGTACGCGGCCTGGGACGTCGCGACAAACTGACTGGCCAGAACTGGCTGACGGGTTACAGTGATTCCGGGGAGGTCGCCGTGAAGACTGCCAAGGACGAAGTACGCGAGCTACTCGACAACCTACCCGACGACGCGTCGCTCGAGGACATCCAGTACCACCTCTACGTGCGCCAGAAGATCCAGCGTGCTCTCGCAGCCGCCGAACAGGGGCGAACGATCCCGCACGAAGAGGTGGTTCGTCGCATGTCCCGATGGCTCGAGAAGTAGTATGGAGCGATCCGGCCTGGGAAGATCTTGAGGCGGCGGCCGAATACATCGCTCGGGACTCTGAGGGCTATGCAGCTGCGTTCGTCGAGGAAATAAAGGCCGCGGCAACATCACTCTCCGAGATGGCAGAACGCGGTCAAATTGTGCCGGAGATCGGTGACCCTTCGATCCGCGAGCTTCTTGTGCGCCCATACCGACTGATCTATCAGCTCACGGACAGGCAAGTCCGCATCCTCGCGATTATCCATGGGGCGAGACGGGCTTGGCGAATGTGAGCGTCGCCGGACTCCCGGCAAGTTGCCCATCGGGCGGGACGGAGAGTCGTCTCCAACGATGGCTGGAGAGCCGTCAGCGCCCTCGCTAGTTACCGCGCGGAGATCGTCCCCGGCATCGTGCGGCGGCGCACCTCGTCCGGCTCCGGGCGCGTGACCGGCATGCCTCGGCGGCCGAGCTTCCCCTTGTCCATCTCGTAGAACTTCAGGCTGTTGTCGAGGAGCATCTTGCGCTTGGCGGAGTCGGAGATGTCCTTGCGCCCGAGCAGCGTCGCCACCGTGCCGGGATACGGGTGGCCGTCGTGGCCGGGCTCGCCGACGAACAGCGCGTCGAAGTGCAGGTAGTCCGACGCGAAGATCATCGCGTCCTCACCGACGTGGTCCACGAAGAACGGAATGAACTCGTCGCCGGGCTCGCAGCTGAAGAACACGCGGCCGCTCTTCACGTACTCGCTCGGCTTCGCGGAGATGAGCGCCCACCGGTCCCGCGCGACCTCGTTGTACTCGTCCATCCGATGCATCCAGTATGGCACCCAGCCTGCGCCCGCTTCGAGGAAGGCGATGCGCAGTTTCGGGAACTTCTCCAGCACGCCGCCGGTGACGATGTTCGAGCACGCGAGCATCTGCGCGAACGTGTGCGCCATGTGCGAGGCTTCGAGCATGTGGTCCGGACGGTTGAGGTCGAAGTAGCTCCGGAAGAGCGTCGGCAGCGCGGGGCCGTGGACGGCGACCGCGACGTTCAGACGTTCCGCTTCCACCCAGAAGTCGGTGAGCCGCACGTCGCTCAGCAGCGTGTCCTCACGCACCGTGCAGCCGATCTGGATCCCGACCATCTTCAGGCGGCTCACCGCGCGGTGCATCTCCTCGATCGCGCCGCGCACGTCCTGGAGCGCGACGATCCCGATGCCCTTGAGCCGCTGCGGGCACACCTCGCAGTAGTCGAAGAGCCAGTCGTTGTACGCGGCCGCGCGGGCCGCGGCGAAACCGGCGTCCTGGGTGACGGTCAGTGGCAGCTCGTCCGTGGGATAGATGACCGCGACGTCGATCTGGTCCTGGTCCATGTCCGAGAGGCGCGCCCACGGGTTGTAGGTACCCGCCCGGCGGTAATGGATCGCCTTGCCCTTGGGCGCCGGCAGGTTGCCGTTGACGCCGACGAAGCCGATGTCGGTCTCCGGCCCCCAGACCTTGCCGTCGATGAGCCGAACGATGTAGCCGCGTCCTGCCTGCGTGTAGCGGGGGCGACGCTCGCGGTACTTCGGATCGATCCGCTCGTAGGTCTCGTCGACCTCGATCACGTGTCCGTCGCCGTCGATCACCAGGTCGAGTCCGTTGATCATGGCGGATACGGTATCATCGCGCCGGAGGTGGGCCATGGCTGGATTTCGAACCGAGCTCGAGCAGGCCGTCAACTCGCGCCACAGCCGCATGAATCCGTTCACGGAGGCGTGGGTCAACGGCAAGCTGACGCGCGAGCAGCTCGGCCAGTGGGTGTGCCAGCACTTCCAGTACGTCGGCCAGTTCTCGCAGTGGTGCGCCGCCGTCTACGCGGGCTGCCCGGATTCCGACGCGCGGGACTTCCTGCTCGAGAACATCATCGAAGAGGAAAGCGGCGTGAAGCACGTCGACCTCCTCATCCGCTTCGGCGAGGCGTGCGGTGTGTCCCGCGAGCAGGTCCTCACCACGCGGCAGCTGCCGACGACCCGCGCGCTCACCGCGTGGTGCTACGAGACGTCGCGCGCGACCTTCCACATCGCCGCCGCGGGCCTGCTCGTGGGCCTCGAGTCCCAGGTGCCCGGCATCTACAAGCGCAATCTCCCGCCGCTCAAGCAGCACTACGGCTTCACCGACCACGAGGTGGAGTTCTTCGCGATCCACATCGAGGCCGATGAAATCCACGGCGAGCGCGGCTACCAGATCGTCGAGCGGAACTCCGATACGCCCGAGAAGCGCGCGCAGTCGCTCGAGCAAGTGCGGCAGGCGACCGAGATGCGCTGGCAGTACATGAGCGGTCTGCACCGCGCGTACGTGCTCAAGGACGATCTGTGAGGGAGATCCGCGCGGCCGCCCTGGCGGACGTCACGCCGGGCGCGCCGCACCTCGTCGAGGCCGCCGGCGCACGCCTCGTGCTCGTCCGCCTCGGCGACCGGGTTCACGCCATCGCCGACACCTGTGTGCATCAGGGCGGACCGCTGAGCGGCGGCACGCTGTCCGGGAACCGGCTCGCGTGCCCCTGGCACGGCTGGATGTACGACGTGCGGACGGGGCAGTGCGTCTTCCCGCCGCGCGGGACGGCCGTCGCGTCCTATCCCGTCCGCGTCGAGAACGACGCCGTCTGGGTCGCGCTGCCTTGAACGTGGGGGCCACATGACACACGACCCCCACCCCCCCTCGCGCGCGCTCTCGCTCGACGTCGCGCGCACCTGCATCGCGCGCGGGATCAAGGAAGCCGAGCGGCTCGGGTTCAAGGTCGCGATCGCCGTCGTCGACGACGCGGGGCACCTCGTGTCGTGCGAGCGCATGGACGGTGCGCTGTGGGTCACGCCCGAGATCGCGCGCGCGAAGGCCAACGCCGCGGCCGGCTTCCACGCGACGACGCTCGACCTCGAAGAGCGCTTCACCAGGCGCATGCTCTTCGCCGACAACGTCGCCACGCTGGGCAGCTACGAGTTCGTGTTCGGCAGGGGCGGCGTGCCGGTCGTCACCGACGGCCGGATCGTCGGCGCGGTCGGCGTGAGCGGCGCGGTGCCCGCCGACAACGACCACACGATCGCCGATGCCGCCGCCGGCCACCCGACGATCCCGAAGTCGCACTGAGTCGAAAGGAGCAGAACGACCATGGATGCTCGTGAGCTGTTCCTCGTCCAGCACTCCTTCGTCCAGTCGAAGGAGGTCGGCGGCAACCCCGCGTCCGCGGCGGAGCGCACGTTCGGCGGCCTCACCGACGACCAGATGCGCGTGCGTCCGCGCGAAGACCTGAACTCGCTCGCGTGGCTCATGTGGCACATCGCGCGCGCCGAGGACATCTTCGTCGGCGCCGTCATCGCGGGCCGTGACCAGGTGTTCGACGACGCCTGGATGAAGCGCCTCAACGTCACGCGCAAGGACTTCGGCATCGGCATGAAGAGCCCGGAGGTGACGGACCTGACCGGCCGGATCGACGTCGGGGCACTCCGCGAGTACCGCGATGCCGTCGGCGCGCGCACGCGCGAGATCGTCGGCGCGTTCAAGGACGCGGACTGGGGCGGCACCATCGATCCGGCGCCGCTCGAGCGGCTCGCCGGGCAGGGCGCGGTTCCCCCGACGCTCGCGAAGGTCTTCAGCGGGCGTCCGCGGGTCGCCGTGCTGAACAGCATCGCGCTCTTCCATCCGTCCGGCCACATGGGCGAAGCCGTGACCGTCCGCACCACGGGAGGATTCGGCACCGGCGTCTGATTGATCTGGTTCCTCCTCTCCCTCGGCGCCGCCGTGACGCAGGCGACGCAATTCGCGGTGGTGAAGGGGCGGGGTCGCGAGATCCCGCCCCTCGTCATCGTGACGTGGACCCAGCTCGTCGCTTTTCTGGCCTGGCTCCTCTTCTTCGCGCTGCCGGGCGCGCGCTTCGTCGCGCCGGGCGACGCGTGGCCCGCAGTCGCCGTGTCCGTCGTGCTCGTCATCGGAATGACCGGGCTCCTCACCCGCGCGAGCGCGCGCGGGGACATCTCGATCGTCGGTCCGGTCTTCGCGCTGAGCCCGGTCTTCACGGTGCTGCCCGACTTCCTGCTCTCGCATACCGTGCCGAACGCGCTCGGCGGGCTCGGCCTGGCGCTCGCCGTGGCGGGCACGGTCAGTCTCTCGGGCGGCGCGGCCGGGACTTTGAACATGGGGGCCACACGCCACACAGGCGCGCCTCCGGCGCGACGAACCCCCATCGCCCCTTTGCGTGCGATCTTCGCGCGACGTGACGCGCGCGACGCGCTCGGCGCCGCGGTGCTCCTCGGGTTCCTCGCGGCGATCGACCGCTGGGCCGCGCTCAGCATCGGTCCGCCGAGCTACCTGCTGTGCTCCCACGCGGCGACGGGCGTCGTCGCCGGGATGCTCGTGCTCGTGACCACGCCGCGGAGCCTCGTCACGAGCATCACGCGGCGCAATCTCGTCACGCTCGTGGGCCACGGGCTCCTCGGCGTCACCGGCACGGGCATGCAGACGACCGCGCTGACGGTGGCGCCGGCGGCGTACGTGAACGCGATCCGCCGGATGTCCGCGGTGATCGCCGTCGTGCTCGGCGGCACGCTGTTCCGAGAAGCCGACACGGGGCGGCGGCTCGTCGCCGCGCTGCTGGCGTGCGCGGGCGCGGCGTGCCTCCTCCTGGCGCATCAATGACATGGGGGCTCCGGGCGCCCCCCAGGCCCCCCACGCTCCGGGCGCGGAGTGAATCCGTGCCCTCCGCGAGTGCCGTGACACGGCCGGGCACGTTCGCCGCGCTCGGCGTCCGCAACTACCGGCTCTACTGGCTCGGGCTCATCTGTTACGTGCTCGGGCACCGCGCGGAGTACGTGACGTTCGCCTGGCTCGTGTGGGAAGTGACGCGCGAGCCGCTCTACCTCGGCTACCTCGGGCTCGCGCAGGGCCTGCCGCTGATCGTCTTCCAGCTCTTCGGCGGCGTCCTCGCGGATCGCGCCGATCGCGTCCGCCTGCTGCTCGTGACGCAGGCCCTCACCGCGCTGAAGCTGACGCTCGCGTTCGCGCTCACGGTCAGCGGCTTCGCGCGCGTCGAATACCTGCTGGCGCTGGCCGCGCTCAGCAGCATCTTCCGCGCGTTCGACGAGCCGACCCGCATGTCGCTCGTGCCGCAGCTCATCGACCGCGCGCGCCTGCCCAACGCGATCGCGCTCGGCTCGATCCCGTGGCAGGCGAGCCGGATCATCGGCCCCTCGATCACCGGCATCCTCATCGCCGCCTTCGGAGGCTCGGTGGGACTCGGGCTCGCCGCGCTCTGCTCGTACGCGGCCCTCGCGCTCTACAGCCGCCTGCGCGTCCCGCACACGGCCGCGGCGCACGGACATCGCCGGATGCTCCCCGAGCTGATGGAAGGCGTGAGCTTCGTGGCGCGCGACTTCGTGTTCGCCGCGCTCGTCTGCCTGGCGCTCTTCAACGCGCTGTTCGGGCTGTCGTACGTGACGCTGCTGCCGATCTTCGCCGACGTCTACTTCGCGGCGGGCTCGGTCGGCTACGGCCTGCTCCAGGCCGCGCACGGGGTGGGCGCCCTCGTCGGCACGCTCACCATCGCGACGATCGCCTGGCGCATCCGGCGTCCCGGGCGCGCGCTGCTGATCGGCGCCGCCGTGATGGGCGTGATGCTGATCGTCTTCTCGCGCGCGCCCGTGATCGGGCTCGCGCTCGCCGTGCTGCCCATCGTCGGCTTCAGCAACACGTTCTACCTGACCCAGGTGAGCACGTTCCTCCAGCAGAAGGTGCCCGACCACCTGCGCGGGCGGGTCATGAGCCTCTACGCGCTCTGCTGGAACCTGCTGCCCCTCGGCGGCCTGCTCGGCGGCGTGCTCGCGGCCGCCGTCGACGCGCGGTTCGCCGTCCTCTTCGGCGGCGTCATGGTCGCCGCGAACGCCCTGATCTTCCTGATGTCACGCCGTTTGAGGGGGATCGGCTAGAAGGGGAACCCGCCCCCGCCCGGCGTGGTATTCATGACAGTAGCTGTGAATCGTCGCGGCCTCCGCCTCGCGGTCATCAGCGCCGTCGTGGTCGTGGCGGTCCTGGCCGTTGGTCTGGCCGTCCTTCCCGAGCTCGTGCGCCGGGTCGTGGTCTGGGGCGTCGGGGCTTCCACGGGGCGCGCCGTCACGCTCGACGCCGTCGAGCTCCGGCTCTTCGGCGGGCACCTCGCGTTCCGCGGCCTGCGCATCGCCGACCGCGACGGCGCGGCGCTCGCCTCGCTCGATCGTGTCGACGCGCGGTTCAGCCCGCGCGATCTGCTCCGCGCGCACATCCGGCTCACCGAGGTCACGGTCGACGCGCCGGCCCTGCGGATCGTGCGCACCGGCCCGCGCGAGTTCAACGTGTCGGATCTGCTCGGCGCGAAGACGTCCGAAGCGCGGCCGACGCGCCTCAGACTCACCATCGAGCGCTTCGAGCTTCGCGGCGGCGCCGTGGTCGTCGAGGACCGTACGGCAACCCCGGCGCGCACCACGCGTATCCACGCCACCGTGCGCCTCCGCGACGCGTCGACGTTGGCCGACCGGCCGGCCGGCAGCGCCACGCTCGAGGCGACAATCGACGGCGCGCCGCTCACCGTGACGGTCGACGACCTGCGCCTCGCCCCGGTCCACCTGCGCGCCATCGTGAAGGCGGAGCGCATCCCGGCCGCGCTGGCGTCGCTGGCCTTGCCGCCCGAGGGCCCGATCGGACCTCCCGGGGGAACGCTCGGCGTCTCGGCGACGATCGCGCACGACGCCGCGACGGGCACGCTCGTGACGGCGGAGGCGGGGCTGGCGGCCGTCGAGCTGCGGCGCGCCGGCGAAGCGCGCGCGTTCGTGAGCGCGCCGGCGATCCGTATCACCGTGGACGGGCTCCGCGCGCGCCCGGGCGCGGTGGAGGTGAAGCGCGTGGCGGTGGACGGCGGGAGCGTGACGCTGGAGGACGCGCGCCTCGGTCGCGCTCAGCGGTGGCGTGTCGACGGCATCGCGTTCGAGGCGCGCGATCTCTCGAGCGCGCGCGATGCCGCGCCGGGCACCTCCACCGCGCGGGCGACGATGGCGGGCGCGCAGGTCTCGACGTGGGCCGGCAACATCCGCCTCGCGCCGCTCGAGCTCCACGCGACGACCATCGTGCGCAACGTCGATCTCTCGGTCCTGCGTGTCTATCTCCCGGCCACGCTGCCCGTGCAGCCGGAGCGAGGCGTGATCGACGCCACCGTGCGTGTCGATCACGAGGCCGCGCGCGGCACGCGCGTCGCGCTCGACGCCGGGCTCACGAACATCGAGCTGCGGCGCCCGGCGCACTTCGTGACCGCGCCCGCCATGCGCGTGGTCGTCGAGAACGTGCTCCTCGACCGCGGCGCGGTCACGGTGGGCCATGCCGCGATCACGAGCGCGCGTCTCACGCTCGAGGAGCGGGCCGTCACGCCCTCGCGCGCGTGGGTCGTGCAGAACCTGATGGTCGATGCGAAGGACCTGTCGAGCCGTCGTGATGCCATGCAGGGCGTCGCGAGCGTGCAGGCGACCGTCGCCGGCGCGAGCGTGGCCGCGTTCGTCACGCAGGCGCGCCTCGAGCCGCTCGAGCTCCACGTCACCGCGAACGTCCGCAACCTCGACCTCGCGCTCGTGCGCCTCTATCTGCCGCCGGACGTGCCGCTCGATCCCGGGCGCGGCGTCATCAACGCCGCCGCGCAGATCGACCACGCCGTCGTGGGGGGCACGCGCGTCGTCGCCGACGCCACGCTCACGGGACTGCAGGCGCGCGGCCGGGGGCAGCTCGCGACGGTGACGATCACGTCGCCGTCGGTCAGAGTCACGCTCGCCGACGGGCGACGGCAGCAAGAGAAGCTGAGCGTCGCGCGCGTGGAGGTGAACGGCAGCGGCTCGGTCGTCGACAGCCGGGGCGCCGCCTCGCGCCTGGACGTCACGCAGCTTCGCGCGGCGACCGAAGGGCTGACGTGGCCGGTGAGCGCGCCGGCGCGCGTGGAGGTGAGCGCCCGGTTCGGCGACCGTGGCGAGCTCGACGCGAGCGGGACCGCGAGGCTGACGGCGCCGCTGCCGAAGATCGAATGGGCGGCGGAGCTCTCGCTCGCCTTCCGGCGCGTCGATCTGGCACCGCTCGGTGTGTACGTGCCGGCGGCACGCGGGCTTGGCGGACGCGTGCGGGCGAACGTCACCGCGAAGGTCGCGTACGTCGGCGCGCTGACCGCACGCGTACGCGGCGACGTCACCGGAGGGCGCTTCGCGCTCGCGGACGGCGATCGCCCGCTCGTCTCGCTCCGGCGGATCGACGTCAAGGGGCTGGACGCGCAGTGGCCCGAGCGGGTCGCGATCGAGCAGGTCACGCTGCGCCAGCCGTACGCGCTGCTCGAGCGCGATCGCCAGGGACGCCTCGTGCTCGTCGATCGATTCACGCCGCCCGTGGGCGCCGAGGCCGCGCCTGCGCCCGCGACGGGCGAACGGAAGCCGCGCGTGCTTCCGGTCGCGGTCGGCGAGCTGATCGTGGAGAACGGCAGCGCCCTCGTCGTCGACGCGAGCCGCGCCACGCCCGCCCGCCTCGAGCTGCCGCGCGTGAACCTGACCGCGCGTGACGTCACGTGGCCCGCGACCGGCCCCGCGCGCGTCGCCCTCGACGCCGGGTTGTCGGGCGGCGGGTCGGTGAAGGTCGAAGGCACGGTCGTGGGCGAGCCCGCGAGCGTGGACGTCAAGCTGACGCTGGCGAACGTCGACGTCGCCGCGGTCCAGCCGTGGCTGCCGTTCCCCGCGCTCGTCCGCGGCCGCCTCGATACCGCGTTGACCGTGGCCGGGCCGATCGTGCCGTCACCGCGTGTCGCGGTGCGCGGCGACGCGTCGCTCCGCGCGTTCGCCGTCGCCGACGGCGCCAGACCGGTCATCACGGTCGAGGCCATCGAGGTCACGGGCATCGACGGCACGTGGCCCGAGCGCGTCGCGCTCGATCGCGTGCGCGTCCGGCGGTCGTGGGCGTTGCTCGAGCGTGACCGCAACGGCGATTTCTCGCTCCAGGCGCTCTTCTTCCGGCCGTCGCGTTCTGCCGCGCCGCTCGCGTCAGCGCCGCCACCGCCGGGCCCAACCCCGAGCGCGCCGTCTCCGAGCGTCGCGCTCACCGTCCGCGAGATCGTGCTCGAGGACCAGGGCGCCACCATCGTCGACGCCGTCGTCACGCCGCCCGCGCGCCTCGAGGTGGCGGGCGCGCGGATGCGGATCCAGGACCTCGCGTGGCCGACGCGCGGGTCGATGAAGGCGGAGCTCGCCGCGCCGATGCCCGGCGGTGGCCGTCTCAACGCGGCGGGGTCGATCACGCTCACGCCGCTCAGCATCGACGCGCGCGTCGGCCTCGACGCGGTGTCGATCGAGCCGGCGCAGCCGTACCTGCCGATCGAGGGCAAGGTCGCGGGGCAGGTCACCGGAGACGTCACGGTGAGCGTCGCGCTCGCGCCGGTGAGCATCCGGGTCACCGGGCAGACGCAGCTCCAGCGCTTCCGGCTGAACGACGGGGAGCGTCCCGTCGTCACCGTCGGCCGCGTGGACGTCGCCGGCATCGACGTCGACTGGCCGCGCCGCATCGCGCTCGAGCGCGTGCTGCTGCGCCGCCCGCGGCTCCTGGTCGAGCGCGACGCGCTCGGCCAGATCCGGCTGTGGAAGGTCGCCGTGCCCGACTGGAGCGCATACGCGCCCGCGGATCGCGCCGCGCCGGCGCCGCGCACGGCGAGCGCACCCGCGTCCGCCGCGTCACCGGCGCCGGTCGTCGAGGTCGCGAGCTTCCGCCTCGAGCGCGCGTCGGCGCGCTTCGTCGATCAGTCGACGACGCCGACGTACGCCGAGGAGTTGTCGAACGTGGAGCTGACCGTGGCGCCGCTCACCACGGTGCCGGAGGCGCGGACGCGCTTCACCGCGAGCGGCGGCGTCGGCGGCGGTTCGTTCAAGATCCGCGGCGAAGCCGCCGCCGGCGAACGGATGCATCTCGACCTGGCCGTCGACGTCCGGGACTTCGTGGTTCCGCGCGCGAATCCGTACCTCGACCTCTACACGGGCTGGACGGCGACGCGCGGCAGTCTCAGCATCACCGGCACGTATGGGCTCGACGGAACGAAGCTGACGACACGGCACGATCTCGTCGCGCGTGATCTCGATCTCGCGCCCGTCGACACGCGCGACGAGGTCGAGCGTCGCGTGGGACTGCCGTTCGGCTTCCTGGTGTCGCTGCTCAAGGACTCGCGGGGCACGATCAAGCTCTCGGTCCCCGTCGCCGGCGACCTGGCCACGCGCGAGTTCGAGTATCAGGACGCGCTGTGGAGCGCCGTGCGCACGCTCGCGCTCCGGCTCGTCGCGTTGCCCTTCAGCCGGATCGGCTCGCTGTTCGTGAGCGAGGACTCGAAGGTCGAGGCGGTGGCGATCACGCCGGTCACGTTCGAGCCGGGGACGGATCGGCTCGCGGACGGCATGGAGGCGCACCTGCAGAAGATCGCCGGCTTCCTGCGCGACACGCCGGCCGTGAACCTGGCACTCGCGCCGGTCTTCACGCAGGCGGACGCGGACGCGCTCAAGGCGCAGCCGGATCCGAGCGAAGCGCTGCGCGCGCTCGGCGAGCATCGGCTGACGGCCGTGCGTGCGGCGTTCGCGCGCGCGGGGATCAGCGCGTCGCGGCTTCCAGGCCGCGTCCCGCGCCGCCCGCTGATCGAGGCGGCCGGCGCCTCGCGCGTGGAGCTCAACCCGCGTCCCGGCGGCGCGTGACGACGCTCGCCGCCGTCAGAGGGGCGGCTGGGGCAGCTCGAGCTGGCCGACGTTCGCAGGCTTCGGCCGCGGGCGCGGCGACGGGCGACGGCTGACCCGGGGCGGCGGAAAGGTGCTCCGCAGTCCCTGCGCGTGAACCTGGAACAGCGCCTCGGCCTCGGGAAGACCAGGGAGGCGGTGCCTGCCGAGACTCCGGAACCGGATGCCGGGCGGCGACGATTGCGCGACGGCTGCTCTGGTGGCGCCGGACACGACGATCTGTGCGCCGTGGGCCGCCCCGCACACGCGCGCGACCGTGTGCACGGCGAGGCCGATGTAGCCGGTCTCCGTCGGCGTCGGGCGCCCGCTGTGAATGCCGACACGCACGCGGACCTCCGGATCGTCCGGCCACGCGCGCTCGGCTAGACAATATGGAAGGACCGGCCTGCCGTATCGCATAGTCGTGGGTTGTTCCGGGCAGGAACAGAGCCACAGGCGATAGGAGGCCGGTCATGGAGAAGGATACTACCTACGTAGCGCTCGACGACA
>VGLJ01000084.1 GCA_016866775.1 Candidatus Rokuibacteriota bacterium | reverse complement strand
GGCCTGCCGCGCGCGGCGGCCCTGCAACAGGCCATGGCGGCCCTCATCGACGGGCCGGGCTTCGTCGACCCCGCATCCCGTCGGACCGTCTTCGCCTACAGCCATCCCATCTTCTGGGCACCCTTCGTGCTCGTCGGCGACGGCGGCGGATAGGTCCGACAGGTTTCGGAGCGCGCACGACGAAGCGCGCCGCCCTCGTCATGCTGCTGCTCGCCGCTTCGCCCGCGTCCGCCGCCGATCCCGTCGCGATCGTCGAAGACGCCAAGGGCAAGCTCGACGGCGACTTCATGGACTATGTCGAAGCCGGCCGGGTCGTGACGCTCGGCGCCAACGACGAACTCGTGCCCGGCTATCTCCGGTCATGCTGGCGCGAGACCATCAAGGGCGGCACCGTGACTGTCGGCGCGGAACAGTCGGCAGTCGCTGGCGGCACCGTACGCCGCGAAAAGATGCAATGCGACGGCGCCAAGATGCGGCTGTCGTCCGACCAGGCGGCCAAATCCGGCGTCATGGTGTTCCGTGCGCCGCCGCGTCCCGGCCAGACTCCGGCCGCCGAAATGACCATCTTCGGCGTCTCGCCCGTGCTCGACATCAAAGGCGGCGGCCGCGTTACCATCGCGCGGCTCGACCGGCCCGACGAGCCGTTCACCCTCGACGTTCCGGCCCAGCAGTTGACGCGCGGCAGCTTCTTCGATCTCGCGAAGGCGGGCCATGCGCTCGACGCTGGCGGTGCCTATCGGTTGTCGGTCGGCTGTACCAAGGGCCAACATGAACGCGGACGGGCACCGAGCCCGAGCGGGCCGAGGGGCGCGTCGAGCGAATGCAGGAGTATCCCTGAGAGTGGCGCTCCCAGCGATCGGCCCTCGATGGGGGCGGAGTCTGCGGGACTGTGGCTCAAGAACGAGTCCTTGTCACCAGAAGCGGATGGCTCGCAACGCCGGTCGGGCTGTTGTGTCGGCGTCGCTGGCGAGTGGGGGAGAGGCGGATAGGCCCATATCGCAAATCCCGGGTAGGATAGGCGCAGCCGGGACCCGCAGCTCGAGGAGGAACAGCGCATGGCCCAGCTCGATCTCGTCATTCGTGGCGGAACGGTGGTGGACGGCACCGGCGTGCCTCGCTATCAGGCCGACGTCGGCATCAAGAACGGGCGCGTCGCACGTGTGAGTGGCCGCATCCATGCGGGCGGGGCGAAGGAGATCGATGCGCGGGGCTGCGTCGTCGCCCCGGGCGCCATCGATCTCCACACGCACTACGACGCCCAGCTCAACTGGGATCCGTACGCGACGCTGTCCGGGTGGTTCGGCGTCACGTCGGTCAGCATCGGTCAGTGCGGCTTCGGCTTCGCGCCAACGCGGCCCGAAGATCGCGAGCTCAACATGCGGATGATGAACCGCATCGAGGCCATCCCGCTGCGGTCCATGCAGCTCGGCATGCGCTGGGACTGGGAGACGTTTCCCGAATATCTCGACAGCCTGGACCGCCAGGGGCTCGGCGTGAATGTCGGCGCCCTCGTGCCGTTCTCACCGCTGCGCGGCTACGTGCTCGGGATGAAGGCCGCGCGCGAGCGCACGTCCGTCACGGACGCCGAGCTCAACGAGATGAAGCGTCTCCTCCACGAGGCGATGATGGCCGGAGCCTTCGGCTTCTCGGCCGACAAGAATCTGGAAGATCGCACGGAGGACGGCAGCGCGCTGCCGAGCCACGTGGCGTCACCGGAAGAGTTCCTCGGGCTCGCGGACGTCCTCTCCGAGTTCAGCGTCGGGCATCTCGGCTGGACCATCGGGATCTCCACCACGGCGCTGGAGCAGCAGCGGCTCCTCACCGAGATGATGCGGCGGAGTGGCCGGCCGCTGCACGTCGCCGTCGGCGACGACGAGCAAGGCTTCGCGTGGGCCAAGGAGGCTCGTGACGCCGGATTGCCCGTCGTCGTTCAGCAGAACTCCATGGACCCCGTCGCGGAGTTCACGCTCGCGGAATACAACATGTTCGACTACATGCCTCACTGGATTCAGCCGCTGGTCGGCACCCCCGAGGAGCGCGCCGCGAAGCTTCGCGACCGGGCGACCCGCGAGGCGATGAAGCAGGACGTCGAGAAGTTCCGTCACGTCCGCACCGACTGGAACACGATGATCGTGGTGCAGGTGGCGGAGGCGCGGAACCGCTCCTACGAAGGCCTCACGCTCGCGGAGCTCGGCGAGAAACAGGGCAAGCATCCGCTCGATGCGTTCCTGGATCTGGCACTCGACGACGGCATGAAGACGACGTTCAGTCACATGCTGGCGAATCGCGGCGAGGAGACGCTGGCCCGCCGCATCACCAATCCCTATTCCCACATCTCTCTGTCCGACGGCGGCGCCCACATCCGCTACCTCACGATCAGCACCTGGCCCGTGCACGTCCTGTCGTACTGGGTGCGCGACCGGCAGCTCATGACCCTCGAGCAGGCCCACTACAAGATGAGCAGCCTTCCGGCGTGGCTCGCGAACTTCACGTCGCGCGGTACCCTGCGCGTCGGCGACTGGGCCGACATCATGGTCTACAACCTGGACGAGCTCGGATTAGTCTACGCCAAGCCCACGTACGCCACCGATTTCCCGGGCGGCGAGTGGCGGCGCATGCAGAAGCCGACGGGGATGCGCTACATCCTGGTCAACGGCGCCATCACGTTCGAGAGCAACACGTGCACGGGCGCGCTGCCGGGCAAGCTGCTGCGCAGCTACGACATGATCGGCTGACGGGGTGACGCGTCAGCTCATCCCGTAGAAGCCGAGGGCGCCGCCGGCGAGCACCTGGTGCCGCGCCTCGGGGGACAGCTTTCCCATCCGCTCGCGGAGCATCTGCGGCGCGCCCGGGAAGAAGCCGTCCCCGTGCGGATAGTCGGTGGCCCACATGATCTTGTGCGGCCCGATGTAGTCGGCCAGCACCGCGATGCTGCTCTCGACCGGCTCGAACGAGATCCAGCAGTTGCGCTGGAACAGTTCGCTCGGCCTCGTCTTCGGCGCGGACTCGTTGAAGCCCTGGTCGTCGAAGTGCCGGTCCATCCGGTCGAGCCACGGCGCGATCCAGCCGCCGCCCGACTCGAGGAACGCGACGCGCAATCGCGGATGCCGGCTAAGAGTGAAGGAGGTTCTCGAAGATCTACCGAACATCCGTCGGCTACGCCATCATCGACGCCTTCAGGAATTTTTGAGACACGTCGAGGGAGATCAGCCCGCTTGGAGACCTCTCAGAGACCTTTGTATTTCGACGGATGAGGAGCAGCGTCTCGCCAGTCACTATCCTCGGTCTGTGCAGAGCGCGCTGGACCATAAATGGTCGATCGGAGGGATGCTGCGCGAGATGGTGAAGGGAGCTCCATCCGACGCCACCGGAGGGCTCCTGTACCAGTACGGGTTCGGTAGCCAGTTAATGCATTTCGATGCTGATTCGGTACTCGTGATGTGGGAGCGCGAGCAGCGAAACGAGGAGCGGCGTCGTGCAGTCGAGGGAGCGCACGCAGCACGGCTTTTCTCAGACATCTTGATGTTCGCCATGCGGAGGGTTAGCGCGGCCTACCGGATGAAGAATGTCGCCCCCGGACCACTAAGGGCAATCGGCGATGAGCTCGGCGCGCGGCGGCGGGCGGATTTTCGCCTGTCCGCTGGAACGATTTGTTATGCCTCTCCGTGCTACTTCTTCTCAGGCATTGCTGAGGAATGGTGGCTTGTAATTAGCCACTCTGAACCATTCCAACGATAGGTATAGCTGTAGCGCCCGCTGACCGTCGCTCCTGTCTTGGCAAACGTGAATGTGTAAAGCCCTGCGTCAACCGCAGTGTTACAACCGAGTTCAATGGTTCGCAAGTCAATCTTGCCAGAGGGACGGTTCTCCAGAAAGTGGTGGAAGTAATCTTCCTTCTCGGCTGGCGTGAGACGCGGTTTGTTTGAAACAGTGGGCAGAAGGATTGACCGCTCCGCGTAGTTGGCTACCACCTTATCCGGATCACCTGTTTGCAACGACTGGTTCCAGCGATCGAAAAGTGCCGCAATTTCCGCTTCGGAAACTGCCTTGCAGCTCTCAGTGCGCGCCCCTTGCGCATTGGTTTGCGCGATTTGGTTTGAGGCACAACCTGCAAGGGCTGTAACAATAAAAAGCAAACTTAAGGACTTCATCTTCATAAAACGCCCCTATCTAGAGTGGTTGGGGGGATTTGAGGCATAACTATCATTCGACAGCGTGGCCGGTCGCGTCACCGCATCTGCCCGTAGATGCAAGGCGTCTGGATCTGGATGCGGCATCTCTATGTGGATGCTCGAATGGCATCTGCATCTGGATGTTTCTCGCTCACCGCCGCGGCATCCAGGCCTGGATGCCGCGGCATCACGATGCGACGCCTGAGCGCGAGGGCGACGACGACTGCCCCGCGACCTGACGGCATGGCCGTGCCGACGAGCCGCCCGCGGTACTGGCCAGCGCGGCCGTCGGTGTTTCCTCACACCGGCGGGCGGCGCGTGTGCCAGTCGGTGGCCTTCTGGTACGCGTGGCCCAGACGGAGCACCGTCGCCTCCTCGAACGCGCGGCCGCTGAGCTGCATCGACACCGGCAAGCCGGACGTCGAGAACCCGCACGGCAGCGCGAGCGTCGGCTGGCCGGTCAGGTTGAACGGCGGCATGTTCGTCCGCGGGAACGCGAGCTCCGGATCGTACGCGACCTTGAACGGCGTGGCCGGCTTCGGCGTCGTCGGCGTCGCGAGCACGTCGACCGACTTCATGACCTCGGCCACGTCGGCGCAGACCTGCATCCGGATCCGCTGCGCCTGCACGTATTCCGACGCCGTCACGAGCGCGCCGGTCATGATCCGCTCCCGGAGCACCTCGCCGTAGAGCTCGGGCTTCGTGCGGAGGTCGTGCTCGTGATACGCGAACGCCTCGGCGGCGAGGATCAGGAAGAACGAGCGCGAGAGATCGATCGACGGGATCGTGATGTCGCGGACCTCGGCGCCGAGCGAACGGAGCACGCCGAGCGCGCCCTCGAACGCGCGCACGAGATCGGCGTCCGCGTCCTCGAAGAAGTAGTTGCGCGGCACGCCGATGCGCAGCCCGCGCACGGAGCCGCCGAGCGCCTTGACGTAGTCGTCGACCGCGGCCGTGCTGCTTGCCGGGTCGGCGGTGTCGTGACCGGCGATCGGCTGGAGCAGATACGCGCAGTCCTCGGCCGTTCGCGCCATCGGCCCCGTGTGATCGAGCGTCCACGAGAGCGTCATCACGCCCGCGCGGCTGCAGCGGCCGTACGTCGGCTTCAGGCCGGTGATGCCGCAGAACGCCGCCGGTCCACGGATCGAGCCGCCGGTGTCCGAGCCCGTCGCGCCGTGGAGGAAGCCGGCGGAGAGCGCGGCCCCCGAGCCGCTCGACGAGCCGCCGGGGATGTGGTCCTGGTTCCACGGGTTGCGCGCCGCGGGGAAGCGATGGCCGGGGAACTGGAGGCCGAACGCGAACTCGTGCGTGATGAGCTTGCCCATCATGATGCTGCCGGCCTCGGCCCACTGCCGCACCACCGTCGACTCGTCCTCGGGAATCCAGTCGGCGAAGAGCGCGGAGCCGCCGGTCGAGCGGATGCCGCGCGTCAGATAGATGTCCTTGTGGCCGATCGGGATGCCGAGCAATGGGCGCGCGTCGCCCTTTCGCAGCGCATCTTCCGCCGCCTTCGCGTCGGCGAGCGCGCGCTCGGGTGTCAGCGTGACGAACGCGTGGAGCGCGGGATCGAGCTTCTCGATGCGCGCGAGCAGCGCGCGCGTGACTTCCACCGGGGAGACCTCGCGCTTGCGATAGGCGGCGCCGAGCTCTCGGATCGTCGTGTAGTGCAGCGCCTCACTCATGGCGAACCCCGAGGTGCGGGCCCTTCGCATCGAAGGTGACCGCGGGCTCGAGCGGGCGAACGGTGCGCGAGTCGACGCGGCTCAGCGGCGCGAGCGCGTCACCGAGCAGCTTCTTCATCATCGCGAGCCGATGCTCCGGAATCTTGAGGCCGGCGGCGGCGATCCGGGCGCGAAGCTCCTCCATGGTCAGCTCGGGCATGGGCGCCTCCTTCAGGCAACGGATCCGAGCATACGATACCCCGCGGCCTCGGCCGCGCGCAGGCGCGTGTCGATCTCGCCCTCGAGGCGTCGGATCGCGTCGGGCGACACCGACTTCTCCGCGCCGAGCGTGAGCAGCGCGGGCAGCGCCAGCCACCACACGAGGCTCTCGAACGGCTCCTTCACGAAGTAGCGCACGCCGTCGTACTCGTTGACGCCGACGAGCCACGCGGCGTCGGGATCGGTGAGCACGTCGAGCGCATCCGGGGGCCCCGTCGTCACGGCGGCCGTCGCCGTCTTCGGGGCGGCGGCCGTCGGCGCCGACGGCGCGTGCACGAACGCCAGGCGTACGCGCGCGGCGGCGCGCCAGCGATCCTCGCCCTCGACGCCGAGCGCCCCGAGCGCCTCGGCGACGACGCCGCGCAGCCGCACGCTCTCGAACATCCGGCCCGCGGCTTCCTCGGGATGCGCCGGATCGGCGGCGCGCCCCAGCGCTTCGAGCGTGGCCCACGCGACGATCGCTCCGAGGGTTCCGGTTCCTTCGGCGGCGAGCAACGCGCGCACGCCACGCGGCCAGGGCGATGCGAACTGCTCCTCGAGCGCGCCGAACGCGAACGCCGCTTCGAGGCGCGCTTCGAATGCGCGCACCGCGCCGTCGATGTCGCCACGGAACTCGCCGCCCGTGGCCTCCGGCATGCGCTTCGAGAGCTCGCGCGTCTCGACGAGCAGTGCGCGCAGCCGATCGCCCGCGTCGCTCAGCGACACCGCTGGCTCGGGCGCCGCGATCCGCGAGCGGGCCGCGAGCGCGCCGACGAGCTCTGGGTCGAGCAGCGTCCGCAGCGCCGCGTGGACGGGCTCGAGGACCAGCAGGAGCATCGCGTCGTCGACGCTCGGGACGCCGCGGCCCGCGAGCTGATCGGCGAGGACGCCCCACGGCTGCGTGCCGTCGTCGACGACCTCACGCCAGTCGAGGAGCACGCGGCAGCTGTACGCCTCGAGCTCGAGACGCAAGCCGTCGTCGGCGAGCGCGCGTGAATGGTACAGGTATTCGAGGCCGCTGACCGCGTCGCGGCAGACGAGAAAGGTCCCGGCGTCACGCGAGAAGCCGAGCGCGGCGCCGACCGTCTGCTGGGCGAGACGGCCCGCGCCCTTGTCGAAGTACGCGCACGAGATGCGGACCCAGCCGCGCGCCTGCGCGTACTTGTTGTGGAACACGACCAGCGCGCGCTCGCCGCCGCGGCGGTTCGAGTACGCGAAGACGTCCTCGCTCACCCAGCCCTCGTCGGTGAAGAAGTCGTAGAGCCGGAAGTCGCGCGCCTCCGCGAAGAGCGCACGCCGGTGGAGCAGGGGCGAGATCTGCTGCTCGTGCCGCGCGACGAGCCCCATGTCCGGCTGCTCGTCGTATTCCGCGCGGCGGTACTCCATCCCGTACCGCTCGGTGTAGCCCTCGACCTGGCCGTGGCCGAACATCGGCAACCCGGGCAGCGTCGACATCAGCGTGCAGACGCCGAAGTACTTGTCGCCCTTCCCGAACTGGTCCTCCGCCGTGCGCTCGTCGGGGTTGTTCAGGAAGTTGACGTAGCGCTTGAGGATCTCCGGATCGAACTCGAGCGTGTTCTTGATCACCATCCGGTACTTCGCGTTGTCCTCGTCGCGCAGCATGACCATGAACGCGCTGTTGTAGACGCGGTGCATGCCGAGCGTGCGGACGAAGTAGCCCTCCATGAGCCAGAACGCCTCCGCGAGCAGCAGCGTGCCCGGCGCCTCGGCCGCCACGCGGTCGACCACCTCGCGCCAGAACTCGACGGGGATCGCGGCGTCGAACGCGGCCTTCGTGAGCCCGTGCTCGGCGCGCGACGGGATCGCGCCGCCGCGCCCGGGCTCCGGGAACCACAGGCGCTGGAAGTGGCGCTTCGCCAGCGTCATCGCGGCGTCGAAGCGGATGATCGGGAACTGCCGCGCGACGTGGAGGATGGTCTGGATGACGCCCTCGCGCACCTCGGGCTTCAGGAAGTCGAGCTGCGCGGTGTCGTTCCACGGATAGCTGGTGCCGTCGTTGCCGTGGTAGATGAAGCGCGTGTCGCCGGTCCACAGGTCGCGCCGCCGGAACACCACCGCCGCGTCCGTCTTCGCGTAGTACTTGTCGTCGATCTTGATCTCGACGCGCTCGTCGCTCGAGAGATTCGGCCCTTCGAAGCTGTAGACGGGGAACGGGCTTCCCGGCAGCGCCAGGAACCAGTCGGGATGCTGCATCACCCAGCGCGAGTCGATCCCCATGTGGTTCGCGACCATGTCGCTCGCCAGCCGGATGCCGCGCTTCTCCGCGCGGTCGCGCAGGTTCTCGTACGCCGCCGGGCCACCGAGGTCGGCGGCGATGACGTAGTCGTACAGCGAGTACGCCGACGCCACGGCGTCCGCCTTGCCCATGAGCTGCTTGATCCGCTGCGAGGCGCGGCTGCGCTCCCACAGCCCGATGAGCCAGAGCCCGGTGAAGCCGCGCCGCGCGAAGATGTCGAGCTCCTCGTCGGGAATCTCGTCCAGCCGGGTGATCGACCGGCCGTACGCGCGCGAGAGCTGATCGAGCCACACGTACGTGCTCTTCGCGATGAGCACCGTGCGCGGCATCCAGTCCTCGTCGTGGCTGAACCGCTCGGGCTCGGGATCCTGCGCGGAGTAGCTCGGCACCCACGCCGCCGCTTCGAGCTGCTGCGCGCCGGCGGGATTCGGGCCGGGCGGATGGAAGCGCAGCCACACGGCCACCTGCTCTTCCTTCAGCACGTCCATCCCGCGGAGCAGCCGGTCGAGGAAGTCGCCGAGCAGGTCGCTCCAGTGGTGGCGGATGTACGCGAGCTGGCCTTCGAGCGAGTCCGGCGAGGCGAGCGCCGGCGCGCGAAGCATGTCGATCAGGTTCTGGTTCATGGGACCGAACCGCGGGCGCGACTCGAAGTACTCCCGGAGCGCGGCGCCGATCTCGCGATAGCCGCTGGCGGCGAGCGTGTCGTCCTCGAACAGCTCGCGGAACGGGCGGAACGCGCCGTTGAGGTTCGCGAGCCAGACCGTGATGAGCTCTTCGAGCGCGATCGCGCGGTGGGGAATGCCGGCCGTCTGTCCGGCGAGCCACGCCTTCGCCGTCTCGAGGCCGCGATACACGGCGACGGTGGGGAAGTGCTCGGCGAACGCGGCGAGCGCCGCGTTGAAGCGCTCGGCGCCGATGCGCGCCTCGAACCACCCGAGGGCGCCGAGGATCGCGCGGGGATCGCGGCGCTGGCGATACAGGGCCAGCACGATGTGGCCGATCTCGTCGACGAGCCCCATCGCATTGAGCGCGCCCGGGTTCACCGCGCGGTCCGCGTTGTTGGCCGCGTCGCGGACGAGGTTCATCCGGTGGGCGAGCTGGCGGCTCGCCGCCACATCGACCAGCATGACGTTCGCGGTCAGGGAGAAGAGCGAGTCCGGGAAGCCGTAGCGGTCACGGGCGGCCCGGGCAATGTGGAACTCGTATCGGCATCCGTCCATGCCCGCAAGCGTATCAAGTACGATGCCCGCATGACGGACAGTCGTCCATTCGCCGGAATCCAGGTTGTAGAGTTTGGCCAGTTCATCGCCGTGCCATTCTGCGGACAGCTCCTGGCCGAGGGCGGCGCCTACGTGATCAAGGTGGAGTCGCTGGAGGGCGACCCGGTGCGGCACCTGGCGCCCGTGGCCCCCGGCGAGACCCGCCACTTCATCTCCCGGAACCGCGGCAAGCACTCGCTGCCGCTCGATCTGAAGCATCCGGACGCGCGGCGAATCATCGACGCGCTGCTCGCCCGCGCCGACGTCGTCCTCTTCAACTTCCGGCCCGGCCTCGCCGAGGAGCTCGGCCTCGACTACGGGACGCTGTCAGCGCGCTATCCGAGGCTCATCGTCGGCAGCGTGACCGGGTTCGGCACGCGCGGGCCGGACGCGATGCTCGCCGGCATGGACCTCGTGCTGCAGGCGCGCAGCGGGCTGATGGCCTCGAACGGGCGCGTGAGGGACGGCGTGCCGAGCCCGGGGCGACTCGCCCATCGCCGATTACGTGTGCGCGCCGTCGCTCGCGTACGGGACCGTCTCGGCGCTGCTGCGACGCACCGCCACGGGGCGCGGCGGGCACGTCGAGGCCGCGCTGCCCATGGCGGCGCTCCTGGCACAGAACAACTCGATGGTCCGGGTGGCGAGTGAAGACATTCCACGCAACGATGCCGTCCTCGCGGAGCTCGCGACGCTGCGCGCGCGCGGCGCGTCGTTCGAGGAGCAGGCCGAGGTCGTGCCGCACGTCCGAACGCCGGGCATGGTCTCGATCTACTACCGGACGTACCAGACGAAGGACGCGGCGATCGGCATCGCGTGCGTGAGCCCGGGGATCCAGCGCACGCTGATGCGCGCGGTCGGCCTCGAGGACGCCGCGCACGCGACGAGGATGGATCGCGAGCACCAGGCGCGCCATTACGCGACGTTCCGCGAGCGGATGGAAGCGGTGATGGCGTCCCGCACGGCGGCGGAATGGAAGGTGATCCTCGACAAGGCCGGCATTCCCAACGCGCCGGTGCGCTTCAACGTGGAGATGTTCGAGGATCCCCAGGTGTTCCTGGCCGAGCTGGGGGGTGCGAGACGCACCCCCCAAGCCCCCAGCGCTGCGGGCCCGGAGTGAATCCGGGCCCTCCGCGACTGCCCTAGCCTCGCGGGCGGTTCCGGCGAACCGCCTCCGGGTTCGTGGAGTCGGCACCCATGTAGATGCCCTTGTCCCACGTGCGCTTGAGCGGGTCGCGGACGTGCAGACGCATGCGGCCGATCCCGTGGATCTCGAAGTCCACCACCTCGCCGTCCTGCAGCGGGCCGAGCCCCTCGTGGTTGGTGCCGCAGGCGATGAGGTCGCCCGAGCCCATCGTCATGATCGTCGTCGCGAACTCGACGAGCTGCGGGACGAAGTGCTCCATGTCGTCGGTGGTGTAGTTGTGGCGGAGCTGGCCGTCGACCCAGAACTGCACCTGGACGTCGTTCGGGTTCGGGATCTCGTCGATCGTCGCGATGCACGGGCCGATCGGCGCGAACGTGTCGAACGACTTGCCGAGCCAGCTGCCGGTCTTCCACGTCCGGCGGCCGTCGCCGCGCGCGGACACGTCGATCATGCCGGTGTAGCCGAAGACCGCGCTGCGCCAGTCCTCCTTCTTCACCGACTTCGCCGGGCCCTTGATGACGAGCGCCAGCTCCGCCTCGTGCATGAAGATCCACGGCTCGGTGAATTCCGGCAGCACGATCGTGTCGCCGGGGCCGATCACGGCGTCCGGATTCTTCATGAACATGTTGAGCGGACGCGCTTCCATCGCGCCGTGCTCCCAGAAGTTGGCGATGCACGCGAGGATCTTGCCGGGGCGCGGGAGCGGCGCGCGCAGGCGGACGGCGTCGAGCGGCGTGGCCGCGCCGTCGCGCGCGACACGCTCCAGCGCCGGCCGCAGGCGATCGAAGTCGTCGATGATCCCCTGCATGGTGAGCTGCGGCGTGTGCCCGATACGCACCGCGTCGGCGATGCTGACGACGCCGCGCTCCGTGATGAGGCCGGAAGAACGTCGGCGCTGCCGGGACGTTGGAAGAGCGCGAGCTTCATGGGACCCTCCGCCGAATCAGGCGAGACTGCTGCGTGGACCGAAAAAGCCGCCCTTCGGCCGCGCGTGCGCGTGCCAGTGGTCCGGGATGTTGCGCATGTGATCGTCGATGAAGTAGTCGCCGACCTCACGCGCGGCGACCTCGCCGATCCGCGCGCGCATGTGCGTCATGTGCTCGGCCGGCGGCTCCGTGCCGTGGAAGCGCCACACGACCATCGGCACCGCGCAGATCTCGCACTCGGCGATCCAGCAGACCTCGTCTTCGTGGAACCACGGCGTGATCTTCTTGGCCTGGCACAGCATGCACGCCGGATCTGTCGTGAAGCGCTCCTCGGCCATCAGTACCCGCCCCCGAGCTTGCGGTGGTCCCAGCTCGCGACGCGCGTGGGACGGAAGACGAGCCCGACGCGCTTCGGCGCCTGCAGGCGGACCATCTCGGGGACTTCGTCACCGGAGGCGCCGGTGTAGCGTCGCGTGACCGCGGTGCCGATCTCCGCGACCTTCGCGATGTCGCGGACGATCTCGACGTCGCACTCGAGCATCGCGCCGCGCAGCTCGTGGTAGGCGTCGCCGGCCTCGACCTGCAGCGTCGCCTGCGGCGTGCGCTCGAGGTTCTTCACTTTCTGTGACTTCGCGAACGTCCATCCCGAGATCACCGCACCGTCGGCGACGTACCAGAGCGGCATCAGGTGCGGCCGGCCGTTCGGACCGATGCTCGCGATCGTGACGATGCGCTCTTCCTGCAGGAACCCATGGAGCTCGGCGTCGGTCATGGCGATGGCGGCGCGGCGGGACGGCATCTCAGCTCTCCAGGCTCAGGCCCCAGAGCACCGGCTCGGGGTGCAGTCGGACGTCGAGGCGGTCGGCGACCGTGTCGCGGATGTGGCGCGCGAAGCCGGCGACATCGGCGGCGCGCGCGTCGTCGTGACAGACGATCGCGAGCGTGTGGCGGCTCGAGAGCCCCACGGCGCCGGCGCGCGTCCCGCGCGTGAACCCCGCGCGCTCGATGAGCCACGCCGCGGAGAGCTTCACGGTGCCATCGGGCTGGGCCCATCGCGGCATCCCGCGGACGCCGGCCCGCGTGGCGACCTTGTCCGCATGCGCCGGGGCGACGATCGGATTCGTGAAGAACGAGCCGCAGCTCCGGCGATTCGGGTCGGCGGCGTCGAGGACCATCGACTTGGTGCGCCGGATCTCGATCACGCTCTCGCGCACCTGGCCGAGCGTCGGCCGCGTGGAGCCTCGCGCGCTCAGGTGCTTGGTCAGCTCGTCGTACTTCAGGGTCGGCGCGCCGCCGGGCCGGAGGCGATACGTCACGCCGAGCACGATCCATCGATCGGGCTCGCCGCTCTTGAACCGGCTGTCGCGATAGGCGAAGGCGCACTCCGGCGGCGGGAGGCTGACCGTGTCGCCGGTGGTGCGATCGATCGCGCGAACGGCGGTGATCGTGTCGCTGACTTCCTGGCCGTAGGCGCCGACGTTCTGGATCGGCGTGGCGCCCACGCGGCCGGGGATGCCGCTCATGCACTCGAGCCCCGCCCAGTCCCGTGCGACGGCGCACCGCACGAGGTCATCCCACGGCTCACCGGCGGCGACCGTGATCTCGACCGCGTCCGCGGTCTCGCGCCAGTCGATGCCGCGCGTGTCGACGTGGACGACGAGGCCGTCGATGCCGCGGTCGTCCACCACGACGTTCGAGCCGCCGCCGAGGACGTGCAGCGGCACGCCGCGCGCGCGCGCCCACGCCCACGCCGCGCGCACGTCGGCGTCGTAGCGCGCGTGGACGAAGAAGCGCGCCGGGCCGCCGAGGCCCATCGTGGTCAGGGGCGCGAGCGCGACGCGCTCGGCTACTTCCACGGCACGGCGGCGCCCCACGCGTTGAGGAACGTCGTCTCGGACGTCGGCTTGCGCACGTTCGGGCCGAAGCTTCCCCGCGGATAGCCGAGCGGGATGCAGAAGTGGAACGCGACGTCCGCGGGGATCTTGAACATCGCGCGGAAGCGCTCCATCACCGACGGGTGCAGCGTCGTCGGCAGCGAGCCGATGCCGAGGGCGCGCGCGGCGAGCATGAGGTTCTGGCACGCGGGGATCACGGAGTTCGCCGGCCCGTTGTTCATCGCGAGCGCGAAGACGACCGCGGGGGCGTCCTTCATCTCGCTGGCGAGCTGCGCGGCCGCGCGATGGCTCTTGTCCTCGGCCGGGATCTGCTCGAGGCTCGTCCACGTGTGGCCTTCGTCGCGCCGCTTCGCCCACCACGCTTCGTAGTAGAGCGGACCGAACTCGTCGTGGATCTTCTTGCGGTCGGTGAGGACCAGGAACCGTCCGACCTGGCGGTTGCCGCCGTTCGGCGCGCGCACCCCCGCCTCGACGATCGTGTGGATGTCCTCCACCGGGATCGGGTCGGGCTTGAACTTGCGGATGGAACGCTGCGAGAAGATCGCTTCGCCGAGCGGCATGTGCAGGCGCTTTTCGTCGTTCATCGGTGCGCCTTGGGCAGATACCCGAGCAAGAGGGCGTTGAGGTGGACGAGGAGCAGCTTGTTCCACGAGACCGAAGCTTCGAGCGCGTCCGCGGCCGGCAGCTCCGCGGCGAAGATGCCGGCGAGCGCGCTCTGCGTGAGGCTCATGGCCCCGACCATCATGCGCACCGGAATCGTGCCGCCCGGCCGATCCGGACTGGACGCGCGATGGCTGTGCGAGAGGCCGATCATCAGCAGGTAGTACGCGGAGTCCTGCGTGATCGCGGCCTGCGCGGTCTCCTTGAGCCATTTCGCGAGGCTGTGCTTGCGCCGCTCGATGCGCGTGCGATCGGGAGTGCCGTCCGCCGCGAGGAAGAACCGCGCGCTGTCGGGCATCGAGAGGAAGTGATCGTAGAGCGCGGACGTGAGCGCGGCTTCGCGCGCGAGGACCAGCGGTGCCGTCTTCCGCACGACGGTCGCGTCCGCTTCGCTCCAGCCCACGAAGGTCAACGCGTCCTTGAGGAAGCGCTCCATGTCGGCGCCGGGGAGCGGGGTCGTCATCAACCGCCCGGGGCGGGTACGGGCACGCGCGCGTGCGACGGCGCCACGCGCCGCCCGACCTGCACGACCGTCAGGATCATCGCGACCATGATCGCGGCGACCACGACGAACATGCCACGAGGCGCGTCGTGGTCGAGGAACCAGCCGTAGACCGGCGGCGCGACGAGCGAGCCGAGATCGAGGCCGGAGTACACGAAGCCGAAGACCTTGCCCGACGATCCGCGCGGCGTCGCCGCGCGCACGATCATGTCGCGCGCCGGACTCGTGATGCCCAGCGCGAACCCCGTCCCCGCCATGGCGACCGCGAGGAGCGGGAGCGGCAGCACGCCGCTCGCCATCGCCATCACGAACGCCGCCGCGCACAGCACGCCCGCGACGGCGACCAGCGTGTGGCGCTTCACACGATCCGCGAGCAAGCCGCCGGCGAGCAGGCCGGACGCGTTGCCGATCAGGAACGCGGTCAGCGCGCCCGCCGCGAGCGTCAGCGGGGCGGCGTAGATCATCAGCACCGCCGGGACCGCGAACGTCTGGATGCCGGTGAACGCGCCGGAGAGCAGCGCGAAGTACCCGAACGCGATCACGATCGGCGCGGCGAGCAGCACGCGCACGTCGGTGGCGAGCGACGCCGGCGTTGCGCCCGCCGGTGCCGGCATCGCGCGGCCGAGGCCCGGCGTGAGACGCGCGATCACGAGCGTGACGAGCAGCGCGAAGCCGGCCGCCGCCACGAGCCCCATGCGCCAGCTCGCGTACTGTGCGACCGGCATCACGATCGCGGGCGCCAGCACCCAGCCGAGGTTCCCGCAGATGCCGTGCACGCTGTACGCGCGCGCGACGCGCCGCGGGCTCACGGTCGCGTTGATCATGGCGTAGTCCGCCGGATGGAAGACGCTGTTGCCGACGCCCGCGAGCGCGGCGAGCGGCAGCAGCACCCAGTAGCTCGGCGCGAGCGCGGCGGCCGCGATGGCGCCGCCGTAGAGCGTCATGCCCGTGAGGAGCACGCGCCGCGCCCCGAAGTGATCGACGAGGAAGCCGGCGATCGTCTGCATCAGTCCCGACGCCGCGTAGAAGACCGTCGCGATGAGGCCGAGCTGCACCCACGTGACGCCGAACGCGTCGCGAAGGAGCGGGAACAGCAGCGGGATCGCGAGCTGGAGGAAGTGGCTGACCATGTGCGCGGCACCGATCAGCGCGATGATGCGGACGTCCGTCATGACCTCATACAGTACACTGAGAGCCCGTGCGCTCCATCGCGTTCGACCACATCGCGCTCGCGCTCCCTCGCATGGCGGACGCGGTCCCGTTCCTCGTCGGCGTCCTCGGCGGCGTGCCGCACAACGGCGCGCGCGGCGGTCCGGAGTTCCGCTTCGGGACGTGGCGCTACGACGGCGGCGGCAAGCTCGAGGTGATCGAGCCCGTCGGCGCCAACGGCTTCGTCCACCGCTTCCTCGCGTCGCGCGGGCCCGGCATCCACCACGTGACGTTCAAGGTGCCCGTTCTCGACGAGGCGTGCGCGCGCGCCCGCGCGCGCGGCTACGAGGTCGTCGGCTACGACGACTCGTACGACGACTGGAAAACCGCCTTTCTCCATCCCAAGCAGGCGCTCGGGATCGTGGTGCAGTTCGCGCAGACGTCCGCCGGCACTGACGCGGGACGATGGCGGCCGCCGGCCACCGTCGCGAACCCGCCGGCGCCGGTGACCGTGATCGGAGTGCGCATGCGCGTCAGCGACGCGGGACGGGCGCGCGCGCAGTGGCAGGAGATCCTGCACGGGATGTGCGTCGAGGAGTCCGAGACGCGGCTGGTCTATCGCTGGCCCGAGTCGCCGATGGCGCTGACGATCGACGTCGATCCCAGCGGGTCCGAAGGGCCACTGGCGATCGAGCTCGCCACGAGTCGGGCGCTGACGCTGCCTCCCGGCCCCGTGCCCGGCCTCGGGACGACTTTTCGGATCGCTCGGCCGTAGTAGGGGAGTGGCTAGCCGCTCCGGCCGTTGCCCGGGCGGCCGTTGCCGCGGACACCGAGCTTGCGGTCGATCCGCTCGAGGATGCGCGTGTGGCGGTTGAGGGTTCTCACGATCGCAAGCCCGACCGCGTGAACCTCTCTGGACGTCCTCTGCGTGGTCATCGCCTGGCGCGCAGACTCCTCACGCCACGTCCGCCGCTCGTCTCTGAGCTCGCGAATGACCTGTTCGAAGCGCTCGTCCGAGCGGCGGCGGTCGGCGCGCATCTCGACGCGCAGGTCTCGGAGCTCCTCGAGAATCACGCGGATCCCCGGATCGACCGGCCGGCCGTTGCCCTGGTGCGCCACGAGCACACCCTAGCGACGCTCACTCAGCTCGTCAATGTGTCCGAGGGGATACAATCCGCGCGGGAGGCGCCATGCTCAAGCCAGGAGACAGGGCGCCCGAGTTCACCGGCCGCGATCACACCGGAAAGACGATCGCGCTCGCCTCGCTGAAGGGCAAGAAGGTCGTGCTCTGGTTCTATCCGAAGGCCGACACCCCGGGCTGAACGGCGGAAGGTTGCGGGTTCCGCGACCTGAAAGCCGACTACGACGCGAAGAACGCCGTGATCCTCGGCGTGTCGTTCGACAGCCCCGCCGCGAACAAGGCGTTCGCGGAGAAGTTCAATTTCAACTTCCCGCTGCTCTGTGACACCGACCGCGCGATCGGCACCGCGTACGGCGCCAACGTCGATCCCGCGAAGGGCGCGCAGCGGGTCGGCGTGGTGATCGACGAGAACGGCCGGGTCAAGGAATGGCACGAGCGCGTCGACGCCCGTGCCTGGCCCGCGCAGGTGGTGCAGACGCTCTAGACAATATGGAAGGACCGGCCTGCCGTATCGCATAGTCGTGGGTTGTTCCGGGCAGGAACAGAGCCACAGGCGATAGGAGGCCGGTCATGGAGAAGGATACTACCTACGTAGCGCTCGACGACA
>VGLJ01000083.1 GCA_016866775.1 Candidatus Rokuibacteriota bacterium | reverse complement strand
GCCAGCGCCGGATCCGATGCCGCCGAACGCGCGGAGGACTGCGCCAGTGCCCGCTGCACCCCTTGCCCCCGGATCGCGTCGGCAAGCCGGAACGAGTCCTCCACGGCCCCCGGCCGGTTCGACGCCGGCCTTGATCACGGCGGCCGCGCCTCCCTCCGCCGAGACGGTGTGGCTGCGCATCGGATACACCTTGGAGATCACGGCGACGCTGAGTCGCGGATTGCCCTCGGCCACGGCGATCGCGGCGCGGAGACCCGCCCCGCCGCCCCCCACGACAAGCACGTCGCAGCTGAACAGATCCATGACTCTTGCCGAACCCTCCTCGACATCCGGGGTCCCCGGCTCCTCGACCGGACTGCTCTCCGGCGGGGAGCCGCTCACGAGCGAGGCGCGCCCGGGGCGTTCGTCACGGCGAACGGGAGCGAAAAGCCAGGCGCCTGCGTCGGCCACCACGGAGATGGTCACGGGAGGAGAGGACCAGCTGTCCGAGAACCCGAACCAGGGCCATCCCGCCCCCACGGGGATCGGACGGTTCACATCGGCGAAGTAGCGGCAGTACGTGCGGGCCAGGGAGCCCCTGTCAACCTGGCTCGCCGGTACACCGGCTCGGGCGCTCTCCCGGCTTACGTCCGGCGCGGACGATGCGGGAGTGAACGGGCCGGGGTCTTCTACGTCGGCGCGCGCAGCAGCAGGTTGCCGTGGCGATCGACCGCCGCCGCCCAGCCCGGATGCACCAGCGTGCTCGCGTCGGGCTCCTCGACGATCGCCGGCCCGGCGACGACATTGCCGGCCAGGAGCTTGGTGCGATCGAGCACGTTGGTCTTCCGCCAGCCGCCGATCTCGGCGAACCACACCTCGCGCGTGCCCTTGAGGGCGGCGGCGGGTTCGCGGGGGCCCTCCGGCAGCGGCTTGCGGCGCGGCCGGGGCGTCAGGCCGATCGCCGCGAGGCGCACGTTGACCAGCTCCACGGCGTCGTCGGGTGCGGCATAGCCGTAGGCACGCTCGTGGGCGGCATCGAACTCGACGCGCAGCCGGGTGATGTCGGCCGCGGTCAGGGGGCCCGGCGGCACGGCGATCGGCAGCTCGAACGACTGGCCGTGGTAGCGGAGATCGACGCTGCGGAGCATCTTCTGGTCGGCCGCCGGGACGCCGTCGCGGTCCAGGCGGGCCGAGCCCTCGGCGAGGAAGTCGGCGAACAGGGCCTCCAGGGTGGCGGGCGTCAGCGTGTCCAGGCGCAGGCGGCGCGTGGTGACGAACTCGTGGCGAAGGTCCGTCATCAGCATGCCGACCGCGGAGGCGACGCCGGGGTTCGGCGGCACCAGCACCGCGGGAATGCCGAGCTCGCGCGCCAAGGCGTTGGCGTGCAGGGGACCGGCACCGCCGAAGGCCACGAGGACGAACTCGCGGGGATCGTAGCCGCGCTGCACGGAGACGAGCCGCATGGCGCCGATCATGTGGGCGTTGGCGATCTCGACGATGCCGGCGGCGGCGGCGAGCGGGTCGAGCGCCAGCGGTATGGCGACGCGGTCGGCGATCGCCCGGCGCGCGGCCTCGGCGTCCAGCGCCATCTCGCCGCCCAGGAAGAACGCGGGGTTCAGGCGGCCCAGGACCAGATTGGCGTCGGTGATGGTCGGCGTGGTGCCGCCGTGGCCGTAGCACGCGGGACCCGGCCGGGCACCGGCGCTGCGCGGACCCACGCGGAGCGCACCGCCCGCGTCGATCCACGCCTCGCTGCCGCCGCCGGCGCCGACCTCCACGAGATCGATCACCGGCGTGCGGACGGGATAGCCGCCGCCGCGGCCCTCGCCGAGCGGCGTCACCGTCTGGGCGCCCACCTCGATCTCGGTGGACAGCCGGAGCTGCCCGTCCTGGATGAGACCGACCTTGGCCGTGGTGCCGCCCATGTCGAACGACATCGCGTTGCGGTAGCCGTAGGGCGCGGCGATGGCGCCGGCGGCGATGACGCCGGCGGCCGGCCCGGACTCCACCATGTACACGGGCCGCGCCTTCGCCGAGGCGGACGTCATCACGCCGCCGTTGGACTGCATCACGTAGAACGGCGCGACGGCGCCGAGCGCGCGCAGGCGAGACTCCAGCGCGTCCACGTAGCGGGAGACGATCGGCATGACGGCGGCGTTCACCGCGGTGGTGCTGGCGCGCAGGTACTCGCGGTACTCCGGGCAGACGTCCGACGAGACGGACAGGTAGGCGCCCGGCAGCTCCTCGCGGGCGATGGCCGCCACCGCGCGCTCGTGGGCGGGATTCAGGTAGGAGTGAAGGAGACAAACCACGACGGCCTCGACGTCTTCGTCGCGGAGCCGCCGCGCCTGCCGGCGCACCTCGTCGAGGTCGAGGGGCTGCAGCACGCGCCCCTCGTGGTCGAGCCGCTCGCTGACTTCCCGGCTGAGGCGGCGCGGCACCAGGGGGAGCGGCTTCTGCAGATGGACGTCGTAGAGGCGCGAGCGGATCTGGCGACCGATCTCCAGGATGTCCCGGAAGCCGCGGGTGACCAGCATGCCCACGCGGGCCGTCTTGCCCTCGATGATCGCGTTCGTCGCGACCGTGGTGGCGTGGACCACGGCGGCCACGTCGGGGCCGCCCGCCCGGCACTCGGCGAGGCCACGCTCGAGGGCGGCCATGAAGCCCCGGGCCGCGTCGTCCGGGGTCGTGAGCACTTTCACGACGCGGATGGCGCCGGTCTCTCCGTCGACCAGCGCGGCGTCGGTGAAGGTGCCGCCGATGTCGATGCCGATGCGCAGCGCGCGCATCAGGCCCGCCTCGCCCGTTCGGCGGCGGTGGCCGGCGCGTCGAGCGCCTGCGTGGCGGGGCTGACGACCACGCCGTAGACGGCGCGGGCACGCGCGGTCGAGATCTTGCCGAGGGCCGCGTCGTGGGCGACGCTCTCGGCGGGGCGCTCCAGCGGCGTCTGGGTCCCGCCGCCCCCCGGCGTCTGGACGCTCACCACGTCGCCGGGCGCGAGCTGGAAGGTGACCTTCGACGGCAGCTCGCGGGCGTGCGGCGTCTCCGGGTTCAGGACGTACTTCGCCGGGCGCGCGTCCTGGCCGCCGAAGAGGCCCCAGGGCGCGAAGCGCGCCTTGTCCGACAGAATCGAGAAGCTCGGCGCATGCCCGGGGAACGTGTAGTCGCGCCGCACGCCGAGGCCGCCCCGGTGGCGCCCGGCGCCCTCGGAGTTCTCGATGAGCTCGTAGCGCAGGATGCGCACGGGATAGTTCGCCTCGGTCTCCTCGACGGGCGCGTTCTCGGTGTTCTGGAAGTGCGCCTGCACCGCGTCCATCCCGTCGGTGGTCAGCGTGGCGCCGTAGCCGCCAGCGATGGTCTCGTAGTAGGTGAAGTACTCGCCGCTCGCCGGGTTCATGCCGCCGAAGGCGATGTTGCAGACGCAGCCCTTGGTGCCCGCCACCACGCGATCCGGCAGCGCCGGCGCCAGCGCGCGAAAGAGGAGGTCGCAGAGCTGCATGGCGATCTCCCAGCCGGCGGCCACGGCGGCGGGGTGCTGGGCGTGGACGACCGAGCCCGCACGGCTGCGGATGTCGATCAGCCGGTAGAAGCCGTCATTGACGGGAATATCGGGGTCGATGAGGCACTTCAGGACGTACACGACACCCGAGTACGTCTGCGAGGACGTCGCGTTGGTGGGGGATGGTCGTTGCTCGTCGCAATCGGTCAGGTCGACGGAGAGACGGCCGCGTTCGATGGTCACCGTCGCGGCCAGCCGGACCGGCTGGTCGGTGACACCGTCGCCGTCCATGAACGTCTCGGCGGAGAACCGGCCGTCGGGGAACTCCGCGAAGGCCGCCCGGGTGCGCCGCTCGGTGTAGCGCAGCAGCTCGTCGAGGTACCGGGCCAGGGTGTCGACGCCGTGCTGGGCGACGAGCGCCGCGATCCGGAGGGCGCCGAGCCGGTTGGCCGCCGTCTGGGCCCTGAAGTCGCCGGAGATCTCGCGGGTACCGCGGAAGTTGGAGCGGATCAGGGCGAAGATGTCGGGGTCGATGTGGCCGGCCCTCACGAAGCGTACCGGCGGGATGACGAGCCCCTCCTGGTAGATCTCGCTCGAGACCCCGATGCTGCCCGGCGCGCCGCCGCCCACGTCCACATGATGCGCGATGTTGGCCACGTAGCCGAGCCGCGCGCCCTCGTGGAAGACCGGCGTGATGAGCGTGATGTCGTTCAAGTGCACGCCGCCCAGGTAGGGGTCGTTGATCAGGATGCCGTCGCCCGGGGCCAGGCGCTCGGCGCCGTAGGTGCGGATGGCGCGCGGCACGATGTGCGCCAGCGAGCCCAGGTGCGACGGCTGGGCGAAGGCCTGGGCGATGGTGCGCAGCTCGGCGTCGAAGAAGGCGCACGAGAAGTCGCCGCGCGTCTTGATGTTGGTGGAGTACGCCGCCCGCCGCAGCGTGGCGCCCATCTCCTCGGTGATCGCGAGCAGGGCGTGGCGAATGACCTCGAAGCGGACCGGGTCGATCGCCGGGGCCAGGGCGGGCGTGGGCGGAGCGGGCGATGGTGTCATGCGCCCCATCATCGCACCTCGGCGGCAAAGTGGTACAGATGAGACGCCTCCTGGAGCGCGGGGGCCGACAGTGATAGCATCCGGCACACGGAGGAGCCCATGAGCCAGACGCTCGCGATCGTCCTCGCCTCGGTCCTGGCCCTGCCTGCCCTCGCCGCCGCCCAGCCCCGCGAGGTGGTCCTCGGCGTCGTCTATCCCATGTCGGGGCCGGCCGCCCAGGCCGGCGTGGACAACAAGGCGGTGTTCGAGCTGGCCGCCGAGATCGCCAACGGCGCCACCGACCTGCCGTTCCCGTTCTATCAGCGCCTGAAGGGCATGCCCGGGCTCAAGGGGGCCAAGGTCCGGCTCATCTTCGCCGACCATCAGGGGAAGCCCGACGTGGGCCAGGCGGAGGCCGAGCGCCTCATCACGCAGGAGAAGGTGACGGCCCTCGTCGGTTCGTGGCACTCCGCGGTCACCGCGACGATGAGCCAGGCCGCCGAGCGCCACGGCGTGCCGTTCCTGAATCCGGAGTCGTCCTCGCCGGGGCTCACGCGGCGCGGCTTCAAGTGGTTCTTCCGCACCTCGCCGCACGACGAGCACTTCACGCAGGTGATGTTCGACTTCTTCCGCGACTTCGAGAAGAAGCGCGGCGTGAAGCTCAAGACCCTGGGCCTCACCTACGAGGACACGCTGTTCGGCGCGGACAGCGGCAAGGTGATGAAGGACCTCGCCAAGAAGCACGGCTACGAGGTCGTCCTCGACATCCAGTACCGGGCACGGGCCACGTCGCTCCAGTCCGAGGTGCAGCGGCTGAAGGGCGCGAACCCGGACGTCTGGATGCCGACCTCGTACCAGACCGACGCGATCCTGTTCACGCGTACGATGAAGGAGCTGGACTTCAATCCCAAGATGATCATGACGCAGGACGCCGGGCACATCTCACCGGACTTCATCGCGGCCGTCGGCAAGGATGCCGAGGGCACGATGTCGCGCGCGCCGTTCTCGACCGACCTGATCGAGAAGCGCCCGGTCGCGCGGGCGCTCAACGTGCTGTACAGCAAGCGTGCGGGCAAGGACCTCTACGACTTCCCGGCGCGCGCGTTCACCGGGATGATGACGCTGCTCGATGCGATCAACCGCGCCGGGTCGACGGCGCCGGACGCGATCCAGAAGGCCCTGATCGCGACCAGCATCCCGGGCGAGCAGCTCATCATGACGTGGGACGGCGTCAAATTCGACGAGACGGGCCAGAACACGCTCGTGAAGGGCATCATCCTGCAGCTCCTGGGCGGCAAGTACCACACGGTGTACCCGTTCGACGTGGCGACCAAGGACGTGCTCTACCCGATCCCGGCGTGGAAGGACCGCAAGTAGTCTGACGCTCGACGTCGTCCTCCAGGCGGCGATCGGGGGGGTCCTGCTCGGGCTCGTCTACGCCCTGATCGCCGCCGGCCTGTCCCTCATCTTCGGCCTGATGGAGATCGTGAACTTCGCCCACGGCGAGTTCCTCATGCTCGCCATGTACGTGGCCTTCTTCGCGTGGGCGCTCGGCCATCTCGACCCGCTGCTCGCGCTGCCGCTCGCCGTCCTGGCGCTGGCCGCCCTCGGCTGGGCGACCTACCACGGGCTCATCCGCTGGGTGCTCGGCGGCCCGATGCTGGCGCAGATCTTCGCGACGTTCGGGCTGGCGGTCTTCTTGCGGGCCGGCGCGCAGTTCCTCTGGGGCGTCGACTTCAGGGTGGTGCAGGACCCGTGGCTCGGCGGGCGCGTGGCGCTCGGCCCGGTGTTCGTGGGGCTGCCGCAGCTGGCGGCGAGCGTGGCGGCGCTCGTCGCCTTCCTGGGCCTGTGGCGCTTCCTGGCCCGTTCGGAGACCGGGGTGGCCCTGCAGGCCACCGCCCAGGACCGCCAGGCGGCCGCCCTCATGGGCGTCGACACCGACCGGATGTACGCCCTCGGCTGGGCGCTCGGCGCGGGCTGCGTCGGCGCGGCCGGGGCGCTCCTCGCCATGTACTTCTACGTCTTCCCGGACGTCGGCGGGACGTTCGCACTCCTGGCGTACGTGACGGTGGCGCTCGGCGGCTTCGGCAACGTGCCGGCGACGCTGGCGGCCGGCGTCGTGGTCGGGCTCGTCGAGGTGTTCGCCGGGCTGCTGCTGGCCCCGGCGATCAAGTACGCGGTCGTGTTCCTCCTCTACCTGGCGATCGTCCTCTGGCGGCCGCAGGGGCTCTTCGGGCGGTGGTGAAGCGCACGGCTCTTCTCGCCCTCCTCGCGGCGGTGCTGGTGTTCCCCGCCGTCTTCACGCTGCCCTTTCCCCGGCACGTGATGATCATGATCTTCCTCTACGGATCGCTGGCCGTCGCGTGGAACATCCTCGCTGGCTACTGCGGGCAGATCTCGCTCGGCCATGCGGTGTTCTTCGGCATCGGCGCCTACACGTCGACCCTCCTCGTCGCGCGGGCGGGCCTCACGCCGTGGGCGGGGATGGCCGCGGGCGCGGCGCTGGCCGTCGTCTTCTCGCAGGCGGTCGCGTTCCCGGTGTTCCGCCTGCGTGGCCACTACTTCGCGATCGCGACGATCGCCGTCGGCGAGATCGTCCAGACCCTCGTGATCAACTGGGACTGGGCCGGCGGGGCGCGGGGCGTCTTCGTGCCGATCAAGCGCCCGGACAGCCTCTGGAACTTCCAGTTCCACGAGTCGAAGGCGCTCTACTACTACGTGGCGCTCGGGCTGCTCCTGCTGGGCCTCGCCGTCACGCGCTGGCTGGAGCGGTCGCGTCACGGGTACTACTTCCGCGCGGTGCGCGAGGACCAGCAGGCGGCGGCGAGCCTCGGCGTGAACGTGGCGCGAGAGAAGCACCGGGCGATCGCCGTCTCGGCCGGCCTCACCGCACTCGGGGGCACCTTCTACGCGCAGTACATCTTCTTCATCGACCCCGAGTCGGTGCTGTCGCTGTCCCTGTCGATCCTGATCTGCCTCGTGGCGGTGCTGGGCGGCGTCGGGACCCTGTGGGGCCCGGTGGTGGGCGCGGCGGTGCTGGTCCCGCTGTCCGAGTACACGCGGGTCTGGCTCGGCGGGACCGGCCGGGCGCTCGACGTCGTGATCTACGGCGCCCTGATCATGGTGATCGCGGTCCTCCAGCCCGCCGGGCTCGTCGGCCTGGCGGCGCGCCTCGGGCGCGGCCGGCGCGGGTGAGCCTGCTGGCGGTGGCCGGGGTCACCAAGCGCTTCGGCGGCGTCGTCGCCAACCGCGACGTGACGTTCGAGATCCGGCCCGGCGAGCTGGTGGGCGTGATCGGGCCGAACGGGGCCGGCAAGTCCACGCTCTTCGACCTGATCACCGGGTTCGAGCGCCCCGACGCCGGCACGGTGCGGCTCGACGGGCGCGACGTCACGCGTCTCCGACCCGACGAGATCAGCCGGCTGGGCGTCGCGCGTACGTTCCAGAAGCTCCGGCCGTTTCCCGGCATGACCACCCTCGAGAACGTCATGATCGGCGCGTTCCAGAAAACCTCCGACGTTGGCGCCGCGCGGGAGGCGGCCCGCGCCGCCCTGGCGGCCGTTGGCCTCGCCGATCGCGCCGACGCTCACGCGGGCGGGCTCTCCACCGGCCAGCGAAAGCGCCTCGAGCTGGCGCGCGCGCTCGCGACGGGGCCCCGCTTGCTGCTCCTCGACGAGGTGACGGGCGGCGTCGACCAGGCCACCGTGCCCGGTCTGGTGCGGCTCGTGCGGGACCTGCACGCCACCGGCCTGGCCCTCGTCGTGATCGAGCACAACATGCGCGTGATCATGGACATCGCCCAGCGCGTGGTGGCCCTCCAGCTCGGCGAGGTCATCGCCGACGCGCCGCCGGCCGAGATCGTGCGCGACCCTCGCGTGATCGACGTCTATCTGGGCGAGGCCTGGCGGGCGTGAGGGCCCTGCTCGAGGTCCGCGACCTCGACGTCCTCCTGGGGGACTACCAGGTCCTGTGGGGCGCCCGCCTCGCCGTGGCGCCGGGCGAGATCGTGGCGCTCCTCGGGCCCAACGGCGCCGGCAAGTCGACGCTCCTCAACACCGTCTCCGGGCTGCTGCGCCCGCGCGCGGGCGCGATCACGCTCGACGGCGCGCCGATCACCGGGCTGCCGGCGCACCGGATCGTCGGCCGGGGCGTCGGCCACGTGCTCGAGCGCCGGCGATTGTTCCCCTACCTCACCGTCCGCCAGAACGTCTGGCTCGGGGCGTACCATCCCGGCGCGCGCGCCGGACGCGAGGCCCAGTTCGAGCGCGTCGCCCGGCTTTTCCCGGTGGTCACCGCGCGGGGCGCGCAGCTCGCGCACACGCTCTCGGGCGGCGAGCAGCAGATGGTCGCCCTGGCGCGCGGGCTCATGGCGCGCCCGCGCCTGCTGATGATCGACGAGCCGTTCCTCGGGTTGGCGCCCCGCGTGGTGGCCGAGCTGGCCGAGGCGATCCGGGCGATCAACCGCGAGGGCGTGACCATCCTGTTCATCGAGCAGAACGTCGAGCTGGCGCTCTCCCTGGCCGGGCGCGGCTACGTGCTGGAGAGCGGGCGGAGCGTGCTCGACGGGACGGCGGAGGCGCTGCGGCGCTCGCCCGGGGTCCGGCGGATCTTCCTCGGCGGCTGAGGGAAGGCTTCGCGGGTGGGGGAAGCTCGGGGCCGGAGTTCGAGCGAAAACAGGGAACGCCGCGTCAGGGGTCGACGGTGCGGTAGACCCCGGCCGGCACCAGGCGGTAGACCCGCACCGGGACGGACACGTTCCTGAGCTGGTGCTCGTCGGTGTCCTGGAGGACGTAGTGGCCCTTGATCCGGTCCGCCGTCTCGGGCCCGACCTTCACCTCGGCGCCCCTGGTGAGGGCGGCAATGCGCGCGGCCACGTTCGTCGTCGGGCCGGAGGCGGTGAACGTCTAGCGGCCGCCGCCGGCCGCATCGAGCTTCGTCGCGCCGACGAGGGCCGAGCCGCTGTTGATGCCGACGTGGATCGCGACCGGCGGGTAGACGCCCGCGAAGTCGTGGTTGAGCTGGGCGACTCTCATCAGGAGCTGCAAGGCCGCGCCCGCCGCGTTCAGGGCGTGTCGGGTCGGGCTGCCCTCGCTCTGGAAGATCACCATGAGGCCGTCCCCGGCCGTCTCGTTGACGTCGCCGTGGTTGGCCCGGATGAAGGCGACACAATCACCGGTCCGATTAACTCTTCACGCATCGCGATCTGTGGGCCTGGTTGGATGCCCCGTATACGGCACCGCCGCCCGTCGACCTGCCTCAACAGGAGGCGCTGGCCCTTGGCTAATTCGGACAGCAGGATGGTCAGGCCTGATCGCCGCCGCCGACTCAAGCCGTCCAATACCCCAGCAAACCGGGTGCGTTAATATCCCAAGCTTGGGATATTCCACGTACCGCGCGCGGGTGCGTGCCCAGAGCCGTTTCAGACGAAGGCGGCAAAATGCGCTCGGACAGTGTCTTCTATTACTCGCAGGGCCAGATCCGTCCACTTCCTGGACGCGCATTCCGCACCGGACTGTTCGGCAAGACGCTCGAGGACGCGCTCCAAGGGCTGATCGAACGGGAACCAAATCTCGTGAGCGGACGGCAACTTGCTCCAGGCAGCAGTGACCCGCCGCGCTTCGCGCTTCTTCGTCGAGAGATGCCGGTCGGCGACTGGTCGGTCGATCACCTGCTCGTCGAT
Source organism: Candidatus Rokuibacteriota bacterium (assembly GCA_016866775.1). Taxonomy (GTDB): domain Bacteria; phylum Methylomirabilota; class Methylomirabilia; order Rokubacteriales; family CSP1-6; genus VGLJ01. The sequence continues at coordinate 7,651 of VGLJ01000083.1, read as the reverse complement.
CGGCACGGAATCCTGACGCTCATCGAGGCGAAGCTCGTTGAGAACCGAGAATCGCGTCGCGACGTCATCGGACAAGTCATGGAGTACGCCGCGAATGTCCAACAGTCGTGGAGTGACGGCCGCCTGCGGCGGCTTTGCTCGGAATACTGGCTGAAAGCCGGCAAGAGCGTTGACGAGATCCTGCGCGGCGTCTTCGGTGAGATCGACGTCGATCGTTTCTGGTCGATCGTCGAGTCGAATCTGAGTCAGGCGCGCTTCCGATTGGTGATTGCCGCCGACGAGCTGCGCCCGGAAGTCCGCCGCGTCATCGAGTTTCTGAACGGGCAGCTTCGTACCGTGCAGTTCTTCGGGCTCGAGATCCGCTGCTTCGCCGCGGACGACGAGTCAGGCGTCATCGCCTCGTACGTCATTGGCGAGACTCAGGCCGCCGCGGACGAAAGGGACGCGGGCGAACTTCGGACGTGGGGCACGGGCGAGCTCCGCACGTTCTACGCCAACGAAGGGAGCCGCTGCCGGCGCGCGGCCGCGCTGCTTGAGTGGGCGGTCCAGCGTAGCTGTTTCCTGCCGGCGCGCACAGAGACGCCGCTGTTCTCGCTCAAAGGGCTGTCCGGTGCCCGTATTGCGGCGGTATACCCCACCAGCCTCTACGTCATCTTCAGGACGGCGGGCTATGGCACACCCGCAGCACGGGACGAACTCGTTCAGGATCTGAAGCGCATGCGGCTCTACCCAGAGGACCTTGACCCGCACGCCGTCAGCGAGGGCCGGACTCTCTCACGCGCGCTCGATGAACTTACGGACGACGAGTTCAACGGGCTCCTCGAGATTCTGGGGCGCTACTGCCCGGTCGCTGGCGTTCAGTGACAGTTTGGCCGATTTTCGGTGACACCTCGTGGGCCCACTGACCATAAGCTGCTAATTCGTTGGTGCGCCCGGCAGGAATCGAACCTGCGACCCTCGGATTAGAAGTCCGATGCTCTATCCGACTGAGCTACGGGCGCGCCGCGGGGTTAGCGTACACTGCTCGGGTCGATGACCTCCCTCTTCTTGGGCGTCCTGCTGGCCGCGCTCCTCGTGACCGACGCCTCCGCCGAACCGCCCGCCGGCTTTGCCCAGTTTCCCTGGGGCACGAGCGCGCGCGTGGTTCGCGACGAGCTGCTCACGAAGCGGTGCCGGTCGACGAGCGAAAGCCGGCGCGGCTGGTACAGCCTGCAATGCAACGACTATCAGGCGGAAGGACTCTCCCTGCCCTCGCTCCGCCTCGACTTCGAGCCCGACGATTCGCTCGCCGGGCATTCGATGAGCCTTGCCCGAGGGTCGTTTCGCAGCTTTCGCGATCTCTCGGTCCAGCGCTTCGGCGCTCCACAGTCGCAGTGGCGCCTGCCGTGGCAGGGCGCCGTGCTCTCGTGGCGATCGGACACCGTGACCGCCACGCTCACCGAGGACTGCGGGCCGGACAGGTCGTGCATGGAAGTGACGACGCGCGCGCTCGACCGCCGGCGCCAGGAGTTCATCGAGCGTCAACGACAGGACGCGTCGCAGAGCTTCTAGCGAACGCCGCGCGCCAAGCCCTCCTCGCCCGGTCTCGGGCGGAAGATCCAGCCGAACCTGAAGGAGAGCGCCAGGCACAGCAGCAGGAGCGACGACGACCACTCGTACACCTCGTCGATCGACAGGAAGCGGTCGTCGCCGAACGAGAACACCATGAAGAGCACGCCGAGCGCCGTGACCAGGATCGCGTCGAGGAAGTCCTTGCTCATCGGCAGGCGCAGGCGGGGAACGATCGCGCCGTAGGCGGCGCGGAGCACCGCGCAGATGATCACCAGCCCGAGGACCGGGATGTACGCCTCGATCAGGTAGTTGTGGAGGTTGTGCGCCTGGGGGTTGTAGTCGCGCTCGAAGTCGAACAGCCGGATCGTCCCGTAGTTCGTCTCCTCGCCGAGCAGCACGAATTCGGCGAGGGCGTAGAGCGCGAGCCACACGCGGTGCGCGCGGGGACGTGTCCGTTGCAGCGCGCAGAGCGCGAACACGAGACCGCCGGCGAGGAACTGCAGCGCGGTGAGGTCTTCCACCACGCCGCCCTCCCACATGACGTGCTTCCACCACCGCCCGAAGAGCGGCTCGGACCAGTTGACGAGGACGACGTCGACCGCGGCGAGCGCGAGGGCGAGCCCGAGCGCGCCCCGGCTCACCCGCGAAGGATCGCGCGGCAGGGGGCTCCGTCGCCGCCCGCGATGCGCAGCGGCAGGCAGTACAGCTCGTAGACCCCCGGCGTCACGCGACGGAAGTCGAGGCCCTCGAGGAGCACCATCCCGGCGCCGAGCAGCGTCTTGTGGACGGAATGGCCCTGGACGCCGAACGCCTCGACCGACAGATAGTCGATGCCGATCAGCTTCACCCCGCGCTCGATGAGCAGGCGCGCGCCCTCGAGCGACAGCGCCACGTACTCGCGCGCGAACGTCGTCCGGTCCCACAGCGCGGAGTTGCGCGTCTTGAGCAGCACGCGCTCGTGCGACGCGATCCGCGGGTCGGTGAGGTGCTTCGGCTCGATCAGGCGCTCGGCGGCCACCTCGAGCACGAGCGCGGGGCCGATGAGCAGCTCGAGCGGGACGGTGTCGATGCCTGCCCCACCCGGGATGAAGTGAAGCGGCGCGTCCATGTGCGTGCCGGTGTGGGTCCCGAAATTGAGCGCGGACACGTTGGCGGGATCGCCGCGCTCCATCGAGGCCGCGGGCTTCACGGAGATGCCGGGGTCGCCCTCGTAGACGATCATGCCTTCGCGAATCGGCAAGGAGATATCGATCAGCGCCATGCGTCCCTCGCTGGAAGCTCGTCCCGGCTGAGCCCGGGTACTCACGACGCTCGAAGAACTGGTCGGGGTGAGAGGATTTGAACCTCCGGCCCCCTGCTCCCAAAGCCGGGGCGCTACCAGGCTGCGCCACACCCCGATGTCATCGGAAAGCTTATCAGTTTTCCCGATTGCGCCCGTGGCGAAGTGAGCAGGGGCTCGTCGCGAGCTTCGCGGGATCAACGTCAGTCGCGACGTGACGGCATTTCCGCCGGAATCGTGGCATCCCGAGAGATCCCGCGGTGCCCCGAAAGACCGTCAGCGTGACGCTCGCGGCGGCCCAACCGAACGGCAGCGATCATCCCGACGAACAGGCATGCGAACGCCATCGACGTCATCGGGACGCGGCGCGTGACGAACCAGAGACTGATGACGTGCTGACTGACGAGCGACAACGCTCCGACCGCGGCGCCTCGAATGGCGGCGAACCCGATCGTGAGCGTGGGCGAAGACCACGCGAGCGCCATCACGACGCAGGCGAGACCCATGACGATTGCGATGACTCCAGCCGCGAGACGTGGCCCACGGCGCCGCAATGAGCCGATCGCGGACCGGAACGGCGGCTGCGGAAGCGCTCGACGTCACGTGGCAGAAGCTTGGCCTCCTTCCTCCCGCCCGGCGAGCCGCCGACGTAGGTGTAGAGCACGGCGCTGCCGCCTGTGAGGTCGCTGAGTGTCGTGTTCTTGATCACCGGGTCCACCCGCAGCGCGGCGTTGGCGTGAATGCCGGCCGCGCGACGCTCGTCGCCCTTCACCACGTGGCCGTCGATCGTCACGTCGCTCGAGCGGCTTCCCGATCGAGCGCCGCACTTCGCGCTGCATGCGGAGGAGGATGCCTTCGGCTGGGGTCGCTGACGGCAGCGGCACCTTTGGCGACTGATCCGGTCGCCCCGGGAAGCCCCTCGGTGCACTTCTCGGAATGCGAGGCGCGGGCGCCTCAGGTGAGGCGCCGAGGCTTTCGAGGAGCCTCAGCCCGACGCGAGCGCCGCCTTCGCGGCGGCCGCGGCGAGCCCGCGATGGCTCACGCGCGCCTTCGCCTCGTCGGACAGCTCGCCGAACGTCCCGCCGAGCGGCGGATAGAAGAACACCGGGTCGTAGCCGAAGCCGCCGGCGCCGCGCGGCGCGCGCGCGATGCGCCCCTCGCACGCCCCGCGCACCAGCGTCTCGCGTCCGTCCGGTGTCACGAGCGCCATCACGCAGACGAACCGCGCGCCGCGGGCGCCGTCCGGCACATGGTCGATGAGGCGCAGCAGATGCGCGACGCGCCCCTTGTCGTCGAGGCCCGGGCCGCCGAAGCGGGCGGAGCGAACTCCCGGCGCACCGTGCAGCGCGTCCACCTCGATCCCGGAGTCGTCGCCCAGCGTCAGCTCGTTGGTGTGCGCGGCCGTCGCGCGCGCCTTGATCAGGGCGTTCCCCTCGTAGGTATCGCCGCTCTCCTCGGGCAGGACGAACGGCGGATAGTCGGCGAGCGTCCGGATCTCGAACGGGATGCGCGCGAGCAGCGCGGTGAGCTCGCGAACCTTGCCGGCGTTGCCCGTCGCGAGGACGAGAGCAGGCATGCTCTACAGCAGCCGCGGAGGGCCCGGATTCATTCCGGGCCCGAAGCGTGGGGGGCTTTGGGGGGCGCCGGGCGCCCCCCAAGGTTCACAACCGGAAGACGCGCTCGGCACGCAGGGCGAGCGCCTGCCGCTGGAGCTCGATCAGACGCTTGATGCCGGACTCCGCAAGCGCCAGCAGCGCGTCGAGCCGCCGGCGGTCGAACGTGACGTGCTCCGCGGTGCCCTGCACCTCGACGAACTCGCCGGCGCCCGTCATGACGATGTTCATGTCGACGTCGGCGGTGGAGTCCTCGCCGTAGTTGAGGTCGAGCAGCGGCACGCCGTTGACAATGCCGACGCTGATCGCGGCCACGGGCTCGCGCAGCACGACGCTGGACTGGATGCCCGGGATGCGCGCGAGGGCGTCGGCGAGCGCGACGAGGCTGCCGGTGATCGCGGCGGTGCGCGTGCCGCCGTCCGCCTGGATCACGTCGCAATCCATCCACACCGTGCGCTCGCCCATCTTCGGGAGGTCGACCACCGCGCGCAGCGCCCGGCCGACGAGCCGCTGGATCTCCTGCGACCGGCCGCTCGGCCCGCGATTCTCGCGGTTCATGCGCGTGTTCGTCGAGCGCGGCAGCATGCCGTACTCGGCCGTGACCCATCCGCGTCCCTGCCCCTTGAGCCACGGCGCCACCTTCTCCTCGAGCGTCGCGGTGCAGATCACCTTCGTCGCGCCGAACTCGACGAGCACCGAGCCTTCCGGATGGAGGAGGTAGTCGCGCGTGAGGACGACGGGACGCAGCTGATCGGGAGCCCGGCCGTCGGCGCGCTTCATCGGGAACGCTCGGCGGCCGCGCGCATCCGCTGATCCCAGTTCCGCTTGTACTCCGCGATGCCCGAGAGGATCGCGCGTGCGATGTCGTCACGATACTTCGGATCACGCAGGCGGCGCTCCTCGCGCGGGTTCGTCACGAAGCCGATCTCGATGAGGACCGCGGGCATCGCCGCGCCGCCGAGCACGTAGAACCCGGCCTGCTTCACGCCGCGGTTCGGGATGCGCAGCGAGCGGGTCATCGCGTCCTGCACGATCTCCGCGAGTCGCGACGACTCGGTCAGGAACGCCGACTGCATCAGGTCCCACAGGATCGCCTTGAGCACGTCGTGGCGGCCGTTCCCGCGGCCCGGCGCCGGCTTCTCGAGCTGCACCACGCTGTTCTCGAACGCCGCCGCCTGCCGCGCCGTGATGTCGGTCGCTTCGGACGAGAGGAAATACGTCTCCACGCCTTCGTGCGCCGACCTGTTGTGCGCGTTGGCGTGGATCGACACGAACAGATCCGCGCGCTCGCGGTTGGCGAAGCTCGTCCGGTCCTTCAGGGGCACGAAGTGATCGGCGTCGCGCGTGAGCAGCACCTTGATGTCGAGCCGCGCCTCGATGAGCCGCGCGACCCGGCGGGTAACGTCGAGCACCAGCTCCTTTTCCAGGAGGCCGCCCGGCCCGGTCGCGCCGGGGTCGTGGCCCCCGTGGCCCGCGTCGAGCACGACCGTGCGGAGCGGGCCGGCGACCTGCGGGGTCTCGCGCGGCGCCGCCTCCGCGGGCTTCATGAAGTCGAGGACCAGGCGCGGCGGGTCGCTGAGCGCGCTCGCGCGAAGCTCGCCCGGACCGCCGGTGAAGTTGACGAGCAACAGCGAGTCGTTGCCGATGCGGCCCAGCTTCACGCTGTCCACGAACCCGTCGTTGACGTCCTCCGAGCGCGCGCCGCCCGCGAGGCTCGCCACACGGACCCGCATGGTGCTTCCGTCCGTGCCGTCGATCCGGTGGCTCACCGCCGCCGACGTCTCGAGCACGACGCGCGTGAACGATGGATAGGAGCGCACGCGCATCTCTTCGAGGCTGGCCGCCGGTGGCGGCACCGCGGCCGGCGTCAGCACGCGGCTCACGAAGCTCTTCGGCACGAGCCAGCGCCCGTCCTTCACCCGTACCGGCGCATCGAGAACGACCGGGGTGCCGTCGACGAGGATCTGGGCCCAGTTACGCGTGAAGCGCACCACGCGGCCCCCGGCGCGGAGCTCCGCGTTGACCGCCCCGGGCTTCGCATCGGCCGTCGCCTTGATGTCCGTCGCGAGACGCGCGAGGTCGACGTAGGGGTGCCCCTCGTGGAGGATCGTGGGCGCGTCAGCCGCGGCAAGGCCTGCGATGAGAAGAAGGCCCGCCAACACGAGCGCGACCCGGTGGAGCTTCATGTAGCCCGCTATTCTAGCAACCGGGTCCGGCGAACCCCGTGGTTTTACTTCATTGTTCCCGCGTAGATCCTGATGACAGGCCCAGGCGCTCCTTCAGGGGCCGCACGCGATCGCGCGAGACCACGAGCTCGCGCCGGCTGTCGCCCCGGAGGCGGATGACCAGGCGTCCGCCGAAGTCGGCGTGGAGCTCGCCCACCCAATCGAGGTTCACCAGCATCGCGCGGTGGACGCGGAAGAACTTCGCGGGATCGAGCTTGCGCTCGAGCTCGAGGAGCGTGGCGTCGAGCATGTGCTCGGTCGTCGTGGTCGCGGCGTAGGTGGCGCGGTCTTTCGCGAACACGTGCGTGACCTGGTCGACCGGGATGAGCTGCACGCGCTCGCCCACGCGCGACGCGAGATGGGCGAGATGGCTTTCCGCACGAAGGTAGCCGGCGAGCCGCGTCAGGGCCGCGCGCAGATCGTCGCGCCCCGGGTCCTCGCGGCGCGCGGCGACACGGTCGAGAGCCTGCGCCAGCCGCTCGCGCTCGATGGGCTTCAAGAGGTAGTCGACCGCGTTGACCTCGAAGGCGGCCACGGCGTGCTGGTCGTACGCGGTGGTGAACACCACCATGCACTTCTCGGGGAGCTGCTCGACGACGCGGAATCCGTTCAGGCCGGGCATGTGGATGTCGAGGAAGACCACGTCGACCGCTGTCCCGGCGAGCTGGGCGACATACGGCTATCGATCCATTCCGGTGGGCGAAATGCGTGTTGACCGAAGAGGACGGCCGCGCCCCGACGGCTACCGAATGGTGATCGAGCAGCAGGAGGCAGAGATCGTCCAGCGAATCTTCACCGACTTCGCCTCCGGCAAGGCAATCACCGCGATCGTGAAGCTGCTGAACGCAGAGAGCATTAACCCTGATCCGAAATTCGTGAGGGACGGAAACCGGCGCCGAAATGCATCAGAGGGGCGGTTCCACGCATCGAATGGAGCGACATCCCCATGTCATCCATCAATGCAAGGAGGCCCCTCTGATGCG
>VGLJ01000082.1 GCA_016866775.1 Candidatus Rokuibacteriota bacterium | reverse complement strand
TTCGTCGCGGAGAAGAAGATTCCGCTGAAGAAGCTCCTCACGCACCGCTTCACGCTCGAGCAGGCCGAGGAGGCGTACAAGCTCTTCGACACGCAGACGACGGGGAAGGGCGTCTTCACCTTCTAGCGCGATGCCCGTGCTCGCGCCGATCACGCTCACGGGCAAGCACGTGCGGCTCGAGCCGCTGATTCTGGCGCACGTGCCGGCGCTCGCGGCGGCCGCGACCTCGGGCTCGCGCGAGACCTACGCGTTCACGTGGGTGCCCGGCGGCGAAGACAGCGCGAAGACCTACGTCGACGAAGCGCTGGCGCTCCACGCGCAGGGCCGCGTGTTGCCGTTCGCGACCGTCGACGTGGCGAGCGGGCGGGTCGTCGGCTCGACGCGCTATCTCAACGTCGAGTTCTGGTCGTGGCCGAAGGACAGCCCGCTCCAGCGCGGCGCCGATGTGCCCGACGTCGTGGAGATCGGTGCCACGTGGCTCGCTCCCGCCGCCCAGCGCACACCGATCAACACGGAAGCGAAGCTCCTCATGCTCACGCACGCCTTCGCAGTGTGGCGCGTCCACCGGGTGAGCCTGCTGACGGACGCGCGCAACATGCGCTCGCGCAACGCGATCCTCCGGCTCGGCGCCCAGCTCGATGGGGTCGTCCGCGCGGCGCGCGTGGCGGTGGATGGCGGGATCCGCGACACCGCGGTGTTCTCGATCGTGGAGTCCGAGTGGCCCGCGGTCAAGGCGGGCTTGCAGGCGAAGCTCGCACCGTAGCCGCGTCAGTCGATGGTGTCGTCGGCCCGAAGGCACGAGCGCGTCCGGGAGTGCGAGCCGAGTGCTTTTGCGCTCTTCCGGTTGACGACGAGGCGCAGCCGCGTCGACATCGCTGGCACCATAGGTCGCCACGGCGCCAAGGGCCGCCTCGGGGCGGCTCGCGGCGATCACCGGGATGCGTCGCGTCGTCGAGGCACGGATCACGTCCGGCGCGGCGCCGAACGCCGCGCCGCTTCACAGGAATCGGCGGCTCTTCAACGGGTCGGGAGGCTCCAGGCCGAGCGCGATCAGCTTCGCGTCCACGTAGCCCTGGTAGAGGCGGCGGATCTCGGCGTTGTCGACGCTCTTCAGGCCCCACCCAATGAAGAGGGGCGCGTTTTTCGAGTCCGACCGTCCGAACATGTCGAGCGCCGCCGGATACCACTTGCCGAGCAGGCGCTGGCACAGCGTGCGGCCGCGACCGTCGGCACAGATCTCCCGCAGGAAGTGGTAACCCATCTCGGAGTGCCCGAGCTCGTCCCGCTCGACGGTCGCCGCCATCTTCGCCAGCGGCACGTAGCTTGACTCGCGCCAGTCGCGCGCGTGGAACGCGCCGTTCAGGTCGACGAGGAAATGGAAGTAGGCGTCGTCGGCCCACGTCTCGCGCGGGAGATGGAAGGTGTAGTGCGCGTACGGCACGTCGCGCAGCGCGAAGTCGCGGTCGAGGCCGACGGCGAGCCGATGGAACATGATCGCGTGCTTCAGCTCCTCGGCGAGGTACTCGGCCTTGATCACGCGCGCCTCGCGCGTCGGATACAGCGCCTCCGCGAGGTCCAGGCACGTGCCCATGAACCCGAGGAAGCTCTTGTTGCCGGCGCGCTCGCCCTCATGGCGCAGCATCTTCGTCAGCAGCTCGCGGTACTCGGCAGGCAGCGGGTCGCCTTCGTCGAAGCGGTAGGTCTCGCGGCTCACCGCGCACGCGATCCGCGGCAGCGGATCGCCGGCGGCATAGGCGCGCCGCCAGAACGGCCAGAGATCGGTGCGGCCACGTTCCTCGGCGTCCTGGATGACGTCCATCTCGCCGCTCATGCTGTCACCACCTTCTTCTGGTGCCCGCACGGGCAGCCGAGCAAGCCGTCCGCATAGAGGTCGCGCTGGCCCTCGACGAGGTCCGCCGCCATGCCGGGGAGGAGGCGATCGCCGACGTTGCCGACCATGCGTCCGCAGCCGGCGCAGAGGAGCCGGTAGTAGGTGCCGTACGCGGCCGGCTGGTCGAGGCGAATGCCCACCCGGGCGTAGGCTTCGCGGATCTCCTCGACGATGTCGCTCACCATACCCGCGTCACCCCGTAGTCATCGAAGATCGTCTCGTTGCTCGCGATCGGTACGCCCTCTGCCTGCGCCTGGACGATGAGCATTCGGTCGAAGGGGTCTCGATGAGGCCCCGCCCACGCCCCCGCTCGCTGCGCATGCTGCACCGTGATGGGCAGCGGCACGAACCCCTGCGACTCGATGCAGGCGGGGACGTCGGCCGCAACGTCAGCGGCGCCGGGAAGCTTCCCGAGCCGAGCCTTGGTCGTGATCTCCCACACCGATGCTGCGCTGACCAACACTTCGTTCGCCGGCTCACCGATCATGGCCCGGACCTTCGCGGGAAGGCGACGGTCGCCGTCGAGCCACCAAAGAAACGCATGCGTGTCGAGCAGAAGCCGCACCTAGCGCTCCCACGCCGCAAGCTCTTTCGGCGGCAGAGGACCGAAGAACGCCTTTGTGGCGCGGGCACGACCCCGCATGGCCCCGAATCGCCGGTGAGGTTTCGTCTTTCGCACCGGTACGAGACGCACGACCGGCGTCCGTCCACGCGCGATGACGACGTCTTCACCGGCACACGCACGCTCGATGAGCTTCGAGAGCTGGGTCTTCGCGGCATGGACAGTGACGGGCTTCATGGCTGCAGGTTAGCTAAGTGGGATTAGCTAGTCAACGTCTCGGCGTCGAAGCTTACAATCGAGGCGTGAAGGTCGTCTGCGTCGGCGGCGGTCCGGCCGGGCTGTACTTCGCGCTTCTCCTGAAGAAAGCCGACCCCGCGCACGACGTCACGGTCGTCGAGCGCAATCGCGCGGACGACACGTTCGGCTTCGGCGTCGTGTTCTCCGACGCGACGCTCGAGAACTTCGCGCAGGCCGATCCCGAGACCCACCGCCAGATCACGGACGCGTTCTTCCACTGGGACGACATCGACATTCATTGCCAGGGCCAGGTCCTGACCTCGGCCGGGCACGGCTTCGCCGGGATGTCGCGGCAGGTGCTCCTCGACATCCTCCGCCGGCGCGGCGAGGCGCTCGGCGTCAGGTATCGCTTCCAGACGGAGGTCGACGACGTCGCGCCGTATGCGGACGCCGACCTCGTGCTCGCGGCCGACGGCGTCAACAGCGCGCTCCGCAACCGCTACGCCGAGCACTTCCAGCCCGAGATCGACGTTCGGCCGAACAAGTTCGTGTGGCTCGGGACGACGTTCCCGTTCTCGGCGTTCACCTTTTACTTCACGGAAGACGAGCACGGGCTCTGGCGCGTGCACGCCTACCGCTACGACCCGGCGCACTCGACGTTCATCGTGGAGACCACGGAAGAGGCGTGGCTGCGCGCGGGGCTGTCGAGTGCCAGCGAGGACGACACCATCGCGTTCTGCGAGCAGCTCTTCGCGCGTGAGCTGGACGGCCACGCGCTCATGAAGAACCGCTCGCTCTGGCGGAGCTTCCCGACCGTCCGCAACCGCCGCTGGTACTGGAAGAACGTGGTGCTCGTCGGCGACGCCGCCCACACCGCGCACTTCTCGATCGGCTCGGGCACGAAGCTCGCCATGGAGGACGCGATCGCGCTCGCCGACGCGATCGCGAGACACGGGGACGTGCCGGCCGCGCTGGCCGCCTACGACGAGGAGCGGCGGCTCGCAGTCGAGTCGACCCAGCGGGCCGCGCAGGTGAGTCTCGAGTGGTTCGAGAACACCGAGCGGTACCACGGACGTCTGGTACCGGAGCAGTTCGCCTTCAGCCTGCTCACGCGCAGCCTCCGGGTCACGCACGAGAACCTCCGTGTGCGCGATCCGAAGTTCGTCGAGGCCGTGGACCGGTCGTTCGCCGAGCACGCCGCGACGCAGGCGCGGCAGCCGGTGCGCACGCAGCCGCCACCGCCGCCGATGTTCACGCCGTTCCGCCTGCGCGAGATGGTCGTGCCCAATCGCGTGGTGGTCTCGCCGATGTGCCAGTACTCGGCGGAGGACGGGACGGCGAACGACTGGCACGTCGTGCACCTCGGCAGCCGCGCCGTGGGCGGCGCGGGGCTCGTCATCGCGGAGATGACCGACGTGAGCCGCGAGGGGCGGATCAGCCCGGGCTGCGCGGGTCTCTACAAGCCGGAGCACGTGCGGGCGTGGTCGCGCGTCGTGGACTTCGTGCATCGCTTCACGCCCGCGAAGATCGGCATCCAGCTCGCGCACGCGGGACGCAAGGGGTCGACGCGACGGATGTGGGAGGGCATCGACGAGCCGCTGCCCGCGGGTAACTGGCCGCTCATCTCGGCATCGCCGATCCCGTACTTCGGGCACAGCCAGGTCCCGCGCGCGATGAGCCGCGCCGACATGGACCGCGTCCGCGACGACTTCATGCGCGCGACGGCGATGGCGGACGTGGCCGGCTTCGACATCATCGAGCTGCACTTCGCCCACGGCTACCTGCTCGCGAGCTTCATCTCGCCGCTGACCAACCGCCGCCCGGACGAGTACGGCGGCTCGATCGGCAACCGGCTCAGGTTTCCGCTCGAGGTCTTCGACGCCGTGCGCGCCGCGTGGCCGGCGGCGAAGCCGATCTCGGTGCGGATCTCTGCGCACGACTGGGCGCCGGACGGTACCACACCGGAGGACGCGGTCTACGTCGCCGCGCGGCTGCACGCCCACGGCTGCGACATCGTCGACGTGTCGAGCGGCAACACGGTACCCCACGACCGGCCGCGCTACGGCCGCCTCTACCAGACGCCGTTCGCGGACCGCATCCGTCACGACGTGGGCATCCCGACGATGACCGTCGGCGCGATCTCGACGTACGCGGACGTCAACTCGGTCCTCGCCGCGGGGCGCGCGGACCTCTGCGTGCTCGCGCGCGCGCACCTCTATGACCCCTACTGGACGCGCCACGCCGCGCTGGACCAGGGCTACGAGCTGCCGTGGCCGAGTCAGTACGAGGCGGTGAAGGCGTTCACGCCGCGAGGCCCGCGGTGATCGATCCCGTCGACCTCCTGCGCCGCTATCTGACGATCGACACGACGAACCCGCCGGGCGGCGAAGTCGCGGGCGCGCGGTTCCTGGCCGAGGTGCTCGACGGCGACGGCATCGCGAGCGAGATCGTCGAGTCGGCGCCGGGCCGCGCCAACCTCCGTGCGCGCGTGGCCGGTGACGGGTCGCTCGGGGCGATCGTCCTCCACCACCACATCGACGTCGTGTACGCCGACCGTCGCTACTGGACGGTCGATCCGTTCGGCGGCGAGATCCGCGACGGCTGGCTCTACGGGCGCGGCGCGCTCGACATGAAGTCGATCGGCGTCATGCAGCTCACGGCGCTGCTCGAGATCGCGCGCGCGCGTGTGCCGCTCAAGCGGGGCCTCGTGCTGCTCGCCACCGCCGATGAAGAAGCGGGGAGCCGCTACGGCGCGCGGTTCATCGCCGAACAACACCCGGACTGGCTCGCGGGCGCGGAGTACGCGCTCGGCGAGCTCGGCGGCATCCACAACCCGGCGGGGTGGCGCGCGCCGTTCGGGATGATCGACGTCTCGGAGAAGACCGGGCTGCCGCTGCGTCTCACCGCGCGCTCGAGCCCGGGGCACGGCTCGATGCCGTGGCCGACGACGGCGCCGCATCGGCTCGTGCACGCGCTCGCGCGCCTGCTCGCGGCCGAGCGCGCGCCGCGCGTGCTGCCCGAGGTGCGCGAGTTCTTCGCGCAGCTCGCGACCGTGTTGCCGCCGCACGAGGCGCGCGGCTTCGACGACATCGACCGCTCGCTGCGCGACCCCGCGTTTCGGGCGCGACTCCTCGCGGACCGGTGGTACGCCGCGATGGTCCGCACGACGTTCGCCGTGAACATGCTGAAGGGGAGCGAGAAGCGGAACGTCATCCCGCCGGAGGCCGTGGCGGAGATCGACTGCCGCGTGCTCGCCGGCGACGACCCCGACGAGATCGTGCGGTGGGTCCGGACGGCCGTCGCCGACGATCACGTCGAGGTGGAGGCCATGACGCCGCCCAAGCGGCCGAACGTCTCGCCGCCGGATACCGAGCTCTACAAGTCGCTCTCCGCGGCGTTGCGCCGCCGGATCCCGGGCGTGGTCGTCGCGCCGCGCATCCTGACCGGCTTCACCGACAACTGGACGTTCCGCGGCGCGGGCCTGCAGGCGTACGGCTTCAGCCCGATCGTGGTCGGCGACGAGGAAGGCGGGCGCGTGCACGGCAACGACGAGCGGATCTCGCTCGAGAACGTCCGCGAGGGCACGCGCGTCTACCGCGAGATGCTTTTGGAGATGGCCGCCGGGTGACCGGCACCGCGCTCATGGTCCGCCGTGCGCTCATGGCGGCCGTGGGTGCCGGCCTCGCCGCCGGCGCGTCCGCGCAGGACCGCACCGCGCGCGCGGGCGACGTGGTGACTGCTTCGACGCGAACCGCCAGGCGGTCATGAAACGCGTCTTGCGGAAGCTAGGCTAGACCGGCGTCTAGCCCGGGACTGTTCACGACATCAGACGAGCGCGCGGACCGCGCGCGCGAGCACGGAATCGCGGAGGCCGAGCTCCCACACGATCGAGAAATGGTCGTGGCCGGCGAGATCCATGATGTCCGCGCGGCCGCCGTGGCGCCGCCACGCGGCGGCCATCTCCTCCGACTGGCGGTGATACTCCGGGCCTTCGAGCGCGCCGAGCGGGAGCAGCAGCGGCGACGCGTGCTTCGGCGTGAGAAGCGTCGGGCTGTGGACGCGCGCGTCGTCCGGCGTGAGCGCGAGCACGTCGTTGAGATAGCAGAGACGGATCGGCTCGAGGTCGTAGAGCCCGCTGATCGCGACGCCGGCCTTCACGACGTCGGGCCGCAGCCCCGCGAACGCGGGCCAGTCGGTCGCCAGCAGCATCGCGACGAGGTGGCCGCCCGCCGAGTGGCCGGAGATCGTGATGCGCCCGGGATCGCCGCCGAACGACGCCGCGTGCGCGTGCACCCACGCGATCGACGCGCGGCACTGACGCACCAGCTCGGCCATCGTCACCGTCGGCATGAGCGCGTAGTTGATCACCACGGTGGCGACGCCCGCGGGCACGAGCGCGCGCGCGACGTAGCTGAAGTCCTTCTTGTCGAGCCGGTGCCAGTAGCCGCCGTGGATGAACACGTGGATCGGCGCGGGCGTGGCGCGCTCGGCGGGAAACACGTCGAGCCGCTCGCCCGGGTGCCCGCCGTACGGCAGGTCGAGGCGGCACGGGATCTCGGCGCGCGCGGCGTTGCTCTCCTCCGCGAAGCGGGTGAGCCACATCGGCGAGTCGACGACCTTCGTGCGGTTGTCGTACTCGCGGTCGAGCGCGTCGCGGTCGTAGCCGAGGAAGAGATCGTCCGCCATCACCAGAGCTTAGCGAGAAACTCGGCTTTCGCCATCCGTCGTTTGATGGTCTCCGCGTAGCGCCGGTATCCCGGGCCCGTCGCGCCCGGATGCCACACCCGCGGGTTGGGCAGCGCGGCCGCGAGCTGCGCGGCTTCGTCCTCGGAGAGGTCGCTCGCGGGCTTGCCGAAGTAGCGGCGGCTCGCCGCCTCGGCGCCGTAGACGCCCGGCCCGAGCTCCACCACGTTGAGATAGAGCTCGAGGATCCGTCGCTTCGACAGCGTGCGTTCGAGCTGCCAGGTCAGGATCGCTTCCTTGACCTTGCGGACGGGATCGCGCGACGGGGAGAGCCACAGATTCTTCGCGAGCTGCTGGGTGATCGTGGAGGCGCCGCGCGGGAAGTCCTGCGTCTCGATCGCCTTCTCGACCGCGCTGCGGATCTCGCCGGGCTCGAACCCCCGGTGCTGAAAGAAGCCCATGTCCTCGGCCACGAGCACGGCGCGCTTCAGGTGCGGAGAGATCGCCGCGTACGGAGCCCACGTCCAGGCGACGCGGCCGTCGCGGCCCCTGGCGCGCTCGGCGGCGCGATGGCGATCGATGAAGGCCGTGGCCGGTGGATTGCGGCGAACGAGCGCGGAGACGTCGGGCCAGTGCCACGCTTCCCAGGTGACCCAGCCGGTCAAGCCCACGACGACGACCACCAGCAGGACTCGCAGCCATCGGCCGAGGCGCTGGCGGGCTCGACGCGCCATCGGCCCGAATCATAGCAACGGCGGGGCGGCGCCCGGGGCACCTGTCCTGTCAATGCCTGCTTGCTGTCATGACGTTTCGGGCGCTATGATCCCCGCCCGATGTCCTTCCTCCGACGTCACCGCGTGCCCGTCGTCCTCGTCGGCCTCGCGGTCGTCATCGCGGTGCTCGTCGGTTATCGCATCAAGAAACAGCAGGCCGCCGCCGTCCCGCGCCGCCAGCTCGAGATCGTCGTCGGGGTCGTCAAGCCGCTCGTGAAGGATCTCGACGTCAAGCTCGCGTACACGGCGGACGTGCTGCCGTTGCAGCAGGTGTCGGTGTTCGCGAAGGTCAACGGCTACATCAAGCGTCTCGGCGCCGACCTCGGTGATTTCGTGAAGGAAGGCCAGATACTCGTGGAGATCGACGCTCCCGAGCTCAGCGCCGCGGTCGAGGGGGCGCGCGCGACCGTCTCGCAGGCCGAGTCCAACCTGAAGGTCACCGAATCGAACCTCGCGTCCGCGCACGCCGCGGTCATCAACCAGGAGGCGAACCTCGTGAGGGCGCGGGCGGTCGCGCGCAACGACACGCGCAACGCCGACCGCTACGAGGACCTCCACGGCCGCGGCCTCATCGCCGCCATGGACCGCGACAACGCGCGCACCAACGCGGAGTCCTCGCAGGCCGCCCTGCGCGGGGCCGAGGCCCAGCTCGACGTGGCGAAGACCCAGGTGGAGACGGCGCGGAGCCAGGTCGCGCTGGCGAAGTCGAACGTCGACGGCGCGCGCGCGTCGATGAAGATCTCGCAGACCAACCTCGACAACACGAAGATCACGGCGCCGTTCGCCGGCTACATCTCGCAGCGCAACCTCCATCCCGGTGCCTCGGTGAACTCCCAGGCGGCGGGGACCTCGAGCTCGTCGATCGGCATCCTGGTCCTGCAGGACCTCAAGATCGTGCGCGTGCAGGTGGAGGTGCAGGAGCGCGACATCTCCCGCGTGAAGATCGGCTCGACGGCGACAGTCTTCGTCGACGCCTATCCCGGCCGCGTCTTCGAGGCGAAGGCCACGCGCATCGTGCACACGCTCGATCCGCGCACGCGCACGCTCGGGGTGGAGATGGAGATCGCCAATCCCGACCAGGCGCTCAAGCCCGGCATGTACGCGCGCGTCGAGCTCGTCATCGACCACCATCCGAAGGCCGTCCTGATCGAGAACGAGGCGATCCGCAACGAGGGCGACAACGCCGTCGTGTTCACGGTTACCAACGGCGTGGTCGGGCGGCGCCCGATCACGGTCGGTGTCACGCAAGGCACGCTCGTCGAGGTCCTGAAAGGACTGACGGGCAACGAGCAGGTGATCGTCGAGGGCAAGGAGCTCGTGCGCGACGGGCAGAAGGTGCGCGCGGAAGCCGCCGGCGGCGCCAAGGGCGACGGCGGCGGAGGCAAAGGCGGCGGCAAGGGCGCCAGGCCCGAAGGCAAGGCGGAGGGCGCCAAGAAATAACATGTGGATGACCTATCTCGCCCTGAGGAATGGCATCGCCATCCTCATGGCATCGCTTGCCATTGCGATCCTCGGCTTCGTCTCGCTCGGGCGCCTCCCCATCGACCTCTTCCCGAACATCAACCTGCCGATCATCAACATCGGCACGGTCTACACGGGCGCCGGCGTCCTCGACATCGAGAAGACGGTCACCTATCCCATCGAGAAGGCCGTCAGCGCCGTGAGCGACGTGAAGTTCGTCGAGTCGCGGTCGCGGCAGGGCCTCAGCACCGTCCGGATGTGGATGAACTGGGGCGCCGACGTCAACAACGGCCAGACCGAAGTCATCCAGCGGATCCAGCAGATCCTCTCGACGCTGCCCACGGGCATCAAGCAGCCGTTCGTCCTGCGCTTCGACCTCTCGAACATCCCCGTGTGCCTCGTCACCGTGTCCGGTGGCGGGCTCGACGAGCGCCAGCTCTACGACCTCGCGTACAACACGATCGAGCCGCAGCTCGAGCGGCTGGGCGGCGTCGCCTCCGCGTCCGTCGACGGCGGCAAGGTGCGGCAGATCACCGTCAACCTGAACCGCGACCAGCTCTTCGCGAAGGGCCTCTCGGTCCTCGACGTCGTGCGGGCGGTGAACGACTCGAACTTCCTGATGCCCGCCGGCGACATGAAGGTGGGCAAGCTCGACTACAACGTCTACACGAACAACCAGTTCCAGCTCGTGCGGCCGATGGAGGACATCGTCGTCCGCCGCGCCGGCGCCAACGCGGTGCCGATCCACGTGAAGGACCTGGGCTACGTGATCGACTCGCACGAGACCCAGACGGCCATCGTGCGCGTGGACGGCGAGCGCTCGGTGTTCATGCGCGTGAACAAGCAGCCGGGCGCCAACACGGTCGGCGTGGTGGACGCGGTGAAAGCGCTGATGCCGAAGCTCATCAACGTGCCGCCCGGCGTGAAGGTCGGCATCACCTTCGACCAGTCGATCTACATCCGCCAGGCCATCCAGAGCCTCTGGCACGAAGCGATGATGGGCTCGGTCCTGGCGTTCTTCATCATCCTCATCTTCCTCCGATCGCTGACGTCGACCGTCATCATCTCGATCGCCATCCCCCTGTCGATCCTGCTGTCGTTCATCTGCATGTACTTCCTCGGGCAGTCGCTGAACGTCTTCACGCTGGGCGGCCTCGCGCTGGCCGTCGGCCGGCTCGTCGACGACTCGATCGTCGAGCTCGAGAACATCAACCGGCACCTCAACATCCCGGGGACGCCGCGCCGCACCGCCGTGCTCGAGGCCGCGAGAGAGGTCGCGATGCCGATCTTCTCCGCGACCGTCACCACGATCATCGTCTTCCTGCCCACGATCTTCCTCGAGGGGCAGACGAAGCTCCTCTTCATCCCGCTGACGTTCACGATCTCGGTGTCGCTGTTCGCGTCGTTCCTGGTCTCGCGGACGGTCACGCCGCTGCTCGCGCTGAAGCTCCTCCAGCCGGAGACGGCGGCCGACCCGGCCGCCCGCGGGATCAAGGGTCGCGTCTTCGGGTTCTCCCAGCGGTTCTTCGACCGGATGGAGGACCTCTACCAGGGGACGATCATCTGGGCGCTCGGGCATCGGCGGCTCGTGCTCACCTCCGTCGCCATCGCGTTCGCCGGCAGCATGTTCCTCGTCCTGGCCCCGCGCTTCGGACTCGCGCCGCTCATCGGGAGCGAGTTCTTCCCGACGTCGGACGAGTCCCAGTTCCGCGTGAACCTCCGCGCGCCGATCGGCACGCGCGTCGAGGAGACCGAGCGGCTCGTCCGGGGGATGGAAGCGATCATCCGGGCGAACATGCGGCCCGGGGAGATCAAGTCGATCGTCGCCAACGTCGGCATCCCCCAGGGGCGCTCAGCGGTGTTCACGCAGAACACCGGGCCGCACAGCGCGACCGTGCAGGTCTACCTCGCCACGCCCGAGAACCGGAAGCGGACCGACAAGGAGATCATCGCCGCCATCCGGCCGAAGTTCGCGGGGCAGTTCCCCGGGACGCGCTACCAGTTCATCGCGGGCGGCGTCGTCTCGCGCGTGATCAACTTCGGCTCCGAGACGGCGATCGCCGCCGAGATCCTCGGCTACGACCTTCCGACCGCGGAAGCGCTCTCGCGCGAGGTCGCGCGGATCATGCGCGAGACCAACGGCGTCGCCGACGTCAACGTGAGCCGCGACGCGAACTATCCGCAGTTCGAGGTCACGGTGGATCGCGAGAAGGCCGCGTCGGCCGGGCTCTCGCAGCGCGAGGTCGCCCAGGCGGCGTTGTTCTCGCTGAACTCCAACTCGAGCGTGAACCCGTCCGTCTTCACCGATCCGCGCACCGGCAACCAGTACAACCTCGTCGTCCAGCTCGACGAGCCGTACCGCCGGACGGCCGACGACCTCGCCCGGATCTTCGTGACGGCGAACGACCGCCCGGTGCTGCTCTCGACCATCGCCGAGATCAAGCAGTCGGCGGGGCCGGTGGAGATCGAGCGCAAGTACCAGCAGCGGCTCGTGCGGGTGAACGCGAACGCCGTCGGCCGCGACCTCGGCTCGATCTCCGAGGAGCTCGACCGCAAGTTCGCGCAGCTCCCCAAGCCCGCGGGCTTCGTGATCCGCCTGGGCGGGCAGACCGAGCAGCAGCGCGAGGCCTTCGGCAGCCTCTACTTCATGTCGCTGCTCGCGGTGATCCTCGTCTACATGGTGCTCGCCTCGCAGTTCAAGTCGCTGAAGGATCCGTTCACGATCATGTTCTCGGTGCCGATGGGGCTGATCGGGGTGTTCTGGGCGCTCTACCTGACGAACACGACGCTCTCCACGACGTCCTTCATGGGCGTCATCATGATGGTCGGCATCGTGGTGTCGAACGGCGTGCTGCTCGTGGAATACATCAACGAGCTGCGCCGCCACGGGCTGCCGCTCCACGAGGCGGTGCCGCGCGCGGGGCGCGTGCGCCTGCGCCCGATCCTCATGACGGTGCTCACGACGGTCTTCGGTCTCCTGCCGATGGCGCTCGCGATCGGCGTCGGGACCGAGGCCAACCAGCCGCTCGCGATCGCGGTCATCGGCGGCCTGCTGGTGTCGACGTTCTTCACGCTCGTCCTCATCCCCACGCTGTACGTGATCTTCGAAGAGCGGTGGCCACGGCGACTCGCTGAGCCGTAGTCCATGTGGATGACGTTCCTCGCGCTGCGCAACGCGATCGCCATCCTCATGGCGTCGCTCGGCGTGGCGATCCTCGGCTTCGTCGCGCTCGGCCGGCTGCCCGTCGACCTCTTCCCGAACATCAACCTCCCGATCATCAACATCGGGACGATCTACACGGGCGCGGGCGTCGTCGACATCGAGAAGACCGTCACGTATCCCATCGAGAAGGCGGTCAGCGCGGTCAGCGACGTGAAGTTCGTGGAGTCGAAGTCGCGCCAGGGCCTCTCGACGGTGCGCGTGTGGATGAACTGGGGCGCCGACGTCAACAACGGCCAGACCGAGGTCATCCAGCGGATCCAGCAGATCATGTCGAGCCTGCCCACGGGCATCAAGCAGCCGTTCATCGTCCGCTACGACCTCTCGAACATTCCCGCCGTGCTCGTGACGGTGGCGGGCGGGGGGCTCGACGAGCGGCAGCTCTACGACCTCGCCTACAACGTCATCGAGCCGCAGCTCGAGCGGCTCGCGGGCGTGGCGTCGGCGTCCATCGACGGCGGCAAGGTCCGGCAGATCACCGTCAATCTCGACCGCGAGCTGCTCTACGCCAAGCGGGTGGGGATCGGCGAGGTCGTGCGCGCGGTCAACACCGCGAACTTCTTGATGCCGGCCGGCGACATCAAGGCGGGGCGCCTCGACTACAACCTCTACACGAACAACCAGTTCCTGGTCATTCCGCCGATGGAAGGGATCATCGTGCGGACGGTGGGGCCGAACGCCGTCCCCATCCGCATCCGCGACCTCGGCCGGGTGGACGACTCGCACGAGACACAGACGTCGATCGTGCGCGTCGACAACGAGCGCGGGGTGTTCCTGAGCGTCAACAAGCAGCCGGGCGCCAACACCATCGGAGTCGTCGACCAGGTGAAGGCGCTGCTGCCGAGGATGATGGGGATTCCGCCGGGCGTGAAGCTCGGCATCACGTTCGACCAGTCGATCTACATCCGCCAGGCCATCGAGAGCCTGTGGCACGAAGCTCTGCAGGGATCGATCCTCGCGTTCTTCGTCATCCTGATCTTCCTGCGCTCGCTGACGTCCACGCTGATCATCTCGATCGCGATCCCGCTGTCGATCCTGCTGTCGTTCATCTGCATGTACTTCGTCGGCCAGTCGCTCAACGTCTTCACGCTGGGCGGGCTCGCGCTGGCCGTCGGGCGGCTCGTCGACGACTCGATCGTGGAGCTGGAGAACATCAACCGGCACCTGAACATCCCGGGCACCGAACGGCGCAAGGCTGTGCTGGACGCCGCCAGGGAAGTCGCGATGCCGATCTTTTCCGCGACGATTACGACGATCATCGTCTTCCTGCCGACGATCTTCCTCGAAGGGCAGATCAAGCTCCTGTTTGTCCCGCTGACGTTCACGATCTCGGTCTCGCTCTTCGCGTCGTTCCTCGTCTCGCGGACGGTGACGCCGCTGCTGGCGCTGAAGCTCCTCTCGCCCGAGCGCCCGATCGATCCGGGCTCGCGGTCGGTGCGCGACCGGCTCTACGGTTTCTCCACGCGATTCTTCACGTGGATGGAGGACGTGTACCAGCGGCTGGTCGAATGGGCGCTCGGGCATCGCGCGGCGGTCGTGGGTGGCATCGCCCTCGCGTTCGTCGCGAGCATGTTCCTCGTGGCCGCGCCCTACTTCGGGATGCGGCCGCTCATCGGCAGCGAGTTCTTTCCGGCCTCCGACGAGGCGCAGTTCCGCGTCGACGTCAAAGCCCCGGTCGGCACCCGCGTGGAGGAGACGGAAAAGGTCGTCAAGGCGATGGAGACGATCATCCGGGCGGAGCTCCGCCTGAACGAGCTCGTCTCGATCGTTTCGAACGTCGGCATCCCGCCCGGCCAGTCGGCGGTGTTCACGACCAACACGGGGCCGCACGGCGCGACGGTCCAGGCGTATCTCTCGCCCGCGGACAAGCGCGAGCGCAGCGACCGGGAGATCATCGCCGCGCTGCGGCCGCGCTTCGCCGGCCGGTTCGCGGGCACGACGTACCGCTTCGTGCACGGCGGGCTCGTCGCGCGCACGATCAACTTCGGCGCGGACACCGCGCTGGAAGTCGAGGTTCTCGGCTACGACCTCGCCGCGTCCGGCGCCGTCGCGCGCGAAGTCGCCCGGGTGATGGAGACCACGGAGGGGGTCACCGACGTCACCGTCAGCCGCGACGCGAACTACCCGCAGTTCGAGGTGAACGTCGACCGCACGAAGGCGGCCTCCGCCGGCCTGTCCCAGCGGAGCATCGCGCAGACGGTCCTCTTCTCGCTCAACTCCAACGCGAGCATCAGCCCGTCGGTCTTCACGGACCCGCGCTCGGGCAACCAGTACAACGTGGTGGTCCAGCTCGACGAGCCGTACCGCCAGACGCAGGACGACCTCGGCAAGATCTTCGTGACCACGGACGACGGGCGGCCGGTGGCGCTGTCGACGCTGGCCGAGATCAAGCCGTCGTCCGGCCCGGTGGAGATCGAGCGGAAGTATCAGCAGCGGCTGGTGCGCGTCGGGGCGAACGCGGTCGGGCGCGACCTCGGGTCGATCTCCGACGAGCTCGAGGCGAAGTTCCGCCAGATCCCGATGCCCGCGGGCTTCAGCCTGCGGCTCGGCGGACAGACCGAGCAGCAGCGCGAGGCCTTCGGCAGCCTCCACTTCACGTCGGTGCTCGCGATCGTCCTCGTCTACATGGTGCTGGCGTCGCAGTTCCGGTCGCTGAAGGATCCGTTCACGATCATGTTCTCGGTGCCGATGGGGCTGATCGGGGTGTTCTGGGCGCTCTACCTGACGAACACGACCCTGTCGACCACGTCGTTCATGGGGATCATCATGATGGTCGGCATCGTGGTGTCGAACGGTGTCTTGCTCGTGGAGTACATCAACGAGCTGCGCCGCCACGGGTTGCCGCTGCACGAGGCCGTGCCACGCGCGGGCCGCGTACGCCTGCGTCCGATCCTCATGACCGTGCTCGCGACGGTGGTCGGACTCCTGCCGATGGCGCTCGCGTGGGGCGTGGGCACCGAGGCGAACCAGCCGCTCGCCATCGCGGTCATCGGCGGACTGCTGGTGTCCACGTTCTTCACGCTGGTCCTGATCCCGACGCTCTACGTGATCTTCGAGGAGCGGTGGCCGCGCGTGATCGCGGTCGAGGACGAGGGTACGGAGGAGTCCACGGCGGCGCCGTGAGACGGCGGCGACCGTCGCTCGCCAGCCGCACCGTCGAGTCGTCCGGCGTCCACTCGCGGTCCCAGAGCTTGCACGTCACCTGCTTGTGGTGCTGGTCGAGTCCCTCGCAGTAGTTGGTGAACTCGCAGCGCCGCACCTGCTCGCCGAGCCCGAGCCGGATCTTCCTGAACCAGTCGGGGTCCGCGAGCGTCTGGCGCGCGGCCGCGACCGCGTCCGCGTCGCCGCGCGCGAGGATCGCCTCGGCCTGGTCGAACGTCGCGATGCCGCCGCTCGTCACCACCGGCGTCTCGTGGCCGGCGGCGCGCACCGCGCGGCGGATCGCCGCCGCGAGGGGCACGTTGCGGCCGAACGGACCGCGCTCGTCGGAGATGACGGTCGGCATGCACTCGTGGCCCGAGCGGCCCGTGTAGGGATAGACGGCCTCGCCCACCTTCGGCTGCTTCGCGTCCTCGAAGCGGCCGCCCTTCGACACCGAGAGATAGTCGACGCCCGCCGCCGCGAACCGCACGCCGAACCACGCGGCATCGTCGACGTCGCTGCCGCCCTCGACGACCTCCTCGCCGAGATAGCGGATGCCGACCGTGTAGTCGTCACCCACGCACGCGCGCACGGCGCGAACCACCTCGAGCGGCAGGCGCACGCGGCCCTCGCGCGTGCCGCCGTAGCCGTCGTCGCGCGTGTTCAGGCGTGAGAGGAACGACGCCATCGTGTACGCGTGCGCGTAGTGGAGCTCGATGCCGTCGAAGCCCGCCTCGCGCGCGCGGCGCCCTGCTTGGGCGAAGAGGCCGGGCAGAACGTCGGGCAGCGCGCGGATGTGGGGCAGGTGCATGTCCCAGATCCGCTCGCGATAGCCGTAGTCGAGCGCTTCGAGGTCGCGCGGCGTGAGCACGCGCTCGATCACCGGGCGCGGCGCGCCGGCGAGCGCCGCGCGCACGTCAGGCTCCGGCGCCGAGCGCCAGCGCGCCTCGCCAAGCGCCTCCGCCACTCGAGCGCGGAGCGCGTCGTCGATCGCGAGATAGCGCCCGAAGAACGCCGCCGGCGCCGGCCGCCGGCGCACGGCGACGAAGTCGATCGCCTGGATGAAGAGGCGTGTGTGGCCTTCGCTGCGGTCGCGCACCAGCTCGACGAGGCGGCGCAGGCCGGGGATGAAGCGGTCGTCGCCGATGCGGAGCAGCGGACCGCTGGGAATGTCGCGGATGCCGGTCGCCTCGACGACGAGCACACCGGGGCGTCCCTCGGCGAACCGCGCGTACCAGTCGAGCACCTCGGGCGTGACGAAGCCGTCCTCGGTCGCGCGCCACGGCACCATCGCGGGCACCCACGTGCGCTGCTCGGCGACCGTCACGCGCCCGAGGCGCAGCGGCGAGAACCAGCGCGCGTGCTCCGCCTCTTCGCGCGCCGGCCAGCGGGCCTCGAGAA
Source organism: Candidatus Rokuibacteriota bacterium (assembly GCA_016866775.1). Lineage (GTDB taxonomy): Bacteria > Methylomirabilota > Methylomirabilia > Rokubacteriales > CSP1-6 > VGLJ01. Next base: position 986 of record VGLJ01000082.1, on the reverse strand, counting down.
GGCGATGCTTGACGCGGTCTATGCGAGCACCGCGACGGCCTCGATCTCGATCTGACAGCCGTCCTCCGCGTCGAAGAGATCGCGCGCGCCGACCAGCGTCATGGCCGGGTAGTGCCGGCGGCCGAGACGACCTCGCGGATGTTCTCGCACGTCTTCTTGAACTGCGCGACGACGTCTCCGGCGCCGACGACCTTGCCGTCGGCGTCCTTCGCGACCTGTCCCGCGACGAAGCGCAGGCGACCGCTCGTGATCTCGTAGCCGTGCGAGAAGCCGGCGGGCTTCATGAGGCTCGGTGGGTCGATCGGCTGGATGCGGCTCATGGTCTCTCCTCCGTCGTCCCGTCGATCACGATGGCATCGCCGCTACGGTCGTCCGTCAGGAGCTTCACCGCGACCGCGGCGACTTCCTCGGGCTCGACGAGGCGCCCGCCCGCGTTCATGCGCGCCAGCGCGGCGACCGCCTCGTCGTAGGTCTTGCCGGTCTTCGCGACGATGTTCCGGGCCGAGCTCCACACCAGCTCGGTCGCGGTGAAGCCCGGGCACAGGGCGTTGACAGTGACGCCCTTGCCCGCGACTTCAGCGGCGAGCGCGCGCGTGAACCCGACCAGCGCGTGCTTCGACGCCGTGTACGCGGCCAGGTACGGCGCCCCGACGAGCCCCGCCGTGGACGCGATGTTGATCACGCGGCCCCAGCCGCGCTGCACCATGCCGGGCACGGCCGCGCGGGCGAGCAGGTACGGGCCCGTCACGTTGGTCCGGAAGTGGCGCTCCCAGAGCTCGGGATCGGTGCGCGCGAGAGGCGCGGACTCCGCGATGCCCGCATTGTTCACCAGCACGTCGACGGGCCCGAGCGTCGCGGCGACGGCGTTGACCGCGAGCGCCGCCGCGTCGGCATCGCCGACGTCGAGCGCCACCGCCATCGCCTCGGCGCCCGCCGAGCGGAGCGCGCGCGCCGCCTCCTCGACGGCGTCCCGGCTCCGCGCCGCG
>VGLJ01000081.1 GCA_016866775.1 Candidatus Rokuibacteriota bacterium | reverse complement strand
CGACGAGCGCGGCGACGCCCAGCGCGACGCACACGAGCACGGTCGCGACGTGTCGCCACCCCGCCCGCGTCTCCCGCCACGCCATGGCCAGCGCGAACCGCGCGGCACCACCGCCCGCGCCGGCGCGGATCGGGAGGCGTGGGCCCGGGGGGTGCCCGGCCTCCTGTCCTCGCAGAGCCTGCGGATGTCGGCCGGACACCCCCCGGGCCCACGCCTCCCGATCCGCGCCGGCGCTCACGCTGGGATCGGCTCGACGATCCGGCCGTCGCGCAGGGCGATCTGGCGATCCGCGTGGGCCGCGAGCGCAGGGTCGTGGGTCACGAGCAACAACGTGCTGCCGCGCTCGCGATTGAGCGCGAGAAGCAAGTCGATGATTGCCGCCCCGGTCTCGGAGTCCAGGTTGCCCGTGGGCTCGTCGGCGAGCAGGAGGCCGGGCGCGCGCGAGACCGCGCGCGCCAATGCGACGCGCTGTTGCTCGCCGCCGGAGAGCTGGACCGGATAGTGATGACCACGCGCGCCCAGGCCGACCTCGTCCAGCAATCGCTCCGCGCGCGCGCGCGCATCCGTCACGCCGGCGAGCTCGAGCGGGATCATCACGTTCTCGACGGCGGTGAGCGTCGGGATCAGGTGGTACGACTGGAAGACGACGCCGACGCGATCGCGGCGGAAACGCGCGAGCGCATCCTCGTCGAGCGCGCCGAGATCGACGTCGTCGACGAGCACGGTGCCGCTCGTCGGCGCGTCGAGCCCCGCGACGAGCCCGAGCAGCGTCGACTTGCCGCTGCCCGACGGACCGGTGACGGCCACGCACTCGCCGCGCGCGACGTCGAAGCTCACGCCGTCGAGCACGGTGACCACGCGGCCGCCGCTCGTCAGGCGCATGACGACGTCGCGGACGTGAATCATCCCGGGAGCCATACTACACTTCGCTCGATGCGCGTCGTGATCGCGGCGCTCCTCTTCGTGCTCATCGCAGCGCCGGCGCAGGCCGGCCCTCGCGTCATCGCCGTGCTCGGCGACAGCCTCACCGCCGGGCTCGGCGTGGCGCCGGACGAGGCGTATCCCGCGTTGCTCGAGGCGCGGCTCAAGCGCGAAGGCTACGACTACCGCGTGGTCAACGCGGGCGTGAGCGGCGACACGTCGTCGGGCGGGCTCCGGCGCGTGGACTGGGTGCTGCGCCAGCAGCCGGAGATCCTCATCGTCGCGCTCGGCGCCAACGACGGGCTGCGCGGGCAGCCGGTGGCGCTGCTGCGGGACAACCTCACCGCGATCGTGCAGAAAGCGCGCGCGGCCGGAGCCCGTGTGCTGCTCGCCGGGATGCGCGTGCCGCCGAACTACGGCGCCCCGTACTCGCGAGACTTCGCCGCCGTCTTTCCGGAGGTCGCCAGGAAAGCGAACGTCCCGCTCGTCCCGTTCCTGCTGGAGGGCGTCGCCGCCGAAGTCCGCCTCAATCAGGGCGACGGCATCCATCCGAACGTCGAGGGCCAGCGCGTGATCGCCGAGCACCTCTGGCCGCACGTGCGCGCGCTGCTCGTCAAGCCCGGCGCGACGACCACGCCCCCCGCGCGTCGTAGCTGAGCCGCGGCGCCGCCCCCAGCGCTCGTGTTGCATTTTTCACGCGGCGATCGGCGGGGCCGCTCCCTACGCTCATTCCATGACCCGCGTGATCCTCGTCCTGGCCCTCGTCGGCGTCCTCACCGGATGCGCGACGGCGCCGGACGGCGCGTACTTCCCCCAGCCCTCGGCACGCACCGCCGCCGTCGCCAACGCGCTCTATCGCGCGGCCCAGGCCGCGGGCGACGACCCCGCGCGCTACTCGTTCGCGCTGATCAAGAGCCGCGACATCAGCGCGTTCAGCGGCGAGGAGGACGCGACGTTCTACTTCTCGGACGGGCTCGCCGCGCTCCCCGTGCCCCATGTCGACGCGCTCGTCGCGCGCGAGGTCGCCCACGAAGTCCTCGGCCACGCGGGACAGCGCCGCGCGCTGTCGCTCGGGATCACCGGCACGTTCACGGTCCTCGGAATCATCGTGCCGGGCCTCAGCGTGGCGGACTGGATCGTGAACCCGCTGATCGTCCGCGCGTTCACGCGGGACCAGGTGATCGCCGCCGACCTGCGCGCGATCGAGATCATCCGGTCGATGGGACACGAATTGCCGCGCCGCACGCTCGCCGACGCCCTCCACGCCGTGCAGGCGACGAACGGTGTCAGTCCCGGCGGGCTGCTCGCGACGGTGCCGCCGCTCGACGATCGTCTCGCGGCCATCGGCACGCTGGAGCCGGTGACCGACCTCGTGCGGTACAAGTAACGCCGCTCAGCGGCTGACGAACGCGAGGCTCACCAGCAGCGCCGCGATCAGGACCGCCGCGATCCCCGCGTAGCGCCGCTCGCCGATGACGACGAAGACCACGAAGACCGCGACCACGCCGACGAACGGCGTCGCGAGCAACAGCAGGATGCCCGTGGTCACGACGGCCAGCGGCTCGACCGGCCACTGCCTCCACGCGCGCACCACTTCGCCGACGGACGTGTAGACGGGCGCTGCCGGGATGCCGGGGTGGCCAACGCGACGCCCGAGCGGACCGACGGCTTGGCCGGCGGTCCGCTCGTGGGGGGCTTGGGGGGCGCCCGGAGCCCCCCAATTCCCACCGATCCCGCCCGGAGCCCCCCATCCAATGATCCCCAGGGCCATCAGGAGAATGCTCGCCACACCGCCCCAGAAGAGGATGCGCGACGCGAGGATCTCGGCGGTTCTCACAAGAGACGCACGCCGAGCCCCCGCAGGATCATCGAGAGCGAGAGGTAGAAGACGACGAGCAGGAAGAGCCGGCGCACGGTCGTGTTCGTCATGCGCGCGAGCACGCGCGTGCCGAGGTACGCGCCGATGAGCACGCCGATCGCGACGGGGCCGGCGATCAGCGGGTGGACGTCGCCGCGGCCGAAGAAGATGCCGGCGCTCGCGGCGGCGGTGATCCCGATCAAGAAGTTGCTCGTCGCGGTCGCGACCTTCATGGGCAGCTTCATGAACGAGTCCATCGAGAGCACGGTGAACGCGCCGGCGCCGATGCCGAGCAGCCCCGAGAGCACGCCGGTCACGAACATCGCGCCGACGCCGCGCTTGACCCCCCGCGAGCTGTACGGCACCTCGTGCCCGAGCGCCTGATCGAAGTACGCGCCCTGCAGCCCGAAGCTCACGGCGAGCGGGTGCGCCTCGGCGGCGGCCGCGCCCGCGAGGCGCGGCTGGCGCAGCGTGATGAGGCCGGCCCAGCCGATCGCGACGCCGAAGATGAGCTCGAGCACGCGCGGCGGCACGACGCCGACCAGCGTGGCGCCGAGCAGCGCGCCGACGATCGTCGGCACGGCCAGGAACAATCCCACGCGCATGTTGCTCAGGCCGAGCCACAGGAACGCGGCCGCGGCGCCGCTCGAGGTCGCGATCACCGAGACGAGGCTCGCGCCCATCGCGTAGTGGAGGTTGATGCCGAAGAAGATCGTGAGGATCGGCACGAGCAGCGTGCCGCCGCCGAGCCCGAGCATCGCGCCGAGCGCGCCGGTCCCGACCGACGTGGCGAACAGGGCGAGGAGGAAGAGGACGGGCGACACCGGCTAGACGGCGCGAACCAGGTCCAGCAGGCGGCCGAGGTTCGCGAGACGCGCCTCGAGCGTCTCGCCCGCGGGCTCGACGCGCAGCACGTCGATGCCCGCGCGGCGGTACCGCACGAGACGCTCGCGGATCATCGCGCCGGTGCCGAGCAGGTTGGTCTTGAGCACGAGCTCGTCGGGCACGCGTGCCGCCGCGTCGTCGCGACGGTTCTCGAGCCAGAGGCGCTGCACCTCGGCCGCGGCGTCGGCGTAGCCCGCGCGCCGGTAGGCGTCGTTGTAGAAGTTGTGCTGCCGCGAGCCCATCGCGCCGAGCGTGAACGCGAGGCCGGGCTTGCGTGCCGGGATCAGCCGCTCGACGTCGTCGGAGAACGCCACGACACCCGCGGCGACGTGGAGCTCGATGTCCTCGACCGAGCGTCCCGCGCGCTTGGCGCCCATCTGCAGGGGATCGAGGAACACGTCCGCGTGCTCGGGCATGAACGACGTGCCGAGCCAGCCGTCCGCGAGCTCGCCCGTCATCTCGAGGCTCTTCGGTGAGAGCGTGGCGAGATAGATCGGGATGTCGGGCCGCGGCTTCGCCGCCGAGCGCAGCGCCTTGCCTTCCCCGCCCGGCAGCGGCAGCTCGTACACGCTGCCCTTGTAGGCGAGGCGCTCGCCGCGGATCGCGCGGCGCACGATCTCGATCGTCTCGCGCATGCGGGCCAATGGTCGCGAGAAGGGGACGCCGTGCCAGCCCTCGATCACCTGCGGCCCGCTCACGCCGAGGCCGAGGATGAAGCGGCCCTTCGACATCGCGTCGAGGCTCAGGGCCGTCATCGCGACCATCGCCGGCGTGCGGCTGCCGACCTGCATGATCGCGGTGCCGAGGCGGACGCGCGAGGTGCGCGCGGCGACGAACGCGAGCGGCGTGACGGCGTCGTGGCCCCACGCTTCGGCGGACCACACGTAGTCGACGCCGAGACGCTCCGCCTCGACCGCGTACGACGCCACGTCGTCCCAGTTGTCGTTGGCGAGGCGCAGCGTGACCCCGAGGCGCATCAGCCGAGCGCCGTGGCGATCTTCTGGAGCTGGCCGGCGTGGTCGAGGTCGTGCAGGCGCATGAAGAGCATGACCTCGCGCCAGTTGAGCGGACCGAACATGCGGTGCTCGATCGCCGCGTCGAGCCGCGCGCGCGGGTCCGCGGCGAGCGCGCGCGCGAAGAGCGCGTCGCGATCGCGCTCGAGGATCGCGCACCACTCGGCGGCGGTGCGCGTGGCCGTCTCGCGCTCCCGCGCCGGGGCCGTTGCGCCATCGAGAATCGCGACGACCTGGTCGCCGAAGTGGCGGCCGGCGTCGACCACGTGGGCCATGACTTCGTCGCCGCTCCACTCGTCCGGCGCGGGGCGCTCGCTGAATCGCGGGGCGGGCACGGCGAGCGCGGCGCGCCGGAGGTCGGCCATCGCCGCGCGGACCTTGTCGATCACGTCGGCGGGCGAGAGCTTCGCGCCCTGGGCCTGCAGGTAGCCGCGGATCCGGCGCTCCTCGTCGTTCACGACTTTCTAGTACACCGTCGGAGGCAGGCGGACAAGCGTCGAGAGGCGCGCTTACAATCGCCGCATGCGGCGGGTCATCATCGCGCCCGCCATCGTGCGCTCGCGCCGCTGTTCGTGAGCGCGTCGATCGCGCAGGGCAGCGCGCCGCCGCGGTTCACCGTGTCCTGGAACGTCGCCATGACGCCGGGCTCACGGCAGCCGCCGCCGTCCCATCTCTGGCTCCTGCTGCCGTTCGCCGTCACGGAGACGGCCGAGCCGGCATCCGGCGACGCGAGCCTCGCGCGGTACGTCACCGATCGCGGGTTCACGGTGGAGCGAATCACCTCCGCATCGACCAGGTCACGCCCGCGACCGCGAATCGCCAGCCGAGCGAGTCACGGCGCAACACCGAGCAGATCTCGATCCCGCTCGCCGGCGGCGAGGGCATCGCGCCGCAGGTGGTGCGCGTGCACTGCGCGTACCTCACGGGCGTCGGCGAGTGGCGCCCCATCGTCATCTCGCTGCTGTTCCTCGTCCTCGGCAACGTCACGGGCCCCGTGATCGTGCCGCTGCTCAGGAAGCTCTGGCGCGTGCTCCGGGCGCGCGTCGACGTCGGCGCCAAGCCCGCGCGCCAGCGCGGCGTGATCCTCGACGCGAGCGCGCTGGCCAGGCTGCGGCCGGGTGAGAGCACCGTGGAGGACGTCCTGCGCGTCTGCGGCTCCGATTGCGAAGAGCATCGGCAGCAGCACCTGTCCGACGAGCCGCAGCGGATCCTCCGCTATCGCGGCCAGCGGCTCGTGCCGCACCGGAGCTGGCGCGTCGGCAAGGTCTCGCACGTCCGCCACTGGGACATCGAGACGCACGAGGTGGACGTCGAGATCCAGAACGAGCGCGTCGAATGAGGTACGCTACCGGCGGGAGGCCCTCCATGGCGTACCAGGCGATCCGGGTGGAGAAGCTCACGCCGGTCATCGGCGCGGAAGTGCGCGGCGTCGACCTCGCGCAGCCGCTCGACGAGCGGACGTTCAAGGAGATCCACGAGGCGCTCACGGAGAACCAGGTGATCTTCTTCCGCGACCAGCACCTGACCGTCGAGCAGCACAAGGCGTTCGGCCGCCTGTTCGGCGAGCTGGTCGTGCATCCGGCGGCGCCGGCGGAGCTCCAGGCGCATCCGGAGATCCTCGTCATCCACGCCGACGAGACGTCGAAGCACGTGGCCGGCGAGAACTGGCACACCGACGTCTCGTGCGATCCCACGCCGCCGATGGGCAGCATCCTCTACATGCACGAGCTGCCGCCGGTCGGCGGCGACACGCTCTTCGCGAGCATGTACGCCGCGTACGAGGCGCTCTCGACCCCGATGAAGCGCCTCCTCGAAGGCCTCACCGCGCGCCACGACGGCGAGCACGTCTACCGCGGGCGCTACGGCGTGAAGGACGAAGGCAAGGTCTTTCCGAAGGCGGAGCATCCGGTCATCCGCACGCATCCGGTGTCGGGACGCAAGGCGCTCTACGTCAACTACGGCTTCACCACGCGCATCGTGCAGCTCGCGCGCCCCGAGAGCGACGCGCTGCTGCAGTTCCTCTATCGCCACGTCGAGACGCCGGAGTTCCAGTGCCGGTTCCGGTGGCAGGTGAACTCGGTCGCGTTCTGGGACAACCGCTGCGTCCAGCACCACGCCATGTGGGACTACTACCCGCAGCGGCGCCACGGCCATCGCGTGACGATCAAGGGCGACACGCCGTTCTATCGGGCCTAGGCGATGGATTTCGAATACACGCCCGAGCAGGAAGCGTTCCGGAAAGAGTTCAAGACGTGGCTCGAGAAGCATCTTCCGCCCGAGCTCTGTCTCGACGACGCGGCGGACGACCGCGTGCCGTCCGATCGCGAGACGTACGAGAAGCGGCGCGCGTGGCAGAAGACGATGTATGCGGCGGGCTGGGTCGGGATCTCGTGGCCGAAGGAGTACGGCGGCCGCGGCGCGACGCTGATGGAGCGCGTGATCTGGGAAGAGGAGTACGCGGCCGCGCGCGCGCCGGTGCTTCCCGCGGCGATGGGGCTCAACCTCGTCGGCCCCACGATCATCGCGTGGGGCACGGACGAGCAGAAGACGCGGTATCTGCCGAAGATCCTGAGCGGCGACATGACGTGGGCGCAGGGCTTCTCGGAGCCGAACGCCGGCTCGGACCTCGCGAACCTCCAGACCCGCGCCGTCGACATGGGTGATCACTGGCTCGTCAACGGCCAGAAGGTCTGGACGTCGGGCGCCCAGTTCCACGACTGGATCCTGCTGCTCGTACGCACCAACCCGGACGCGCCGAAGCACAAGGGCATCAGCGCCTTGCTGGTCGATCTCAAGCACACCCCCGGCGTCACCGTGCGCCCGCTCGTCCTCGCGACCGGTCACGCGCACTTCAACGAGATGTTCTTCACCGACGTGAAGGTGCCGAAGGAGAACCTCCTCGGTCCGCTCAACGAGGGATGGAAGGTCACGACCACCACGCTGATGCACGAGCGGTTCTCCGCGGGGAACCGCAACAACGTGGCGCAGATCGACCGCTTGATCGCGCTGACGAAGGAGATCGAGCACGACGGCCGCCGCGCCGCCGACGATCCCCTCATCCGGCAGAAGCTGGCGCAGCTCCTGATCGACTGCGAGGCGTTCAAGTACACCCGCCTGCGCGGGCTGACGCGTCAGCTCCGCGGCGAGCCGCCGGGGCCGGAGGGCTCGATCCTCAAGCTCACGAGCTCGGAGCTCGGCGTCCGCATCGGCGAGTTCGCCGGCGAGCTGCTCGGCATGCAGGCGCTCGTCAACGAGCCGTCGGCCGAGGTCCCGGACGCGCCGCGCTGGTTCAACCGCATCGTGGCCGCGCGGCAGTACACGATCTCCGCCGGCACCAGCGAGATCCAGCGCAACATCATCGGCGAGCGGGTGCTGGGCCTCCCGAAAGGCTAGGCCGCGCGCGGTCGCTTCGCTCTACAGGGCTCCGGACGCCATCTCCGTCGCTTCGTCCGCGGGGAAGAACGACTCGATCCTGAGCTCCTGCAGCGTGATGTCGTGCGGCGTGCCGAGCGTCGTCGGCGTGGTGAAGTACCGGAGCGTCAGGCCGTCCTTCGAGAACTCGATCGGCAGGAACGGCGCCGTCGACGCGTCGAGGTCGAGCGTCCGGAACTGCCGTGGGACCCCCGGGTACGCGAGCAGCTCCTCGAGCAGCTCGCGCGCGGGCGCCCCGCCGAAGCCGCTCACCACGTCGCGGTGCAGCCACTGGATCAACGACGCCGCGGTCGGCTCCCAGTTGAGGATGTGCGGCCGTAGCGCGCGCGGATGGAACATGAGACGCATCGCGTTCGGCGGCCCGAGGTCCGCGACCTCTTTCGGATCGAGGAACCGCGCCTGGAACCTGGCACTGCCGCCGTTCACCTCGAGGACGTTCCAGTGGCGATCGAGCACGAGCGCGGGATACGGCTCCTGCTGCCGGAGGATGAAGTCGAGCGCGCGGCGGGCCTGCGCCATCGCGGGCGCGTCGAGTCGGCTCTCGTGATACACGGGCGCGTACCCCGCGGCGACGAGCAGGTCGTTGCGATCACGCAGCGGCACGTCGAGGGCGCGGGCGAGCAGCAGCACCATCTCGCGGCTCGGTTGCGCGCGGCCCGTCTCGATGAAGCTCAGGTGGCGCGTGGAGATCTCGGCGTCGGTGGCGAGATCGAGCTGGCTCAGCCGGCGCCGCTCGCGCCAGCGCCGCATGAGCTCGCCGAATCCGGTGGGGGCTACGGTGCGGGACTTCTCCACGCGGGGGACTCTACACCGTCCCCCGCGTGGCCAGAACTACGTCAGAGGTAAGCGCCTAGTCGTCCCAGCGGTGATGCTTCTTCCAGTGGTGCTTCCACTGCCCGTGCCCGTTGCCACGATGAGGCGCCACGTACACCGGCGCCGGCGCGTAGACGACCGCCGGAGCGCCGTACACGACAAGTGGCGGAGGCGAGTAGACCACCACCGGGCGCGGCGGCGGCGCGTACACGATCGGCGGAGGCGGGGCGTAGACCACTGGGGGCGGGGCCACGACGACCTCGCGCTCGACGACGACCGTGCGGCCACCGCCGAAGATTCCGGTTCCCGAGAAGATCTGGTTGACCACGGCGAAGGCACCGAGCCCGAGGGCGGCGTCCGTGGCTGAATCGGCCTTGGCGAGGCCGGGTACGGCAAGCGTCCCAACCAGCGCGGCGGCGGCGACGAGGCGCTTCATGTTCGTTCCCTCCCTGACAGTGCGTCCTGTCTCTCTGCTTCTAGTCCCTTGGACGCGGGAGGGCGATCGCACATTCGACAACCACGGGGAGCGTGAAACGAATTACCGAGCGGGAGGGCCGCCGCCGTAGATCCGGCGGTACTCCTCCCACGAGAGCGTGACGCGCTTGACGTACTGGCGGGTCTCGTCGAACGGGATCTGCTCGACCCACGCCTCGACGTCGTCGTGCTTGCGCGCCTTCCACCACTCGCGCGCGCGGCGCGGGCCCGCGTTGTAGGCGGCGATCGCCAGCCGCGGGTCGCTGAACTCCTTCAGCAGACCCGCGAGGAACGCCGTGCCCATCTGGATGTTCGCCGCGGGATCGTCGAGGAGATCGCCGCCGCGGAAGGACCAGCCGCGCACCGCCGCCATCGGCTGCGCCGTCGCCGGCATGAGCTGCATGAGCCCGCGCGCGCCGGCGCGCGACAGCGCGCGCGGGTAATAGCTCGACTCCTCGCGCACCACCGCCGCGACGAGATACGGATCGAGGCCGGCCCGCTCGGCCGCCTGGAAGACTTCGTCCCGGTAGCCGAACGGATACAGCATTTCCCAGAACGCCTGCGGCAGGCCGTGACCGGCCGCCGCGACGGCCGCGAAATGCCGGCGGAGGAGACGCAGCGCGAGGTGATAACGCTCCTCCTTCACGTACGCGCTCGTGAGCCCGTAGAGCCGGACGGTGTCGCCGACCGACGCGTGCGCGATGTTCTCGAGCTCCTCCCACGCGTACTCGACGAGCCCGATGCGGCGCAGGAGATCGACGCGCACGTACCCCGGATCGGCGGCGACGGCGTCGACCGGGTTGTCCGGCAGACGGACCGGCGGATCGGCCGGGGCGCCGGCGCTGGCGCCGCGTCGCGCCGCGAGCATGCCGTAGTAACCGCGCGGCGACTCCGAGCGCACGCGCTGATAGAGACGCTCCGCCGTGGCCATGCCGCCGGTCGCCTCGCGCGCGCGGCCCGTCCAGTAGAGCGCGGGAATCCGATGCGGACGGCCGCCCGGAATCTCGCTGATCCGCGCCCACGCCTGCTCCGCCGCCTTCGGGCTCTTCGCGAGGTAGGAGATCCAGCCGAGGCGCCACAGCGCCGCACCGGCGACTTCGCGATTCGGATACCGCGCGGCGACGGCCTTGTACGCGGCCGACGCTTCGCCGGTGCGCCCCATGTCGTCGAGCAGCAGCGCGCGCTGATACGTCGCTTCCGCGGCCTCCGCCTCCGTGCCGTTCGCCATCACGGTCGCGAACGCGGCGAGCGCCTTCTCGCGCTGCTTCGTCCGCGCGAGCGTCCGTCCGAGCTCGAGCTGGAGAGCGGCACGCCTGTCCGTCGGCGCGCGCTTGAGCGCGAGCTCGATCGCGCGTGCCGCCACCTCGTAGCGTCGCAGGCGCTGCGCGGCGTCGATGACCACCCGGAGCGCGCGGAGCGCCAGCACGTTGTCGGAGACCTCGCCCGCCAGCGCCTCCGCCTCGCTCGCCGCGTTCGACGCGACGCCGGCGCGCAGCAGGCGCTCCGCCCGCTCGAGCCGTTGCGTCGTCGACAGTGGAGGCCAGTGCACGCCGTCGGCCCCGAGCACCGCGAGACGATCCTCGGCGCCGTCGGCCCATCCGCTGGCCGGCGCGAGCACGCGGAGCTCGCGATACGCCAGCGCCGCGGCCTCGCGCTGGCCGCGCGCCTCACCCGTCTGCCCGAGCAGGTAGAGCGCTTCGGCGAGGTCGCGCGAGTCGGGATACGTCTCGATGAGCCGCTTGATGAGCGCCTGCGCGCCGGCGTCGTCACCGCCGCGCGCGGCGAGGCGCGCCGCCAGCACGAGCGCGCGCGGCGCGAGCCGGCTCTGCGGGTGGTGATCGGCGACCGAGACCGCCATCGTTCGCGCGGCGGGAAGGTCGCCCCGACGCTCCAGCGCCTCGGCGACGAGATACCGCGCGTGATCGGCGATCGGGCTCTTGAGCGCGGCATCGGAGCCGAGGTCGCGGATCAACGGCGCGACGACGCCCTGCTGGTACGCCTCGACGGCACGCGCCCACTGCTGCGCCGTCTCCGCCGGCACGGGCTCCGCCGCGGCGCTCGCCGCGGACAGCGCGAGCACGCCGGTGACGGCGGCGACGAGCACCTCGGTCGGCGTACGGCGGCGGCGTGCGGTCCCGCTCACGGTCTCGGCGGTGATCCGCCGCGTGAACAGGATCCGGTGGACGGCGGTGATGTTCGACAGGACGGCGAGCACCCACAGCGCGGGCTCGAGCACGTCGAGGATGGCGCCGGCGATGAGGCAGATCATCCGTTCCGGGCGCTCCATGAAGCCGACGTTGCACTCGACGCCGATCGATTCGGCGCGCGCCTTCGTGTAGCTCACCATCAGCGAGCCGACGAGCGCGGCCATCGCGGCGACGGCGCCCCGCATGTGCTGCATGCCGGCGAAGAGCACCACGATGCCGAGCAGCACGACGAGGTCCGAGTAGCGATCGATCACCGAGTCGAGGAACCCGCCGAAGGGCGTCGCCTGCCCGGAGGCGCGCGCGAGCGAGCCGTCGCAGAAGTCGCACAGTCCGGCGAGCAGCACCAGCAGTCCGCCGATCCGCGCGTGGCCCATGACGAAGGCCGCCGCGGCGAGCAGGCTCACCGCGAGGCCCAGGATGGTCAGATGATTCGGACGCAGGCGCAGCCGGAACAGCGCGCGTCCGATCGGGTCGCTCCAGAGCTGCGTCGTGCTCCGGTAGCGGCTCAGCATCTCAGAGCGGCTGCACGAGCGCCTGCTCGAGCCCCTCGCGCGCGCGCTCCATCGCCGCGGAGTCCTCGAGCTTCTGGCCCTGCCGATCGTGGACGTAGAAGGTGTCGTAGGCCTGGTCGATCTCGGTCGCGATGCGCGCGCTCGCGATGTCGAGCTTCAGGCCCGACAGCGTCCGGGTGATGAGGTAGAGCAGGCCCACGCGATCGGGGCACTTCACCTCGACGACCGTGTAGGCGTCCGAGAGCTCGTTGTCGATCGTGATCTTCGGCGGGCCTTGCACGTCCGGCGCCTTGCGCCCGCGCCGCCGCTTCTCGAGCAGCTCGTCCACGGACACCGTCCCCGCGACGACGGCGGCCAGCGCGTCCATCGTGCGGCGCCATTGCATCGCGGACGTCACGGCCTCGCCGGCCGGATCGTTGACCTGGAACGTGTCGATCGCGATGCCGTCGGCGCGCGTGTGGATCTGCGCCGAGATGATGTTGATCCCGTGCGCGGCCATCGTGCCCGCGATCAGCGAGAAGAGGCCGGGCAGATCCCGCGTGACGACGACGAGGTCCGACGAGCCGAGGTCCGGATGGTGGAACAGCTCGGTCGCCAGCGGCCCCGCCTCGAGGCGACGCAGGAGGCGCAGGTGCTCCGCCATGCGCTGCACGCTGGTGCCGGCGAGATAGCGGTCGGACACCATCGCCACGTGCGCCTTCACGGCCTGGGCGTCGACCTCCTCCTTCACCGCGGCGTGCAGGCGGTCCGCGAGCACCGTGCGGTTCGTCCGCGCGCGCACGGGCGTTCCGCTGGGCGCGGTCAATCGTCGGAGCGTCCGCGTGTAGAGCTCGTAGAGGATCTGCGCCTGCCAGCCGGTGAGCACGCCGGGGCCGACGGCGCGCATGTCGGCGTACGTCAGCAGATACAGCATGCGCAGGCGCTGGGGATCGCCGCACGCCTCGGCGAGGTCCGCGACCGTCTTCGGATCGTCGATGTCGCGGCGCTGCGCGATGTGTGACATCGTCAGGTGGTGCGCGACGAGGAACTCGACCGCCGCCGCGTCGTCGGGAGGCAGGCCGATCCGCGCGGTGAGCTCCTGGATCAGCGGGATGCCCTTCTTGACGTGGCCGTGGCCCTTGGCCTTGCCGATGTCGTGCAGCAGCATCCCGAGCATCAAGAGCTCGGGCTTCTCCACCTCGTTGAACACCTGCGCCGCGCCCTCGGACTCCGCCGATTGCCCGGGCGCCAGCGCTTCGAGGTGCTCGACGGCCAGCAGCGAGTGCTGGTCGGCGGAGAAGCGATGGTAGACGTCGTACTGCACGAGGCAGGTGAGCGCGCCGAACTCCGGCAGATACGCGCCGAGCAGGCCGAGCTCGTGCATCTCGGACAGCGTCAGCGCCACGCGGCCCCAGCTCCGGCAGACGTCGAGGAACAGATCGCGGATGTCCGGCGAGCGGCGGAAGCCGTCGTCCACCAGATCCAGCGAGTCTTCCACCGCGCGCTCGAGGTCGAGGGAGAGCTCGCAGCCGAGCCGGTGAAGATGCCAGAAGACCTTCATGATCCGCGACGAGTCGCGCCGGAGCAGGCCGGGATTGCGGTCGGCGAGGTGGAGCTGGCCGTCGAAGAACACGAGGCCGTCGGCGAGCGCCTGCTGGCGCTCGCGCCGCTCCGCCGTGCCGCGGCGTGAGAGCGACTCCTGGCAGCGCGCGATCAGGCGCCGCGAGATCCGGTGGATCACGCGCGCGTGCAGGTAGTACTCGCGCATGAAGCGCTCGACGCCGAGCGTGGCGCCGTCGGCCGTGTAGCCGAGGTCGCTCGCGATCCGCGGCTGCAGGTCCCGCGTGAGCACGTCGCTCTTGTGGCCCGAGAGCAGGTGGAGCGCGTTGCGCACGCGCCAGAGGAACGTGAGCGCGGCGTCGGTCAATGCCTGCTCGCGCGGCGTGATGAGCCCCTTGTCCGCGAGCTCGCGCAGCGTGCGCGCGGAGAACTTCGCGGCGCCGAGCCACATCGCGGTGTGGACGTCGCGCAGCCCGCCCGCCGACTCCTTCACGTTCGGCTCGCCGATGTAGGGCGAGGCGCCGTACTTGCGATAGCGCTGATCCCGCTCGGCGAGCGCCGTCGCGAGGAACTGCTCGAAGTCGTGGCGATAGACGTTATCGCGCAGCACGCGGCGGAAGCGGGTGAAGAGCCGCCGGTCGCCCGCGATGAACCGCGTCCCCTGCATCGAGGTGCGGCTCGGAAAGTCGGTGCGCGCCATCGCCACGCAGTCGTCGAGCGAGCGGAGGCTGTGGCCGACCGAGAGCCCGAGGTCCCACATCGCGTAGAGCAGCTCCTGCGTGAGCCGCTGCACGAACGGCGTGAGCTCGCCGTCGTGGACGACCATCAGGTCGATGTCGGACGACGGATGCAGCTCGCCGCGGCCATACCCGCCGAGGGCGGCGACGACGTAGGGCGCGGGCGCGAGACCGTCGGCGGTCGAATCCGCGACGATGAGCGCCGTGAGCGTGTGCAGGAGGTCGTCGATGAAGCGGGCGTGCGCCTGGACCGCCTCCTGCCCGGAGACGCCGCCGGCATGCATCACCTTGAGGGAGTCGAAGCCCTCGGCGAGTGCGGCGCGGAAGAACTCGAGGCGGAGACGGCGCCGATCCTCGACGCGCTTTGCGCCGGCCTCGGCGCGGCGCGCCCGACGATACAGCGCGGACGACATGGTGCCCCGAGCCTAACACGCCTCGCCGCGTGCGCTACACTACCCGTCGTGCGTCGGATCTGGCGCGAAGAGATCGAGCGGATCGTGCCCTACCAGGCCGGTCCGTCCCTGGAGACGCTCGAGCGCCTCCACGGGCCGCTCGTGCGCCTGTCGTCCAACGAGAATCCGCTCGGACCGTCGCCGCACGTCGTCGACGTCGTCGCGCGCGAGGCGTCGCGCGTGCACCTCTATCCGGACGGCGGCAGCACCGCGGTGCGCGAGGCGCTCGCCGGCGAGCTCGGCGTGGGACCGGAGCAGCTCGTCGTCGCGAACGGCGCCGACGAGCTGCTGCAGCTCATCGGTCTCGCCGCGTTCGATCCCGGCGACGAGATCGTCGTCCCGGAGCCGTCGTTTGAGCCGTACACGATCGTGGCGCAGATCGCGCACGCGACGGTGGTGGCGAGCCCGCTCCTCGGCTACCACACGTCGCTCGAGGACGTGCGCCGCCGGATCAACGCGCGCACCAAGGCCATCATGCTGTGCTCGCCGCACAACCCGGCGACGACGATCATCCCGCGCGGCCCGATGATGGCGCTGCTCGACGCGGTCGGCGACGATCCCCCGCTGATCGTGCTCGACGAGGCATACGGGGACTTCGCCGACGATCCGGACTATCCGGACGGCATCGCGCTGTTGAAGCGCTACCCGCGCCTGCTCATCTTGCGGACGTTCTCGAAGATCGCGGGGCTCGCGGGACTCCGCGTCGGCTACGCGATCGGCTCGGCGGAGACGATCGACCGCCTCAATCGCGTGCGCGCGCCGTACAACGTCAACCGTCTCGGTCAGGTCGCCGCGGTGGCCGCGATCGAGGACCGCGAGCACCGCGAGAAGACGCGCCGGCTCGTGATCGAGGAGCGCGCGTTCCTCATGCGTGAGCTCGCGCGGCGCGGCTTCCTCTTCCCGCCGTCCCAGGCGAACTTCCTGCTCGTGAAGGTCCCGGACGCCGCGGCGACGCGCGACGCGATGGCGAAGGCGGGCATCCTGGTCCGCGACGGCGGCGCGGTCGGCTTCCCGGGCCACCTCAGGATCTCGATCGGTCTGCGCGAGACGAACGAGCGCCTGCTGAAGGTCCTGGACTTCTCTCGGCTCTAACCCCATCAGCGAGTTAGCCGACCAGCCCAGCCCGTTCCGCCGCATCCGGAGCAGCGAATGATCCCCCACAGCCAACTGCCTTTGCCTCGGCATTGTGCGCACCGCTGTGGTGCGCCATCCGAGGAGGTCGCAACGGCAACGCTCCCGGCTCCGCCGCATGCGACGCAGGGCATCAGACCCGCAAGCAAACGTCCGTGACCGCCGCACCGGACGCACGTCGCTGTCACAACGCCCAACGGTCATCTCCAAGGCCTAACGTGATCGATGCGACCAACGAACCGTTCCGGTGATAGGAATCAGCGGCGCTTGCCGCTGGCGGCCGCGAGCTGCTTTTCCAGCTCCTCGATGCGCTTGGCCAGCGCGTCGCGCTCGGCCGCGATCGCCGTCACCTGCTGCTCGCGGAGCGCGTGCGTCTTCTCCTGCTGCGCCTGCCGCGTCTGGAGCTGTGCCTCCCGCGCGTACACCTGCTTCAGCTCCGCCTCGAGGCGCGCCATGCGCTGCTTGGCCGGGAGATAGGCGCCGAAGAAGAGGTAGAGGACGATGGCCAGCAGAAGCACGCTCGCGGCGACGAGGACCCACGGGAGCGGAGCGCGCGCTCGATCGGCCACGGGACCCGATTTTAATCGCATCTGTTATGATCGGCGCAGGAAAGGGGGGGGCCGGCTGGAGCTCAACCGCTTCTTCGACCGCGCCCTTCGGGCGGCCTTTCACGACCTCGGCGTCGCGGACGACGCCGCCGTCGACTATCTCGCCGGCATGCTCACCCGCTTCGCACGTACCGAGCACCTCTGCCCCCGCGGGACCGTCGTGCCCCGGCTCGAGACCGTCGTCGACATGCTCCTGGAGATCCAGCACGTGTGGCGGGACGACACGCCGGACTTCCGCCCCGAGCACGAGGTCGTGGTGCGCCGGCACATCGGCGACTACACGCTGTTCATGACCGGACTCTTCCCGGAGCGCGTCCACCGCACGGCCTCGATGAGCTATTACGTCTCGGAAGGCAAGCGCGCGTACCGCTTCGTGTCCGAGCACGACCGGGCGCGCCGCAGTCAGGACCGCGCACCGTATCGACGCCTCGCCGACCGCTTCGAAGGGTACATGCGCGCGCTCGATTACGCCCGGCGCGCGTACTTCGTCGATCCCACGCTCCCTCCGTTCCTCCGGCCCAGCTTCGGATGACCGGCGCGTCCGCCGACGCCTGCCGCCGGGCGCTCGACGAAGCCCAGGCGGCCGGCGGTGCCGTCGCACCGGCGACGCTCGCCGTGCTCGCGGCCGCTCCCGCCGATGCCCTCGACCTGGCGCTCCGCGCGTTCGCCGACGCGCACGGCGACAAGGCGCTCGGCGTCCTGGCCACGCTCGGTGCGGCCCCGGCCGGCGGCGTGCGCCGCGGCGCCAAGCGCGCGCTCTATCGCCTCGCGCAGCGGGGCATCACTCCGCCGCCCAAGGCCGCGCCACGCCCGGTGGTGGAACGTCACGACGAGCGTCCGCTGCGCGCGTGGATCTCCGCGATCGACGGCAGCGGGTCCCGCGCGACCTGGCTGCTCTTCGACGGCGCGTACGGCGGGCTCGAGCTCTGCTCGCTCATCGTGAACGACGTCGCCGGCGTTCTCGAAGTCGCCGGCGGCGGCATCACCAAGAAGCGGCTCGAGGCGGAGCTCGCCGCGCTGCGGGCGGCGCAGAAGCTCCCGTGGGTCGAGACCGAGCCGGCGCGCGCGATCGCGCTCATCGCCGAGGCGCTCCGGCTGCACGCGAGCCTCGGCACGTCACCGCCCTCCGGCTTCGCGCGATGGCAGCGCCACTTCGACGGCGTGACGCCGCCGGACGCGCCCGCGCTGCCGCGCGAGCCGGACGCGTCGCTCGTCGCGCGCGGCGGCGAGCTCCTCGATGCGCCGGAGATGGCGGGATGGTTCCTCGAGCCCGCCGACGTCCAGAGCAACGCGCTGGAGCTGCTGCAAGCGGACGAGAGCCGGCTCGTGGTGTCGGACCAGGTGAAGGCCGAGCGCGCGGAGAGCATCGTGACACGCGTCGTGGAGCGCGAGCTCGGCGAGGAGGCGCGGCGCCGCTGGGCACGCCGGCTCGTCGAGTCGGCGTTCATCTTCGACGCGACGGACCGCGGCGACCTGGCGGCCGTGGCGCGCGCGAGCGCCGGGGCGCTCGTCGGCGCCGGCGAGATCACGTCGCAGCCGTTCGCACGCACGCTCGCGCGGCGCGCGCTCGACGTCGCCGGCGAAGTGGCGACGGGCCGTCTCACCGCGGCCGCCGCGAGCCGCAAGCCCGCATGATCACCGACGTCCCCGGCATCCGCGTCGGCCACGTCGCCGACGCCCGGGCGCTCACCGGCGTGTCGGTCGTGCTGTGCGACCGTCCGGCCGTCGCCGGTGTCGAGCTGCGCGGCGGCGCCAACGACGTCATCGGCCTCGACTTCCTCGACGCGCGCCACATCGTGCCGGCGATCGACGCGGTCGTGCTCGGCGGCGGCAGCCGCTTCGGCGGCGAATCCATCTGGGGCGTCACGCGATGGCTCGAAGAGCAGGCGATCGGCTATCGCGCCGGCGCGCACGTGATCCCGCACGTCGCCGGCGCGTTCCTGTTCGATCTGTCCGTCGGCGACAGTCGCGTGCGCCCGACGCGCGAGATGGGCTACGCGGCGGCGCAGGGCGCGGTCGGCGGACCCGTGGCGGAAGGCAACGTGGGTGCCGGCACGGGCGCGTCCGTCGGCAAGCTCTATCTGCTGGAGCGCGCGATGCGCGGCGGGATCGGCACCGCGAGCGTGCGGGTCGGCGCCGCGACGGTCGGCGCGCTCGTCGCCGTCAACAGCGTCGGCGACGTGCGCGATCCCGACAGCGGCCGGCTCGTCGCCGGCACGCGCGACGCGCCCGACGGCCGGCGTCTGATCGACAGCGCGATCTCCATGCGCACCGAGAGCGGTCTCGGACGCTTCTCGCCCCGGCACACCACGATCGGGGTGGTGGCGACGGACGCGCGGTTCTCGAAGCCCGAAGCCGCGAAGCTCGCCGCGCTCGGGATGCTCGGCTTCGCCGCCGCGCTGTCGCCGCCGCACACGAGCTTCGACGGCGACACGCTGTTCGCGCTCTCGGTCGGCGACGTGGCGATGGACGTCACGCGTCTGGGCCTCGCCGCCGCCGAGGCCGTCGCGCGCGCCATCGTCCGCGCTGTCCGCGCCGCGGTCTCGCTCCCCGGTCTGCCTGCCGCGCGCGACCTCTGAGACCGCACGTCGCCGTTCTCCTGTGCGCCGCCGACCTCGCGACGCCGCCACCGCCGGCGCTGGCGC
>VGLJ01000080.1 GCA_016866775.1 Candidatus Rokuibacteriota bacterium | reverse complement strand
CCTCCTCGCCGGCGTCAACGGCGATCGCCACCGCTTTCAGGTCCGCGACAAGGCGGCGTAAGGACCGCGTCGAGCGCGACAGCCTGGGACTGAAGCGCGTCCCGGCCGACGCGCTCTACGGCGTCTTCACGCAGCGCGCGCGCGAGACGTTCGACCTCAGCGGACGCGCGCCGCACCCGGCGCTCCTTCGCGCGTACGCGCGCGTCAAGCGCGCCGCGGCCGTCGCGAACGGGCGGCTCGGTCTCCTGCCCGCCTCGTGGGCGCGCGCGATCGTCCAGGCCGCCGACCGCGTGATCGCGGGCGAGATCGCCGACGTCGCCGTGCTCGACGCGCTGCAGGCCGGCGCGGGGACGCCGACGCACATGAACGTGAACGAGGTCATCGCCAACCTCGCGAACGAGCGGCTCGGCGGACGGCGGGGACGCTGGCATCCGCTGCATCCCAACAACGACGTCAACCGCGGCCAGTCCTCCAACGACGTCACCCCCACCGCGCTGCGCCTCATGGCGCTCGAGCTCGCGCCGCCACTGCTCGACGAGCTCGACGCGCTGGCGCGCGCGTTTCGTCTGCTCGCGCGACGCGAGGCCCGCACGGTCAAGCCGGGGCGCACGCACCTGCAGGACGCGGTGCCGATCACCTACGGCCAGGTCTTCGCGGGATACGCGGAGGCGATCGCGGGCGCCGCCGCGGCCGTGCGGGACAGTCGCCGCGAGCTCCGGGTCATCGGCCTCGGTGGAACGGCCGTCGGCACGGGGATCACGGCCCATCCGCGCTTCGCCGCCCTCGTCGTGCGCGAGCTGTCGCGCGTCACCGGCGAGCGTCTGACGCCCGCGCGCAACCGCGTGACGACGACGTGGAGTCTCAGACCGCTGCTCGCCTGCTCGAGCGCGCTCCGCGGCGTCGCGGTGGATGTGGCGAAGCTCTGCGTCGACCTCCGCCTGCTCGCCTCGGGTCCGCAGACGGGCCTCGCCGAGCTGATCCTTCCGGAGGTCGAGCCCGGCTCGTCGATCATGCCCGGCAAGGTGAACCCGTCGGTGCCGGAGGCGGTGCAGATGGCGTGCTACGCCGCGCTCGGCGGCGACCACGCGATCGCGCTCGCCGCCGCGGCGGGCGAGCTCGAGCTGAACGTGATGACGCCGCTGGTCGGCCAGGCCCTCGGCGAGAGCTTCGATCTGCTGACGCGCGGCGCGCGTCTGTTGCGCACCCGCTGCGTGGCGGGCCTTCGCGTCGATCGCGCCCGCACGCGCGCGCTCGTCGCGGGCAGCGTGATCGAAGCCACGGCGCTCTCGCCGGTGCTCGGCTACGAGGTGATGGCCGAGGTCGTGAAGGAAGCGCTCGCGCGGCGCGAGCCGTTGCGCGCCGTGGTCCGGCGACATCGCCTGCTCGACGCGCGAACGCTCGACCGGCTGCTCGCGCCCGGCTCGCTCACGGGCCCGCGCGCGCTCGATCCGGCACTCACCCGTCGCGTGCGCAACGCCCCGGCGTACAAGGCCTATCGAACAAAGGGCTTGTGATCGCGCGCACGAGGTCCATACTGCGTAGCTGGCATGCGGTACGTCCTGGTGTGCACGGACGACTTCCTCTGGAAGCTCCTCCCCCCCTCGCCGGGCTTCCACGGGGTCTACGTGGTCTCGACCGTCGCGACCCGCGCCCGGATCGCGCGGCACGGCGACGAGGCCGTGGCGGGCGACCTCGGTGATGAGGCCGTCTACCGGCGGGCGTTCCGGACGGGGCACGAGCCGGTGATCGTGGCCGTCCCGCCGTTGCGCCGGCCGCGCATCCTCGCCGCCATCCGCGCGGTCGCGCCGACGGCGCCGCTCGTGCTCCTTGGCGACGAGAGCGATGCCGAGGTGGACGCCGGCGACGACATCGTGCTCCCGCGCGACAGCGTGCTCGAACGCGTCGTCGTGCCCGAGGTCGAGCGCGCGGTCGCGCGGGCGCGGCTGGCGAAGATCCGCCGCGTCCTCGATCCCGCCGCGCGCGTGCTGATCCTCATGCAGGACGACCCCGACCCCGACGCCATCGCCTCCGCGCTCGCGCTGCGTGTCGTGCTCGGCCGCCGTCCCGCCGCCGCCCCGATCGCGACGTTCGGACGCATCACGCGGCCCGAGAACCGTGCGATGACGCAGATCCTCGACATCGACGTCGAGCCGCTGGAGCCCGCGGCGGTGAGCGACTTCGACGCGGTGGCGATGGTCGACGTCCAGCCGAGCTTCTTCGAGGAACGGCTGGGCGACGTCGCGGTCGTCATCGACCACCACCCCGAAGAGCAGCCCGTGCAGGCGCGCGTGAAGGACATCCGCTCGTCCTACGGCGCGACGTCGACCATGCTCACCGAGTACCTGCGCGCGGCCGACGCGAAGATCACCACGCGGCTGGCGACCGCGCTGCTCTACGGCATCAAGGCCGACACGCTTTATCTCGAGCGCGGCACCACCCGCGCGGACGTCGAGGCGTTCGGCTTCCTGCACCCGCTGGCGAATCACAACGCGCTCCGCCGGATCGAGCGTCCGGACATCCCGGACGCGGCGCTCGACATCCTGGCGCTGGGGATCCGCCACCGCCGGCTCGTCGACGGCGTGATGTTCGTGCACCTCGGCCCCGTGGGGTATCCGGAGCTCGTCGCGCAGTTCGCCGACCTCTTCCTCCAGATCGAGGGCGCCGAGTGGTCCGTGGTGTCGGGGCTCGTGAACGACGAGCTGCACGTGTCGGTGCGCAACGTCGGCTACGTGCGCCGCGCGGGCGAGGTCGTCCGCGCGGCGTTCGGCGAGCTCGGCGGCGCCGGCGGACACCGCGCGATGGCGAAGGCGGTGATCCCGCTCGCGACGTGGCGCGCGCGGGTGGGCGGGGTGGAAGCGGAGCCGCTCGCGGCGTCGATCGCCGCGCGCTTCCGCGACGCGCTCGGGAGCGGCCGCGCTCCCCTCGGAAGCTGACGTGGAAGAGACCACCCGGCTCGCCGAGTCGATCCGCGAGCTCCTCGCCGCGGGCCGCGAGGAGCGGCTCGCCGCGCTGCTCGACGGCGCGCACGCCGCGGACATCTCGCAGGTGGTGCGTGACCTCGAGATCGGAGAGCAGGTGCGGCTCTTCCGGCTCCTCGACCCGCAGCAGGCGGGCGCCGTCCTCGCCGAGCTCGACGACCAGGTGCTCCTCGAGCTCGTGCGCGCGCTCGACGAGACCGAGGTCTCGAAGATCCTCGACCAGATGCCGCCGGACGACGTGGTCGAGGTCGTCGAGGAGCTGCCGAAGGAGCAGGCGGAAAAGATCCTCGACCTCATGGAGGAGGAGAAATCCGAGGAGGTCCAGGAGCTCCTCGAGTACGGCGAAGGCACGGCGGGCCGCCTCATGTCGCCGCGCTTCGTCGCCGTCAACGAGCACGTGACGGTGGCGCAGGCGATCGAGCACATCCGCAAGTCCGCGAGCGCCGAGGACGCGTTCTATTACCTCTACGTGGTCGACGACCACGAGCACCTCGTCGGCGTCGTGCCCGTGCACCGGCTCGTGACGGCGGAGCCGACGACGCCGATCCGCGCGATCCGCACGGGCGACGTGGAGAGCGTGACCGTGGACACCGACCAGGAGGCGGTCGCGCGGCTCGTCGAGCGCTACGACGTGCTCGAGGTGCCGGTGGTCGACGCGAATCGCCGCCTGCTGGGCCGCATCAGCGTGGACGACGTCATCGACGTCATCCACGAGGAGGCGACCGAGGACATCCAGCAGTTCGCCGGCGTCGCGGGCGACGAGACGGTGCTCGACCCTCCGCGCGAGGTCTTCCCGCGCCGGCTCATGTGGCGGCTCATCAACCTCGGCACCGCGACGCTCGCGGCGTCGGTCATCGGACTGTTCGAAGGCTCGATCCAGACGCTCGCCACGCTGGCGGTGTTCATGCCGATCGTGGCCTCGATGGGCGGCATCGGGACCACGCAGACCGCGACGGTGGTCGTGCGGGGCATCGCGCTCGGCGAGATGACCCGCCACGTGCTCGCGCGCGTGATGGTGAAGGAAGTGAAGCTCGCGCTCAGCACCGGCCTCGCCACGGGGTGCGTGCTCGCGCTGATCTCCTACCTGTGGAAGGGGCAGATCCTGCTGTCGCTGATCCTCGGCATCGCGCTCGTGTTCAACATGCTCCTCGCCGCGGTCGTCGGCACGCTGGTCCCGATGGCGCTGCGCGCCTTCCGGATCGATCCGGCGATCGCCTCGAGTGTCATCATTACGACCTTCACGGACGTGTGTGGCTTCTTTTCTTTTCTCGGACTTGCGACGCTGTTGATGCGGTTCCTGCTCTAGGGTTTGCCTCTTGTGGACCTCTCGGGCGCACAGGTAGAATGCGCCGGCCGCTGATTTCGTAGGACGAGGGGGCAACGGTGGACGCAGCGCTCGAAAAGCGGCAGGTGCAGCGCGCGTACGAGCTCTGGGCCCCGGCGTACGACTTCATCTTCGACTGGATTTTCGCGCCCGGCCGCGCGGCCGCCCTCAAGCACCTCGACGTGAACCGGCAGCACTCCGTGCTCGAAGTCGGCATCGGGACGGGCCTGAATCTTCCGCTGTATCCCGCCACGTGTCGGCTCACGGGCATCGACCTGTCGCAGGAGATGCTCGACAAGGCGGTCGAGCGCGTGCAGACGCTCGTGATGCCGCACGTCACGCTCAAGGTCATGGACGCGACGTCGATGGACTTCGCCGACGACGAGTTCGACCGCGCGATCGCCACGTACACGATCTCGGCCGTGCCCGATCCGGTGGCCGTGCTTCGCGAGATGCGCCGCGTGGTGAAGCCCGGCGGCACCATCATCATCCTCAATCACTTCCGCAGCGAGCGGCGGGTGACCGGACTTTTCGAAGACTTCGTGGCGCCGCTGTGCACGCGGCTCGGCTGGAAGTCGAATCTCGCGATGACGCCGCTGCTCGAGCGCGTCGGGCTCACGCCCGAGCTGGTGAAGACCGTCAACATGTTCAACGGGTGGCGCCTCGTGAAGTGCGTCAACGGGAAGTAGCGGCTCTCCTCCTCGCGGTCGTCCTCGTCCTTCCGGTCCTCCGCGGCGCCGAGCGTCTCGTCGTCGCCACCGCGTTCCTGCTCGAATTCGCCCATCCGCCCGCGCGAACGCTCACGGCGCTGACGGCGGCGCCCCTGGAAACGGCGCGCGCGCTGCCCGGCGTCGCGGCCGACGGCTTCACGGCGCGGCGCCTGGGGACGGCGACGCCGCTCGTGCTCGTGCCGGGTTTCGCGCCCGAGGGCAAGAACGATGGGCGCGTCCGCGAGGCGGCGCGGCTCTTCGCGCGCGCGGGCTTCGACGTGACGGTGCCGACGATCCCGGGGCTGACGACGGGACGGCTCCGGCCCGACGACACGGCCCCGGTCGTCAGCGCGCTCCTCAGAAGCGAACGTCCGACGGTGGTGGTCGCGGTGAGCGTGGGCAGCGGCCCGGCGTTGCTGGCCGCGGCCGATCCGCGGGTGCGTGACCGGGTCGCGCTGGTCGTCGCCCTCGGGGGCTATGCCTCGGCCTCCGAGCTCGTGCGCTTCTATCTGACCGGCGACTATCGCTTCGGTGCGGAGGCCGGGCACCGGCGGCACGACCCGGCGCTCGTCAACGCCTTCGTGGCGGCCAACGCCGACCTGCTCGCGCCCTCGGCCTCGCTCGGCGAGCTCTTCGAGGCGCTGTCGCCCCTCCGCGTCGCCCGTGACGTACGGGCACGGCTGGTCCTCATCCACGGCCGGGACGATCCGCTCGTCCCCTTCACCGAGAGCCTGCGGCTCGCCGCGGCCCGGCCCGAAGCGACGAGCGTGGTGCTCCTCGACTCTCTGGGGCATATCGGCTCGCCCGATGCCCGGCCGGATTGGCGCGCTGTGGCACGGCTCTGGCGGATTGCCTATCGGCTTGTGCAACTCGGGTAGGACGAGCGAGCGCGGCACCGTATAATTCCCAGGTTCCCCATGAGTCTCGTAAGGAAGCGCGCGCGCCGCGTCGGCGCGGAGACCATGAACAAGTCCCGTGCCGACGACGAGCTGAGACAGCTGCGGGCGACCGTCGTCGCGCTCCGCGAGGAGCTCGACCGGACCCGGGTCGGCGAAGACACGCGGGTCCAGCATGCGCTGAGCAGCGCCCATCAGGAGATCGAGGGGCTCCGGCGGACCGTCCAGGCGCTCCGTGACGAGCTCGACCGAGCCCGTATCGACGAAGAGACGCGCATCCAGCAGGCCTCCAGCGCCTCCCACCAGGAAATCGACGGCCTCAGGCGCACGATCCAGACCCTGCGTGACGAGATGGACCTCGCCGCCCAGCGGACACGCGAGGAGCGCGACCGCCTCGAGCGCGACTGGCGGGGCCGCCTCACCGAGGCCCAGAGCACCATCGTGGAGCTCCGCGCGACGCTGGAGCGACGTCCATGAGAAATCCTGGGCACTCGCGGAGGGCCCGGATTCATTCCGGGTCCGGAGCGCGGGGGGATTGGGGGGCCGCCGCGGCCCCCCATGGCGATCAGGCCCCGACGGCGCTCCTGCTCGACGTCTCGAACAAGCTCGGCGCGACGACCGATCTCACCGACGCGCTCCGGACCCTGGTCGAGCTCACGACCTCGACCGTCGGCGCCGAGCGCGGCGCGGTCTTCCTCAACGACGCGACGTCGCGCGAGCTCTTCTCACGGATCCGCGACGGCAAGTTCGAGCGCGAGATCCGCATGCCGAACACGGTCGGCATCGCCGGCGCGGTGTTCCTGGGCGGCAACGGCGTCATCGTCGACGACGCCTACGCCGACCCGCGCTTCAACCGCTCGATCGACGAGATGACCGGCTACACGACGAAGACGACCCTCTGCGTGCCGCTGATCACGCTCAAGGGCGAGCGCATCGGGATCGCGCAGCTCCTCAACAAGACCGAGGGCCGCTTCACGCCGGACGACCTCACGCTGCTGACCGCGATGGTCGAGCAGGCGGCGGTGGCCATCGAGCACCATCGCATCGTCGAGGCGATCGAGAAGGGCCGGGTCCAGCAGCTCCAGTTCCTCGAGGTGGTCACCGAGATCTCCTCGGAGCTGAAGCTCGGTCCCCTGCTCGCCAAGCTGATCGGGACCATCACCAGGATGCTCGACGCCGAGCGCTCGACGCTCTTCATCAACGACGAGAAGCACAACGAGCTCTACACGATGCTGGGCGAAGGGCTCGGGGCCGCGCAGATCCGGTTCCCCAACGACCGGGGCATCGCCGGCGCCGTGTTCCAGAGCCGCCAGACGATCAACATCCCGCACGCGTACGCCGACCTGCGGTTCAACCCGGCGTTCGACCGGCAGACCGGATTCTTCACCCGCTCGATCCTCTGCGTGCCCGTCGTCAACAAGCAGGGCAACACCATCGGGGTGACCCAGGTTCTCAACAAACGCGGCGGGCAGTTCACGGACGAGGACGAGGCGCGGCTGAAGGCGTTCACCTCGCAGATCTCCATCGGCATCGAGAACGCCAAGCTGTTCGACGACGTCCAGAACATCAAGAACTACAACGTCAGCATCCTCGAGAGCATGACCAACGGCGTCATCACGCTCAACGAGGACGAGAAGATCGTCACGTGCAACGCGGCCGGCCTCCGCATGCTGAAGAGGCGCGCCTCGGAGCTCGTCGATCGCCCCGCGACCGAGGTGTTCACGGACGGCAACGCGTGGGTGACGGACATGGTGCGCAAGGTCGAGGAGAAGCTGAGGGCGCTGGCGAACCAGCCCATGCGGCGCCGCTCCGACCGGCAGGCGCCGCAGGAGAACGTCGTCGACGCCGAGCTCACGTTCGCGGGCGAGAAGGTCTCGGTGAACCTCACCGTGCTGCCGCTCATCGGGATCACCGGCGCCAAGCTGGGCTCGATGATCATGATCGAGGACATCAGCACCGAGAAGCGCGTGAAGTCGACGATGGCCCGGTACATGGACCCGTCGCTCGCCGAGCAGGTGATGCAGGCGGGCCAGGACCTCCTCGGCGGCCAGAGCAAGGACGCCACCATCCTCTTCTCCGACATCCGTGGCTTCACGACCCTGACCGAGGAGCTCGGGGCCGCCGAGACCGTCAGCCTGCTGAACGAGTACTTCACGCTCATGGTCGACTGCGTGCAGAAGGAAGGCGGCATGCTCGACAAGTTCATCGGCGACGCCGTCATGGCCGTGTTCGGCACGCCGATCGCCCACGACGACGACGCCGACCGCGCGGTGCGGACGGCGATCGCCATGATGGGCGCGCTCGAGACCTACAACGCGCGCCGCCGCGCGGAGAACCGGAACTCGATCGACATCCGGGTGGGCGTGAACACCGACACCATCGTGTCGGGCAACATCGGGTCGCCGAAGCGCATGGATTACACGGTCATCGGCGACGGCGTGAACCTCGCGTCACGGCTCGAGGGCGCGTGCAAGGCGTACGGCGCGCACATCCTGGTGAGCGAGAACACGTTCGAGCGGCTGCGCGGGACCTATCGAAGTCGCGAGATCGACCGGATCGTCGTCAAGGGCAAGACCCAGCCGGTGGCGATCCACGAGATCCTCGAGTACCACACGCGCGAGTCGTTCCCGAACCTCAACGAGGCGCTGCGGTATTTCAAGCACGCGCTGGAGTCGTACCGCGCCCGGCGGTGGGAGGAAGCCGTCGCGGGGTTCAACGAGGTCATCCGGCTCAACCCGCACGACAAGGCCTCGGCGATCTACGTGGCGCGCTCCCGCCGCTTCGCCGACAACCCGCCGCCGGATGACTGGGCCGGCGAGTGGGTCATGGACTCGAAGTAGCTCAGCAGACCGTCATCTCGCCGCGCTGACTCCCCGGCCGCCTGACCCCCCACGACGCGAGCTTCGCCAGGATCGTGTTGCGGTGCACGCCCAGCAGCCGCGCCGCCCGCGAGACGTTCCAGTGCACGCGCTCGAGGATCCGCATGACGTACTGCCGCTCGAAGTGGTCGCAGGCCTCGCGCAGCGGCGTGGCCGCCGCCTCTTCCAGGCGTGACGTCTCCGGCATCGCGACGTCCAGCGGCACGTCCTGGAGCTGGATGACCGGGCCGCGCGCGAGGACGACGGCGCGGTGGATGACGTTCTCGAGCTCCCGCACGTTGCCCGGCCAGCCGTAGCGCGCGAGCGCGTCGACGGCGCCGGTGGAGATGTCCCGCACGTCGCGGTGCGATTCGCGCGCGATCTTGCGGACGAAGTGGCGCGCCAGGCGCGGGATGTCCTCGCGCCGCTCGCGCAGCGCGGGCGCGTGGATCGGGACCACGTTGAGGCGGTAGAAGAGATCCTCGCGGAACGCCCGCTCGCGCACGGCCTGCCGGAGGTTGACGTTCGTCGCGGCGATGATGCGCACGTCCACGGGCACGGGGCGGCTGCCGCCGAGGCGCTCGATCTCGCGCTCCTGGAGGACGCGGAGCAGCTTCGCCTGGAGATCGAGCCGCAGCGAGCCTATCTCGTCGAGGAACACCGTCCCGCCGTGCGCCAGCTCGAAGCGGCCGAGCTTGCGCGCGTGCGCCCCCGTGAAGGCGCCGCGCTCGTGCCCGAACAGCTCGGACTCGAGCAGCGTGTCGGGAATGGCCGCGACGTTGACGGCGACGAACGGCGCCGCGCGCCGGTCGCTCTGGGAGTGGACCGCGCGCGCGATCAGCTCCTTGCCCGTGCCGCTCTCGCCCGTGATCAGCACGGTGGCGGGCGTCGCGGCCACCTGGCCGATGAGCTCGTAGATCCGCAGCATCTCCCGGTGACGTCCCACCATCCCCGCGAGACCGTTGGCGGCGACGGGCGGCGCTTCGGCCAGCGCGGAGCGCAGCGAGACGACCTCGCGCTCGAGCGCGCGCTTCTCGAGCCCGCGCCGCACGACGAGCAGCATCTCGTCCACGTCGAACGGCTTGGTGACGTAGTCGTACGCGCCGCGCCGCATCGCCTCCACCGCCATGCGGACATCGCGCACCGCCGTCGCGACCACGACGACGATCGAGGGATCGGTGGCGATGAGGCGAGGGATCACGTCGATGCCGTTCTCGCCCGGCATCCGGTGATCGAGCATGACGAGGTCGACGTCGTGCCCGCGCAGCAGGTCGAGGGCATCCGCGCCGCTGGGAGCGGCCAGGACCTCGTACGTCTCCTCCAGGACCGCGCGGACGGACTCGCGCACACCCTCTTCGTCGTCGACGACCAGGACCGTGCCGTGGGCCATCCGTGATGCCTCGTCGGCCATGCGAGCGCCTTGTGCAACGTGCAGGCCGCCTACGATGGGCATAAAAATCAGAACGATAGCGGCCCTCGCCGCTCGGGCCGATGCACAGTCACTGGGCGGCGCCGCCCAGCCGGTGGGCGTCGCGCTATCGCGCGGGGGGAAGCGGCAGGAGCGCGAGCTGCAGAATGCGCCGCGTGGCGGGCGTCACCGGAGCCTCCGCGCTCCGGCGAAGCCCCGCGACCCACAGGATCGTCCCCGCCGCCTCGACGAGTGGCACACGAGCGCGATCCCACCGGGGAACCTTCGCAGTGATGAGAAGGCTCTTCAATCGCCGTTCGCCGCCCCCGAACGCGGTGAGCCGATCGCCGCGACGCCGGCTCCGCACGACGAGCGTCGACGGCAATAGGTCCGCGTCGAACGCGACGACCGCGGCACCCGCCGGAATCCGATAGCTGTCGGCATCGACGATGGTCGCCTCGAGCGCGCGTCGGATCTCGGGAAGCTCCACGCGGGCCGGCACCGAGAGCGCACGCCGCGCGAGCGGCGACGGCAGGCCGCGCCCGAGCCGCACGCGATCAGCGCTCACCTCGACCACGACGCCACCGAGCCGGAACGCGCGGCGCACCGGCGGAGCCGCGGTCACGCGCGCGAGACCGCGATGCGCCCACGCGCGGAGCGGCGCCGTCCCGCCGAGCCGCGCCGCCGCCTGCCGCAGCACGTCGGGTGCGACGTACGCCGGCAGCGCGCGCAGCGCGGCCACGGACAGCGTCAGCGCGCCGTCCGCTTCCCTGCTCGCGAGCCGCTCCAGCTCGCGGCCCGCGAGCTCGTCCAGCGCGTCGGTGGCCTCGCGCGCGAGCGCCGCGACACGCGCGAGCGCGGGCACGACGTCGCCGTCGTACGTCGACGCGAGCAGCGGCAGCACCTCGTGGCGCATGCGGTTGCGCAGGAACTTCGGATCGCGGTTCGTCGGATCCTCGACCCACGCGAGCCCGGCCGCGCGCAGCGCCGCCTCGATCTCGCCGCGCCGTGTCCCGATGAGCGGCCGGATGATGCGCCCGCGCACCGGCGGGATGGCGGCGAGCCCGCGCACGCCCGCGCCCTCGAGCAATCGCATCAGCACCGTCTCCGCCTGATCGTCGGCGGTGTGACCGAGCGCGATCCGCGTCGCGCCGACGCGTGCGGCCACCGCCTCGAGCGCGGCGTGACGGGCGCCGCGCGCCGCCGCTTCGAGTGAGCCGCCCGGCGGCACGTCGACGCGCTCGACGGTGACCGGCACCCCGAGCCGCCGCCCGAGCGCCGCCACGAACACGCCGTCGCGCGCGGAGTCGGGGCGAAGCTGGTGATCGACGTGGAGCACGTGGAGCTCGAGCCGGAGCGCCGCTGCGACCTCCACGAGCGCGGCGAGCAGCGCCACCGAGTCGGCGCCGCCCGAGACGCCGACCAAGACACGTTCGCCGCCAGCGAGCATCGCGTGGCGGCGAAGGGCGGGGCGGACGAGATCCGCGAGGCTCACGTCAACCGCCCTGCAAGCCCACCCAGACCTCGCCGTCCTCGAAATGCTCCTTCTTCCAGACGGGCACGGTGCGCTTGAGGGTGTCGATCGCGTACCGGCAGGCGTCGAACGCGTCGGCGCGATGCGCGGCCGACACCGCGATCAGCACCGACGACTCGCCGATCTCCAGGCGACCGATCCGGTGGAGCATGGCCACGCGGCGCACGCCCGACCAGCGGGCGCGGATCGCCGCGCCGATCTCCCGCATCTTCGCCTCGGCCATCGGCGCGTGCGCCTCGTATTCCAGGAATTTCACGGGACGGTCGTCGGTCTGGTTCCGCACGACGCCGGAGAAGATGACGATGCCGCCCGCGCCGGGGTCGTCGACCTCCGCCGCGATGCTGTCGGGCGAGAGCGGATGCTCGACGACCCGGAAGACGTCGTGGCTCCCGCCGCTCACCGGCGGAAAGAGGCAGAGCTCGTCGTCCGCGCGGAGACGATGATCGGCCTGGACGTAATCGTGGCCGACGGCGAAGAGGGTGAAGGGACGGTACGGCGAGAGGACGGGGTGCCGGCCGACGACCTCGGACCACGCGGTCTCGACCGTGCCCCCGTCAGGAACGTCGACCTCGAGCCGCTCTTGCCCGGTGGCTTCCCGGTACCGGGCGAAGAGACGGACCCGGACGCGCAACGCTCCGCTCTAGAAGCGGTGGGACTGGCCGCAGCCGCAGCTCGACTTCACGTTCGGGTTCTTGATCGCGAAGCCGGCGCCCATCATGTTGTTCTCGACGAAGTCGATCTCGCTGCCCTGCAGATACGGCGCGCTGTGCTGGTCGATGTAGACCTTGATCCCGTGGGCCTCGACGATGTTGTCGCCCGTGGCTTCCTGGTCTTCCCAGCCCAGCTCGTACGACATCCCCGAGCAGCCGCCGCCGACGATGCGAACGCGGAGGCCCCATTCCGGCTTGCCTTCCTCCAGGCGGAGATCCGCGATCTTCTTGGTAGCCGTCTCTGTCAGTGTAACCATGCGAACCTCCTGGGATTCTCGCTCGCTGCGGTTATCTGGATCGTATCACAGGATGCCGCCCGCGGGCAGCAGCGTGAGCTCTTCCAGCGTGGCTCCGGGCGGCAGTGTCGCCATCAGCACGGCCGCGCGCGCGACGTCCTCCGGGCGCAGCATCCGCGCACGGTCCGGGCCGCCGGGGATCGTGTCCCAGAGCGGCGTGTCCACCGCACCCGGGACGAGGACACCGACGCGAACGCCGCCCGCGCGCAGCTCCTCGGCGAGGACCCGGCTGAAGCCGACGATGCCGGCCTTCGTCACCGTGTACGCCGCGGCGCCGGCGATCGGCCGGCTCGCGGCGATCGACGCGACGTTGATGATGGTCCCGCGCCGCTGCGCGAGCATCGGCGGCAGCACCGCGCGGCAACAGACCATCGCGCCGCGCAGGTTCACCGCGAGCATGGAGTCCCAGTCGCGCGGCGTCTGCTGGGCGACGGGACCGAAGGCGGCGACCCCGGCGGCGGTCACCAGGATGTCGACGCGGCCGAGGCGCTCCAGCGCGCGGGCGACCAGCCGCTCGACCGCGGCGTCATCGGCGACGTCGGTGGGCACGACGACGGCGCGCTCGATGCCCTTCGCGACGCGATCGAGATCGGCGGCGGTGCGCGACGCGAGCACGACGGCGGCGCCCTCGGCGCCGAAGCGTTCGGCGATCGCGCGCCCGATGCCGCGGCCCGCGCCGGTGACGATCGCCACCTGTCCCGCGAGAGGCGCTGACGCGCCGTGCCCGCGCTCCATCAGATCTGCAGCCCGCGGCCGGCCTTGATCAGCTCCATGAACTCCGCGCGGGTCTCCGGCCGGTCGCGAAACGCGCCGAGCATGGCGGACGTCACCGCCTTGGAGTTCTGCTTCTCGACGCCGCGCACCAGCATGCAGAGATGAACGGCCTCGATGACGACCGCGACGCCACGCGGCTGCAGCACGTCGTTCAGCGTGTTGGCGATCTGCGTGGTCAGCCGCTCTTGCACCTGGAGACGCCGACTGAACATCTCGACGAGACGCGGAATCTTCGAGAGCCCGACGATTTTCTTGTGTGGCATGTATGCGACATGCGCCTTTCCAATGAAGGGGAGGAGGTGGTGCTCGCAGAGGGACGCCATGTCGATGTCCTTCACGACGACCATCTCGTCGTATTCCTCGACGAACAGTGCGTCGTTCAGGACTTCTTCGGCGTTCTTCTGATACCCCGACGTCAGATAGCGGAGCGCCTGTTCCACACGTTCGGGTGTCCGCCGCAGGCCCTCGCGATTCGGATCTTCCCCGAGCCCCTTCAGGAGCTGCTCGATCAGCTTGTCGATCACGCGGCTTCTCCCCGGTACTCGAAGCGGTTCTTCGCGGTCTCGACCACGCGCACGCGGCGCAGCGCGTCCGGCGCGAGCACCGGTATCAGGATGTCCCAGAACGCGCGCGCCAGGCCTTCGCCCGTGGTGATGACGCCCGCGAGCGGCGGCGCCGCTTCGAGCGTGTGGTGGTCGACGTGGCGCAGGAGCCTCTCGCCGACGGCCGCGTCGACCCGGCCGAGATCGACGGCCATGCCGGTCACCGGATCGGGCACGCCCGCCATCGTGACTTCGACGTAGTAGTTGTGACCGTGCGGACGCGCGCACGGGCCGTAGAGCTCCGCGTTCGCCGCGGCGCCGAGGTGCTCACTCACCAGCCGGTGCGCGGCGCTGAAGTGGTAGATGCGCGTGATCTCGATCACGCCTCGCCCCGGTAGTCCACGAACAGGGTCTCGTCTTCCCACACGCGCACCTGCCACAGCCGCTCGGCGCCGAGCTTCTCGACGAGCAGGTCCCACACGACGGTCGCGATGTTCTCCGTCGTCGGCACGCGGCCGCGGAAGAGCGCGTCGGCGTTGAGATCGGCGTGGTCGAAGCGCTCGATGACGGTGTCGTTCACGATCGCCTTGAGCTCGGTGAGGTTGATCACCATGCCGGTCTCGGGATCGATGGGACCGCGCACGGTGACCTCGAGCGCGTAGTTGTGGCCGTGCGGGACGGTGAGGCGTCCGAAGAAGCGCTCGTTCTCCGCGGCCGGCCACCTGTCGACCCAGTACCGATGGGCGGCGGCGAAGGTGAAGCGGCGGCTGCTGTAGGCGATGCCGCTCACGCGGGCAGCACCTCGAGGAAGCGGCGCGCGACCGGGACGAGGTCGAGCGCTTCGACGCGCGCGCGTCCTGCCATGCCCATCTCCTTCCTGAGACCGTCGTCTCCCAGCATCCGCTCGAGCGCGGCCGCCAGCGCGGCCGGCGTGCGTGGCGGGACGAGCAGGCCGGTCTCGCCGTCGCGTACGACCTCGGGCACCGCGGCCGCCCGGCACGCAACGACGGGCAAGCCGGCCGCCATCGCCTCGGCGAACACGAGACCGAAGCCTTCCTGGACCGTGGGCAGGCAGAAGCAGCGCGCCCGCGAATATTCTAGCGCCAGCGTGTCCCGGTCGACGTGGCCGAGGAACACCGCGCTGTCGCCGAGGCCGAGCTGCCGATGTACTCCGTGCAAGCGCGAGTGCTCCGGGCCCTCCCCTACGATGCGGATCTGCAGCCCGGTGATTCGCGCGCGCAGCAGCGCCGCGGCCTCGAGCAGGTCTTCGACGCGCTTGCGCGGATAGAGCCGCGCCACGCACAACACCGTCGGTCGCGCGCCGGTCCGCGCCGGCACCGCGGCGAACCGCCGGCGCCACTCCGCGAGATCGATCGGCTCGGGCACCACCGCGAGCTTCGCCGCGGGGACGCCGTAGAGCGCGGCGGCGATGCCGGCGGAATAGCGGCTGGGGACGATCACCCGATCCGCGCGCTCGGTGTTCCGCCGTTCCCAGCGCGCCTGGATGCCGAGGAGCATCCGCACGAGGCCGCGCTCGTTGCGCAGCTCGTCGGCGATGATTCCTTTCAGCGCGACGACGTACGCCCGCGCGCCGCCGGGGCGCCGCCGCGCCCACAGGAACCCGTCGAGGTCGACGCCGAGCACGACGTCCGCGCGCGGAGGATCACGGACGACGGCGGCGTTGTAGCGCCAGCGATCGAGCGTGTGAAATCCCGATCGACGCCGGAGCGGGCGGAACGTGACGTCGTGGCCGAGCGCGCCGAGGCCCCGCGTGAGACCGTCGAGCGCGACGAACGTGCCGCTCCCTTCGGCGGGGCTGGCGGGTGTCGAGCTGAGGACCGCGACCCGCAGGACTACCGCCCCCGGAACCGGGGCGGCCGCTTCTCGAGGAACGCGCGCGTGCCTTCCTTTCCGTCCTGGCTCCCGGACGCCGCGCGGGCGAGCGCGCGGATCCGTTCACGCCGCGCCTCGTCGAAGCCCTCGAGGTAGAGATCGATGGTGACCTTGCTGCCGTGCACCGACAGCGGCGCGTTGTCGGCCACCGCGCGCAGATAGTCGTACGTCACGCGTTCGAGATCGCCGGCGGGCACGAGCCGCTGGATGAAGCCCATCGCGAGCGCCTCCCGCGCATCGACGGCGCGCGCGGAGTAGAGGATGTCCTTCGCGTACGCGGGGCCGACGAGGTCGACGAGCTGTCCGACGGCGCTCGGCGGATACACGATGCTCAGCTTCGCGGCCGGGATGCCGAAGCGCGAGCCCTCCGCCGCGAAGCGGAGGTCGCAGCCCATCGCGATGCCCATCGCGCCGCCCATGCAATAGCCGAAGATCATCGCGACCGTCGGCTTGGGGCACGCGCGGACCGCGGCGTACGCCGCCTCCGTCTGCGCGCCGTAGTGCTGGATGCTCGCCGCGTCCTTCCGCTGCTCCTCGAACTCCGAGATGTCGGCGCCGGAGGCGAAGGCGTCGCGTCCCGCGCCGCGATACACGACCGCGCGCACCTCGTCGTCCTCGCCGAGCACGCGGGTGACACGGGCGATCTCCGTCCACATCGCGAGGCTGATGGCATTGCGCATCCGCGGCCGGTTGATCACGATCGTGGCGATGGCGCCGTCGCGCTCGACGAGGACGTCGGTCACAGCGATCCCTCCGAAGCGTTGGAACGTGGTGGCGGTGGGAGGAATTGAACCTCCGACACGGGGCTTATGAGACCCCTGCTCTGCCGCTGAGCTACACCGCCGAGCCGGAAAGCGTCCGCCCGAAGGCCGAACGCGAGTGTACGACGGAATATTGACTTTCGCATTTTGTTATACTCCGCCAAGCTAGTCACGCGGTAGCGTCCGCTACGCGGAGGAACCTTCACATGCAGTTCCGTGCGCGACCCTGGCATGACGATCCCGTCCTCCGTCACGCCCGTGATGAGAACGTCGAAGACGAGGACGAAGACGAGGACGAAGACGAAGACATCGACGAGGACGACGACGACGACGACCTCGACGATCTCGATGACGACCTGGACGAAGACGACGACGAGGACGACGACGACGACGACGAGGCCGACGACCTCGACGATCTAGACGACGACCTCGACGAGGACGACGAGGACTTCGAAGACGACGACGAGGACGACGACGACGACGACTTCGAAGACGACGAGGACGAGGACGAGGAGGAATAGCGGCTCACGCAACATTCCTCAGGGGGGGCGCGGACGATGATGATCTTTTCCGGCGAAGGCCTGCTGTTCCTGTTGCGATGGCTCCACTTCCTGGCCGGCATCGCGTGGATCGGAATGCTGTACTACTTCAACTTCGTTCAGACCCCGTTCTTCGCGACCGCGGAGGCGCCCGTCCGGACGGGGATGGTCGCCGGCGGTCTCCTGAGCCGTGCGCTCTGGTGGTTCCGGTGGGGCGCGATGATCACCTTCATCACCGGCTGGCTGATCATCCTCCATCGCATGGGGCGCATGGGGCTCGGCCCGTTCTTCGACACGTCGTACGGGTGGGCGATCTTCGTCGGCGGCATGCTGGGCAGCCTGATGTGGTTCAACGTGTGGTTCGTCATCTGGCCGGCGCAGCAGGTCGTGATGGCGTCCGCGCAGCAGGTGAAAGGCGGCGGCCAGGCGATTCCCGAAGCCGCGGCGCGCGGTCAGCGCGCGGGCTTCGCCTCTCGCACGAACACGCTGCTTTCGATCCCGATGCTCTTCTTCATGGGCGCCGCCTCGCACCTGACGATGTTCCCGCACGTCACCAAGACCGCGAAGTGGTCGATGCTCATCGTCCTGATCGTGGTGATGGCCGTCGCCGAGATCAACGCGATGGTGGGCACGACCGGCCCCGGCAAGAAGATGCTCAGCACGCTGAAGGGGACGTTCTGGGGCGGCTTCGTCCTGACGGCGATCCTCTACTTCGCGATCGAAATCCTGTTCCCGTGATCCCCGGAGGGGGCTTCGCCCCCCTTCCGGCGCTGCAACAGAGCGGGCCTCACGGCCCGCTCTGTTGTCGCCGCCTCCCCCAGGAAGGATTGCGCCGGCGAAGCCGGCGCTCGAACCGGCGCTACCGCAGGTACGCCGCGAAGTTGGAGATCTCGGACGCGAGCTGCGGCATCGGCTGCATCAAGGCGGTCGGCCGCTTGGGCGTGTAGCCCGACGGGTACGATCCGTTGACGATCTTCGCGCGAAGTAAGTCTTCCGACGAACCCTTCACCGGCGGGCCGACGGCGCCGGCCTGTGCCGGATCGGGGTTGTGGCACGCGATGCACTGCGCCTGGTAGACCTGCCGGCCCCGCTCCGCCTCCGGACCGAGCGGCTCCTGCGCGCATCCGCCGGCGAGCACGAGCGTCGCCGCGACGAGCGCCGCCATGCGGCGTCGTCTCACGCGAAGTCCTCGGCCAGGCTCGCCTTCGTGTCGTCGGAGAGCACGGCGCGCGCGCGCTCGTTCGGGTGGTCGACGACGAGCGCGACCTCGGACGTCCGGAACGACCTCCGCAACGCCTCGGGAATCGTGAAGCGCACGAAGTGGACGGCGCTCAGCTTGCCGAGCTCCTCGTCGGAGTGGCCGGTCTCGAAGCGTCCGACGACGACGTCCGATCCGATCTGCATGCGCACGTAGTCGCGCGTGTCGATCCCGAGCAGCGCGTCGAGCACGGGCTTGATCGTCGCCGTGTCGGCGATCTCGATGAACATCGTCGCCGCCAGCTCGCCCGGGCCCGGGAGCAGGTCGTTGTATACGGTGATCTCGTCGGCGATCTTTCCCTCGTCGACGATGCGCTCGGTGCGCAGCATCTCCTGGATCTGGAACCAGATGGTGGCGCGGTTCTCGAACACGAACGAGAGGTAGCGGCCGACCTGCACGCGCCGCGTCGTCTTGGCGGCGATCACGTCCCGGCGCCGCGCGTCGCGGACCTTTTCGTACTCGTAGAGATTGAGGAGGTCCTCCCGCGCGATCGGCTTCACGGCTCGAGCCCGTACGCGCCGGCGAGGATCTGGATGGGGTGGCGCGCGGCGCGCCCCGTGCCCTGTCCGATCTGGAGCGCGGCGAGCGGGCAGTCGGTCGCGGTCACCGGACCGCCGGCGCGGACCGCGTCGAACAGCGGCTTCGCCACCTTCAGCGAGAGCTCGTAGTACTCCTTCTTGAAGCCCCACGTGCCGTCGACGGCCGAGCACCGCTCGACGACCTCCACCTTCGTGTTCGGGATCGCCCGCAGGATGTCGGCGGACTTGGTGCCGATGTTCTGCGCGCGCAGATGGCAGGGCACGTGGTACGTGATGTCACCCACGGGCCGCGTGAAGCGCGTGTCGAGCGCGCCCTGGGCCTGGAGACCGGCGAGGTACTCGAAGAGGTCCTTCGTGTGGGCGCCCACGAGCTTCGCGTCCTCCGAGCCGTCGAGCCATGGATATTCCTGCTTCAGCATGTAGCTGCACGTGGGGCCCGGCGACACGATCTCACGTCCCTCCCGCACGGCGGCCGCGAGGCTCGCGACGTTCTCGCGCATGAGCGCGCGACACTCGTCGATGGCGCCGCCGTCGAGGTACGGCATCCCGCAACACTTCTGCGGCGGCAGGCTCACGTCGACGCCGTTCCGCTCCAGCACCGCCACCGCCGCGCGTCCGATCGCGGGATCGTTGTACTCGACGGTACACGTGGCGAACAGCGCGACGCGCCGGGGCGCGGCGGCGGGGGCGGGGGGATGCCCGGCCTCCTGTCCTCGCCGAGCCTGCGGATGTCGGCCGGACATCCCCCCGCCCCCGCC
>VGLJ01000079.1 GCA_016866775.1 Candidatus Rokuibacteriota bacterium | reverse complement strand
CCCAACGCCCCTGCTGGCGAGCCGTCGTCGCCACCCTCGTTCTGCGGTGCGACGAGCGCGGCTCGCGGGTTGCACTCGCCTCGCGCCACCCCCTTGGGGGATGGGGGGTCGCGCTCGTCGCGCCGCGGAACGAGCCGTGGCGTACAGGCGAGCCAGTCGGGGCGTTGGGGGGCGAGGCCGTCAACCAATTCCCCGAGACTCATTAGCGGTTCGTCAGCGGGACGTAGTCGTACTCGCCGATGCCCTGCAACACCAGGAAGGTCGCGGACGTCGTGCCCGCATTCGTCACGAGGTGCGGACGGCCGGCGCGGACGGGATAGCTCTCACCGGGCGTGAGCCGAACTTCTTCCTTCGGATCGCGGAGGAAGAGCCGGATCTCGCCCTCGAGGACGTAGAACGTGTCCTGCACGTTCGTGTGGTAGTGCCACGGGACCTGCTGGGTCGGCGAGATCTGCAGCTCGCTGATGCGGAACCCCGGCCGCTCGGCGTGCCGGGCACGCCGCTCCACCTCGTACAGCGCGCTCGCGTCCTTGACCGGCCGGCCGACGTCGCTCAATTGATCCGCTTCTCCTTCCCCGCCCACTCCTTGTTGCGGAGCACGAACTTCTGGACCTTCCCGGTCGACGTCTTCGGCAGGTCGCCGAACTCGATGGCCGCCGGGCACTTGAAGTGCGCGATGAGACCGCGGCAGTGCTCGATGATCTCGGCTTCCGTCGCGTTCTTGCCCGGCTTGAGGGTCACGAATGCCTTGGGCCGCTCGCCCCACTTCTCGTCGGGGACCGCGATCACCGCGCACTCCATGACCGCGGGGTGCTTCGCCACCGCCTGCTCCACCTCGATGGTCGAGATGTTCTCGCCGCCCGAGATGATGATGTCCTTCTTGCGATCGCGCAGCTCGACGTATCCGTCCGGATGCCACACGGCGAGGTCGCCGGAGTGGAACCAGCCGCCGCGGAACGCTTCGGCCGTGGCGTCGGGCTGCTCGAAGTAGCCCTTCATCACGTTGTTGCCACGCATGACGACTTCGCCGAGCGTCTCGGCGTCCATCGGGACGTCGTTCATCTGGTCGTCCACGACGCGCACGAGGTCGGCGATGACGTACCCCTGGCCCTGGCGCGCGGCCTTCCTCGCCATCTCGTCCGCGGGCAGCCCGTCCCACCCGGGGTCCCACGAGCACACGGTGTGCGGACCGTACGTCTCGGTCAGGCCGTAGACGTGCACCGGACGAAAGCCGAGCTCCTTCAGCCGCGCGAGCAGCGTCGGCGACGGCGGCGCGCCGGCGACCGCGCACGTCACCGTCCGCGCGAGCGTGTGCGCCTTGGGATCGTTGACGATGCCGATCTGGACGGTGGGCGCGCCGCAGTAGTGCGTGACGCCTTCCGTGTCGATCAGGTCCCAGA
Organism: Candidatus Rokuibacteriota bacterium; assembly: GCA_016866775.1. GTDB lineage: Bacteria > Methylomirabilota > Methylomirabilia > Rokubacteriales > CSP1-6 > VGLJ01. Next base: position 18,648 of record VGLJ01000079.1, on the reverse strand, counting down.
TCCGGCTCGAGTCGACCTTGCGCAGGCACACGTGCGTCGCGCCGAGTGCGGTCACGCCCCACGTGAAGCACCAGCCGTTGCAGTGGAACATCGGCAGCGTCCACATGTACTTCGCGTCCGCGGTCAGGCTCGTCTCGATCGTCTCGCCGATCGCGTTGAGGTACGCGCCGCGGTGATGGATCATCACGCCCTTCGGGCGGCCGGTGGTGCCCGAGGTGTAGTTGATCGAGATCGTCTCCCACTCGTCCTCGATCCACGGCTCGCACGGCTCGGGCGAGCCCTCCGCGATGAAGTCCTCGTACGGATCGCCGGGCGCGCCGGTGTCGTCGATCCGGATCACCGTCACGCCCGTGAGGTCGATCGGCTTCACGAGCCCTTCGAGCTCCTGGTCGACGAAGAACACCTTCGCGCCGGAGTGCTTCAGGATGTAGGCGATCTCGTCGCTGTTGAGCCGCGTGTTGATCGGCACGAGCACGAGCCCCGCGGCGGGCACGCCGAAGTGGGCTTCGAGCGTCGCCGGGATGTTGGGCGCGATGACGGCCACGCGGTCCAGGTGCCGCAGCCCGAGCGCGCGGAGGCGCGAGGCGAGGCGGTTCGATCGCTCCTCGAACTGGCGGTACGTGTAGCGGCGATCGCCGTGCACGACCGCGACCTTGTCGGGGTAGACGTACGCGCTGCGGCGCAGGAACGCGACGGGCGTCAGCTCCGTCCGGAACGGATCGCGCTCCTTCGACACGCGCGGGACCTTTTTCATGGGCCCATCCTAACGCACGGCTCGGGTCACACGGTCGGTCTTCGCGGGCTCGAAGCGACCCTCGCGCGCCTGCGCCCACAAGACCCGCCATGCGCCCCGCGTCGCCAGCAGCCAGTACGTCTGGCAGCGGAAGATGCCGAAGAACTTGGCCTTGAGCGTGGTGCGGGCGACGTCGACCGGCCGCGGATAGTACGGCGCGAGGCTCTCGATGAGGTCCTGCGTCACGATGCCGCCCACCCAGATCGTGAGCCCGAGCGAGATCGACGGGAACGCGATGCCGAGCACGAACCAGAGCGGGCGATCCGAGAATTGATACGCGAGGTGCCAGCCCAGGAAGCCGACGACGGGATAGACGGCGGCGGCGATCGGCCACTCGATCACCTTGTTGCCGACGTGGCGGACGAGCTGCGCCAGGTTGTACGCGGTCGGCCGCGCGCGCCACTCACGCCACAAGAAGTCGACGTCGTCGAGCACGCCCTTGTACCAGCGCGCGTTCTGGCGAACCATGCCGTCCGTCGTCTCCGGCAGGTCGTTCAGCTCGAGCAGCGGCAGCGCCTTCATGACGACGCCGCGCGCGCCCAGCGCGTAGCCGAGCGTCGAGTCCTCGGTGGCGCCGGAGGTCGGGAAGAGCCCGATCGCCTGCAGCGTGTCGAGCCGCACGAACGTGTTGTGCCCGAGACAGATCTGCGAGCGGCGGAAGCCGAGCTCGAACACGGGCCGCAGCAGCCGCGCGAGACGCGGCGCGCGTGCCGACAGCCGCGCGAACCACGCGACGCGCCGGGCCTCGTTGATCAGCCGCGCGATCGACACGCGGATGAAGATCGACGACTGCTGGATCGCGCACGTGCGCCCGCGCACGTCGAGCCGCCGGAAGTTCGCGAGCGACAGCGTGAGGCCCTGGTACGCGAGGCTGCCCCCGGTGGTCAGCACGTCGTTCGCGAGCCAGCGATAGATGTTGCGGTCCGGGATCGAGTCCGCGTCGCTGCACGCGACGTAGACCTGGCTCGTCTCGTAATCGCCGACGAGCGACTTGAGGACGTAGGGGCGCAGCGCCCAGTTGAGCTGCTGCGCCTTCCGGCCCGGTCCCGGCAGCGCCACGACCGACAGCATCTTCTGGTAGAGCGGCGGCAGCTCGTCGCGGAAGCGCCGCACGAGCTCGCCCGTCGAGATCCCCATCGCCGGATGCGGCGCACGCTCTTCGTCTTCCTTCACCGCGACGACGATGTGCAGCCTGCCGTGCGGGTACCGCGACTCGAGCAGCGCCTTGAGGGTGGTCGCGATGCCCGGCTCCTGGAACGCCGGCACGAGGTGCACGAAGACGGGCGCGCGCGCGTCGCGCTCGAGCGCGGCCTCGTCCGGCAGCGCGTCGAGACGCTCGTACGTGTCCTCGACGAGGCGGCACGTCGTGAGCATGCCCTTCCAGTCGACGAGGAGCTTGAAGGCGGCGCGGCCGTTACAGACGAGGCTGACGAAGAAGAGGAGCGCCCAGTACCACTCGATCATTTCGGCCGGGTCGTCGGGAACTTCAGGATCGTGTCGTCTTTACGCACGTAGCCCAGGTCCTCGCGCGCGAGCTTCTCGATGTACGCGGGGTCGTGGCGGAGCTTGTCGATCGTCGCGGTGAGCTTCTCCGTCTGCGCGCGCAGCGTGACGAGCTCGCTCTCGAGCTGACGGAGCTCCTCCTGCATCGCGCGCACCCGGAGCACGCCGCCGCCCGCGAAGACGGCCAGCGCGCCGGCCACCGTCACGGCGAGGGCGGCGGCGACCAGGCGGCGGTTCACCGGGCGGTGCGGCTGTAGAGCGCGCGGCCCGGCCAGGACGCGGCGTGCCCCAGCTCCTCCTCGATGCGCAGGAGCTGGTTGTACTTCGCGGTGCGCTCGCTGCGCGCGAGCGAGCCCGTCTTGATCTGGCCGGCGTTCACGGCGACGGCGAGGTCGGCGACGAACGTGTCCTCGGTCTCGCCCGAGCGGTGGGAGATGAGCGTGCCGTAGCCCGCGCGCTTCGCGAGCTCGACCGCCTCGAGCGTCTCCGTGAGCGTGCCGACCTGGTTCAGCTTGACCAGCACCGCGTTGGCGAGGCCCTGGCGGATGCCCTGCTGGATGATCGCCGGGTTCGTCACGAAGAGGTCGTCGCCCACGAGCTGGCAGCGCGCGCCGAGCCGCTTCGTCATGATCCCCCAGCCCGGGCGATCGTCCTCGCCGAGGCCGTCCTCGATCGACACGATCGGATAGCGGCCGAGCAATTCGTCGTAGATCGCGATGAGCTCGTCGCTGCTGCGCCGCACGTTCGCGCGCCGCAGGTGGTACTTGCCGCCGTCCTCCGCGAACTCGCTCGCCGCCACGTCGAGCGCCAGGAACATGTCCTCGCCCGGCCGATAGCCCGCGCGCTCGATCGACTGCATCAGGAGATCCAGCGCCTCGTTGTTCGAGCCGATGAGCGGCGCGAACCCGCCCTCGTCGCCGTAGCCCGTCGAGAGGTGCTTCTCCTTGAGCGTGTCCTTCAGCGTGTGGAAGACCTCGGCGCCCATGCGCAGGGCGCTCGAGAACGAGTCGGCGCCCGCCGGCACGAGCATGAACTCCTGGAAGTCGAGGCCGTTGTCGGCGTGTGCGCCGCCGTTGATCACGTTGAGCAGCGGCACGGGCATGAGCCGCGCGCCGACGCCGCCGAGGTACGCGTAGAGCGGCAGCCCGGAATCGTCGGCGGCCGCGCGCGCGACCGCGAGCGACACCGCGAGGATCGCGTTGGCGCCGAGTCCCGACTTGTTGGGCGTGCCGTCGAGCTCGAGGAGCGCCTGATCGATCGCGGCCTGCTCGGTGGCCTCGAGACCCTCGATCTCGGGCGCGATCGTCTCCTCCACGTTGCGCACGGCCTGCTGCACGCCCTTGCCGCGGTAGCGCTGGGTGGCGCCGTCGCGCAGCTCGACCGCTTCGCGCTTGCCGGTGGACGCGCCCGACGGCACGGCGGCACGGCCCCACATGCCGGATTCGAGCTGGACCTCGACCTCGACGGTGGGATGGCCGCGCGAGTCGAGCACCTCGCGCGCGAAGACCTCACGAATGGCCGACACCCTTCAGCTCCTCCTCTCGAAGATGAAGTCGGCCAGCGCGCGGATCGGCACGGCCCGCTCCCCGAGCGGTGCGAGCGCCGCCTTGGCCTCGTCGATCAGCGCGCGCGCCTTCGCGCGCGACACCTCGAGGCCGTGGTACGCGGGGTAGGTCGCCTTCTGCTGCTGCGCGTCCTTGCCCGCGGTCTTGCCGAGCTGTTCCGTGCTGCCTTCGACGTCGAGGATATCATCCACGATCTGGAACGCGAGCCCGAGCGCCTCGCCGCATTTCTTCATGGCGTCGAGCTGACGGTGCGTTCCCCCCGCGATCACGGCACCCGCGCAGAGCGAGGCGCGGATGAGCGCCGCCGTCTTGTGCGTGTGGATGTAGTCGAGCGTCTCGGCGCTGACGGCCTTGCCCTCGGACTCGATGTCGACCACCTGCCCGCCGACCATGCCGTCGGTGCCCGCGGCTTCCGCGACCTCGGTGACGAGCGTAGAGACGAGTGTGGCGTCGCCCGCGCGCGCGCCGTTGAGCGCGATGAGCTTGAACGCGAGCGTCAAGAGCGCGTCGCCCGCGAGGATCGCGATGGCCTCGCCGAAGACCTTGTGGTTGGTCAGCATCCCGCGGCGGTAGTCGTCGTTGTCCATCGCGGGCAGGTCGTCGTGGATGAGCGAGTACGTGTGGATCATCTCCATCGCGCACGCGGTCTCCATCACCTGCTCTGCGGTCCCGCCAACGCTTTCGGCGCCCGCAATAACAAGGATCGGGCGCAGCCGCTTGCCGCCCGCCTGCACGCTGTACCGCATGGCGCGATGGAGCGACGGCGGCGTCGCGGTGTCGGGCGGGAGCAGGCGGTCGAGCGCCTCGTCGACCACCACGCGCCGCGCGTTGAGATAGCTCGGGAGGTCGAACGCGCCCATGTTCAGAGTTCCTCGTCGGCCGGCGCGGCGAACGGGCGCGTGGTGAGCGCGCCGGCGTCGTCCTTGGCCAGCATCTCGATGCGGCGTTCCGCGTCTTCCAGGTAGCGCCCGCAGTGGCGCGCGAGCGCCACGCCTTCCTCGAAGACCTTCAGCGACTCCTCGAGCGGCAGGTTGCCGGACTCCAGCGCGGCGACGATCTGCTCCAGCCGCGCCAGGCACTCCTCGAACTTAAGCTCGCTCATTCGGCTCCCTCGTCGCGTTGACGCGACAGTCGAGCTCGCCTTGCTGCAAGAGCACCTTCACGTCGTCGCCCTCGCGCACCTGTCGCGCGCTGCGGACGATCGTCCCGTCGGCGGCGCGCGTGAGGCTGTAGCCGCGCCCGAGCACCGCGAGCGGCGACAGCGAATCCAGCCGGCCGGCCACGACGTGGAGTCGATGCCGTCCGCCGCCGACCACGCGGGCGAGCTCGAGACGCAGCCGCGCCTCCAGCCGTTCGTGCCGGTGACGATCATGGCCGAGCCGCGCGCGCGGGCTCGCGGAGCGCAGCCCCGCCGTGGCCAGCTCCACACGATGCGCCGCGCGGCGGACGAGCGCCTCGATCGCGCGCGCAAGCCGCGCGCGCGCGTGGTCGACCCGCCGATGCAGGTCGCGCAGCGGCCGCGCGGGATCCGTGAGCACGCGGCGGTCGGCGAGCGCGGCCATGCGGCGGCGCTCGTGCTCGAGGCGGTGCCCGATCGCGCGGTGCAGGCGGTGATCGAGGTCGGCCACCGCTTCGACGATCGCCTGCTTCTCGCGGACGACGAGCTCCGCGGCGGCCGAGGGCGTCGGCGCGCGCAGGTCTGCGACGAAGTCGGCGATCGTCACGTCGACCTCGTGGCCGACGGCCGAGATCACCGGCGCCTTCGAGGCGACGATCGCCCGCGCGACGGCCTCCTCGTTGAAGGCCCACAGATCCTCGAGCGAGCCGCCGCCGCGGCCGACGAGGATGACGTCCACATCCCCGAGCGCGTTGAGATCGCGGATGCCTTGCGCGACCTCGTCCGCCGCGCCGTCGCCCTGCACGCGGCACGGCGCGAGCACGATGTGGAGCTCGCCGAACCGGCGGCCGATCACCCGGAGCATGTCGCGGATCGCCGCGCCGGACGGCGAGGTCACGATGCCGATCGTGCGCGGATAGCGCGGCAGCGCGCGCTTGCGCGCGGGGTCGAAGAGGCCCTCGGCCGAAAGGCGCGCCTTGAGCTGCTCGAACGCGAGCTGGAGCGCGCCGAGCCCGCGCGGCTCGAGGAGCTCGACGACGAGCTGGTATTCGCCGCGCTGGGGATAGACCTCGACACTCCCCATCGCGAGCACGTGCAGCCCGTCGCCCGGCTCGAAACGGATCCGCCGCGCGCGGTTGCGGAACAGCACCGCGCGGATCTGGGCGTTGGCGTCCTTCAGGGTGAAGTAGCCGTGGCCCGAGCTGTAGATCTTGAAGTTCGAGATCTCGCCCTCGACCCAGACGATGGGGAACTTGTCTTCGACGAGCGCCTTGAGACGCTCGGTGAGCCCGGAAACGGTGAGGACCGCGCGTTCCCCCGGCATCAGGGCGTCGAGTCTGAGGCGTTCGAGCGCGGGCTTTGCCCGCGCCCCTCGGGGGGGGAGGCAGGACGAGCATGAGCCGGAGGCCCATGGCGTCCGTCGGGAGGGGGGCGAAGCCCCCCTCCGAGTTGACGCTCCGCCGCGGCGAGCGTGTTCCTCATCAGCAGCGCGATGGTCATCGGGCCGATCCCGCCGGGGACCGGCGTGACCGCGTGCGCCACCGCCGATGCCGAGTCGAAATCCACGTCGCCGGCGAGCTTGCCGGTCTCGAGGCGGTTCACACCGACGTCGATCACCCACGCGCCGCGCTTCACCATGTCGCCGGTGACCATGCGCGGGCGCCCCGCCGCCACGCAGAGGATGTCCGCGCGGCGCGTGTGAAAGGCGAGGTCCCTCGTGCGGGTATGGCAAACGGTCACTGTGGCGTGGCGCGCGAGCAGGAGCTGCGCGAGGGGCTTGCCGACGAGACGTGAGCGGCCGACGACCACCGCCTCGGCGCCTTCGAGCTTCGCGCCGTAGTGATCCAGCACCTCGAGACAGCCGGCGGGCGTGCACGGCACGGTGCTCGGCTTGCCCGCGAGCAGCCGGCCGAGGTTGGTCGGCGTCAGCCCGTCCACGTCTTTCTCCGGCGCGATGCGCGCGACGGCCGCGTCCTCGTCGAGGCCCTTCGGCAGCGGCAGCTGCAGCAGCACGCCGTGGAGACCCGCATCCGCGTTGATCCCGTCGAGCACCGTCAGCAGCTCCGCCTGCGACAGCCCCTGCGGATAGAGGAAGTCCTGCGTGACGATGCCGACGCTGTCGGCCGAGCGCTTCTTGTTGCGGACGTAGACCTGCGACGCGGGATCGTCGCCCACGAGCACGACGGCCAGCTTCGGCTCCACCCCGCGCGTGGCGCGCAAGCGCGCGACGCCCGCATGCACCTGGTCGAGGACCTTCCGGGCGACCGCCTTACCGTCGAGGATCAAGCCGCAATCGACAGGCGCTCGATCGCCGATGCCCGGCCTGTCTCGGGATCGACGGTGATCACGACGCCGTGGAGCTTCGCCGGCCCCTTGGCCGTCTCGAACCTGATCGGCATCTGGTAGAGGAAGCGGTTCAGGATCTGCTCGCGATCGACGCCGATCACGCCGTCGGTCGGCCCCGTCATCCCGAGATCGGTGATGTACGCGGTGCCGCCGGGGAGGATGCGCTCGTCGGCCGTCTGCACGTGGCGATGCGTGCCGACGACCGCGCTGACCTTGCCGTCGAGCCACCAGCCCATGGCGACCGATTCGCTCGTCGCCTCGCAGTGGAAATCGACGAGCCGGATCGGCGTCTCGCCGCCGGTCGCCTCGAGCATCGCCTCGACCTTGCGGAACGGGCAGTCGATCGGATGCATGAACACGCGGCCCATGAGATTGATGACGGTCACGCGATGCGGCCCCGCCTTCACGGTGATCCAGCCCGCGCCCGGCGTGCCTTCGGGATAGTTCGCGGGACGCAGCAGGCGGTTCTCCTTCACGATGTAGGATGCGGTCTCCTTCTTGTCCCACACGTGATTGCCCGTGGTCATCACGTCCACGCCGAGGTCGAGGATCGATTCGGCGATCGGCTGCGTGACCCCGAAGCCGCCGGCCGCGTTCTCGACGTTGACGACCGTGAAGTCGGCGCGGTGCTGGTCGCGAAGCTTCGGCAGGAGCTTCGCGAGGGCGGCGCGTCCCGGCTCGCCGTAGACGTCGCCGATCATCAGGATCTTCATCGCGCGTTACTTCGCCACTTCGACGGCGCGCGTCTCCCGGATGACGACGACCTTGATGTGGCCGGGGTACTGCATCTCCGCCTCGATGCGCTTGGTGATGTCCTTCGCGAGCTGGCGCGCGTCGAGGTCAGAGACGATGTCGGCCTTGGTGAGCACGCGCAGCTCGCGGCCCGCCTGGATCGCGTAGCACATCTCGACGCCCTTGTAGCTGAGCGCGATCTCCTCGAGCTTCGCGAGGCGGCGGATGTAGCTCTCCAGCACGTCGCGTCTGGCACCCGGCCGGGCCGCCGAGATGCCGTCCGCGGCCTCGGTGAGCACCGCCTCGATCGTCTCGGGCTCCACGTTCTCGTGTCCGCAGAGCGCGGCGTTGATGACTTGCGGACTTTCATTGTATTTGGTCAGCACCTGCAGCGAGAGCTCCGGGTGGCTGCCGTCCTGCTCGTGGGTGAGCGCCTTGCCGATGTCGTGGAGCAGGCCCATGCGCTTCGCGAGCTTGACGTCGGCCTTGATCTCCGCCGCCATCATGCCGGCGAGCCACGCCACTTCCTTCGAGTGCTGCAGGCAGTTCTGCCCGTACGACGTGCGGAACTTCATGCGCCCCACGAGCTTCACGAGCTCCGGGTGCAGGCCGTGCACGCCCACCTCGAAGCACGCCTTCTCGCCTTCCTCGCGCAGGTGCTGCTCCATTTCCTTCTTGACCTTCTCGACCACTTCCTCGATCCGCGCGGGGTGGATGCGCCCGTCGGCCACGAGGATCTGCAGCGAGCGCCGCGCGATCTCGCGGCGATACGGGTCGTAGGCGGAGATGAGCACGGCCTCGGGCGTGTCGTCGACGATGAGGTCGACGCCCGTGTGCTGCTCGAGCGCGCGGATGTTGCGCCCCTCGCGGCCGATGATGCGGCCCTTCAGGTCGTCCGAGGGCAGGTCGACGACCGACACGGCGGTCTCCACCGTGTAGTCGGGGGCGAGCCGCTGGATCGAGGTCGCGAGGACTTCCTTGGCCTTGACCTGCGCGGTCTCGCGCGCTTCCTCCTCGAGCCGCATGGCGACCAGCGCGGCCTCGCGGCGCGACTCCTCTTCCATCTGCGCGAGGAGCTGCCGCTTCGCCTCCTCGGCGGTGAGCCCGGCGATCACCTCGAGCTTGCGCCGCTGCTCGTCCAGGGCGGAGGCGAGGCGCTGCTCGTGCTCGAGCACCTGCTTCTCGCGCTTGGCGACGCTCGCGTCCTTCGACGTGAAGTCGGCGAGCCGGCGCTCGATGTCGTCGAGCTTGCGCGCGAGCTGCTCTTCCTTCGCGAGGGTCCGCTGCTCGACCTGCTGGATCTCGCGCTCGCGCTTGCGCGTCTCGGTCTCGAACTCCGCGCGCGCCTTGAGCGCGGTCTCGCGGACCTCGAGCTCGGAGGCCTTCTTGCGGCTCTCCGCGTCGCGCGTCGCCTCGTCGATGAGGCGCTGCGCGCGATCCCCCGCTTCACCCAGCCGCTTGTCCGTGAACCACTTGTTGAGGAAGAACCCGATCAGGAGAGCCACGACAGCGATGAAGCTATCGATCACGAGCCAGAAACCTTGTGGCATCGCTTACCTATCCTGGTTGGATGATCGAAAAGTCCGTGATTTCGAAAGTATAGGTGGCGCGCACGAGGGAGTCAACGAAACGGGGGCGAGGTCCCCACGGGACTTCCCGAAGTCCCCGCCTCTGCCGTGTGCCGACAGTGTTTCGAACCTGGTGTCTACCAGGTGGGCGCCGATATGGGAGGGCTTCAGGCTTCCCCTTCGATGAGGGGCTTGCACACCACCCGCCGGAGTAGCGCCCCGTCTTTAAACGAGGTTGAAACTTCCCGCCGGCATCACGCACAGCGCAGGGACCCGTCCTGTGTACCCGTCTCGCAGGTCAGGGTCAAGCTAATCTTGTCTGGTGCGTTCGATCGACGTCCACGTGCATCTGCACCCCGAGCGGCTCGCGCGGGCCATCAGCGAGGTCTTCGCGCGCGACGGCTGGCAGCCGCTGCATGCGTGGGACCCGCGGGCCGTCGGCGACACGCTCGCCGCGCACGACGTCGAGCGCTTCTGCTTCTTCAGCTACGCGCACAAGCCGGGGATCGCGCGCGCGCTGAACGCGTGGATCGCTGAGGCCGCGCGGCAGCTCCCCGCCGGGATCCCGGTCGGCACGGTGCACGCGGGCGACGCGGACATTCTCGCGATCGCCGACGAAGCGATCGACCAGGGACTCGCCGGCTTCAAGTTCCATCTCTCCGTGCAGCGCTTTCGCGCGGACGATCCGCGGCTGATGCCGTTCTACGAGCGCGTGGCCGAGCGCGACCGCTTCCTCGTCGTCCACGCGGGCACGATGCCGTATCGCGACCGGTACACCGGCCTCGACGGCTTTCGCGCGGTGATGGAGCGCTTCCCGACGTTGCGGGTGATCGTGGCGCATCTCGGTGGCTTCGAGACGGACGCGTTCTGCGCACTGACCGAGCAGTTCCCGAATCTCTCCCTCGACACGACGATGGCGCTGACGCCGCTCTCGAACCCGTATCTCCGCGCCGACGCGGACGCGATTCCGACCGAGCTGCTGCTGCGCTATCAGGATCGCATCCTGCTGGGGTCGGACTTCCCGCTGATTCCCTACCCGTACGAGGAGGAGCGCAGCTTCGTCGCGCGCCGCGCGCTCCCCGAGACGGCCGCGCGGAAGATGCTCTACGAGAACGCCGCGCGGTTTCTGAGGCTCTAGGCCGACGACTTCGGCGTCACCTGCTCCAGGAGGCTCACGAGCGCCCCGATGCGCGCGCTCACGTCGCCCTCGCGGCGCGAGACGTCGTCACGGGCGCGGAAGAGCTCGTCGGTGATGTCGAGCGCCGCGAGGATGAGCGCGGTGTGCGGATCGCGCACGCCGCCCTTCTTCACGGTGGCGACGCGGTCCTCGAGGTACTTGGCGAGTGAGCGGACCCAGTCGGCCGAGACCTCGGTGCGGATCGTGAGCGTCTGATCGAGGACGGTCAGCTCGACGCGCGTCGCCTCACTCAAGGTCGAGCTTCCCGATGTCCTTCAGGAGCATGTCGATCTGCGTGAGGATCTGCCGGCGCTCGTCGCCGACGCGGTTGACCTCACGCTCGAGCTGCGCGTTCCGCTGCGTCAGCCGCGCGTTGTCGTCCCGCAGGCGCGCGAGCGCTTCGCCGGCCTTCCGAACCGCGATCTCCAGCTGCGCGAGCCGCGCCAGCACCACGTCATCGGCCATGTGGACCTCCAACTCTAACCGGTCCGTAAGAGGAGTCCGAAGCGCTGCGTGATCGCCGCGGCCACCCGGGCGTGGATGGCGTTGACCTCCTCGTCCGTGAGCGTGCGATCGGCGGCCTGGAACGTCAGGCGCCACGCGAGGCTGCGCCGGCCGTCGGGGAAGCGGAAGACGTCGAACAGGGTGACGTCGCGGAGCAGCGGTCCCGCCTCGGCGCGCAGCGCCGCCTCGACCTCGGCCGCCGCGACCGGCCGGTCCGCGCCGGCGACGAACGCCATGTCGCGCTGGACCGCGGGGAAGCGCGGCAGCGCCTCGTAGCGGACCGCCGGGCGCGGGAGCGCGGCGACGGCGTCGAGGTCGATCGCCGCCGCGAACACCGGTGCATCGATCCCGAACGCGCCACGGACCGGCGCGGCGACTTCTCCGAACTCGGCGACGGCGGCGCCGTCATCCGTGAGCAGGACGCCGTGCGTGTCGGGCTCGAAGCCCGCGAGCCGCCCGCCCGCCTGGCCGCGCACGCGAACGCCGAGCGCGGCGAGCGCGTGCTCCGCGAGCCCTTTCGCGTCGTAGACGTCGACGGGCTCTTCCCCGCGATACCACGCGGCGTCGCCGCGCGCGCCGGTCACCGCGATCGCCAGCCAGCGTCGTTCAGATGTGGATGTATCGGCACTCGGGCCGGCCGTGGCTCCGCCCCGGCCGGCCTGTTGGGGGGCTTGGGGGGCGCCCGGAGCCCTCCAACTGAAAATGGTCGCGATCTCGAAGAGCCGCGCGTTCGGCTGACGGCGCCGCACGTTCGTCGCGACGGCGCCGAGCAGGCCGTCGAGCGGATGCTGCCGCAGGAGCGACCCCTCCTCGCTCATCGGGTTCAGCAGCTCGATCGGCGGCTTGTCGTCGGGGCTGCGCAGCAGCGCGACGCGCCGCGGATCGGTGAAGCTGTACGTCACGGCTTCCGCGAGCCCGGCGCCGACGAGCGCGGTGCGCACGACACGGTCCTGGCGGCGGGTCGCCGGCAAGCGGACGAGGCTGATCGCGCCGCCGGGCAGCGTCGAGGGGATCCGATCGTAGCCCCACACGCGGATGATCTCCTCGACGAGGTCGTCCTCCTGCGTGACGTCGCGCCGGAAGCTCGGCACCTCGACGTCGAGCTCGTCGCCGCGCCGCTGCGTCGGCAGCCCGAGGCCGGCGAGGATCGACGTCGCCGTCTCCGGCGGCGGCGCGATCCCGAGCACGCGCTTCACGCGCGACATCCGCAGCCGGACGCGCGGCGGCGTGTGCTTCGTTGGATACACGTCGATCACCCCGCGCGCGATCCGGCCGCCGGCGAGCTCGCCGATCAGCTGTGCGGCGCGCGTGCTGCCGTCGAGGAGCGCCTCGATGTCGGCGCCGCGCTCGAAGCGATACGCGGCGTCGGTCTTCAGGCCGAGCGTGCGCGACGTCCGGCGGATCGAGGCCGGCAAGAAATACGCGGACTCGAGCAGGACGCGGGTCGTGTCCGCCTTCACCTCGGTGTCGGCGCCACCCATCACGCCCGCGATGCCGATGCCGCGCGCCGGGTCGGCGATCAGCAGCATCGACGGGTCGAGCGCGCGGGTCTGGCCGTCGAGCGTCTTCATGCGCTCGCCCTCGCGCGCGCGGCGCACGACGATCGTCGGCGGCGACGCGAGGCCGCTCCCCTCCCCCGCCACGGTGTCGTAGTCGAACGCGTGGAGCGGGTGCCCGATCTCCCACATCACGTAGTTCGTGACGTCGACCACGTTGCTGATCGGCCGGAGGCCGACGGCCCGCAGCCGCGCGGCCATCCACGCGGGGGACGGGCCGATCTTCACGCCCGTCATCACGCGCGCGGTGAAGCGGTGACAGAGGTCGGGAGCTTCGATCCGCACGCGCGCGAGCGCGTGCACATCCTCTTCCGGCTCCGGGAGGACGAGCTTCGGCGCGCGCAGGGGCGTGCCCGTGAGCGCGGAGAGCTCGCGCGCCACACCGAACACCGAGAGGCAGTCCGGGCGGTTCGGCGTGATCTCGATCTCGAGCACGACGTCGTCGAGGCCGAGGTGGCTGACGAGGTCCGCGCCGAGCGGCGCGTCGGGCTCGAGCGCGAGCACCCCTGCCTCGTGCTCCTCGCCGACGCCGAGCTCGCGCTCCGAGCAGAGCATGCCCTCCGACGTCACCCCGCGGATCGTCGCGGCGCCGATCGCGCGATTGCCGGGCAACACCGCCCCGGGCGGCGCGAACGCCGCGCGCAGGCCGGGCGCGGTGTTCGGGGCGCCGCAGATCACGCTGAAGCGCTTGCTCCCGGTGCTGACGCGGCAAAGCACGAGCGTGTGGCCGTGGCTCTCGCCGAGCTCGCGCTCGATGGCCTCGATCTCGCCGACGACGACGCCCTTGACGTCGGGCGCGGTCGACGTGACGCCCGCGACCTCGACGCCCGCGTTGACGAGCGTGTCGCGCGCCTGCTCGGCGGTGATCTGCAGGTCGACGAACTCGCGGATCCAGCGATACGGGATCTTCACGCGAACTGCCTCAGGAAGCGCAGGTCGTTGTCGAAGAAGAGCCGCAGGTCGTCGACACCGTACCGCAGCATCGCGATGCGCTCGACGCCCATGCCGAACGCCCAGCCCGTGACCTCTTCGGGGTCGTAGCCGACGTTGCGCAGCACGTTCGGGTGAACCATGCCCGAGCCGAGGATCTCGAGCCATCCCGACTGCTTGCACAGACGGCAGCCGTCCCCGACGCAGAGGAAGCACAGCACGTCGACTTCCGCCGACGGCTCGGTGAACGGGAAGAAGGACGGCCGGAACCGGATCTTCGAGCGCGGCCCGAACAGCTCGCGCGCGAACAGCTCCAGCGTGCCCTTGAGGTCGCCCATCGAGATGTCGCGGTCGACCGCGAGGCCTTCGACCTGGTGGAAGACCGGCGAGTGCGAGGCGTCGGCGATGTCGCGGCGGTAGACGCGCCCGGGCACGATCACGCGCACGGGCGGACGCTGCGCCTGCATCGTACGGATCTGCACCGGCGAGGTGTGGGTGCGAAGGAGCAGCTCGCCGGGCACGAAGAACGTGTCCTGCATGTCCCGCGCGGGATGGTCCTTCGGGAAGTTCAGCGCCTCGAAGTTGTTGTAGTCGGTCTCGATCTCCGGGCCTTCGACCACGGAGAAGCCGAGACCGGCGAAGACCTCGATGATCTCGTCCTCGACGCGCTTGAGCGGATGCACGATGCCGAGCGGCGGGCGCCGTCCGGGCAGCGTCAGATCGGGGCGCGCGGCGGCGCGGGCGCGCGTGCGCTCCGCGTCCTGCGCGACGGCGAGCCGCTGGTCGAGCAGCGCTTCGAGCTCGCGCTTGGCCTCGTTCGCGGCGGCGCCGACGAGCGGACGCTCCTCGGCGGAGAGCGTGCCGAGCGAGCGGAGCAGCTGGGTCAGCGCGCCCTGGCGGCCGAGGTACTTGACGCGGACCGCCTCGAGCGCGGCGGCCGTCGAAGCGGCGGCGACCGCCTCGCGCGCTTCCCGGGCGATCGCGTCGACATCGACATGGGGGGTGCGAGACGCACCCCCCAAGCCCCCCTCGCTCCGGGCCCGGAGTGAATCCGGGCCCTCCGCGGCTGCCATTCTGCTAGCTCCTGGCGCGCTCCGCGAGCTTGGCGAAGGCGCCCGGATCGTTGACGGCGAGCTCGGCGAGGACCTTGCGATCGAGCATCACGCCGGCCTTCTTGAGCCCGTTCATGAACGTGGAGTACGAGAGGCCGAGCTCCCGGCACGCCGCGTTGATGCGGACGATCCAGAGGCTGCGCGCCAGGCGCTTCTTCTGGCGCCGGTCGCGGTACGCGAAGGCGCCCGCCCGCAGCACGGTCTCTTTCGCTGTGCGGTAGAGCTTGCGCCGGCCGCCGAAGTAGCCCTTCGCCTGCTTCAGGACTTTCTTGCGCCGCTGGCGCGTCTTCGCTCCGCCCTTTGCGCGTGGCATCGGTCAGGTCTCCTTACAGGTACGGGACGAGCACCTTCAGCGTGGCCTCGTCCGCTTTCGCGACCATCTTGTTCCGCCGCGCGCGGCGGCGCCGCTTCGGGTGCTTGTGCTCGAGCTTGTGCTGCTTCCACGCGCCCGCGCGCTTGAGCTTGCCCGTCCCCGTCTTCTTCAGCCGCTTCTTCGCGGCGCGCTTGGTCTTCATCTTCGGCATGGCCGTGACTCTCCTAGTGCTGCTGCTGCTTCGGGCTCATGATCAGGTGGAGCATCCGGCCTTCCATCCGCGGGTTCGATTCGACCACCGCGATGTCGGTCACGGCCTCCACCATCTTCTGCAGCATCTTCCAGCCGAGCTCGGTGTGCGCCATCTCGCGGCCCTTGAAGCGCACGGTGACCTTGGCCTTGTGGCCCTCCTCGAGGAACCGGCGCACGTGCTTGAGCTTGAACTCGAAGTCGTGCTTCTCGGTCTTGGGGCCCATCTTCACTTCCTTGACCTGGATCGTCGTCTGCTTCTTGCGCGCCTCCTTGAGGCGGCGCGACTGGGTGTACTTGTACTTGCCGAAATCCATGATGCGGCACACGGGCGGCTGGGCGTCGGGCGCTACTTCGACCAGGTCGAGCTCGCGCTGGCGCGCGGTGTCGAGCGCCTCCTGGATGGACATGATGCCGAGCTGCTCGCCGTCCTGTGTGACCACACGCACTTCGCGGACGCGGATGCCTTCGTTGACGCGTATGTCGCTTGCTTTGCTGATGTGCGCTCCTCCGGTTAGCGGCTCAGGAACGGCCCACGGTCAGGGTCGCGGCACGGGCGGTGATCTCGGCGCCGAGGTCGGCGACGACGCGGTCGAGGGGCTGGGCGCCGCGATCTTCGGTCCGCGCGCGCAGGCTCACGGTGCCCGCCTCGCGCTCGCGCTCGCCGACGACGAGCATGTACGGCACCTTGCGCACCTGCGCGTCGCGGATGCGATAGCCGAGCTTCTCGTTGCGGTCGTCGAGCTCCGCGCGGATGCGCGCGGCGCGCAGCCGCTGGTGCACCTCGCGCGCGTAGTCGATGAACTTCTCGCTGATCGGGATCACGCGCGCCTGCACCGGCGCGAGCCACGTCGGGAACGCGCCCGCGAAGTGCTCGGTGATGATCCCGATGAACCGCTCGAAGGACCCGAAGATCGCGCGATGGATCGCGACGGGGCGCTTGCGGGTCCCGTCGGCGTCCACGTACTCGAGCTGAAAGCGCTCGGGCAACATCGTCAGATCGAGCTGCACGGTCGCGATCTGCCAGTTCCGTCCGATCGCGTCCTCGATGTGAATGTCGATCTTGGGCCCGTAGAACGCGGCATCGCCCGGCTTCAGCTCGTAGGCGAGCCCGTTCGCCTTGAGCGCCTCGTGCAGCCCGTTCTCCGCGTTGTCCCACTGCTCCTTGGTGCCGAGCATGTCGGGCGGCCGTGTCGCGAGCTTGAAGGTGGGCTCGAGGTTGAACAGCTTGTAGAACTCGCGGACCAGCGCGAGCACGGAGCTGATCTCGTCCTGCGCCTGATCGGGCCGGCAGTAGATGTGCGCGTCGTCCATCGTGATCTGACGCACGCGGAACAAGCCGGTCAGCGTGCCCGAGCGCTCGTTGCGGTGCAGGCGGCCGATCTCGGCCACGCGCAGCGGCAAGTCACGGTACGAGCGCAGCGCGTGGCGATAGATGTAGGTCGATTCCGGGCAGTTCATCGGCTTGAGGCTGAAGATCTGCTCTTCGACCTCGAGCTTGAACATGTTGTCCGAGTAGTACTCCCAGTGTCCGGACTCTTCCCACAGCTTCTTGTTGACGAGGATCGGCGTCGACGTCTCGAGGTAGCCCTGCGCGTCGTGGACTTCGCGCCAGTACCTTTCGAGCTCGCGGAAGATCACCATGCCGTTCGGCAGCCAGAACGGCGCGCCGGGCGCGACGTCGTGGAAGTCGAACAGGTCGAGCTCGCGGCCGAGCTTCCTGTGATCGCGCTTCTTCGCCTCGTCGAGGCGCCACAGATACTTGTCGAGGTCTTCCTTCGTCAGCCACGCCGTGCCGTAGATGCGCCACAGCATCGGGTTCTTCTCGTCGCCCCGCCAGTAGGCGCCCGACGACGAGAGCAGCTTGAAGGCCTTGATCGCGCCCGTGGAGGCGGCGTGCGGGCCGCGGCAGAGGTCGATGAAGTCGCCCTGCTTGTAGAGCGAGACCGTGGGCGCGTCGATCCCCTCGAGGATCTCGACCTTGTAGGTCTCGCCGCGCTCGCGGAAGTGCGCGATCGCGTCGGCGCGCGACATCTCGCTGCGCTCGAACGGCGTGTTCGCCTTGACGATCTCGCGCATCACGCCCTCGATCTTCTCGAGGTCGTGCGGCGTGAACGGCTCCGCCTTCGCGAAGTCGTAGTAGAACCCGTCCTCGATCGACGGGCCGATCGCGACCTTCACGTCCGGCCACAGGCGCTTCACCGCCTGGGCCATGACGTGCGAGGTCGAGTGGCGCAGCGTCGCGAGCGGCGTGGCGTCGCAGTCGAACTCGCCCGTCAGCTTGAGATGTCGCTCTTCTACCGCGTCAGCCATCGATTCCTAAAAATAGTGAGAGCACCGGGTGACCCGGTGCTCTCGCCTGAATGGTAGGCTCGGGCGGTTTCGAACCGCCGACCTCCTCTGCGTCAGAGAGGCGCTCTCCCACTGAGCTACGAGCCTGTTTCAGCGTGTCGCCCATGCTACCACAGGCGTTTAGCGCACGTTGGTGATGCCGGTCTCGAGCACGTACGTGAAGTTGACGCGGATCGGGGCCCCCGTGCTGCCGGGCGGCATGCGCGCGATGAGTCCCGCCGGCAGCGGCGGGAACGGCGACGCGAACTTGATGGCGTTGACGGCGTACGCGTCGTAGATCGCGTATCCGGAGGACTTCTCGACCTCCACGAACTGCACGGGGCCTTCCCTCAGGACCCCGAAGTCGACCACGAGGCGGGCGCTCTTGTACTCGCACTCGCGGGTCTCGGCGTTCTTGATGCAGGGATAGCCCCAGTGCTGCTTGATCAGCCTGCGGACGCGCTCGAGATAGTCCGTGAAGTCCGGATCCTTCGAGTCGAGCGGGATCGGCTCGCCGAGGATGCCGCCGCGCCCGACACCCGTGCCTCCCGAGCCGCCCGCGCCGATGCCGCCACCACCGCCTCCCCGCCGGAACGTGTTCAGGAAGTCAGGCGGTGCCGGGGGCACCATCGCCACCGGGCCGGGCGGGGTCGGCGGCGCGCTCGCCACTGCCGGCGGCGTGGCGGGCTCCGGCTTCGGACTCTCGGCCTTCGCGCTCTCGGGCTGCGGCGCTGACTTCGTGGTGGGGATGTCGCCCCGCTCCGCCGCGGGCGGGGGTTGCGGCGCGCTCGCCGCCGCGCGCGGCGCTTCACGCGGCGCGGGCTTCGGGGTGGGCCGCTCGGCGACGGGCGG
>VGLJ01000078.1 GCA_016866775.1 Candidatus Rokuibacteriota bacterium | reverse complement strand
GCGCCTTTGGTGCGGGCGCCGCCTTCGGCGCGGGCGCGGCCGGAACCGGCGCGGCGTCGGCCTGCGGTCCCGGCGTTCCCGGCGTCGCCGGCTCGTCGAGGTTCGGGAGCTCGACGATCAGCGCGTCGCCACGCTTCTGCTTCGGCGTGGCCTGGGAATGGACGCCCACGAGCGCGAGGACCAGCGCCACGTGGATCGCGAGCGAAATGAGGACGCCGAGCAGCGGTCTCCGACGCAGCGCCTCCCTGATCCGACCGACCATGCCCGACAATTATATGAACATGGGGGGCTCCGGGCGCCCCCCAATCCCCCCAGCGAGCGGACCGCCGGCAAAGCCGTCGTTCCGCTCGAGTGCCAGTGGGCATCGCCTGCCGCGCATCAGACCTCGCGGTCCATGGCGGCCGCGACCTTGCGAACGCGCGTCATCAGCGCGGCGAACTTCTCCGGCTTGAGCGACTGCGGGCCGTCGGAGAGCGCCTCTTCCGGCTTCGGGTGGACCTCGATGATCAGACCGTCGGCGCCCGCCGCGATGCCCGCGCACGCCATCGCCTCCACGTATTCCCAGTGGCCCGTGCCGTGCGACGGATCCACGACGACCGGCAGGTGCGTGAGCCGCTTCACCACGGGCACCGCGTTCAGATCCAGCGTGAAGCGCGTCGCGGTCTCGAACGTGCGGATGCCGCGCTCGCAGAGGATGACGTTCGGATTGCCGCCCGCGAGGACGTACTCGGCCGAGAGCAGCCACTCCTGGATCGACGTCGACATCCCGCGCTTGAGGAGCACCGGCTTGCCGGCCTGCCCGACCTTCCGCAGCAGCGAGAAGTTCTGCACGTTGCGCGCGCCGATCTGGAGGATGTCGGAATGCTCGGCGACGAGATCGACCTTGTCGGGCTCCATGACCTCGGTGATCACCGGCAGGCCGGTCTCACGCCGCGCTTCCGCGAGGTACTTCAGGCCCTCTTCCTCGAGGCCCTGGAACGCGTACGGCGACGTGCGCGGCTTGAAGGCGCCCCCGCGGAGAATGCAGGCACCCGCGGCCTTCACCTTCGTGGCGACCTCGAGCACCTGCTCGCGCGACTCGACGGAGCACGGCCCGGCCATCACGGCGATCCTGTTGCCGCCGATCTCCGCGTCGCCGACCCTGATGCGCGTCGGCTCGCTCCGCACCTCGAGGCTCGCCAGCTTGAACGGCTTGAGGATCGGCGTGACGGCCTCGACGATCTCCAGCGACTCGAGGGAGCGCAGCCGCTCCTTGCCGCGGTCGTCGCCGACGGCGCCGATCACCGTCCTGAGCTCGCCGCGAATCGTGTGCGGCGTGTAGCCCATCCCGCGGATGCGCCGGCACACGTCCTCGACCTGGGCGTCCGTGGAGCCCGACTTCAGCACGATGATCATGACCGTCTCCCTCGACGACCGGTGGAAATGAAAAAGCCGCGGGAACGAACCCGCGGCCTCAGTCGTCGTTCCGGCGCCGCGGGCGTTCGGCCTGCCCGCGGCTCCCCTCGATCAGGTCAGAGCCGTGAGCAGACCTCGGCGAAGTAGAAGAAGCCGAAGGACGCGTGGGCGCTTGCCGGTCGAGTCATGGCGTACCGGCAATCTACCGGGCGCCGCCGCGGCCGGTCAAGTCTTTTTGCGGCGCTCGCGGGGGGGCCGCATGGCCCCCGGCGCGGACTTGTGGAGGCGGGCGATGATCCGGTCGCGGTAGTAGTACACGGGCAGGCAGACCGCCACGACGACCGCGAAGAACGCGATCGCGTACAGGTACTGCTGCTCGCCCACGTGGGCCCCGAAATACGACCCGATCCACGTGCCCGGGATGCGCGCGACCGTCGACACCACCGCGAAGACCCAGAACGGCATCGGGCTGATGCCGAACAGGTACGAGATGATGTCCTTCGGAAAGCCCGGGATCAGGTAGAGGATGAAGCAGAGGATCGCGCCCTCGGCTTCCAGGATGAAGTTCAGCCGGTCCCAGTGGTGCTCGCTGAGCCACGGCCGCACGAGCGGCTCGCCCCACTTGCGGCCGATGGCGAAGCACACCATCGTTCCGATCGTGAGCCCGATGGTCGAATAGATCACGCCCCACGTGGTGCCGAAGAGCGCACCCCCGACCGGACCGGTGATCTCGCCGGGGACCGGCGAGATGATGACCTGCAGCGCCTGGATCAGGACGAACACGACGGGCGCGAGCCACCCCCACGCGGCCACGGTGTCGCGCAGGAAGTACTTGTCGCGGTAGAGCCGCACGACGAAGTGGACGAGCGGCGCCTCGGTGACCACGAGCCAGATGACGACGGCGAGGGCTCCCGCGAGGAGGGCGGCGATGAGCGCCCAGCGCGCGCGGTCGGTCACGGCGTCTCACACACCGGGACGGCGATCACTCCAGGGGAGCGCCGCTTCGAACGCGGCGCACGCGGCGAAGACGGTGGCGTCGGCGTGGCGCTGTCCGACGATCTGCACGCCGACCGGAAGGTTCTCGGCGCTCCATCCCGCAGGCACGCTCGCCGCGGGCTGCCCGGTGACGTTGAACGGATAGGTGAACGGCATCCAGCCCAGCACCGACACGCGCTCGCCCTCGATCTCACGCGGCGGCTTCTGGCCCGCGGCGAACGGCAGCACCGCGACCGTGGGCGTCAGGAGCAGGTCGAACCGCTGGAGGAACGCCAGCGCCTCCTGCCAGAACTCGTGCATGCGGGCCCGCGCGCGCAGATATTCACGCGTCGTCACGGTCGCGCCGCGCGCGACGAACTTCGCGAACGTGGGATCGACGTCCGCCTCGCGCTCCGCCACCTGCTCGCCCCACGCCGCGTACATCTGCGCGGCGATCATCGTGCCGAAGGGCTCTTCGAGGTTGTCCCAGAGCGGATTGACGACCTCGACGTGGCAGCCGAGGTTCTCGAACTCCGCCGCGGCGTTCTCGCAGAGCGCCTGCACGACCGGGTCGACGCGGGCGTAGCCGAGGCCCGCGCTCCACGCCACGTGCAGGCCGCGGATCTCGCGCGCGCACGCTTCGAGATACGACCCCGGCTCGCTCGGCAGCGAGACGCGATCGCGATCGTCGCTGCCCGCGATCACGTCGAGCACGGCGGCCGCGTCGCGGACGGTGCGCGTGAGCGGTCCCACGTGGCCGACGTGGTCCCAGCCGGGGAACGTCGGATAGTCGGGCACGCGGCCGTACGACGGCTTGAACCCGACGAGCCCGCAGAACGACGCCGGCAGACGTACCGATCCGCCGCCGTCGGTGCCGAGCGCGATCGGCCCGAGCCCCGAGGCGACCGCGGCGGCGGCGCCACCACTCGATCCGCCGGGCGTGCGCGTCAGGTCCCACGGGTTGCGCGTGACGCCGAAGAGCGGTGAGTCGGTGACGCCCTTGTGGCCGAGCTCGGACGTCGTCGTCTTGCCGATGACGATCGCGCCCGCCGCCCTCAGCCGGCCGACCGGCACGCTGTCGTGCTCGGGCACGAGGTCGACGAGCAGACGCGAGCCGCCCGTCGTGCGCAACCCGCGCGTGAAGATGACGTCCTTGATGGAGACCGGCACGCCGTGCAGCGGACCGAGCGGCTCGCCTTTCATCACCGCCACCTCGGCGTCGCGCGCGGCGTTGCGCGCCTGGTCGGCGGCAAGGAGACAGTAGGCGTTCAGCCGCGGGTTGAGGGCTTCGATCCGCGCGAGCACCGCCGCCATGACCTCGACGGGCGAGATCTCTTTTTGGCGGATGCGCGTGGCCAGCTCGAGCGCCGAGGACCAGACGACTTCGTTGTCACTCATGGGCGTCGTGGTCGGAAGTGTATCATTCGCTCCGTGGGCGCCCGCCGGGCCGTGCTCCACGATCGCCGCGGCCGGCCCAGCGCCACACTCGACTGGCGCGCCGACGGCAGCCTCACCGCGGCGACCGTGCGCATTCCCGACGGCTCCTGGCTTTCGATCGAGCCGCGCGCCGGTGTCGAGCCGCCGTGGGGCACGATCGATCGGATCTCGCACGGCGCGACACCGCTCACCGTCGCCACGGCGATCGACTGGGCGCACGTCGAGATCATTCCGACGGTGGCCGAGCCCGCGCGGATTCCCGCCGGCGGCGGCACGGCGATCCTCAACCTGCTCGCGATCCTCGCGCGGGAGCGCGGCGTGGCGCGTCTCGCCTACACGGGCCCCTACCCGACCGAAGCGCTGTTCCTCGCGCTCCTCGAAAGCTTCCGTCCCGAGCCGTGCGACGCACCGCTCGCGCGCTTCGCGGACGGCGCGCTCGGCTGGGCGCCGGCGCCGTTCACCCCGTCGTTCGACGACGAGGTGTACGTCCAGTGGCGCGGCCGCGTGGAGAAGATCGTGTGGCAGGGGCGCGCGTACTACCGCGAAGACTGGAGCGGTGTACGCCGCCACGCGCCGCTGCGGACCCACGACGTCGGCGACGAGGTCCGCGCGTCACTCTGGGCGCTGGGCGCGCCGCTGGAGGACCACCTCGTGCTCGACGCCGACGGCGCGCTGCGCGCGATCGTCGCGCCACCGCCCCGTGCCGATGCGCCGTCGCGGCCGCTGCGCGCGGCGGTCCGCGACGCACTCGTGGCCATGATCGCCGCGTTGAGCGCGCCGGCGCTCGCGGACTCGATCCGTGAAGTCACCGCGTCACTGCGATTCGCGTGCGGCAACGTCAGCGCGGAGCCCGCGCGGGTCGACGGCGTCGAAGTGCGTGTGTCGGAGACGCTCGCGCGTGCGATCGCGGAGCGTCTGGCCGCGGCCAGCGCGCCGGGAGGCGGCGCGGCCGCGCGTGCGCAGCTCGCCCTGGCCGCGCTCGCGGAGATCGCGCGCGCCGTCGCCGATCCGATCCGCGCACGCGCGCAGGTGCGCCTCGCGGCGGCGACGCCCGAGGCTCAGGCGGCGGCGCTGGCCCGTGACGAGGGCGATGCGACGGGTGCGGCGATCATCACGGCCGGCGTCGCCGACCTGATCGCGGCGGGACGCGTGGAGGAGCCGTCAGGACGCGTGGACGACGAGCCAGACGTTGAACGCGATGAAGCCGACGATCGACACGACTGACAGCACCACGTACCCGACCCAGAGCCACTCCTCGCGGTTGGCGGGAAACGGTGCCCGCCCGCGCATCAGCGCCGCGACGTAGCCCGTGGCGTCGCTCTTCAGCGTCGGCACGCCGAGCACGTCGACCAGCACGTGGTAACCGTCCATCTCGATGAAGCAGAACGGATACAGCGCGATCACGAACGCCTGCCACTGGATCATCCCGGACGCGGCGGCGAACGCCTGCACGAACCCCGGCGACGACTTCACGGCGACGAGGAACCACAGCGAGCCGAGCACGAGGTGGACGAGCGTGCCGGAGACCGCCGTGACGACCCGCGCGCGGCGGCTCGTCATGAAGACGTCGGTGACGTCGACGTAGAACGTCGGCACGAAGCCGTGGAGGAACGTGAAGCCGAACTCGCGCACGCGCCGCCCGTAGTGCACGAGGGCCAGGCCGTGGACGAGCTGGTGCGCGGCGACGGTGAAGAGGAAGAGGAGCTTGACCGACAGGAGGGCGAGGAGCGGATTGCGCCCGAGGCCTGCCGCGACCGCTTCCGCTTCGTTCCACAGCTTCACGCCCGCGACGATGCCGGCGCCCGCGAGCAGCACGCAGAGCACGACCGCCATGCGGGTGAAGAAGAGGAACCCGCCCCAACGGTACAGCCGCCGGAAGAAGCCGTCCACCGCCCGGCTCGAGACGTTCACGCGCTCGAGCACCAGCAGCACGTTCTCGAGGACCTTCACGACCTGCCGCCCGCGGTTGCGCGCGAGCGCCTTGCGCAGGCGCGAGGCCGGCGTCAGGACGAGGAGCTGCGCGCGCTGGAGCTTCCGGATCAGCGCGGGAATGATCTCGAAGTCGAACTCGCCGTACCGCAGCACGTAGGACGTGGCGAGGTCCTGCAGCGACGTGTTGCCGTCCATCTGCTCCCAGAGGAACCGCTCGGGCTCCGACAGCAGCAGGTAACGATCGGTCACGCGGTTCTTGAGGATGAAGCTCGCCTGGTCGCTGACGCGCGACTCCACCTCGGCGAGCTCGTAGGCGTGCGGCTCCACGCGCTGGGGACGCAGCTGCACGAAGGCAAGCGCGCTCCGGACTTCCTTGACCTCGAACCCTTCGGAGCCGTCCGCGCCGGACTTGCGGACGAGCAGCTCGAGCTTCGCGCGGCGGGGAGCGGCCTTTTCCCTCATCGGCTGTCGACGTCGAGCCCGGTCGCCTCCAGCCCCCAGCGCGTGACCTCGGCCACGAGGTCCGTGGACGCGCGCAGACGCTCGATGAAGACCTGGACGAGCGCATGGAAGAACGCGGCGGCGGCGCGCGGGTTCGCTTCGATCAGCGTCTCGAGGCTGGCGCGGTCGAGCACGAGGACCTGCACGTCGGCGTCCGGCTCCGCCTGGATCGTCGCGGAGCGCGGCTCGCGGTCGAAGAGGCTCATCTCGCCGAAGAAGTCGCCGGGGCCCATCCGCGCGAGCACCTGCTCCATCGGTCCGGTGACGGCCTTCGAGACGACGACGGTCCCGCGCCGCACCACGAACATCTCCTCGCCGGGGTCGCCCTCGCGCAGCAGGACCTGCCCCTTCTTGACGGTGCGCTCGCGCAGCGCGCGGCCGACGGCCTCGCGATCGGCATCGGAGAACGCCTGGAAGATCCGGACGTCCCGCAGGAACTCCGTGACGTCGTTTGCCACAGGACGCCTAGACGCGCATCACGTTGCGACCCGCTTGAGCAGCACGGTCCGCAGCGCATGCGCCCGCCGGTTGGGCGGGGTGTCACCCAGGCGCTCCACCGCCTGGCGGACGGCCGCGCGCTCCTCGTCGGTCAGCTCGTACTGGGTCAGGACCGACTCGGGCGCGCGCTGGAGCTCGGCCAGGAACTCCGGATCGATCATGAGGCGCCCGACGAGCTCGGGAAGACGCGGCGGCATCGTGCCCGGATCATAGCAGAGTGGTCCAGCCCGGAGTATTCTTCGCCCGCGAAAGAGAGGAGCCGGCGATGAAGCACAGCACCGAGCGCATCCTCACGACCCACACCGGCAGCCTGCCACGTCCCGCCGACCTCACCGCGCTCCTCGAGGCGCTCGACACGGGCACGGGCGTCGACGCCGGCGCGTTCGACGCGCGGGTGCGGCGCGCGGTCGCGGAGATCGTCGGGAAGCAGGTCGAGGCGGGGATCGACATCGTCAACGACGGCGAGCAGGGCAAGGTCGGCTACTCCACGTACGTCCGGCATCGCCTCACGGGCTTCGACGGGCAGAGTGCCCAGCCGCGGCGCGCGGACTGGGCCGATTTCCCGGAGGCGGCGGCGCGCTCGGAGCGGCGCTCGACAGTCGCGCGGCCCGCGTGCAACGGGCCGATCGAGTGGAAGGATCGGACGGCCGTGCAGAAGGACGTCGGCAACTTCCGCGCGGCGCTGGAGGGGGTCATGCCCGCCGACGCGTTCATGACCGCGGCCTCCCCCGGCGTCATCGCGCACTTCCTGCCGAACACGCACTATCCGAGCCGCGACGCCTACCTCGCGCGGCTCGTCGACGTCATGAAAGAGGAGTACGACGCGATCCATCGCGGGGGCTTCCTCCTGCAGGTCGACTGCCCGGACCTCGCGATGGGCCGCCACCTCGCGTTCCCCGACCTGAGCAACGCGGAGTTCGTGAAGATCGCCGCGGCGAACGTCGAAGCGCTGAACCACGCGCTGCGCGACATTCCGCCCGACCGCATGCGGCTGCACCTCTGCTGGGGCAACTACGAGGGTCCGCACCACCGCGACATCCCGCTGCGCGAGATCATCGCCGTCGCGCTGAAGGCGCGGCCGCAGGCGCTCTCGTTCGAAGGCGCGAACCCGCGGCACGAGCACGAGTGGATCGTGTTCCGCGAGGTGAAGCTGCCCGACGACAAGGTCATCATCCCCGGCGTGCTCGACTCGACGACGAACTTCATCGAGCATCCGGAGCTGGTCGCGCAGCGCCTCGTCCGCTACGCGGAGGTCGTCGGGCGCGAGCGCGTCATCGCCGGCACCGACTGCGGCTTCGCCACGTTCGCGCGCTCGGTCGCGCAGGTGGAGCCGGAGATCGCGTGGACGAAGTTCCGCGCGATGGCCGAAGGGGCGAGGCTCGCGTCCGCTCAGCTCTGGCGCTGAGGCAGGGCTTTGCCGCCGCAGATGACCTCGACGGTCTCGAGGTGCCGCCGGAGCGCGTCGGCGAGGGCCGGCAGCCCGTCGACACCATCGCCCTCCGCGCCCCGCTCGATGCGGCGACTCTGCTCCGCGGCCCCGCGGAATCCGTAGAGGCTGAAGCTTCCCACCAGACGGTGGGCGAGCCGGCGCAGATCGCTTCGAGCCCCCGCGTCGATCGCCCGTACCATCGCGTCGACCGCCTCGCGACGAGACGCGAAGAAGGTGGAGACCGCGTCGATCAGATCGGGGTCGATGACGACCGGGTCCTGGGGCCCGGGCATCCCATCACCGGTGGCGGTCGGTGGCGGCACGACGCCGCCCGATCGCAGGCTCTCCGCCAGCGCGCGTCGGAGCGTCGCGCGCACGATCGGCTTCGTCAGGTACGCGTCGAACCCGGCCGCGAGCGCGCGCCGCCGCGTGTCGTCGTCGTCGTGGGACGACAGCGCGATCAACACCGGTTCCCGTCGTCCGCTCGCCTCGCGGCGCAGCGTCGCCGCGGCCTCGAAGCCACCCATGACCGGCATGTCGAGGTCCATGACGATGACGTCGGGCGGGCTCGCGCTCGCCACCGCCAGGGCCTCGCGGCCGTTGACCGCGGTGTCCACGGGCAGCGCCGGACTCGCGAGGTAGCGGCGCAGGACGAGGCGGTTGTAGATCAGCACGCGCATCGACGGCAGCTCGTGATCCGGCATGTCGACGACGGCCTGGTCGGCGCTCGTCGACGCAACGGTCGCGGTGGCGGTATCCGGCGCGCGCGGCAACAGCAGCGTCAACGTGGTCCCCTCGAGATCGGACGTTTCCATGGCGAGCTCGCCGTGCTGCACGCGGGCCATCAGCCGCGCCGAGTAGGTGCCGAGGCCCGTGCCGTCGGACTTGCGCGCCGTCGTCCATCGAGACGGTGACGACGCCGCCGTCGGGGGACGCTTCGACGGCATTCTTCAGGAGGTTGGCGAGGATCGAGTAGCAGAGGAGCTCTTCACCCAGCGCGAGGGCACCCGCGCCGCCCTCGACACGCACGGTGACGTCCTTGGACGCCGCGTGGCGCTCGAGGTCCGCCACGACGCTGTCGACGACGCGGGCGAGGTCGATTGTCTGAGGATGCAGGGTGTACGTCTCCTGCTCCATCTTGAACAGATCGAGCGAGAGATTGACCATGTTCAGGAGGCGATACCCCGCGCGCTCGACCATGCTGAGGAGCTCCGCATCCTCCGCGCTCGGCGTGCGCTCCTCGCGCAGCAGGCGCGACACCGCGATGACGGTGTTGAGCGGCGTCTTCAGGTCGTGGCGGGAGATGCGATCGACCTCCTCGCGCAGGCGCACGCTCTCGCGCAGCGCTTCCTCCTGCGCGCGCCGCTCCGTGATGTCCGTGATCGACGCGATGAAGCGCGTCGCGAAGCCCTGCTCGTCACGGACCGACACGCCCATGCCCTGCACCCACACGTACGAGCCGTCGGCGCGGCGCAGGCGGTATTCGATCGGCTCGTGGAACTCCCGGCCGTCGCGCGCGAGCACGTGGGCGCGGAAGGCGCCGTGCACGCGCGTCTTGTCGTCGGGATGGACCATGTCGAAGTAGTCGGGCCAGCCGGACGTGTCCGCGTCGCCCGGATAGCCGAGAAGCTCCTTGAGGCGGGACGAGTAATACGCGGTCCGGGTCGTGCCGTCCCAGTCGACGATGCCGGCTTTCGCGGCGCGCACGACGAGCCCGAGCCGCCGCTGCTCGGTGGCGAGCGCCTCCTCGACGGCGCGCTGCTCGGTCACGTCCACGGTCGCGACCACGACGCCGATCGGGCGGCCGCGCGCGTCGGTCATGGCCGTCCGCCGCGACGCGTAGCGCCGGCCGCGATACCGGAAGTCCGGCGTCTCGAGCGGGTTGTCGGGGCCGCGCTCGAGCGCGGCGCGGTCCAGCGCCTCGCGGGGCGCCGCCTCTTCCGGCGTGATGCCCAGCACCTCGCGCGCGACCGCGCCGACGGCCCGCTGCCGCGTGATGCCGTAGTACTGCTCCCACTTGCGGTTCACCAGCGTGTAGCGCCCGTCGATGCCGCGCACCGAGAGCGCCAGCGGCACGGAATCGATGAGGTCGTTGACGAACTTCGTCCGGTCGGCTCGCCGGAAGGCGCGAGCCAGCCGCGCCAGGAGTCGCCGTGGGCGCAGCATGCCGCTCAGTCCGGGATGCACGCGGTGACGGTGATCTCCACGAGGAGCTCGGGCGCGTTGAGCGCCGCCACGGTCACCGTGGTTCGCGCCGGCTTGTTCGTCGGGAAGTACGTGCCGTATTCCTCGTTGTACGCCGCGAGATTCGCGACGTTCGTCAGGTGCGTGGTGACGGTCAGCACGTTGTCGAGCGACGTGCCCGCCGCGGCGAGGACCACCTTGATGCGCTCGAGGACGTTGCGCGTCTGCTCGCGGACGTCCTTGCCAAGCTCGCCGGTCTTCGGGTGCCGTCCGGTCTGGCCCGCGACGAACACGAGGTTCCCGAAGCGCGTCGCGGGCGACAGGTTGGGATTCGCGTTCGCCAGCTCGGCCTGGATGATCTGTTTCTTTGGCATGGCGGTCCTCGTGATGGTCAGGGTTTCTTCAGACGGATGTCCTCGTACGGCGCCGCGAAGTAGAGCTGCGCGTTCAGGCCGATCGCCGGCTCTTCGACGCGCGGGCCGACGCCGTGCAGCGTCGCCGGCTCGAAGATGCCCGTGTACATGATCCGCTCGGCCATCAGGCGCTGGATCTGGTGGAGCAGGCCTTCGCGCTTCTTCCGGTCGCGCTCCTGCGCCTGCTGGCGGAATAGGTCGTCGATGTCCGGATATCCGCCGGCCGCGAACGGCGCCCCGGTGATCGTGAACGATTCGATGCGCGTCGCGGCATTGCCCGGCGCCGCCGTCACGGTGACGACCACGCCGCCGAGCTTCTTCGCGCGCCACGCCTCCATGAACGTCGCCCGCTCCATGCCGCGGACACGCGTGCGGATGCCCACCTTCGCGAGGTCGTTGGCGACGGCTTCGCCCATCGTGACGAACGGAGGCAGCGGCGTCAGCTCGCCCGCGTCGAAGCCGTTGGCGTATCCCGCCTCGGCCAGCAAGCGCTTGGCGTGCGTGGGATCGTACGGATGCGGATCGACCTTGAGCGCGAAGTCCATCATGCTCGGGATGATCGAGCCGGTCAGGCGGGAGAAGCCGAGCCGCTCGGCTTCGTTGATCCCCGCGCGATCGATCGCCATGCTGGCCGCGAGCCGCACGCGCCGGTCGTGCCACGGCGACTTCGGATTCCACTGCTCCGGGAACTCCACCCACCACGCCGCGGGCGAGATCGTCTTCGCCAGGCGCAGCTTCGGGTCGTTCTTGATCGTCGCGGCCTCGACGCCCACCATCAGATAGCCGATGTCCGCCTCGCCGGTCTTCAGCATCGCGAGCCGCGTGGTGCGGTCCGGCACGCCCTTGATCACGACGCGCTTGATCGACGGCTTCTTGCGCCAGTATTGCTCGTTCGCCTCGAGCACGAGCTCCTGTCCCGGCACCATGCTGACGAAGCGGTACGGCCCCAGCCCGACCGGCTGCTTCTTGAAGCCGTCCTCCCCGACCTTCTCGATGTACCTCTTCGGCACCACCCACGCGGCGCCGGTGGCGGGGGTCGCGTAGAACACGAGGAAGTCCGGCCACGGCTTGTGGAGCACGAACCGGATGCGCTGCGGATCGAGGACGTCGACCGACTTCACGCGCTCGTGCAGAAGCTTCGCCGAGACGCCGCGATAGCGGTGGAAGCTGAACTTCACGTCGTCGGCGGTGAACGCATCGCCGTTGTGGAACTTGAGGCCGCGGCGCAGCCTGAACTCGTAGACGAGCCCGTCCGGGCTCTCGGTGGACGACTCCGCGAGACACGGCGCCATGTCGTTGCCGGGCAGCGGCTTCATCAGCGCGTCGTGCATCGCATAGAGGAAGACGAACGGCGTGCCGACCCCGGGCGTCTCGGCAGGATCGAACCACGTCGGCGCGATCGCGGCGTCGAACGCGACCGTGAGCTGGCCCTCGGGCTGGCCTTGTGCGAGGGCCGCCGGACTCGACAGCCCGACGAGGACGGCGAGGAGAACGACGGGGCTCCAGAATCTCTTCATGGCGACCCTCCCAGTGCCAGACGGCCGAACGTCTCCGCGGACGCATCCCACCCGAGGGCGGCGTGGTGCGATGCCGCGTGCACGTCGCGATGGAAGCGCTGGAGCGGCTCCGCCTCGAGGATGCCGCGCGCGCCGCTCGCCTCGAATAGCCGGTTGACGGCCTGCACGCAGAGCTTCACGACGAACGCCTTGTCGCGCTTGTATCGCGCGCGATCGACCTCCGTGAACGGCTCCTCGCGCGCGGCCTTGTCGAGGATCTCGCGGATGTCGGCGCGCTGGAGCGCGCGCGCCGCGTCGATCTCGGCCGAGGCCTCCGCGACGCGGAGCTGCAGCGGCACCGACTGCGCCGTGCGTCCGGCGCCCGTCGTACCACGAAGACGCGCGGCGAACTCTTCGACCGCGCCCTGGGCCATGCCGACGATGGGCGCCGCGAGATCCCATCCCGTCAGGCAGCGGAGCGGCGGGCGATAGCTCGGGCGGCGGTGCAGGTCCCAGCCCGTCCAATCACCGTCGCCCGACCGATCCGGAAGAACCGCCCGGTGCGCGGGGACGAAGACGTCCTTCACGAGCACGTCCTTGCTGCCGCTGCCTCGCAGCCCCGAGGCGAACCACGTGTCGACGATCTCGTAGTCCTCGCGCGGCAGCAGCAGCCAGAGCATCGCGCTCGGCGTGGTCGCCACCATCGTCCACGTGGCCGCGTCGCAGCCGCTCGAAAAGCTCCAGCGCCCCGCCACGCGAAACCCGCCGGGGACCGACGTCGCCGTTCCGCGCGTCGGATCGAGCCCGCTCGAGAAGAGCGTGTCCGGTCCCGTCGCGAAGAACTCCTCCTGGGCCCGCTCGGGAAAGTGGCCGAGCCACCAATTGTGCGTCGCCCAGAGCGAATAGCACCACGCGGTCGCGCCACACCCGCGTCCGAGCTCGAAGCCGACCTCGTGGATGGTGTCGAGGTCGGCGTCGAGGCCGCCGTAGCGGAGCGGGTTGCCGATGCGGATGAGGCCGGAGGCGATCAGATCCTTCACCGTCTCCTCCGGGATCTGCCGGAGCTGCTCGGTCCGCGCCGCACGCTCCTTGAGCGTCGGCACCAGCTCGGCGGCGCGCCGGAGGAGCTCGGCTCTCAGCCCCAGACCTCGTGCGCGAGCTCCACGCAGAGCGCGAGCTTCGCTTGCTGCTCATCGACCGTGAGCACGTTGCCCTCGACGGTCGACGAGAACCCGCATTGCGGGCTCACGCACATCTGCTCGAGCGGCACGTACTTCGCGGCCTCGTCGAGCCGGCGCTTGAGGTCGTCCTTCGACTCCAGCGTGCCGGCCTTGGACGTCACGAGGCCGAGCACGACGCGGATCTGCTTCGGCACGAAGCGCAGGGGCGAGAAGTCGCCGGAGCGCGCGTCGTCGAACTCGAGGAAGAAGCCGTCGTACGGCAGCTCGCTGAAGATCGTCTCCGCCACGCGCTCGTAGCCGCCCTGCGCCCGCCAGCTCGAGCGGAAGTTGCCGCGGCAGAGGTGCGTGCAGACCGCGAGGTCCTTCGGCTTGTCTCGGAGCACGCCGCGGATCATCGTCACGGACAGCCGGAGCTGGGCGTCCGGATCGTCGCCCATCGCCCGGTTCTGCTCGCGCAGGCTCTCGTCGCAGAGATACGCGAGGCTGACGTCGTCGAGCTGCAGGTAGCGGCAGCCCGCGGCGTAGAGGTCGGCGATCTCCGCGCGATAGGCGGCGGCGGTGTCTTCGGCAAAGGCGTCGAGATCCGGATACACCGCGCGGTCGATGTTCGCGCGGCCGACCTGCGTGTAGAGCATGGACGGCGACGGCATCGTCAGCTTCGGCGTACGCGAGACGACCGACGCGAGGAACGCGAACGGCTCGACGAAGATCGGCCGCGGGCGGCTTACCCGCGCGGTGATGGCGAGGTCGGGGCGCGTGAAGCTCACCTCGCCGTCGCGGCCGCGGAACGTGACCGGGATCGCCTTGCCTTCGCTCGTCAGCCCGCCGAGCTGCGTGAGGAAGTCCATGTGCCAGGACGTGCGCCGCAGCTCGCCGTCGGTGATGCCCTGGAGCCCGACGGACTCCTGGAGCGCGACGACGTCGCGAATCGCCGCGTCCTCCGCCGCGCGCAGCGCGCCGGCGGTCGCGCGGCCCGCCGCAACGTCGTCGCGGAGCGCTTTCAGTGCCCCCGGGCGCAGAAGGCTGCCGACGTGATCCGCGCGAAACGGCGGGCGGTCGGCAGCCGCCACGGTCAGCGGCCGAGGGGTGTGTAGCCGGGCGGACGGCCCGGCTCCCAGACGTGCTTGCGCGCGACCGCCTCGTTGAGGTCGGCGCCCCACCCGGGCCGCGTGGGGATCACGAGCTCGCCCTGCTCGATCACCGGGGGACGATCGACGAGCTCGTCCTTCCACGGCACGTCGTCGATGTCGATCTCCATGATCCGCACGTTCGGCACGGTCGCGCAGAGGTGCGCGGAGTGCAGCGTGGAGAGGTGGCTGTAGTAGTTGTGCGGCGCGACGTTGAGCTGGTAGCTCTCGGCCAGCTCCGCCACCGCGCGCGAGCGCGCGAAGCCGTTCCACGGGACGTCGATCATCACGACGTCCATCGCGCGCGCCTCGAAGTACGGCCGGTACTCGCGCAGGCCGTACAGGTTCTCGCCGGAGCAGATCGAGATCGACGTCGCGTCCTTCACCTCGCGGAGCGCGCGCTCGTCGTACATGTCGACTTCGACCCACATCATTCCGAGCGGCTCGAGGGCCTTGCAGATGCGCCGCGCCGCCTCGGCCTTGAAGTTGAAGTTCAGGTCGAGCGCGAGGCCGACGTGCGGACCCACCGCCTTGCGGAACGTCCCGAGCAGCGTCGCGATGTGGTCCACCATCTCGGACGTGACGTTCTGGTCGGTCGTGCCCGGACCGCCGCCGAAGCCGGCGAAGTACACGCGCGCGGGATCGCCGGGATAGACGATGTTGGTCTTCAGCGCGCGGAAGCCGCGGCGCACCACTTCCTCGCCGAGCCGCGCGATGTCGTCCATGGTGCGGAGCGGATCCACGCCGATGAGCTGGTAGCTGCGCGCGCGGGACGTCCCGCAGTGCGACCAATACACTTGCTGCCGCTCCCGGACGGGGCCGCCGAAGAGCTCGTACACCGGCACGCCGAGCGCCTTCGCCTTGATGTCCCACAACGCGAGCTCGATGCCGGCGATGGCCTTGGCCGCGATGCCGCCCGCGCTCTGCCGCGCCATCCGGTACATGTCCTGGTAGCGCATCTCGACGGGGCGCGGATCCTTGCCGAGGAGGATGGCGGAGAAGTCGCCGACGGTCGCGACGACGCCGTACGGATTGCGTCCGTCCGAGCACTCGCCGTAGCCCGTGATGCCGGCGTCGGTCCGCACGGCGACGAACTGCCAGGGCCGCCAGCCGGCGTCGACGACGAAGGTCTCGATGCCCGTGATCTTCACGAGGTGCGCGCCACTATATACCCGCTCAGAACCCTTCGAGCACGAGCTTGCCGATCACCCGCCCGCCCTCGAGCAGCGCGTGCGCGCGCTTGAGATTCGCGGCGTCGATCCGGCCGAGATTCGCCGTCATCGTCGTGCGGAGGACGCCCTTCTCGACGAGCGCCGCCGCTTCGTCGAGGATCGCGTGCTGCGCGATCATGTCCGCCGTGTGATACGCCGGGCGCGTGAACATCAGCTCCCACGCGAACGTCGCGCTCTTCGCCATCAGCGGGCCGAGGTCGAGCGGCTTCGACGTGCCGACGATCGCGCAGATCTTGCCCTGCGGCGCGACGATGGCCGGGAACTGCGCGACGTACGGCTCGATGGCGCTGAGACACAGCACGTAGTCCATCTCCGCGGTGCCGAGCGCCGCGAGCTGCGGAGCGAGCGGCTGCGTGTGATCGACCACGTGATCCGCGCCGAGGTCGCGCACCCATGCCGTGGACTCCGGCCGTGACGCCGTCGCGATCACCGTGAGCCGCGCGAGCTGCTTCGCGAGCTGGATCGCGATCGAGCCCACGCCGCCGGCGCCGCCGATGACGAGCACGGACCGGCCCGCGTGCGCGCCCGCCTTCGAGATGCCGATGCGCTCGAACATGCCTTCCCACGCGGTGAGCGTGGTGAGCGGCAGCGCCGCCGCCTCGGCGAAGCTCAGCGTGGTCGGCTTGCGTCCCACGATGCGCTCGTCGACGAGGTGCAGCTCGCTGTTGGCGCCTTGCCGCATCCGCGCGCCGGCGTAGTGGACGGCGTCGCCCGGCTTGAACAACGTGACGTCTCCGCCGGCGGCCCGCACGACGCCGGCGACGTCCCAGCCCAGGATGCGGGGCGTCGTCTCCACCTGATCCTTCGGCGCCCGCATCTTGTAGTCGACCGGGTTGACGGCGATCGCCTTCACCTCGACGAGGAGGTCGTGTCCCGCCGCGGTGGGCGCGGGGACGTCGAGATCGAGGAGCGCTTCCGGGTGATCGATCGGGAGGTAGCGGTAGAGGCCCACGGCTTTCATGGCGCGGACGCTATCACGAGAGAGCGGACGATTTCTCACCGCTCCCCAGGGCGGAAACCCTTTCCCACTGAACGGCGTCCCGCCTGAGCCGATAAACACTTACGTGAGGGAGGCGATGTGGCCCTGCTCTTGCCTTCCTCCTCGCGAGCCATCGACTCGCAGACGGGAGGTGAGCGCAGCTGGACCGGACGGTGCTCAATGTGCTCGTCGTCCGGGGCGACGGGCGATTCATTCGCTGGATCTCGCTGCCGCGCGGCGTGGCGAAGCTGCTGCTCGTCGTGGCCGTCATCGGCTCCATCGCGAACGTGGCCGCGCTCGTCCACTACGCGAGCCTCTATCGCCATCACGCCACGCTCGTCGCCACCAACGGCATCCTCGAGGAGAACGCGCGCGTGCTGGCGCCGCTGCGCCGCCGTCTCGCGGAGGTGCGCGAGGAGATGGGCACGTGGGACAGCCTTCACGCCGCGGTCTTGAAGCCGCTCGGCGGCCAGCCGCGTGGCGCCGCCGGCGTGGGCGGGCCCGCGCTCGCGATCCCGAAAGGCGGCAAGACGCTCGACGAGATCGACGTGCTGCTCGCGCACGTGCGCGAGGAGAGCCGGCGCCTGCGGACGCTCGGGCAGATGGCGCGCGAGGCGGGCGGTGTGCTCGCGGCGCTGCCGCAGCGTCTCCCGCTGCGCTCCGGGATCAACTCGGGCTACGGCCCGCGCCTGTCGCCGTGGACCGGAAGGCCGGAGTTCCACGCCGGCATCGATCTCGCCGCCGGGCCCGGCACGCCCGTGCAGGCCACCCAGGGCGGTGTCGTCCGCTTCGCGGGCACCGCGGTGGGTTACGGCGAGAGCGTGGTCATCGATCACGGCGCCGGCATCGAGAGCCGCTACGGCCACCTGCAGAAAGTGGCCGTCTCGCGCGGTCAGCGCGTCGAGCGCGGCCAGCTCATCGGGCTGTCCGGCAACACGGGGCGCAGCACGGCGCCCCACCTGCACTACGAAGTCCTCGTCGACGGCCGTCCGATCGATCCGCGCCGCGTCACCCGCGAGAACTAGCCTCCGTCCGCCGCCGGGTATCATCGTCGCGTGAGCGAGCCCCTGCGCGCGATCGCGGTCGCGGTTCTCACGGTCGGCGGCCGCTACGCGCTCCAGCATCGCGACGACGTTTCCCACATCCCCTGGCCAGGCCACTGGAGCTTGTTCGGCGGCACCACAGAGCCGGGAGAAACGCCGCGCGTGGCGATCGGGCGCGAGATCACGGAGGAGCTCGGCCTCGCAGGCGTCGACTTCGTGCCCCTGTGGAGCTCGAGCGAGTATCGCGACTTCTACGGACGCAAGCGCGAACTCTTCGTGTTCGAGGCGGATGTGACCGCGGTGTGGGCGACGCATCGTCTCGGGGAAGGACAGGGCGTCGGCGTGTTCGACGCCGGCGCCCTGCCGGAACCGCTCGTCCCCGTCGCGCGGAGGATGATCGAGCGCCACGCGCGACGGGCGTGACCGGTCTCGCGCTCAGCGACGACAGCTGCCCGCCGCCTCCCGCCGCAGCTGCTCGTCCACCAGGGGGCTGATCGCCTTCGGTCGGTCGCGTCGAAACTCCCCGTGCTCGGCGAAGACGTCGCGACCGACGTAATCGTCGTAGGCACGCTCCACGACGGCGCGTGACTTGCCGAGCCTGGTCTGGAGAATCCCGACGGCTTCGGCCCGATTGGCCGGCGTCTTCAGCCACCGGATCGACTCGAAGGTCGCGTCCAGGAACCGGCGTGCGTCGGCGCGCCGGATGCCGGCACTCCACTGCTGGTTGAACGACGTCACCGCGATCACGTCCTCGACGAAGGGCGCGTCCACCCGATGGAACCCGCGGTCCTCGAGCAGCCGCGCGTCTTCCGCTGCCACGAACACCGCCGCGACGGAGCCCATCTCGAGCGCTTGCGTACGCCGCCAGCTCCCGCCGAGGAAGTCGCGCACCGTGTAGTCGCTCTCCTTCTTCAAACCAGCGCGGGCGAGATGGTCACGGAAGACGCTGTCGATGCCGCTGAAGTATCCCGACATGCCGATCGTCTGCCCTCGCAACGCGTCCTTCAGGGGGAACCGTCCCCGACTTGGGGTCCACCATCACGTAGTAGGGTAGCTTGTCGACCATCGACGCGACCACCGACACCTTGCCGTGGATCCCCGGATCGTTCACGAGGTGCTCCGTGAGCACTGGCGCCAGCGCGTGCACGGCGCCGCTGGCCAGCGACCGCACGAGGAGTCGCGGATCCTCGAACTGCACCGTCCGTACGGTGATGCGGCACCTCGCCTGGATGCCCGTCCCCCGCTCGAGCAGGACATACACCGGCCAGCCGCTCGCGGCCGGCACCGAGAGCACGCCGATGCGGATCGCGTCGTCGGTCGACGCGCCGCTCGCCGGCGGCACTCCGATCGCGACGGTGAACAGCAGCACGACTCCGAGCAGCATGCGCCTCATGACCGTCTCCACCGCCGGCGTCATCGGTTCAACACCGGCGCGAGCGTCGCGGCTTTCGCAGCGACCTCGGCAAAGCTCGGGTTGCCCCGCACGCCGCCCAGATCCTTGTTGAGCGCGCGGAGTGGCGGCGGCTGATTCCGCGCGGCCATCAGCGCACCCCCTCGGCGCCGAGGTGATAGCTGCTCGGGGCGCGCGACACGATCAGCACGCGCGCCGCGAGTTCGCGCAACCCCTCACGCAACACGACGAGCGCGGCTCGGATGCTGTCGGCGGGCGGATCTTCCACCGTCGCGCCGAGCAGGCAGTCCGCGAGCCCGGCGAGGTTGTGGGCGCGGAGTTCCGCGTCGTCGGGGCTCACGAGGCGTGCGCGCGTCGGGCCATGGTGACCAGCCAGATCGGCGCATCGTGATCACCAGGATCGGACCATCGTGATCAAGAAAATCGGCATCGTGATCACGGGGGCGGAGGGGGCAGCAGAGGTGGCGGGACCGGGCTGCGGGGACTTCCGAGAACGGACGTTCCGTCAACTGGGCCTTTGTCTTTCCTACGCTCTCCATGTCGCGTTTTCCAGCTACCTGAGAGCCCACCCCCGGGGCACCCCCCCGCTTTTCAATCTGGTTCCATCCGCGCACCCCTTACACTTGGATTTGAAAGAACGAGGCGGGGTCCCTCAATGTGACCACCCGGGGGCAAAGTGGGCGGGCCAGAGCAAGTCCCTGTTGCATACCTATACTGCAGCGACGATTAGGGGCAAGCGACGGGCCAAACGAACTTGGCAGGGCCCAGCTGCAACTTTCCACCTTGGTCGACATAACCCACTATGACGGTCTTGCGGTCGAGCGGAAGTGAGGCAGCGTCGGCTGGTGACTGAAGGTCAGGAACATAGATCGTCAGCGGGTCGACTATCACGCTG
>VGLJ01000077.1 GCA_016866775.1 Candidatus Rokuibacteriota bacterium | reverse complement strand
GCGCCTTGACCAGCATCAAGCCGCCGTCGGTGCTGGCGTCCGGCAGGTCGAAGCGGGCGACGACCGGCTTCGCAAACCCGTCGCCTTGGAAGGTCACTTGGGTTATACAGTCTGTAGCCATCGAGCCTCCTCTCGTCAGTGCCTCGAAGCGCGTCGACACCGCTTCTATAGCACCCACGAGTGGCTCGGTGGCTCTTCTCTTTCATCTCTCGTGAATTTTCCAGGCTAGCGGCGCTCGCGGAGGGCCTAGACCAGGGGCCAGCGTGAGCGCGGGAAGCTGATGCCGGTGCGCGCTTGCAGACGCTCGCCCATCTCCTGCACGGTGGCGAAGAGGCGCGGCTCGTCGACGAACGACTGACGGTACGCGTCGACGACCACGCGGCCGTCGATCACCACCGTGTGGATGCTGCGGCCGTCGGCGTTGTAGACGAGGTTGTTGACCGGGTTGAACAGCGCCTGCCACTCCGGGCGCTGCGTGTCGAACAGCACCAGGTCCGCCTTCTTCCCGGCCTCGATCGTCCCGAGCGTATCGCCGAACCCGAGCGCGGCGGCGCCGAGGCGCGTCGCCATCTCGAGCGCGGTCTCCGCGGGAATCAGGCGGATGTCCTGGCGCGCGTCCTTGTACTGGACCGCCGCCGCGTTCATCGCGCGCACGAGGTCGAGGTGGTTCGAGTTGTTCGGCGAGTCGCAGCCGAGCGCCACGCGCACGCCCTTCGCGAGCAGCTCCGGCATGCGCCCGTTCGCGCCGACACCACCCGCGCCCTTCATGACCGTGCTCGGACACATGGCGACGGCGGTGCGCGTGCGCGCGATCGTGTCGATCTCGTCGTCGCCGATGCCCAGCACGTGCGCGAGCACGACGTTCGGCCCGAGGGCGCCGATCTTCTCGAGATAGCCGGTCGGCGTCGTCCCGTGCGCGCGCTCGTAGTCCTTGCGCGCGGCGGCGCCGCTCCGGTGATGCAGCGTGAGCCCGGTGCCGGCCTCGTCGGCGATGCGCTTCGACGCGGCGAGCAGATCCGCGGTGCACGTCTCCGCCGAGAACGGCATGGCCCACGCGCGCATGCGGCCGTCGAGCTTCCCGTCCCACTTCTTGACGAAGGCCGCGGTCCGCGCGATCGCCTCCGGTGTGGGATAGCGCGGCAGCGCGAGCGGCGAGTCGCGATCGATCACGCATTCCCCGATCACGACGCGGATACCCGCATCCTGGTACGCCTGGAGACAGGCGTCGGGGAACTTCGTGCTGCCCGGGTCGAGAAAGCACACGTTGCCGTTCTTGACCAGCTCGAGCAGCCCGAGCAGCGTCGTGTGGTACTCCTCCTCCTCGGTCATCGCGGCCTGGAGCGCGAAGACGTGCTTGAGCGGGCTCCCCTGGTCGTCCGGAAAGATGCCGCGCACGCAGTGCGCGTAGCTGATGTGCATGTGCCCGTTGAAGAACCCGGGCGTGACGACCATGTGGCGCGCGTCGATCACGCGATCGGCGCCGACACCGGCGAGCTCGTTCGCCTTCCCGACGCGCGTGATGCGCGCGCCGTCCACGAGGATCGCGCCGTCCTGGATGATCCGCCGCTGCTCGTCGACGGTGATGACGTACCGCGCGTGATCGATCTTGAGGGTCGTCATGGCGGACGGATTCTACAGCCAAGGGGGGGGCGCTGCCCCCCTCTCGCTCCCCCGGCACGGACGAAGACGCGTGAGGCTATTCGACCGGCGGCAGAGCGTCGCCGGTCACGTACGCATTCGCAGAACGCTCGAGCTCTTGGCGGCGAACGCGCAGCGTGCAGATCACCGGCAGGTGGTCGGAGGCGACCCGTGCGAGACGGCTCCGATGGACGTGGAACTCGCGGCCTTCGAGCGCCACGTCCCAGTAGATGCGATCGAGCTTGAAGAGCGGGAACCAGGAGGGGTGCGTGCGGCGCATCCGCCGCATCGGCGACGAGAACTCGCGGCGCAGCCCGCGCGTGATCGGTCCGAAGTGCCACTCGTTGAAGTCGCCCATGAGCACGC
This sequence comes from Candidatus Rokuibacteriota bacterium, assembly GCA_016866775.1. Classification (GTDB taxonomy): domain Bacteria; phylum Methylomirabilota; class Methylomirabilia; order Rokubacteriales; family CSP1-6; genus VGLJ01. The sequence continues at coordinate 18,661 of VGLJ01000077.1, read as the reverse complement.
GCGGCCCCGGCAGCTGGTGCGAGACGGCGATGAAGCCGCCGAGGAGATCGAGCTGGCGCCGCCGCTCGCGCAGGTTCAGACCGAGGTGGCAGTTGAACACGTGCAGCGTGGTGCCGCCCACCGTGAGGTCCACGCGCAGGCAGCCGCGCGCCTCGCGCGTGCCCCAGCTCAGGTCGCAGCGCGCCGAGCCCGCGACGGGCAGCCGCGCCAGCACGGCGTTGCCGTAGGTGCCGCGGCCGTGCGCGCGCGTCTCGCCCATCACGAGCGTCATCCCGAGCCGCGCGGCCAGGAACGCCGCCTGGTCCGCGTGATGATGGCCGTCCTCGCGGATCACCTCCTGCAGACCGACCACGTCGGCGTTGGCCTCGGCGATCACGTCGGCGATGCGCGCGAGGTCGAGCCGCCTGTCGTTCCCGACGCCGCGATGGATGTTGTAGCTGGCAACGACGAACTGGATCATGCGGCGCGGGTCACGCGGCGCGCGCCGCGCGAGGCTGATACCGCACGAAGACGTCGTAGAGCTGGAGCGGGTGCGTGATCGTCGCCGGCAACTCGGCGTCGGCCGGCGCGACGATGAACGTGTGCCGCTCCTCGACCGAGGGACCCGCGTGCGCGCCGATCTCCGCGATGTACGAGATGTTGCCGTCCGGCGTGTCGTGACCGTAGATCACGAGGTCGCCGGCCGTCCGCATCGCCATGAGATCGCGCACGCCGTCGATGACGAGCGCCGCGTCGTCGCGATCGGCGAAGGGACCGGGCTCGTCGTCGAGCCGGTACCGCTTGCCGAGGATGAAGCCGATGCCCGGGAAGCGTGAGATCGCGTCGACGAGCCCCGGATGGCGCTCGTCGATCTCCTCGATCGTCAGCGGCTCCGGCGTGTCGACGAAGTAGACGAAGGCGTTCGGCCCCGCGCACACGACGCGCACGCCGCCGCGCTCCTGCGTCTCGGGCGCGCGGTCGATCCGCACGCCGAAGTCCTCGTCGAGGTAGTTGACGAAGCGCTGGAACAGCCCGTTGCCGCGGCGGCTGCGCATGGCCTTGATCCCGCTCGCCAGGTTGCGCCCGCGCGGCCTGGCCGGGCTCACCTCGCGCATGCCCGCCGGATCGAAGAACGCCTCGAACAGGAGCTGCTCGAGCGGCTGCCCGCCCGACAGCGTGTGGAACGGCATGCAGTGCGCCTGGCCGTGGTCGGACAGCACGTAGACGTCGTACGCGTACTCGGGCACGCGCCGGCACACGCGCCAGAGCTGCTGGATGGCGCGGTCGACGCGGCGCAGCGCCCGCCGCGCGCGCCGGTCGCGCGGGCCGAAGCCGTGCGCGTAGACGTCGTAGTCGAGGTAGTTGACGTAGATCGCGGGCACGCCCGCGTAGACGTCGCGTGCGACGGAGAGCGTGAACATCTCGCGCATCCAGATGGACATCCCGACCTTGATCGCGAGCCACTTCCATCCGTTCGGGCGCGCGGCGATCGGGTCGGCCACGATGCGCAGGAGAAAGCGCAGCAGCTCGATGACGGTCAGCGTCAGACACTTCACGATCACCCACGCGACGACGATGAACGCCGACACGGGCGCGAGGATGCCGCTGCCGCTCGGGCGCTTCACCTTGGTGAAGCTGAAGAGGTTGTTCTCCGCCCCGCCGGTGAAGACGCACCCGTACGTGCTGCCGCCGGTGAGGATGCCGAGGCGCCCCCGCGCCTGTTCCTGCTCCACGAGCGCCGCGTCGCCCGCCCGCGGGAAGTACACGTCGGCGCGCCGGCGCTTGTCGTGGACGTGGAAGCCGGGAATGTCGGGCCGCGCCCCGTACATCACCGCCATGTGGAACGCCGGGGTCGACGTGGGAAGACCGACGGACATCGGCTCGAGACGGTGCGTGCGCCGCAGCATGCGCCCGAGGAACGGCATGCGCCCCTCGCGGAGCGCCTGCTCCAGCACGGAGCGCGCGAGCCCGTCGATCTGGATGATCAGGAGGCGGCGAGCGCCGCGCTCCGGCGCCGGCCCGACGCGCACGCGGCGGACGAGACGATCCACGAGGCGCTGCAGGGCGAGGACCACGTCGTCGAGAGGCATTCCGTCTTCATTGTAGTATCGGGTGCGAATGACGCCACCGATCGTGGCCGCGGTCCGCGACTTCGTGGAGTACCACGTGCGCCCCGACGCCGTCGCGCTCGAGCACGCCGACGCCTACCCGGACGCGATGGTCGCGCGCATGCGCGAGCTCGGCCTCTTCGGCGCGCTCGTCCCCGCCGCGTACGGCGGCCTTGGGCTCGACGTCACCACCTACGCGCGCGTGATCGAGGAGATCTGCCGCGGCTGGATGTCGCTCGCGGGCGTGCTCAACAGCCACACGATGGCCGCCCTGATCGTGCTGCACCACGGCACCGACGAGCAGCGCGCGCGGCTCCTGCCGCGCTTCGCGCGCGGCGAGGCGCGCGGCGGCCTCTGCCTCACCGAGCCGCACGCCGGCTCCGACGTGCAGGCGATCCGCACCGTGGCTCGACGAGACGGAGACGTCTACGTCCTGGCGGGCAGCAAGATGTTCGTGACCAACGGCCGTGAGGGCAACACGTTCGCGCTCCTCGCGCTGACCGATCCGAAGGCCGAGCCGCGCCACCGCGGGATGTCGTGCTTCATCGTGGAGAAAGGGCATCCCGGGCTGCGCGTGGTGAAGTCGATCGCCAAGCTCGGCTACAAGGGCGTCGACACCGCCGAATTGCTCTTCGAGGACTTCCCGGTGCCGGCGGCGAATCTCGTCGGCGGCGTCGAGGGACGCGGCTTCAAGCACGTGATGAGCGGGCTCGAGACCGGCCGCATCAACATCGCCGCGCGCGCCGTCGGCGTGGCGCAGGCGGCATGGGATGCGGCGCTCGCCCATGCGCGCGCGGAGGGCCGCCCCGATCCCCGGCTCGCGGAGATGGCGGGACGTCTGCACGGCGCGCGGCTGCTCACCTACTGGGCCGCGGGCATGAAGGACCGCAACGAGCGCTGCGATCTCGAGGCCGGCATGGCGAAGCTCCACGCGTCCGAGGCCGCGCAGACGGTGGCGGAGGACGCGATGCGCGTGCTCGGCGAGCGCTCCGTGCTCGCGAGCGCGCCGGTCGAGCGCTACTACCGCGACACGCCGCTGATGATCATCGGCGAGGGCACCAACGAGATCCAGCGGACGATCATCGCGCGGCAGCTCGTCGACCGGTACGGCGAGCGCGCCGGCGCGCTCGTCGCGCACGAGGACCCGTCCGACGAGCAGCGGCAGATGGTGCTGACCGTGCGACAGGTCGTCGACAAGGAGATCGTGCCCGTCGCGCAGGGCCATGAGCAGGCCGGCCGATCGGCCAGGGCACTGCTCGTACCGCTCGCCGAGCTCGGGCTTCTCGCCGCTCCCCTGCCCGCGAGTGCCGGCGGGCTCGCGCTCCCTCCGAGCGCGTGCGCGCGCCTCGTCGAAGAGCTGGCGCGCGGCTGGGGCTCGCTGGCCGCGATCGCCGCGTCGCACCTGATCGCAGTCCGTGCGCTCGCCACGCACGCGCCCGACGCGATGCTCGCGCGCCTCGGGCGCGGCGAGAAGCTCGCGGCGGCCGCCTTGCAGGGCCGCGTCACGCTTCGTCGCGACGGCGCGGGCCTGGTGCTCACCGGCGACACGGGGCTCGTCGACGGCGCCGCGACCGCGGACGTGCTCGTCGTCGCGGCGACGAGGGACGATGGGCGGCGTGTGCTCGTCGAGGTGCCCGCGCGAACCGCCGGCGTCCGTGTCGTCCGCGAGCCGCTCCTCGGGCTGATCGCGGCGGAAACCGCGCGCGTGCACGTCGACACCGTCCCCGCCGGCGGCGTGCTTGCGGACGGCGCGCTCGAAGACACGCTCGCGTTCGCGCACGTCGCCGTCGCGGCGCTCGGCGTCGGCATCGCGCAGGCGTCGTTCGAGGCGGCGCTGCGGTACGCGCAACAGCGCTCCGCCTTCGGGAAGCCGATCAGCCAGCACCAGGCGATCCAGCTCAAGCTCGCCGACATGGCGACCGCGGTGAGCGCGGCGCGGCTCCTCGTGGGCGACGCAGGCGCCGATCCGGTCCGCGCGGCCGTCGCGAAGCTCCAGGCCTCGGCGACGGCGGTGCGCGTGACGCTCGAGTCCATGCGCACGCACGGCGGCTACGGTTACACCGCGGAGTTCCCCGTCGAGCGTCACTACCGGGACGCGGCCCGCCTCGTGCACATGCCGGTCCCCGAGGACGAGGCCGGCGCCATGGTCACGGCGCGGCTGATCGCAGGCCATCACCACTAGACAGGTCCGGCTCGCGGCGGCGCTCGTGCTCGTCACCTACCTGGTGACGCACCTCTCGAACCACGCGCTCGGGTTGATCTCGGTCGGCGCGGCGGAGAGCGGGCGCTGGTGGTTCGTCGCGCTGTGGCGCAATCCGCTCGGCACGGCGGCGCTCTACGTGGCGCTCCTGACGCATGCCATCCTCGGCTTCGTCGCGCTCTATCAGCGGCGGACGCTGCGCATGCCCGCGGCCGAGGCGGTGCAGCTCGTCTTCGGCCTCACCATCCCGCTCCTGATCACGGGCCACATCTTCGGCACGCGCGTCGCGCACGCGCTCTACGGGCGCGAGGATGCGTATACATGGGTCGCGTACGCGCTGTGGGCCGTCCGGCCGGAGCTCGGCCTCAAGCAGACGGCGGCGATCCTCATCGTCTGGGCGCACGCCTGCGTGGGCCTGCACTACTGGCTCAGGCTGCGCGCGTGGTACCGCCCGCTCGTGCCGCTCGCGTACGCGCTCGCGCTCCTGCTGCCCGCCCTCGCGCTCGGGGGCTTCGCGCGCATGGGCCGCGAGGTCGCCGCGTGGAGCGCGCCCGCCGACGTCGCGCGACGACAGGCGGCGCTGAAGGCGGCGGCGCTGCCACCCTACGCATCCGCGGCGCTGTGGGAGCTCGAGCGCGCGGTCTACGTCACGTTCGGGGTGGCGCTCATCGGGGTCCTCGTGGCGCGCGCCGTGCGCACCGCGATCACGAACCGCAAGCGGATCCGGGTCGCGTATCCCGACGGCCGCAGCGTCACGGTGCCCGTGGGCTTCACGATCCTCGAAGCGAGCCGCGTCGGCGGCGTCCCGCACGTCTCGGTCTGCGGCGGCCGCGGGCGCTGCTCGACGTGTCGCGTCCGGATCGAGCGCGGCGCCGAGAAGCTGCCGCCGCCCGGCGAGAGCGAAGCCCGGCTGCTCCGCCGCGTCGGCGCGCCGCCCGCGGTGCGCCTGGCGTGTCAGACGCGGCCGACGGGCGACGTCGCGGTCGCGCCGCTCATCGCGCCCGCGCCGACGCACGCGGCGCTCGACGTCGCGGGCGCCGAGGCCGGCACCGAGCGGGAGGTGGCCGTGCTGTTTGCCGACCTTCGCGGGTTCACGAGCCTCGCGGAGCGCAAGCTGCCGTACGACGTCGTCTATCTGCTGAATCGATACTTCGAGACGGTGGGGACCGCCATTCGCGAGGCGGGCGGCGTGGCGAACCAGTTCACCGGTGACGGCGTGATGGCGTTGTTCGGCGTCGAGACATCGGCCGACGACGCGTTCCGCGGCGCGATTCGCGGCGCGGCCGGGATGATCGCGGGCGTCGACGCGTTGAGCAAGAGCCTCGCCGCGGAATTGCCCGCGCCGCTGCGGCTCGGCATCGGCATCCACGTCGGCCCCGCCGTCGTGGGACGCATGGGCTTCGCCGAGGCGGCGTACCTCACCGCCGTCGGTGATACAGTGCACGTGGCCGCGCGTCTCGAACAGCTCACGAAGACGTACGCGAGCGAGCTGGTGATCTCCGAGACCGTGGCGACGCGCGCGGGCGTCGACGTGAGCGCCTACCCGCGCGAAGAGGTCACGCTGCGCAATCGGTCGGCGCCGCTCGCGGTCCGCGTGGTCGCCGACGCGCGCGCGCTCGCCGGGAGGCTTGGGGGTCCGTAGCGGTGGGGCCCCCATGGACATGACGTCATGAGCTACGGACGGCTCTTCGAGGAGTTCACCGAGGGCGAGGTCATCAAGCACTGGCCCGGCCGCACGATCACCGAGGCCGACTGCACGTGGTTCGCGCTGCTCACGATGAACCAGCACCCGGTGCACTCGGACGCGCACTACGCCGCCACGCACACGCAGCATCAGCAGCGCCTCGTGCTCGGCCCCCTCGTGTTCTCGATCGGTATCGGCATGACGGTCGCGGACATCTCCGGGCGCGCCATCGCGAACCTCGAGATCGAGAAGATCACCCACGATCACCCGACGTTCATCGGCGACACGCTCTACTCGGAATCGACGGTGCTCGCGCTCCGCGAGTCGAGCCGGGGCGATCGCGGCACGGTGAGCGTCGAGACGCGCGTCACCAACCAGCACGGCGTCCGCGTGATGACGTTCCGGCGCACCGCGCTCGTCCCGAAGCGCAACCACGCGACCCTCGGCCAGGGAACGCTGCCCTGAGGCCGCCGCTCGCCGGGCTGCGCATCGTCGCCGTCGACCAGTTCGGCGCCGGGCCGTTCGGCACCCAGCTCCTCGCCGATCTCGGAGCCGAGGTCCTCAAGATCGAGGATCCGAACGTGGGCGGCGACAGCTCGCGCGCCACCGGCCCGTACGCCGCCGACGGCGACTCGCTCTTCTTCCAGTCGTTCAACCGCGGCAAGAAGTCGATCGCGCTCGATCTCCGTCACGCCGACGGCCGTGCGGTGTTCCACGACCTCGTCCGCGTGTCGCACGCGGTGTTCAACAACCTGCGCGGCGATCAGCCCGCGAAGCTCGGCCTCACGTACGCGGCGCTGCGTGAGATCAATCCCACCGTCGTCTGCTGCTCGCTCTCGGGCTTCGGTCTCACGGGCCCGCGCGCGGCGGAGCCGGCGTTCGACTATCTGATCCAGGGCTACGCCGGCTGGATGTCGGTGACCGGCGAGCCGGACGCGCCGCCGACGAAGGCCGGCGTGTCCGTGGTGGATTTCGCGGGCGGCTACGTCGCGATGGCCGCGCTCATGGCCGGGCTGTGGGACGCCCAGCGCACCGGCGTGGGGCGCGAGATCGACGTGTCGCTCCTCGACGCGGCCGTGAGCATGCTCTCGTACTACGCGATCTGGACGCTCAACCGCGACTGGCAGCCGGGCCGGGTCGCACACTCCGGCCACCAGTCGCTCGTGCCCGCGCAGAACTTCGCCACGCGCGACGGCTGGATCGTCGTGTTCTGCAACAAGCCGAAGTTCTGGGAGGCGCTGGTGGAGGCGCTCGATCTCCCCGACGTCGCGCGCGATCCGCGCTTCGCGACGTTCGCCGACCGCCTCGCGCACAAGGAGGCGCTGCTGCCGCGGCTCGCCGCGCGCTTCAGAGAGCGCACGACGGCCGGGTGGCTGACGCACCTGCGCGGCCGCGTGCCGTGCGCGCCGGTCAACACGATCGAGGAGGCGCTCGAGGACGAGCAGGTGCAGGCGCGCGAGATGATCATCGAGGTCAAGCATCCGGAGCTCGGCACGCTGCGCGAGGTCGCGTCGCCCGTGAAGACGCCGGGCGCGATCACCACGCCCGCGCCCGCGCCGAAGCTCGGGCAGCACACCGACGACGTGCTCCGCGAGCTGCTCGGCTACGACGAGCGCCGCATCGCGCGACTCCGCGAGGCCGGCGCCTTCGGACGGGTGTAAGCTCCGAGCCGGGACCAGCATGGCGCAGCAAACGACCCCGCGGCCCGACGTCGACGACGTCACCGAGAGCGCGGTCGCCCCGCCGTGGATGACCGTCCTCCACAACTGCGACTGCCACACGTTCGAGCAAGTCGTCCGGCAGCTCCAGAAGGCGATCCAGTGCTCGGAAGCGGAAGGCTGGGAGATCGCCTGGCAGGTCCACAACACCGGCAAGGCGGTCGTGAAGGTCGGCGCCGAGGGCGAGTGCGTCCGGGTCGGCAACATCCTCTCCGCCATCGGGCTCGTCGTCACGGTCGTCCAGTCCTGAGGCGCTTGGGGCCCTCCAGGTGCGGGGCCCCCCTGTTCAAAGGAGCCCGCATGAGTGACACCGTCCGCGTCGACACCGATGGCCCCGTGCGCATCGTCACCATCGACCGTCCCGACGTGCGCAACGCGGTGGACCAGCCGACGAGCGAGGCGCTCGCCGACGCGTTCCGCGCGTTCGACGCGGACGAGACCGCGAGCGTCGGTATCCTGACCGGCGCGAACGGCGTCTTCTGCGCCGGCGCGGACCTCAAGGCGTTCGCCGCGGGCAAGCGGCGCCGGCGCGCCGAGGACGGCGACGGGCCGATGGGACCGACGCGCATGATCCTCGGCAAGCCGGTGATCGCGGCCGTCGAAGGCTACGCGGTGGCGGGTGGTCTCGAGCTCGCGCTGTGGTGCGATCTGCGCGTCGCCGCCGAGGACGCGGTGTTCGGTGTCTTCTGTCGCCGCTGGGGCGTGCCGCTGATCGACCTCGGCACCGTGCGGCTACCGCGGCTCATCGGCCAGAGCCACGCGATGGACATGATCCTCACCGGGCGCGGCGTCTCGGGCGAGGAAGCGCGCCGCATGGGGCTCGCGAATCGCCTCGCGCCGAAGGGTGACGCGCTGAAGGAGGCGCTCGCGCTCGCGCACGACCTCGCCGCCCTGCCGCAGCGGTGCCTGCGCTCGGACCGGCTCTCCGCGCTCGAGCAGTGGTCGCTGGGATGGCGCGAAGCCGTGCTCAACGAGTTCCACCGCGGGATGACGGTGATCAATTCCGGCGAAGCGAAAGAGGGCGCGACGCGCTTCGCGGCCGGCGCGGGACGGCACGGCGGCAAGGCCTAGCCCGCGCGGGCTACCTCAGCCCGGCAAAGACGGGCGCGACTAGGCAAAGCGTGCCGGGCTGACAGGCATCGTGTCGTCGCGCGACACGGGGGGCGACACGACCGCTGGGCTCTCGCCCGACGCGGCCACTAGATCCTGCTCTGGTCCCCGGTTTGCACGCAGCACTCGCTTCTCCCCAGGCATGAAGCGTCTCCACGAGACGGCGGATCTGGTGCGGGCGGTGGCCTGCCCGGTCTGCGCCCATCACGTCGCGGATCCCGACCGCCGGTGAGCACGCCGGGCAGCCGAGCCGCACGTTCAGCAGCGCGCCGGGATGGCGCGAGCACGTGCGCGCGCTCCGTGACGAGACGCTCGCGCGCCTGCCCGCGAGCCCGGTCGTCATCGAGGTCGGCTACGGCGACGCCGAATTCCTTGCAGCGCTCGCCGAGGCGCGGCCGGCCGGCCGGTACGTCGGCTTCGATCCGCATGGCGTCGCCGAGACGCCGCACGCGAAGGTGGAGCTGCGGCGCGAGCGCTTCGTCGCGACGCGCGCGCTGGCGGAGATCACGCCCGACCTCGTCATCGCCCGGCACGTGATGGAGCACCTGACGAACCCGCTCGGCTTCCTCCAGGAGCTGGCGTTCGCCGCCGCGTGCTCGAACATCCAGCCCGTCATCTCTCTCGAGATGCCGTGCCTCGACCGCGCGCTCGAGACCGCGCGCCCGTTCGACTTCGCGCCCGAGCACGTGTCGTACTTCACGACGCCCTCGCTGATGCGCATGCTCTCGCGGTGCGGCGTCGTCGAGCAGCGGATCGGCCACGGCCACCAGAAGGACGTGCTCTACACGTTCGTGCGGCTCGGCCGCGGACAGACGCAGGTGCAGCACGCGCGCGCCGCGGAGGCCTTCCGGAGCGCGAGCCGCGACGCGCTCGCGCACCTGCGCCGGCAGATCGACGGCCTCGCCGCCTCGGGGCGATCGATCGCGATCTGGGGCGCGACCGGTGACGCCGCGGCCTTCATCGCGCAGGTCGGCGCGGATTCGCGGCGCGTGCCCGTCGTCGTCGACACCGATCCCGACGTGATCGGCAAGCGGATCCCCGCGACGGGCCATGAAATTCGCCCGGTCGAATTCCTGCGCACGTACCCGGTGGACGTGGTGATCGTGCCCGCCGCGCGGCGCGTGCGGGAGATCGTGCGCGAGATGCGCAGCTACGGCATCAGCTGCGAGCGCGTGCTCGTGGAGAGCCGGGGCCGCCTCGTCGACTACGTGGAAGCCCGCCAGAGCGCGGGGCGCGAGATCGTGGACGGTATCGGCGCGCTCGCGTCCCGAACAAGCTTCCGCGTCACCTGCGCCTCACATCACCGGGCCGATGATCCAGGGCGCGAACTCCTCCTCGCCGACGCCCGAGAGCTCGCTCTTCGACGGCTTGCCCGACGCGACCGCGATGATCTCCTCGAAGATCTGACGGCCGACCACCGGCAGCGGCGTGCCCTCGAGGATCACGCCGCAGTTGATGTCCATGTCCTCCTCCATGTGCCGGTACATGAGGGAGTTGGTGGCGAGCTTGATCGACGGCACGGGCTTGCAGCCGAACACCGAGCCGCGGCCGGTCGTGAAGCAGATCAGGTTGCAGCCGCCCGCGACGAGGCCGGTGATCGACACGGGGTCGTGCCCGGGCGTGTCCATGAAGACGAAGCCGCGTGTCGTGATCGGCTCGCCGTACATGAAGACGTCCATCATCGGCGTGGTCCCGCCCTTCGTGACACCGCCGAGCGACTTCTCGAACACGGTGGTGATGCCGCCCGCCTTGTTGCCGGGCGCGGGGTTGTTGTCCATGGCCTCGATGCCCCGGCAGTACCACTCCCACCACTTGTAGCGGTCGATCAGCTTCTTCGCGACGTCCTCGTTGATCGCGCGCCGGATGAGCAGGTGCTCGGCGCCGTAGATCTCGGGCGTCTCCGCCAGCACGCCGGTGCCGCCGTAGCGCACCAGCTCGTCGACCGCCCAGCCGAGCGCGGGGTTCGCCGTCATCCCGCTGTTCGCGTCCGACCCGCCGCAGTTCGTGGCGAGGCAGATCTCCGAGATCGGCTGCTTCGTGCGCGTCACGTCGTTTGCGAGCGGCAGCAGCTTCGCCGCCTCCGCCGCGGCGCGCTCGACCGTCTTCCGGATCCCGCCGGCTTCCTGGATGTTGACGAGGAACGGCTTGCGCTCCGGATGACCGGGAACCGACATCTTCTGGCGGTCGATCATCACCGCCGCTTGGTTCGTCTCGCACCCGAGGCCGATCAGGATGTACCCGGCGACGTTCGGATGCTTCGCGTAGCCGGCGAGCACCCGTTGCAACGCCACGTGGTCCTCGCCGAAGAGCTTCGTGCCGCAGCCCGACTTGTGCGTGATCGCGAGCACGCCGTCGACCTTCGGATACTCCTTCGTCACGTCGCGGAACTTGTCCTTCACGAACTGGCTCACGCTCGCCGAGCAGTTCACGCCCGAGATGATCGCGACGTAGTTGCGCGTGCCGACGCGGCCGTCGTCGCGCTTGTAGCCGTCGAAGTACCGCATCGTGTCCGCGGGATAGGGCTCGACCGGCCGCACGTCTACGCCGACCTCGTACCGGTCCGCCGAGAGATCGCCGATGCCGAGGTTGTGCGTGTGGACGTGATCGCCGACCGCGATGGCCTCGGTCGCGAAGCCGATCACCTGCCCGTAGCGCCGCACCGGATCACCCGACCGTACCGAGCGCCGCGCCACCTTGTGCCCGGGCTTGATGGCCGCGCGGACCTCGATGGGCGTGGACCCGTCCTCGAGCACGGTGCCGGCAGGCAGTTCGGCCTTGGCCACGGCCACGTCGTCTTCGGGCTTGAGCACGATCGCCTTGTCGGTGAGCGCGTACGTCGCCATCGCTGGTCTCCTTCTCGAGGTGGTCACTATACACCGGCCTCCGGAAGGGTCGAACGGTGTGCCGGCGCGCGGCCGCTTCAGACCCCGGGCGACTTGATTCTCAGCAGAGGGGTCGGCTCGGTCTCGAGCTGGATGGTGGTGTGGTCGATGCCGAACCGCGTGTGGAGCACGGCGTGGAGGGCCTCGAGCAGGCGCTCGCTCTCGCGAACGTCGACGACCACGACGTGCGCGCTCATCGCCTCGCGGCCCGAGGTCAGCGTCCACACGTGCAGGTCGTGGACGCGGACGACGCCCGGCACCTGCGTCATCGCCTCTTCGATCGCCGAGAGATCGAGGTGCGCGGGCACGCCTTCCAGCAACACGTTGACCGCCTGCCGGAGGAGCCCCCACGTGCGCGGGACGATGAAGATCGCGATGCCGACGCTCACGAGCGGATCGGCGACCGTCCAGCCGGTGGCGAGCACGACGCCCGCGGCGGCGAGCACGCCGAGCGAGCTCACGGCATCGCTGAGCACTTCGAGATACGCCGCGCGGACGTTCAGGCTCGCCTCGGCGTCGCCATGGAGCAGCCAGGCGCCGACGAGATTGACGACGAGGCCGAGCGCGCCGATCACGAGCATCGGTCCGCCGAGCACGGCGCGCGGCTGCATCAGGCGCTCCCACGCCTCGATCAGGATCGCCGTGGCGACGGCGAGCAGGATGAGCGCGTTGAGCAGGGCCGCGAGGATCTCCGCGCGGTAGTAGCCGTACGTCTTCGCGGGCGTCGGCGGCCGCGAGGCGATCCAGATCGCGAAGAGCGCCAGCGCGAGACCGCCGACGTCGGTCAGCATGTGCGCGGCGTCGGCGAAGAGGGCGAGGCTGCCGGTGAGCAGCGCGCCGATCACCTCGACGACCATGTAGCCGCCGGTGAGACTCAGCGCGGCGATCAGCGCGCCGCGCGAGCGTGACGCCGCGGTCTCGCGATGGGCGTGCACCATGGCAGGGATGGTACCGCCGATACAGTAGAATCGGCGCCATGCCGACCGATCACACCGTCACGCTCCACGGCGTGCGCTTTCACTACACCGAGCAGGGCGCGCGCACCGCGCCGCCCGTCGTCCTCCTCCACGGCGTCACCGGACACGCGCGGACGTGGGACGCGGAAGGGACTTCCCTCGCGGCGCGCTACCGCGTCATCGCGCTCGACCAGCGCGGCCACGGCGACTCGGATCCGCCGCGCGAGATGGACTACGCGGTCGCGGCGCTCACCGGCGACCTCGCGGCGTTCGCGCTCGTCGGACTCTCGATGGGCGGCCGCGTCGCCATCCAGTACGCGGCCACGTATCCGACGCGCGTCAGTCGCCTGGTCGTGATCGACATCGGTCCCGACGTCGCGATCGCCGGGCGCGCGCGTGTCGGCATGGTGATGGCGTCGGCGCCGGAGCGCTTCGCGACGATCGAGGACGTGCTCGCCTACCAGCGGGCGAACAACCCGCGCTACTCGGACGCCCTGCTCCGCGCCCGCGTGCAGCACGGCGTGAGGCCCCTCCCGGACGGCGGCTTCACGTGGAAGTACGACCGCGGGCTGCGCGACCTCGTGCGCAGCGGGCGCTGGAGCGATCCGATCGACCTCTGGCCCGCGTGGCGCGCGATCGCGTGCCCCACGCTGCTCGTGCGCGGCGCCGAGTCGGACATCCTCGCCGAGGACATCGCCGCGAAGATGGTCGAGGCACAGCCGAACGCGCGGCTCGTCGAGGTCGCGGGCGCGGGACACACGGTCCCCGGCGACCAGCCCGCGGTGGTTCCAGAAGCTCCTCCGTGAATTTCTCGACATGTGACGCGCGGGCGTCTCGCGATCCTCTGGACAGGCAGCTTCGCGGGCTTCTTCTCGTTCTTCCTCGTCCTCGCGAGCTTCCCGCTCTACGCCCAGCACCTCGGCCTGGCGAGCGGCGCGATCGGCGTCGTCACCGCGGCGTTCGCGATCTCGTCGATGGCGTTGCGCGGCTGGGCGGGCTGGGCCGCCGACCGGTACGGACGGCGACCGATCATCCTTGCCGGCAGCGCCATCTTCATGACCGCGCCCGCGGCCTATGCCGCGGCGGCCGGCGTGACCTCGCTCTTCGTCGTGCGGCTCGCTCATGGCGCGGGGATGGGATTGTTGCCGACCGCGGCGACCGCGATGGTGGCGGACGTCGCACCGCCGGGGCGGCGCGCGGAAGTGCTGGGCACCTTCGGCATGGCGAGCGGGCTCGCCCTCGCGCTCGGCCCCGGCGCCGGGATCCTCGTCGCGCGCTGGGTCGGCTTCAACGGATTGTTCGCGCTGGCGATGGCGATCGCCGCGATCGGCTTCGCCTGCATGACGCTCGTGCCAGAAACGCTGACGACGCGAGAGACGCGGCGCTTCCACGTCGCCGACACGGTGAGCCGCCGCGCGCTGTTTCCCTCGGCGCTGATGCTCCTCATGACCCTGACCTACGGCGCGCTCGTCGGATTCCTCCCGCTCCACGCCGACGCGCGCGGGCTGAACGCGGGCGTCTTCTTCGTGGTCTACGCGCTCGCCCTGACGGCGGTCCGCCAGCCCGCGGGCCGGCTCTCCGACCGCAGGGGCCGTACGCCCGTGGTCATCGCGGGCCTCGTGATCCTCGCGGCGGCGCTGGTCGTGCTCGCGTTCGCGGACACCATGGCCGGCCTGCTCATCGGCGGCATCGTCTACGGCGCGGGCCACGGGGCCGCGCACACGACGCTGGTCGCGTGGGCCGCGGACGGCGTCCCGCCGGAGCAGCGCGGGCGCGCCATGGGCACCCTCTACACGGCGCTGGAGCTCGCGATCGCGATCGGCTCGATCGCCGCCGGCCTCGCGGTGGCGGGCGTCGGCTTCACCGCGACGTTCGTGGCGGCCGGCGGGGTCGCGCTCGTCGCGGCCGCGCTCGCGGCCACTCGCGTGGCCGGCCCCTGAGGGCTCAGCGCCGCGGCACGATCCAGAGGTACACGCTCCGCGGGCGACCGTCGACGTCCACGCTGATCGTGCGGTCCGGCCGCCACGCGCCCATGTCGACACGGTACGAGACGATGCGCGCGCCGGGACGGAGCTCGCGCAGGAGCTTCGGGCGAAGCCGCTCGTTCAGCTCCTCGGAAAGATAGAGCGTCACCACCGTCGCGGGGCTCATGTCGACCTCGAAGATGTTGCCGTGCGCGAAACGGGCCCGGGCGCTGACGCCGGCCGTCTCCGCGCTCCGCACGCTTTCCGCGACGAGCTCCGGCACGATGTCGTAGCCGATCCCGCGCGCGCCGAAGTCCCGTGCCGCCGAGACGATGACGCGGCCGTCGCCCGAGCCGAGGTCGTAGACGACGTCGTCGGGGCCGACACCGGCCAGCTGCAGCATCGCGGCGACGACGTGATGCGGGGTGGGACTGTAGCGGACGTCCTGTCCCGGCAGGAGCGTCGAGCAGCCGCCGAGCGCCGCCGCGAGCGCGGAGATCGCGCCGATCACTCGCGCCGCGCGCGGGTTCACCCCGTGCGCGGCGCGTGGGGGGCTTGGGGGGCGCCCGGAGCCCCCCATCTTCATCGCTCGCGAAGCTTCCGGGCGGCCTCGGCGCGCATCTGTTGCATCGCGCGCGTCTCCTGGTCGGAGTAGCGCTCCTCCGTCCAAGGGTCGGCGTGCATGTGGTAGCCGTTCTGCTCCCAGAACCCGGGGGGATTGACGTCGAGGAACTCGAAGGCGCGCAGCCACTTGCTCGACTTCCAGAAGTAGAGCTTCGGCAGCACGAGGCGCATCGGTCCGCCGTGATCCGGCTCGAGGTCACGGCCTCCGTGCTTGAGCGCCAGGATGACGTCGTCGTCGCGCAGGTCGTCGAGCGACGTGTTGGTCGTGTAGTCCGGGTCGGCGTGCTGCAGGACCCACGTCGCCTCGGGCCGCGGCCGGACGTGATCGAGGATGACGCGCGCGGGCACGCCCTCCCACTCGTTGTCGAGCTTCGACCAGCGCGTCACGCAGTGGATGTCCGAGCGCACCGTCACGCGGGGCAGCTTCAGGAACTCCGCCCACGTCCAGGTCGTCTCGCGCTCGACCAGCCCGAAGCACCGGAACGTCCAGCGCTTGGGGTCGAAGCCCGGCGTCCGGCCGTAGGTGAGCACGGGCCACTTCGCGGTGAGGGTCTGGCCGGGGGGCACGCGTGACGCGACGGAGGGATCGACCTGCTTCATGCGGGTGGGATGCGGGCCATCGGTCTGTCGCCCCCTATAATAGAGGTCGATGGATGGCGAGCGGAAGTTGGCGATGTTCATCGACTTCGAGAACGTCGCCCGCGGGGTCAAGGAAGCGCAGTACAAGCAATTCGAGATCAAGCTGGTTCTCGAGCGGCTGCTCGAGAAGGGCAAGATCATCGTCCGCCGCGCCTACGCGGACTGGAACCGCTTCACCGAGTACAAGCGCCCGCTGCACGAGTGGGCGATCGAGCTCATCGACGTCCCGCAGAGCCGCTACAGCGGCAAGAACTCCGCCGACATCCGGATGGTCGTGGACGCGCTCGACCTCGCGTACGGCAAGACCCACATCGACACCTTCGCCCTGGTCTCCGGCGACTCCGACTTCTCGCCGCTCGTGTCGAAGCTCCGCGAGAACGACCGGCACGTGATCGGCCTGGGCGTGAAGTCGTCGTCGTCCGACCTGCTCGTCGGCACCTGCGACGAGTTCATCTTCTACGAGGACCTGATCCGCGACACGAAGAAGACGACGCTCCTGCGCGGGCTCCCGGAGAAGAAGGCCGAGGCCATGGGCCAGCTCATCGACGCCATCCAGGCTCTGCAGCGCGAGAACAAGGAGACGCTCTGGGGCTCGATGGTGAAGCAGACGATGATCAGGAAAAACCCCGCCTTCAACGAGAGCTACTACGGCTACTCGACGTTCTCGAAGCTCCTCGAGGAAGCCGCCAAGCAGAAGATCGTCACGCTCGAGCGCGACGAGAAGAGCGGCACCTACGTCGTCACGTCGCTGACCGAAGACGGCAGAGCCGCGTAGTCACCTGCGGTAGTCCCTCACCCGACCCGCGTCGCTGACGAACGCCGTCAGGATCCAGCTCACCACCGAGATCAGCAGCGCGCCCAGGAACGCCGCCCAGAATCCCTGCACCGTGAAGCCGGCGACGACGACCGAGGTCAGCCACAGACAGAGCGCGTTCAGCACGAGGAGGAAGAGGCCGAGCGTCAGCAGCGTGAGCGGCAGCGTCAGCACGACGAGCACGGGACGGACGATGGCGTTGACGAGACCGAGCACGAGTCCCGCCACCAGCGCGGTCGTGAGCGAGCGGACGTGAATGCCGGGCACGACGTGCGCCGCGAGCAGGATCGCCGCGGCGTTCACGAGCACGCGGATGACAAAGCCCATACCCCATCGTATTCTGGAGTCCCGTGAAGCGTCTCGCCCTCGTCGCGATCCTGCTCGTCGCCGTCGTCGGCGGTGTGACGCTTCTGCTCGTCCCCGGCGGCCGCGCGCAGGTCCAGCTCACGCTCGAGTCGACGATGGTCAAGGGCGCCGCGGGCAGCCGCGTCACCATCGTGGAGTTCTCCGACTACCAGTGACCGTACTGCAAGCGCGTCCAGCGGTCGCTGGACCAGATCCTCAAGGAGTACGACGGCCGGGTGCGGCTCGTCTTCAAGGACCTGCCGCTGGCGTCCCACGACAAGGCGCGCCCCGCGGCGGAGGCGGCGCGGTGCGCGGGCGAAGCCGGGAAGTTCTGGCCCTACCACGACCGGCTGTTCGCCGAGCAGCCGGCGTTCGAGCGTGACGACCTCATTCGCTACGCGGTGGATCTCGGGCTCGAGCGCGGCGCCTTCGTGCGGTGCCTCGAGGAGCGGCGATTCGCCGCCGCCGTGGAGGCGGACGTGGCGCAGGCCCGAGCGCTCGGGATCAACGGCACGCCGACCTTCCTGATCAACGGCCGCTCGCTCGTCGGGGCCCATCCCGTCGAGACGTTCCGCTCGGTGATCGACGAGGCGCTGAAGACACCCTGATGGCCTTCGTCCGCGCCGCGTCCACCAACGACATCCCCGCCGGCCACGGGGCGCTCCTCGACGTCAAAGGCGTTATGGTGGCGTTATTCAATGCGGGGGCCGGCCGGTTCCACGCCACGAGCCCGTTGTGTCCACACGAAGACGGCCCGCTGGCCGAAGGCTGGCTGGAAGGCGACGCCGTGGTGTGTCCCTGGCACGGCTTCGACTTCGACCTCGCGAACGGGCGGTGCCGGGTCGACGAGGGACTCACCATCGCCGTGTATGCGGTCCGCGTGGTCGGGGACGACGTGGAGATCGATCTACCCTGAAAGGTGGCGGCGCGCGGTTCGCGGTTGTCTCCCACCGCGGGCGTTGATAGGTTAGTGGGGCAGCGAGGGGCAGCGCTGACGTAGCACCATCCCTTTCTTCGAGGTGACATCGGTGGGTGAGCGTGCCGTCAAGCATGTGCGGAAGTTCCTGGGGCAGCGTCTGCGGGCCCTGCGTAAACAGCGTCTCCTCAGCCAAGAGCGTCTCGGCCATCGGTCGGGACTCAGCGGAAAGTTCATCGGCGAAGTGGAGCGCGGCGAGAAGTCGATCTCGATCGACAGTCTCTACCGCGTGTCGGTCGCGCTCGAAGTCCCGCTGCGCGATCTGACCGACGTCCGCGCGGACAAGGAGAAGGCGGTGCCGAGCGAGGAGGCGGAGAAGATCTTCGCGCTCGTGACCGGCCGCCGGCGCCCGGAGGACATCCGCAAGGCATACGACGTGCTGCGGGCGATGTTCGGCAGGGCGTCCTAACAGTCCGTGGTGAAAGTCACTGAGGTATCTCTCGTCAGTGACCCGGGGGTGATCGTACGGTGCGGGTCATGGCGATGGGCAAACGCACGAGCGAGCACGCCCCGATGTGGGTAGCGGCGACTGATTTGCCGGCCTCGCCGGGCCATCCGTTCTACGTCAGGCTGAACGCGATCCTTGACGAGGCCGGCTTCGACCGGTTCGCCGAGGAGCAGTGTCAGCCGTTCTACGCGCCCGTGATGGGCCGGCCGAGTTT
>VGLJ01000076.1 GCA_016866775.1 Candidatus Rokuibacteriota bacterium | reverse complement strand
GGGGGAGGCAGCGCGAGCGCGAGCCGCAGGCTCGCGCCGCGCGTCGGAAGGGGGGCGAAGCCCCCCTCCGAGTCACAGCGTGAGCTTCTTGAAGATACGCTCGGGGATCAGCCGGATGATCAGCATGATCCAGCGCCAGAACCACGGGACGTAGACCACGTCGCGGCCGCGCGTGATCGCGCGCACCACCGCGCGCGCGACGGCCGCCGGCGGCGCCGCGAGCGCGGCGCCCGGCATGCCGGCGCTCATTCGCGTGTCGACGATGCCCGCCTTGACGGTGAGCACCTGGACGCCGGCCGGGGCGAGGCGGCCGCGCAGGCCGCTCAGATACGCCGTCAGCCCTGCCTTCGCGGCGCCGTACACGTAGTTGCTCTGCCGCCCGCGCTCCCCGGCGACCGACGACAGCGCGCAGATGAACCCGCCGCCCCCGCGGGCGAGGTGCGCGGCGACGACGTCGAGCGCGAGCACCGAGCCGGTGAGGTTGGTGTCGAGGATGCGGCGCGCCTCGGCGGCGTCGCTCTCGGCGCGCCGCTGGTCGCCGAGATAGCCGAACGCGAGCACGGCGCCGCGAAGCTCAGGCGTGAGACACGCCTTCAGCGTCGTCGCGTGGTGCTCCATCTCCAGCACGTCCATCCGATGGACCGTCGTCGCGACGCCGTGCCGCACGCGCAGGTCGGCGGCGACGGCCTCGAGCTCGGCGAGATCGCGCCCACCGAGCGCGAGATCGAATCCGCGCGCCGCGAGCTCGCCCGCGATCGCCCGCGCGATCGTCGACGTGCCGCCGAGAATCAGGACCGTCGGCATCTCGAACCTTGACGGCCCATGGCCGTCACTTGTGGCTCACGAGCCCGACGCGGCGGGCGAGCGACGACGAGAGCACGCCGCGCGGGTCGAGCCGCGCCTTCACCGCGCGGAACTCGTCGAGCCGCGGATACATGACGCGCACCGCCTCCGCCGTCGCCGTCGCGTCCTTGGCGAGATAGACGCGCCCGCCGCGATCGAGGACGAGCCGGTCGAGCTCGCGCAGGAACTCGATGAGCCCCGCGCGCACCGGGAGGTCGAGCGCCAGCGTGTAGCCCTCGCGCGGAAACGACAGGAATCCCGGGTTCTGCGGCCCGAGCCGCTTGAGCACCGCGAGGAACGACGGGCGCCCCGAGCCGCTGAGGCGCTCGAGGAGGGCGATGAGCCCGCGCTCGCTCTCGGCCGCCGCCGGCAGCACGGCCTGGTACTGGACGAATCCGCGACGGCCGTAGAGCCGGTTCCAGTGACCGACGCCGTCGAGCGGGTAGAAGAACCGGTCCACGTCGACGAGCCGGCCGCGCGCGTCGTGGTGACTGGCGTAGTAGACGGCGTTGAAGAGGCGCACCGTGAGGGGATTCAGCAGCGCGCCGGGAACGTCGAACGGCACCGTCAGGTGGCCGCCCCGGCGCCGGGCGTCGGACCGGCCGGCGGCGCGCACTTCGGCGGCGCTCGCGTGGTCGCCGTGCATGATCACCGCGCGCCCCGTCGCGCGGCCGCGCGCGAGGCAGTCGATCCACGCCACGGAGTACGGCGACCCGGCGTCGCTCGCCGCGAACACCGCGAGCGTGTCGTCCAGGTGGCGCGCCTTGCGGTAGTCGACGCGCATCCACGCCGACTCCACGCGACGCAGGCGGAGGCGCGCGTCGAGGATCATTCCGGTCAGGCCCATGCCGCCCACGGTGGCCCAGAAGACGTCGGCGTGCTCCTCGCGCGAGCAGCGGAGGACTTCGCCGTCGGCCGTGAGGAGCGTGAACGCCTGGAGGAACATCGCGAGCGTGCCGTCGCGATGGTGGTTCTTGCCGTGCACGTCCGCGGCGATGGCGCCGCCCACGGTGACGAACTTCGTCCCGGGCGTCACCGGCGGGAACCAGCCGCGCGGCAGCCCCCAGTGGATGATGTCGGCGAAGCTCACGCCCGCCTCGCACGCGAGCTCGCCGCGCGCGGCATCGAAGCCGAGCATGCGGTCGAGCCGGTCGTGGACGACGACGCCTGCATCCGCGTTCAGCGCGGCGTCGCCGTAGCTGCGGCCGAGCCCGCGCGCGATGAAGGTCGGCGCCGCCTTCGCGGCGAGCGTCTCGGCCACGGCGGCCCTGCGCTCCGCGCGGAACACGTAGCAGCGCGCGAGCGGGAACCGGCCCCAGCCGCCCAGCAGGGTCGGCGTCATCGGCCCGTCCCGTAGATGATCGCGACCACGGCGACGATCCAGAGGCACGCGTTGAGGATGAGCGCGCGGTCGTTGAGGAACAGCTCCGACGGGTTGCCGCCGAGCTGGTGTCGATAGAGCAGGTAGAGGTAGCGGAAGATGCCGTAGAGCACGAACGGCAGCGTCGCGGGCAGCAGGCGCGTGTCGAACTTCGCGACGGTCTCCGGCGACATCGTGTAGAGCGCGTACGCCGTCACCGTGGACGCCGTGACCACCGCGATCATCTGATCGAGCAGCGCCGCGCTGTACTCGGCCAGGATCGGGCGGTGCCGGGTCGCCTCGGCGTCGAGCGTCAGGTACTCGTGGCGCCGCTTCCCGAGCGCGAGGAACAGCGCGATCAGGATCGTGCAGATCAGGAGCCAGCCGGAGATGTCCACGTCGACGGCGACGGCGCCCGCGACCGCGCGCAGCACGAAGCCCGCCGCGACCGTCAGCACGTCCACGATGACCACGTGCTTGAGGCGCACGGAATACAGGGTCAGCAGGCCGACGTACGCCGCGGCCGTGATGACGAACCCCCGGCCGAGCGCGACGGATCCGGCGAGCGCGCACACGCCGAGCACGAGTGCCCCGACGAGCGCCGCCGGAACCGGCAGCGCGCCGGACGCGATCGGGCGGGCGCGCTTGACCGGATGCGCGCGGTCCCGCTCCCGGTCCGCCACGTCGTTCAGCAGGTAGACCACGCCGGAGAGCGCGCAGAAGATCGCGAAGGCGGCGAGCGCGCGCCACGCGTCCGCCGTGAAGAGCTTGTGCGCGAAGATGACGCCGGCGAAGACGAAGAGGTTCTTGACCCACTGGCGCGGACGGATCGAGGCGACGAGCCCGGCGACCACGCGCGCGGGCGTCAGGGGCCGACGGTCGTGCGGAGCGGCCCGCCGACACCGAGGAGGTTGACGCTGAAGCGGACCTCCTCTTCCGCCTGCGTGCGCCTGATCTCGCGTCCGCGGTCGATGAAGAGGATCGAGAACTCGTAGCACTGGAACCGAAAGTCGAGGCCGAACTGGCTCTCGACGAACGTGTCGCTGCGGATGTCCCAGTTCGTGGCGGCACGCGCGGCGACGTGTCGCGTGAGCTCCACGCGCACGGAGCCCTGCAGGAAGCTGGTGCGCTGCTCGGCGTCGAAGCGCGCGCCGACGGCGCCGCTCACGCGCGGCAGCGAGACCGCGAAGTCCGTCGTGGCCGTCGCGATGTCCTGCCGCGCCAGGCTGTAGCGCGCTTCCCCGCGGAAGCGGAAGATCGACGGCGCCTGCACGATGAGGTCGCCGATCACGTCGCCCAGCGTGTGGGTGTCCGAGCGCAGGTCGATCGAATGGCCCAGCGTCACCCGCATCGCTTCCCACCGCACCGGCTCGCTGTCGGGGGTGGCACTCGTGCGCGCGAGGATCCGGTTCGTCACGGAGTAGGTCAGCAGGCTCGCTTCCTTGATGCGGTCGATGCGCTCGGTGTAGAGCGGCAGGTGGTTCATGCCCGAGCCCGTGATGAAGGTGTAGGTGACGCGCGGCTCGATCCGGTGCAGCAGGCCGTCGACGCCCCACCGGTCGAAGGCGTACACGCGCGACAGCGGCATCTCGAGGTCGCCGCCGGCCTCGACGAGCCGCCGGAGCCGCGGGTCGTTGTTCACGACGTCGACCTGGGTCTCGAAGTCCGACGCCAGGCGCCGCGCGACGGCGCCCGTCTGGTAGCCGGTCAGCCGCCCGCCGAGGAACGGCGTGACCGTGAAGAGCCCGCCCGGGCGCACAGGCATCGAGACGCGCGGGCGGACGTCGACGCGCGCGCCGTCCGAGCCCACGTCGCGCTGGAAGTACGTGGCGCTCGACTCGAGGTCGACGAGCACGCCCGGCAGGCCCGGCACGGGGCTCCGGATCCGGTCGGCGCGCAGCTCGGGCAAGCGGCGCAGCTCGGTCTCGCGCGGCGTCGTCAGGTCCTGGTAGGAAAAGACGTTGCCCACGAAGTTCCAGCGGTCGAAGCTGCGCGCCACGAACACGTTGGTTTCGACGCGTTGCAGGGAGCGCTCGCTGAGCCGCGTGCTGTAATCGCGCAGGACGAGATCGTCGGAGACGAGGTTCACGTCCGCGACCGCCCGCCACCCCGCGAGCGCGCGCCACTCGTGGCGGAACGCGATCCATCCGCGGTCCTCGTTCTCGATCTGCGTCTCCTTCACGTAGAACCCGCCGAGGCTGCCGCCGTGGTCCTCCGCGAGCCGGTAGCGGTAGAGCGCACGCCCGCCGAAGCCGCGCGCCTCGAACGCGTCGAACGCGAGCGTCAGGTCCTGGCTCTCGGTGATGGCCCAGAAGAACGGCACCTCGGCGTAGAAGCCCTTGCGGCTCGAGCTGCCGAACGTCGGGAAGAGGAAGCCCGTCTGCCGCTCGCGGCGGATCGCGGCCGCGAAGAACGGGAAGAACGGGATCAGCGGCACGTTCTTCACCCAGAACGACGCGCCGGTGCCGTAGACGTAGTCTTCGAGGTCGGCCGTCGCCTCCTCGAAGCGGAACGACCACGCGGGCGGATCGTCTTCGCACGTGGTGAAGACCCCCCGGCGCACGCGGTAGACGCTGTCGCTGACGCGCTCCATCCGCTCGCCGGAGAGGCGGTAGTACGGCGCGGTCTCCGCGCGCGCACGGTGGACGACGCCCGTGCCGCTCTTGATGTTGTAGTCGATGCGGTCGCCGGTGAGCCGGTCCTCGCCGTCGTAGAAGATCACGCGGCCGGTCGCCACCGCGTCGCCCGTCTCCCGGTTGATCTCGACGCGGTCGGCGTTCAGGCGCGCGCGCCCGCGAACGATCTCGACGTTGCCGGTCGCGACGACGACCTGGTCACGGCCGAGCTGCTCGATGCGGTCGGCGAGGACCGTGACGTCGCCGCCCACCGTGCGCACCGTGACCGGCGCCGGCGGTTGCGAGGCGGCCGGCTGGGCGAAGGCCTCCGCGCAAGCTCCGAGAAGGAGCCCGACGGCGAGGGCCAGCACCCGGGCGGAAAGCGTCATGAAGTGGCTCGAAAGTCCCCGTCAAGAAAGAGCTTCCATGCTATCAGCGCCGTTTTCGATCGGGCAAGGTTTATCCGTTCCGGCGAGGTGTCGGAGCGCCTCGCCGACCACCGCGAGCGACCCGGCGACACAAATGATGGGGGTCGCCGGCGCGGCCGTCGCCACGCGTAGCGCCTCCGCGACCGAGCGCGTCACGGTCGTCGGCACACGCCCCGCGACGACGGCGTGAAGATCGGAGGGGTCGGCGGCCCGCTCGCCAGCCGCGCGCGTCAGCACGAAGCGCGCCGCGAGCGGGAGGAGGGCGTCGATGATGCCGCGCGCGTCCTTGTCGGCGTAGACGCCGAGCACGAACGTCACGCGTGGGTCACCAAACAACGCCCGAAGCGACGCCGCGAGCGCGCGGGCACCGTCGGGATTGTGCGCGCCGTCCAGGATGAGCCACGGGTCGCGGCGCACGATCTGCAGGCGGCCCGGCCACCGCACGCGCGCGAGGCCCGCGCGGATCGCCCGCTCGTCCACGCCGAGCACGCGCGCCGCGGCGATCGCCGCGAGCGCGTTCGACGGTTGATGCGGGCCGAGGAGCGGCAAGGCCAGGTCGTCGAGTGTGAAGCCCGGGCCCTTC
The DNA here is from genome assembly GCA_016866775.1 of Candidatus Rokuibacteriota bacterium. Classification (GTDB taxonomy): domain Bacteria; phylum Methylomirabilota; class Methylomirabilia; order Rokubacteriales; family CSP1-6; genus VGLJ01. Next base: position 15,190 of record VGLJ01000076.1, on the reverse strand, counting down.
ACGTCGATGCGTTGCTCGTCGGCGCCCGCCGCGCGCGCGACGACGTGGAGGTCGCGCCCTTCGAGCTGGAGCGGGACACCGACCTCGGCCGCGCGCCGCTCGATGATCGCGCGCGCCTCGGGGCGCTGCGCGGACGAGATCGCCGTGCCGGAGCGGATGATCGCCGCCTTCGCGTCGGCGATCGACTCGAGGGTGCGGCCGAGCCATGCCTCGTGGTCGAAGTCGATGCGCGTGAGCACGGTGACCGCCGGCCGCCCGATCGTCGTCGCGTCGCCGCGTCCGCCGAGCCCGACCTCGAGCACCGCGACCTCGACGCCCTCCTGCGCGAAGTGATCGAGCGCCAGCGCCGTCGCCGCCTCGAACATCGTGGCGTCGACGCGCGCGATCAGCGTGCCGAGCGCCTCGACGCCGTCGGCGACGGCGTCCTCGGAGATCGGGACGGCGTCCACGCGGATCCGCTCGCGGAACGAGACGAGGTGGGGCGAGGTGTAGAGACCGACGCGGCGGCCCGCGGCCTTGACGATGCTCGCGAGCATCGCGGCGGTGGAGCCCTTGCCGTTGGTGCCGCCGACCTGCGCGAGCACGTAGCGCCGCTCGGGATGACCGAGTGCTCCGAGCAGCGCCTCGATGCGCTCGAGGCCCGGCGCCATCCCGGTGATCTCGCCGCGGCGGAGGCCGAGGAGGCGGGCTACCGCCTCCGTGTAGGTCATTCGTTGAAGAAGACGAGGATGCGGCGCAGCGTCTCCTTGAGATCGCGCCGGTCGACGACCATGTCCACCTGCCCGTGCTCGAGCTGGAACTCCGAGCGCTGGAACCCGTCGGGCAGCGGCTGGCGGATCGTCTCGGCGATCACGCGCGGGCCGGCGAAGCCGATGAGCGCCCGCGGCTCCGCGAGGATGACGTCGCCCAGCATCGCGAAGCTCGCGGTCACGCCGCCGGTGGTCGGATCGGTGAGCACCGAGAGGAACGGCAGGCCCGCACGGCCGAGCTGCTCCAGCGCGGTCGCCGTCTTCGCCATCTGCATCAGCGAGAGGATGCCTTCCTGCATGCGCGCGCCGCCGGAGGCCGCGACGATGACGACGGGCACGTGCTTGGCGATCGCGAGCTCGATCGAGCGCGTGAGCTTCTCGCCCACCACCGAGCCCATGCTCCCGCCCATGAACCCGAACTCGAACGCGCAGAGCACGGTCGGCAGGCCGCCGATCCGCGCGAGCCCGCACACCACGGCGTCGCCGACGCCGGTCTTCTGCTGCGCGGCCTTCACGCGGTCGCGATAGCGCTTGGTGTCCTTGAAGCCGAGCGGGTCGGCGCTCGTGAGGTTCGCGTGGTGCTCCTCGAACGTCCCGGTGTCGGCGAGCGTCAGGATCCGCTCACGCGCGGAGATGCGGAACGGATAGCGGCACTTCGGGCAGACCTTCCCCGCGCGCTCCACTTCGGCGCGGTAGATGATCTCCTTGCACGAGTCGCACTTGATCCACAGCCCTTCGGCGACCTGCGCCGTGCGGCGCGGCGCCGCCGTCGTCTCTTCGGGCTTCTTGCGACTGAACCACGCCATCGTCAACCTCGGAGGGGGGCTTCGCCCCCCTTCCGACCGTCGTCGCACGCCCGCGGCGTGCTCCGCCGTGCCTCCCCCCAACAACCGGATTGCGCGGGCAAAGCCCGCGCTCGGAGTGGCGGAGTCGTCATGGTTTCCGTAACGGCGCCTTGAGCTCCGCGATGAACCCGGCGACGTCGTCGACCAGCGAGGCGGAGCGCCCGCCCTCCATCATCCGAACGATCGCCGAGCCGACGATGACGCCATCCGCCATCTCTGCGACCGCCGCCACCTGCTCGGGCTTCGCGATGCCGAAGCCGACGCAGATCGGCTTGGTCGTCACCATGCGGAGGCTCCGCACCTGCGCCGCGAGCTCTGCCGGCACGTCGTTGCGCTCGCCGGTGACGCCCATGCGCGAGACGACGTAGATGAAGCCGGTGCTCCGTCGCGCGATCAGTCTGAGGCGCGGCGGGGTGGAGGTGGGCGCGACCATGTGCACGACGTCGAGGCCGCCCGTCGCGGCCTCCGCGGCGAGATCGGTCGCCTCCTCCGGCGGGAGATCGACGACGAGGAGGCCGTCGACGCCGGCCTCGGCGGCCGTGCGCGCGAACGCCTTCAGCCCGAAGGCGTGGATCGGGTTGTAGTAGGCGAGCAGCACGATCGGCACACGCACGCGCTCGCGCACGCGCGCCACGGTCTCGAGCACGCGGACGAGGCTGGTGCCCGACGCGAGCGCGCGGTCGGCGGCGCGCTGATTCACGGGACCGTCGCCGATGGGGTCGGAGAACGGCACGCCGAGCTCGATCACGTCGGCGCCGCGGCGCTCGACCTCGACGACGAGGCGCTCGGTGACGTCGAGCGAGGGATCGCCGGCCATGAAGAACGTGACGAGCGCGCGCTCGCCGCGCGCGCGCAGGGCCGCGAACGTCGCGTCGATCCGGCTCATATCGAAACACCCAGCGCCTTGGCGATCACGTGGACGTCCTTGTCGCCGCGGCCCGAGAGCCCGACGACGATCGCCTTCGACCGCGGCATCTGCTTCGCGAGCCGCACCGCGTAGGCGACGGCGTGCGACGACTCGAGCGCCGGCATGATGCCCTCGGTGCGCGAGAGCGTCTGGAAGCCCTGCACCGCTTCCTCGTCCGTGACCGACGTGAACTCGAAGCGCCCGAGGTCGCGGTAGTACGCATGCTCCGGGCCCACGCCCGGATAGTCGAGGCCCGCGGAGATCGAGTGCGCGATCGCGACCTGCCCGTCGTCGTTCTGGAGGAGATAGCTCATGCTGCCGTGCAGGACGCCGGGCCGGCCGGCGGTGAGCGTCGCGCCGTGCTTGCCGCTCGCGACACCGTGGCCGCCGGGCTCGACGCCGATGATCCGCGTCTTCCTGTCGCCGATGAACGGATGGAAGAGACCGATCGCGTTGGAGCCCCCGCCGACGCAGGCGACGACGACGTCGGGGAGGCGGCCGATCATCTTCCGGGCCTGCGCCTTCGTCTCCTTGCCGATCACCGTGTGGAAGTCGCGCACCATCATCGGGTACGGGTGCGGCCCGAGCGCGGAGCCGAGCACGTAGTAGGTCGTGCGCACGTTCGTGACCCAGTCGCGCAAGGCCTCGTTCACGGCGTCCTTCAGCGTGCGGCTGCCGGACTCGACGGTGATGACCTTGGCGCCGAGCAGCTTCATGCGGAAGACGTTCAGCGCCTGGCGCTCGACGTCCTCGGCGCCCATGTACACCTCGCACTCCTGTCCGAGGAGCGCCGCGATCGTCGCGGTCGCGACGCCGTGCTGGCCCGCGCCGGTCTCGGCGATCACGCGGTGCTTCTTCATCCGCTGCGCGAGGAGCCCCTGCCCCAGCACGTTGTTGATCTTGTGCGCGCCGGTGTGACAGAGGTCTTCGCGCTTGAGATAGATGCGCGCGCCACCCGCGTGCTCGGTGAGGCGCTCGGCGAAGTAGAGCGGTGTCGGGCGGCCCGCGTACTCGGTCATCAGCATGCGCAGGCGCGCCTGGAACTTCCGGTCGCGCCGCGCGGCCGCGTACGCGCGCTGGAGCTCGATCAGCGGGCTCATCAGCGTCTCGGGGACGTAACGGCCGCCGTAGCGCCCGAAGTGTCCGAGCGCGTCCGGCAGACTCATGCAGCCCCCTTCGCGGCCGCGACGAAGCGGCGCACCTTGTCGGGATCCTTCCGTCCGGGCTTCGCCTCGACGCCGGAGTTCACGTCGACACCGTACGGCTTCACGACCTCGATCGCGCGCGCGACCGTCTCGACCGTGAGCCCGGCGGCGAGGATCACGCGCGGAAGGCTCGAGCCCGCTGCCGCGTGCCGTTTGACGATGAGCGCCGCCGTCGTCCACTCGATGGGCTCGCGTGTGGCGCCTTCACTCCACCGTCCGGCGCTGTCGAGGAGGATGGCGCTCACGACCGCGCGGTATCGCGAAGCCTCGAGGCTCTCGCCGACACCTGCGAGTCCGCCGGCCGCCGCCGGCGGGAGCTTGATGGTCTTGATGGCGGGAAGATCGAACGTCTCCAGGTCCTCGGGCGTCTCGTCACCGTGGAACTGCAGCGCGCGCAACCCGCACGCCTCCGCGATCGCCTTGACGTGGCCCGCCGGGTGGTCCCAGAAGACGCCGACCGGCGTGACGAACGGCGGCAGCCGGCGCACGATCGGCGCCACCTGCTCCGGCGTCATGAAGCGCGGGGTCTTCTCGACGAAGATGAAGCCGAGCGCGTCGGCGCCGGCCTCCACGCTCAGCATGGCGTCGTCAAGGTTCGTGATCCCGCAGATCTTGACCTTTGTCATGGGGGGCACGAGACGTTCCCCCCAAGCCCCCCTGCGCTCCGGGCCGGGAGTGAATCCCGGCCCTCCGCGAGTGCCAACTCGCGGACCTTCGCCGCCACGTCACTCGCGCGCACGAGGCCCTCGCCCACCAGCACGGCGTGCGCGCCGGCGTCGACCACGCGCCGCACGTCCGCGGCGGTGGCGAAGCCGCTCTCGCTCACGACGGTGACGCCCGGCGGGATCGTCGGCAGGAGCCCGATCGTCGTCTCGAGCCGCGTCTCGAACGTCCGGAGGTCGCGATTGTTGATCCCGACCACGCGCGCGCCCGCGCCGACGGCGGTGTCGAGCTCCGCGGCCGTGTGCGCTTCGACGAGCGCGCCCAGCCCGAGCCCCTTCGCGGCGGCCAGCAGATCGCGCAGCAGTGCCCGCTCGAGGATCGCGACGATGAGCAGGACCGCGTCGGCGCCCGCCGCGCGCGATTCCCAGAGCTGGTACTCGTCGATCGTGAAGTCCTTGCGCAGGAGCGGCGGCCGCACGGCGGCGCGGATCCGGGCGAGCAGGTCGAGATGGCCCTGGAAGTACTTCTCGTCGGTCAGGACCGAGATCGCGGCCGCGCCGTTGTCCGCGTACGTGCGCGCGAGGCCGACGGGATCCCACGGGCGGTCGGGCGCGAGCAGGCCGCGCGACGGCGAGGCCTTCTTGACCTCGGCGATCAGCGCGACGGTGCCCGGCGCGGCGCGGAGCGCGCCCTCGAAGTTGCGGGTGGCCGGAAGATCCGCGCACGCGCGCTCGAGGTCCGCCCGCGAGATCTCCCGCCGGCGCCGCGCCACCTCGTCGCGCTTGTCGCGCACGATGGCGTCCAAGATAGATGGGGGGGACGAGACGCCCCCCCCATACCCAGTATCCTCCGCCATCAGAAGTCCCGGCGCGTCCCCTGTCGGCGCAGCGTCTCGAGCGGGAAGCGCTCGAGCTGCTCGAGGACGTGATCCCGGATCGTGCGCGGGGGCGGCATGTCGCGCACGATGCGTCCGCCCGTGACGAGCGGCTTGAGGAGCACTTCCCAGCGCTCGAGCCCGCACGTGCACGCGCCGGCGGGCCGGCCCTTCGGCACGACGACGGTGGCCCGGCAGTGCTGGCAGCGGAGGACGTCCTTCGCGCCGGACCACTTGCCGCGCTTCGCCATCGGCTTGCCTTCGATCTCCATGATGTCGAGGCCGAAGTTGAGGACGGGCGCGTTCGCGATCGAGGTGCCGACGCCGTACGCGTCGACGAGCGGGTTGAGATTCAGGATCTCGTACTCGTCGACGCCGCCCGAGGCGATGAGCTTCACGTGCTGGAACCCGCGCAGGTCGAGCTCCCAGCGCACTTCCTCGAGGATCCGGTAGAAGTCGCCGCGGCGCGACGAGGGCGTGTCGAGCCGGACCGCGTAGAGATCGTCGCCCAGCGCCTCGGCCACGCGCAACGCCTCGAACTTCTCGTCCTGCAGCGTGTCGATCAGCGCCACACGCCGGACCTCCGGATCGATCACCTCGTTGAACGCCTTCAGCGCCTCGACGGTGTCGCCGACCATGAGGATCAGCGAGTGCGGGATCGTCCCCATGGGGTCCGAGTCGATCAGATCCGCCGACTTCGTCACCGCCACGCCGTCGCAGCCGCCGATGAACGCGTTGCGCTCGATCATCGGCGCGAGCGTCGGATGCATGCGCCGCGCGCCGAACGAGATGACCTGGCGCGCGCCCGCCGCCTTCTTGCAGCGCGCCGCCTTGGTCGCGATCCCCGAAGCCTGGCAGAGCAGTCCGAGCAGCGCGGTCTCGTATTGCGCCCACTCGACGTAGACGCCGTCGACGACGATGACCGGCTGGTACGGATTGAAGACCGTGCCTTCGTCCATCGCGAGGACGTCGACCGGCAGGCCTTCGAACAGGTGCGCGGCCTCCTCGATGCCGGCGAGGATGCCCCGCTGCCAGTCGTCGGGCAGGCTCTTCAGGTACACCTCGGCCTTGACCCGCCGGCGGTCCTTGCGCGCGTTGAGGATCTCGACCGTGCGGACGAAGTAGACGTCCGACACCTCGCCCCTTTTGATCTCTGACTCGGCGGCGGTGTGGAACGGACGCTTCGGCGTGGATGGCATTGCCTGGGGTACCCGGTGCGTAAAATTCGGTGAATTCTGGCAGAGGGGCCCGGTCAAGTCAATTGACGGCCCCCGCCCCCGGCGAGCCCCGGCGCCGCGCGCCGGACCCTGAGCAGCACGATGAAGAGGGTCAGGGCGGCGAAGAACAGCGGGGACGGGAAGACGTTCCATCGGGTGTCGGCCAGGCGGGCGACGTCGTGGACGTGCGTGGTCGCCACCACGTAGGCGATGCCGGCCACCGCGGCCGGGCCGAGGGGGAGGCGCCCCTCGGCGAGACGCCGGTACAGCAGCGCGAAGATCGGCAGCAGGATCCCGTAGTGATGGTCCCACGCCATCGGCGACGCCATGGTCGCGGCCAGCGCCACGGTCGCGAAATCCATGGGGCCGTCGCGCTCTTCACGCGGGATGCGCGGCAGGAACGCGAGTGCCAGGACCACCACCGACGAGATCAGCGTGCCGGCGTAGACCACCGGGTGGAACGGCGGGAAGTGACTGAGCCAGTGTTGCCCCACGGAGAGGTTGCCGCCGTTGAAGAGGACGCGGTGCAAGAGCCCGTTCACCGACTGGTTGGCGTAGAGGCTCTCGCCGTACCACGCGATCGTCCCGATGACCCGCCGGAACTCGAGGTGCGACGCGAGTCCGTAGAGCGCGATCGAGAGGGCGACGCCGGCGGCGAACGGCACGGCGAGCCCGGTGGCGAAGCGCCACTCCCGCCGGAGCGCGGCCCACGCCAGGAGCAGCAACCACTGCGGCTTCAGCAGACACGCGAGGCCCATCAAGGCGCCGCTCGCGGTGGGGCGCCCGACGAGCAGGAGCCAGAGCGATGCCGCGAACGCCGCGTTGATCCACGTCTGGATCTGGCCGTTGCGATACGAGCGCATCACCGGATAGAACGCGACGGTCACGCCCGCGCTGAGCACGAGCGCGATCAGCGCCGTGCGCGGCGAGCCACGCCAGGCGATGAGGAACACGAACACCGCGGTCACGGGGATGAAAAGCCACGTGAGCGCGCGCAGCCCTTCGAGCCACCGTTCCCCGAGCAGGGCCTTCGCCGGCGGGATGACCAGCAGCGCGGTGGGCGGATAGAGGAAGTTGTTGGTGGTCAGCGCGGGATCGAAGAACGTCCGGTCATAGATCGACGCGCTGCGATCCATCGTGGCGACGACGCCGTCCGCCGTCACCAGCCCGCGCCACGAGTCGCCGCCCTGGCGCCCGGTGAAGAAGCCGTACACCGGATTGAGCAGCGTGCCCGGCCACGGCGTCCGCCAGACCGTCAAGAGGAAGAGGTTCACCGCGATCGCGGCGCCCAGCGTGAGCGCGAAGACGACGAGCGCGCGCGACGGTCGTCTAGAGATGGAGGCTGCGGAGGTAGGCGCGGAACTCGTCGGAGAGATCCGGCCGGGCGAGCGCGAACTCGACGGTCGCCTTGAGGAAGCCGAGCTTGTCGCCCGTGTCGTAGCGCTTGCCCTCGAACGCCACGGCGTACATCGGGCGGCGTTTGCGCAGCGTCCTGAGCCCGTCAGTGAGCTGGATCTCGCCCCGCTTGTCCGCGGCCGTCTCGGCGAGGATCGGGAAGATGTCGGGCGTCAGCACGTAGCGGCCGATGATCGCGAGATCCGAGGGCGCCTCGCGCGGCGCCGGCTTCTCCACGAGGTCCGTGATCTCCCACACGCCGCCGCCGATGTCGCGCCCGGCGATCACGCCGTACTGCTGGGTCCGCTCGCGCGGCACGCGCTCGATCGCGATCACCGGCCCGCCGTAGCGCTCGAAGACGTCGAGGAGCTGGCGCATGCACGGCTTCGTGGCCTGGCCGATGATGTCGTCGCCGAGGAAGACGCCGAACGGCTCGTCGCCCACGAGCGAGCGCGCGCAGAGGATGGCGTGGCCGAGGCCGAGGGGCTCCTTCTGCCGCACGTAGCTCACCGACGCGAGCTCCGAGATGGTCTTGATCTGCGCCAGCTCCTCGACCTTGCCGCGGTCGTTCAGGTAGTACTCGAGCTCGAAGGCGGCGTCGAAGTGATCCTCGATCGCGCGCTTGTTGCGGCCGGTGACGATGACGATCTCGCTGAGGCCCGACGCGACCGCCTCCTCGACCACGTACTGGATCGTGGGCTTGTCGACGAGCGGCAGCATCTCCTTCGGCTGGGCCTTGGTCGCGGGCAGGAAGCGGGTGCCGAGGCCGGCCGCGGGAAAGACGCCCTTCCTGACCGTTTTCATTGAGATGGGGGGCGCGAGGCGCCCCCCCCAAGCCCCCCGCGCTGCGGGCCGGGAGTGAATCCCTGCCCTCCGCGAGCGGCCGCGGGCATCCGGCGGCGAGTCCAGGAGAGCGCGCCGAACGAGACGCAGTACGTCACGATCGCGGCGACGGCGCCGACGATGGTCGTGCCGACGACCAGCATCACCCAGAATCCGGCCGCGTGGTCCGGCACGACGGCCGCGCCCACCTTGAGGGCGCCCGCGTACACGAAGGGCATGACCCACGGCAGGTTGAGCCAGACGCCGGTCACGGTCGCCGCGCGATTCAGGCGGACGAGCGTGGCGACGACGAGGGCGATGATCGTCTGGAGGCCCGGCGTGGGCGTACAGCTGATGAACACGCCCACCGCGAGGGCGAGCGCGATCCGCCACGGCGGGTCGTCGAGGCGCAGGAGGCCGGTCAGGCGATCCAGGAGGCGCCGCAACACGACTTCATTCTGCCACGACCCGGGCGAGCGCGTCGCGGTAGACGGAGTCGACGGCGGCGAGCATCGTGTCGAGCGACGACGACGCGGCCGCGGCGCCGCGAGCGGCGGCGGCCAGCGCGGCGCGCGCGGCGGGATCGTCGACGAGCCGCGCGAGGGCGGCGGCGAGCGCGCCAGGATCGCGGCGTTCGCGTTGTGGAAGAAGTAGCTGCTCGTCTGGCGCTGTGATCGCGCGGGGAACCCGGTGAGGAGATTCCGCTGCTCGTACGTGAGCGTGCCCGGCAGCGGCAGCTGCTTGCCGTACGCGCCGGCGACGTCGCGATCCGCGAGCGGCCGCACGAGGCGCGAGAGCCAGCGATCGTTCGCGGGGAAGCAGTGCGCGCTCACGAGCACGCAGACCGGCGCGCGCGCCGCCTCGCAGCCGACGTTGAGCGCGCGCCCGTACGTGAAGCGCTCCGGCTCCATGTCCACGACGCGGCAGCCGTACGAGGTGGCGATCGCGCGCGTGTCGTCGGTGGAGCCCGAGTCGACGAGGACGACCTCGACGGGACCGCAGTCCTGCGCGCGGATGCCGTGCAGCAGCCGGCCGATGAAGGCGCCCTCGTTGCGCGCGCGGACGACGACGGACGCGAGCGGCGTCATTCGACCATCCCGGGCGTGAGCAGCGTGCCGCCCGGGATGTCGACGGCCGCGCGCCGTCCCACCACGGCGTCGAGCGCGCGCGGCTTGAGCCCGAGGCCCGGCGGCGCGGTCGTGAGCATGTCCGGGGTGAGCACGGCGCCGCGGGGGATCGCGACGCGCGCGACGAGGCTCACCTGGCGCCGGTCGCGCAGCGCCCACTCGCTCGCCTGCGGGCGCTTGAGCCCGTCGCCGAGTGCCTCCGCCACGCACCGCGCGTCCGCGACGACCGACGGGAGCGACGCCGCCTCGCCGTCCACGGGAACGATCAGCACCGTCGCGCCGCAGGCGACCGCGGCCGCGCACGCGGCGGGCGGCGCGTCCGCCGCGCGAAAGCCGACGGGGAGCGCGAACGTCTCGCGCAGCGTGCGGATCGCGAGCAGGTTCAGCTCGTCGGCGCGCGCCGGCGCCGTGGCGACGCCGTGCACGAGCGTGACCCGCGCCCGCGCGCCCACGAGACACGCGAGGGCCTCCTCCACTTCCGCCTGCGTCGACATCGCGGTGTCGAGCCACAGCGCGCGGCCGGTCTCGCCCGCCCGCGCGAGGAACGGCAGGTCGGTGAGCGCGGGCGCGGGCACGTACAGCGCGTCGGCCTGCGCGGCGGCGGATGGAGGGTCGGCGGGCCCGAAATCCGACGGCTCGAACGGAAGCGTGGCGGGCCTGCGTCCGCGCGTGGCGGCGATGAGGAGCACGTCCGCGCCGGCCTTGACGGCGCGCGTCGCGTCCGCCGCCGCGGCGACGGCGGACGAGGCCCACGACTCCGCGGCGATGAGCACCGAGGTCACGCCGGCGTGGTCCCTCCGTGATCGCGGATGAACGCGCGCACGGCCTCGCGCCAGCGTCCCTGCGCGCGCAGGATCAGCTCGACGCACTCGCGCACCGCGCCCGCGCCGCCGCGCGCCCGCGTCACGACGTGCGCGACCGCGCGCGCTTCCGCCACCGCGTTCGCGGGCGCGACCGCGAGCCCCGCGCGCTGGAGCGCCGGGATGTCGAGCAGGTCGTCGCCCATGAACGCGACCTCGTCCGGGCGGACGTCGTATTTCGCCGTGAGCGTCTCGAGCACCTCGCCCTTGCGCCGCGCGCCGAGCACGACGTCCTCGAGGCCGAGCTTCGCGCCGCGCGCCTGCGCGATCGTGCTCTTCTCGCCCGTGACCAGCGCGACCGCGATGCCCGAGCGGCGCGCGAGGTTCACGCCCATGCCGTCGTGCGTGTGGAAGAACTTCAGCTCGTCGCCGCGCTCGCTGATCACCATCCGGCCGTCGGTCAGGACGCCGTCCACGTCGAGGACCAGCAGCTTCACGCGGCGCGCCCGCGCGCGGACTCCGCCCGTGATCCGTGGGCGGGGCGCCTTCATCGCGGCTCCTTCGCGTCGGCCCGCGTGCGGGCGATCGTCACGCCGCCGGCCCGATACACGACGACCATGCCCGGCCATTCCGAGGTTTCGAACCGCCCCTTCGTCGCCTCGGCGGCGGACATCCACACGTAATCGGCACGGAAGCGTCCGAAGGGCTGCGCCGGCGGCACGGTGAGCCGCTCGTAACGCGCGACCAGGTCGGCCACGAGCGCGTCCGAAGGTCGCGCGAGATGGAACACGTACCAGCGCGCCGCCTGCTCGAGCAACTCCGGACGCCGACGGTCGAAGCGGCCGCGATTGGCGATCATCGCGCCCGCACGGACGGTATCGTCGCCCAGACTCTCGGCGAGGTACGGGGCAGGGACGCCGAACACCTTGTACACGAGCAGCAGACGCTCGACGATCTCCGCCGTGGGCGCGAGCGAATGGTGGTTCGGGAGAAACACGTTCGCGTGCGTGTACACGGGGAGCAGCATGTTCGTCTCGAAGCTCGGCGTCGCGATCACGCTGTCGGGCGGCGTCGAACGGTTCACCCACGCGAACGCCTCGCGATAGCCGTCGGGCAGCGCGAACGCCGGCGCGGTGTTCCGCGCGAACGCCGCCTGATAGCCGAGGATCGCGACCAGCGCGACGACGATGACCGCGATCGCGCCGGCCGTGAGCATGCGGCGTGCGGCGACCTCGGCGCGCGGCCAGCGCTCCGCGAGGAGGCGCGGAACCGTGGCGAGCAGCGCGATCAGCGTGATGGTCTGCCAGATGTAGCCGACGCGATAGCCCCAGTGCACGGCGTGGAGGGTGAAGCTCGTCACGAGCTGGACGTTGCGACACAGCATGTAGCCCACCCACACCGCGAAGACGACGAGCAGACACCGGCTGCGGAGCCGCCACGCCAGGAGACCGGCCAGCGTCATGAGGATCGCGTCCTTCGGCGGCGGCCAGCTCACGTAGCGACCACGCTCGACCGCGAAGCGCGCCGCGCCTTCTCCGCCTCCGGTCTGCATCATCGCGAGCGCGGACGAGGCGAAATAGGGTGCCGCGAGGAGCGCGCCGGTGCAGAGGACGAGCGCGAACAGCCTCGCCTCGACGGCGCGGCGACGGAGGACCGAGGCGGCGAGCAGGACCGCCGTGGCCGCGGCGACGACCGTCCAGTAGTACACGTACGAAGGGATGACGACGGCGAGCGCGACGCCTGCGACGGCGGCCCACGTGACGGAGGTGCGCTGGAGGGCGAGGGCCAGCGCCCACAGCGCGCCGGCGAACGGCACGAACGTGAGCTCGGGCGCGAAGAGCCGCGAGAACTCCAGCGGTCTGACGATCGACGCGAGCGCCGGCGTGTCGCCGCCCATCGCGGCCCGGCCGAGCTCCACGCACATCGCGAGCGAGTGGTGCAGGCCGCGGGCGAGGAGCAGGAGCGCGCCTGCGCTCCCGAGGAGCCAGGACCCGGTCAACGCGGCGACCAGTCCCGCCGTCACGACGAAGACGAACGGAGGAAACACGAAGTCCGCGACGACGTACACGGCCGGCACTCCTCCGAGCAGGCGCGCCATCGCTCCGAGGAGCCACTGCTCCGGCGGAATCCAGTACGGCCATGCCGGCTTGTGCTCCCACGTGAGCGGATCGGTCACGAACCATCGTCCGTCCATCACCTCGCGCACGCGCGCGCCGTAGACGAAGGTCTCGTCGATCGTCACGAAGCTCACGTCGGTGACGACCAGCGGCGTATAGCCCGGCGGATCGTTCACGACGCGGACGCCGATGAGGTGCGGGGCGCCGAAGCCGACGCCGACAATCAGCGCGACGCCGATGACGGCAACGGGGCTCACGTCAGGAGTGTCTCGACGATCGTCGTGTCCGCCGGGATGTCGACGCGCGCCCGGCGCCCGACGACGTCGCCGAGTCGTGCCGGCGGGACGCCGGTCCCTGGGGCCTTCGTGGTCAGCCTCCCGGGCTCGATCACGGTGCCACGCGCGATGTCGACGGCACTGACCAGCGAGCGGTGATGCTTCTCGCGGTTCTTCCACTCGCCGGCCGTGACGGCCTTCGTGGAACCGCCCAGCGCGGCGGAGACCGCGCGGATGCCGCGGATCGCGCGCGCGAGCTCGGCCGGATCGAACGACGCGGCGTGGTCGGGGCCGCGCAGGCCCTTGTCGCGCGTGAAGTGCTTCTCGACGACGCACGCCCCGAGCGCCACCGCCGCGTGCAGGGTCGCGTCCACGGTCTCGTGCGCGGAGTACCCGACCGGACAGCCGAAGCGCTCGCGGTACGTCGTCAGGACGTTGAGGTGCAGCTCGTCCACGCCGGCCGGATAGGACGACGTGCACTGCAGGAGCACGAGCTCGTCGTGGTGCCGGCGGATGGTCGCGATCGCGGCTTCCACCTCGCTCATGTCCGCCATGCCGGTCGAGAGCAGGATCGGGCGCCGCTTCCGCGCGACGTGGTCCAGCCGCGGGAGGTTCGTGAGGTTGTGCGAGGCGATCTTGATCGCCGGACACCCGAGCGTCTCCACGAGGTCGGCGCTCACCCGATCGAACGGCGTGACGAGGAAGACCACGCCGCGCTCGGCGCTGCGCGCGCGCAGCACGTCGTAGTCCTGCGGGCTCAGCTCGAGCGCGTCCTTGTGCTCGCCGTACGTGGCGCCGAAGCTGTTGCGGCCGGGATACGGCGCGTCGAGCGCCGCGCGGGTGAAACAGAGCTCGACCTCGCGCTTCTGGAACTTCACGGCGTCCGCGCCGGCCTCCGCCGCGAGATCGATCAGCTCGAGCGCGAGGCCGAGGTCGCCGTTGGGGTTGAGGCCGATCTCCGCGATGACGAGGACCGGCTCGCCCGCGCCGAGCCAGCGGTCACCCATGCGGACGCGGCGCCCTGTTGGGCTCGCCGATGTCGCCTTCGAATGGCGCCGAGACACGCTGGCCACGCGGGATCTGCGAGAGACCGTACACGGCGACGATCGCCGAGGTGGCGAACGCGGCGGTGACCAGCCGCCATGCGTGCCGGCGATCCTCGACGTTGTTGGTCACCATGTAGTACACGACGAAGTACTCGACGTACTTGACGACGTAGATGAGGCCCGTCGAGCTCCGCACCGTGCCCGTCAGCATGCCGATGAGCGTGGCGATGAGCTGCGAGACGATGTAGCAGGCGATCGGGCGGTTGAGCGGCGTCGTCGCGACGAGGCCCAGCTCCTTGTTGACGGACGTCTTCGCCAGCCAGGCGACGCCGATGACCGCGAGCAGGAGGTCCTCGAGCCGGAGCGCCGCCTCGCGACGCTCGGCGAGGCCGCCGCCGAACGAGAATTCCGGCGAGAGGAGCATCGAGAAGATCACCACGTAGAGCCCGAACTCCGTGCGGATGAAGACGACGCTGAATAGCGCCAGGGCCGCCACGCCGACTCCGAGACGCTCCAGCGAGAGGGCCGAGAAGCTTTGCCAGACGAGCAGCAGGCCGGCGCCGAAGATCACACCGGTGACGACGAGCGGACGGGAATCCGACATCGTCAGCGGACCTGGACGATCTGCGGCGCGAAGCCGAGGCGCTTGAGGGCCTCGCCCTTCTCGCGAGCCTCCTCCCGCCTGGCGTACGCGCCGTGGCGCACGAGGAACGTCACGACTTCGCCGGGCTGTGACGCGACGCGAACGGTGTGGCCGAAGCCGCGCAGCCGCTCGGCCACGCTCACCACGGCCCGCAGCGGCACCGGAGCGCCGACACGCACCGAGAGCGGGCCGCCGTCGCCGAGCACGAGCGTGTCGGTGAAGCCCTGCTCGCGCAGCGTGCCGACGAGCGCTTCCGCTTCCTTCGGGGTGCCCACGCGCTCGATGAGCACGGCGTAGAGCGAGACGGTGCCCGGCTGACGAACGCGCACTGTGGGGAACCCCGCCTCGTGCATCTGGCGCTCGACCAGCTCGAGATCCGTGGCCGACGCGAACGGACCGAGCTCGAGCGCGAAGCGCGCCGGGGACGACGGCGAGGCCGCCGGAGTGCCGTTCGGCGCGGATGCGGCTGGCCGGGGCTCGGGTTCGCCGCGCGCCGGCGCGGCGG
>VGLJ01000075.1 GCA_016866775.1 Candidatus Rokuibacteriota bacterium | reverse complement strand
CTACTTGCCGGCGGCGGTCGGGACGGCGGCGCTACGATAGGTAGCGGTGCGCCACTCCGGATGCTTCTTGTCGGTGCCGCGCACGAGCGCCATGTAGGCGTCGCTCAGCCGCTGCGTGATGGGCCCAACCTTACCGTCGCCGAGCGGAAATCGATCGATCGACGTGATGGGCGTGATCTCGTAGCCCGACCCGCAGAAGAAGGCTTCCTCGGCCACGTAGACCTCGGTGCGGTCGATCTCTCGCTCGACGATCTCCATCCCCAGGACGCGCGGCGCGACGTCTTCGATCAGGGTCTCGCGGGTGATCGACTCGAGGATGTCGCCGGTGAGCGACGGCGTGACGATCTTGCCCTTGCGCACCATCATGAACGTGGCGCCCGACCCCTCGGCCACGTGGCCGTGGCTGTTCAGGAAGATCGCTGCGTCGTAGCCGTCGGCCTTCGCCTGGAGCGTCGCGAGCCGGCCGTTCTGGTAGTTCGGCCCGGACTTCAGGCGGATCGGGATCGCGTTGTCGGACGTGCGCACCCACGAGCTGATGCAGCACTTGAGGCCCTGCGCGTCGACGCGCCCGCGGCGCCGCGGGTTGATGTAGAGGCCGGTCGGCCCCGTCGCGTCCGTGCCCGTGCCGAGGACGTACGCGACCATGTGCATGTGGATGTCTTCGCGGACCTGGTTGCCGCGCAGCGTCTCCCGCACCGCCTCGTAGAGGTCGGCGTCGGAGTACGGAATCGTGAAGCGGTTCATCTTCATCGACTCGCGGATCCGCGCGAAGTGCTCCTGGAGACGGAAGCAGAAGAGCTCTTCCTCGGCCGGGTTCCAGTACGCGCGCAGGCCTTCGAACACGTTCGTGCCGTAGAAGACCGCGGCGCTGTTGACGGGCAGGACGGCCTCGGCCTGGGACTTCAGCGTCCCGTTCATCCAGATCTTCAGCTCGCTCATCCGGTTCCTCCTCGAAGGGGCTCGGGACAGCGTATCACCGATGCGCCGAGGACTGCTCCGTGAACGTTTTCAGGCGCTTGAACCACACGAGCTTGTCCTTGAAGCCGGGGTAGGCGGCGTTGAGGCCGCTCGGGTTCGGCAGCACGAAGACCCGGGCGCCGCCGATGCGTTCGGGCTTCGGCCCGGCGCCCATCGTCACGCAGGGCCCGAAGAACGCGCGGTACACGGTGACGCCGACGAAGGCGACGACCTCCGGCTCGAGGCGCGCGATCAGCTTCGCGAGCGCCGCGCGCCCGGCGTCGAACTCCTCGCGCGTGAGCTCGGACGCCGCCCGCGTGGCGCGCGGGACGATGTTCGTCAGCGCGTACCCGCACGCCGGGAGCTTGACGTCGTCTTCATCCGTGAACGGCTGTTCGGTGAACCGGGCTGCGTGCAGCAGCCGCCAGAACGGGTTGCCCGGCCCCGCGAAGTGGTGGCCGACGCGCGCGGAGGTCAGCGACGGATTGATGCCGACGAAAAGGATCTTCGGCCGCGCGCAGAGCCGGGCGGGGAGGCGCTTCACACGTGGGACGCTCACACGTGGTGGCGCAGGAAGCCCTCGATCATCGCACCGACGAGATGCACGACGTCGTCGACACCGTGCGGTGCTCCGGGCTCCGGCTGCCGCGCGCCTCGTAGGCGAGCATGATGCCGTCGCGCGTGATCGTGGGCATGCTGGCCTCCCTGCCACAGCGGAGTGGACGCGCGCGAGTATCGCACGGGGCCTTTGACGCGTGTGCCGACGGCGCCTACCATGGCCGACATGGCAACGCGAGACGAGCAGCAGGACACTGTCCGCCGAGCGCTCTTGCGGCTGATGAGTGACCTCTCGGAAGAGCAATATGCGGCGGGATGGCTGATCGGATGGGGGCCCATGCTCTGGGAGCGCGTTCAGGATGAACACGCCCGCGGGCTGCTGCCCGTCGAGCGCGCTGATCTCAGGACGCTCTCCGAGATGGCCGGAGGCTGGTGGGACCGGCCCGACGATGCCGCCGAGCCCATGTTCTTTTCAATGGACGACTGGACCGCACGCTATCGCGCGATTCGTAAGGGAGCCGCATGACCCCGACCACCGCCGTCACCACTCCGTCGAAGCTCATGGGCGCCGAGGTCAAGCGCAAGGAAGATCCGCGCATGATCACAGGGCGCTCGACGTACGTGACTGACATCGTGCTGCCCGGCATGCTGTGGGTCGCGTTCGTCAGGAGCCCGCACGCGCACGCGCGCATCCGCAAGATCGACGCGAGCGTTGCGCTGAAGGTGCCAGGCGTCCGGCAGGTGGTGACCGGCGACGACATCCGCACGCTCGCGAAGGCCGTGCCACCCGCGTCCGCGTCGGCCGAAGGCGGCGCGAGCGCCGGCGCGCCCGGCCGCCAGCACTGGGCGCTGTCGACGGAAGTCGTCCGTCACGCCGGCGAAGCCGTCGCGGCGGTGATCGCCGACAGCGACTACGCGGCGCACGACGGCGTCGAAGCCGTGCAGGTGGACTGGGAGCCGCTGCCGGCCGTGACGGACGTCTGGAAGGCGCTCGAGAAGGGCGCGCCGCAGCTCCACACGGACGCACCGGGCAACATCGAGCACGAGAACCAGATCACCGGCGGCGACGTCGACGCCGTGTTCAAGAGCGCGAAGAAGGTCATCAAGCAGCGCATCGTCAGCCAGCGGCTCGCCGGCATCTCCATGGAGCCGCGCGCGTGCGTGGCCGCGCCCGAGGGCATCAGCGGCGGCATCGTCGTCTACGCGACGCACCAGGCGCCGCACAACCTGCGCGCGGACCTGGCGAACGTGCTGGGCATGGACGCGAACCTCATCCGGGTCGTCAACCCCGACATGGGCGGCGGCTTCGGTGTGAAGTTCGGCTGCTACCCGGAGGACGTGGTGCTGGCGGCGCTCGCGCGCAAGCTGAAGACGCCGCTGAAGTGGGTGGAGACGCGCGTCGAGCACATGCTCGCGACGACGCACGGCCGCGACCAGGCCGCCGACATCGAGGTGGCCGTGCAGCCCGACGGCACGGTGGACGGGCTGCGCATGAAGGTGACGGCGAACATCGGCGCCTATCCGGTCTTCACGTTCATCCCGGACCTGACGCTCTTCATGGGCGTCGGCGTCTACAAGTTCACCAACGTCGACGTGTCGTCGAGGTGCGTCTTCACGAACACGACGAGCGTCGCGGCGTATCGCGGCGCCGGCCGTCCGGAGGCCGCGTACTACCTCGAGCGGACGATGGACATCATCGCCGCGGAGCTGAAGCTCGAGCCCGAGGCCGTCCGCCGGAAGAACTTCATCCCGCCGAGCGCGTTTCCGTACATGACGCCGACGGGTCAGTTCTACGACACCGGCGAGTACGACAAGGCGCTGACGCGCGCGCTCGAGTTGGCGAACGTGGAGAAGCTGCGCCGTGAGCAGGCCGACCGGCTCAAGGGCGGCGACGCGAAGCTGCTCGGCATCGGCATCGCGTGCTACGTCGAGATGTGCGGCTTCGGCCCGTACGAGAGCGCGGTGGTGCGCGTGGACTCGTCGGGCACGGTCACGGTGCTGACGGGCACGTCCGCGCACGGCCAGGGCCACGAGACGACGTTCGCGCAGATCGTGGCGGATCACCTCGGCGTCGACTTCGACAAGATCGTGGTGAAGCACGGCGACACGATGGCGATCCCCATGGGCAACGGCACCGGCGGCTCGCGCAGCGTCGCGGTCGGCGGCAGCTCGGTCTACAACGCGACGCTGAAGGTGCAGGCGAAGGCGCGAACGATCGCGGCGTCGATGCTCGAGGCGTCAGCCGACGACGTGGTGCTGCAGGACGGCAGGTACATGGTGAAGGGCACCCCGTCGAAGGCGCTGGGCCTGGCCGAGATCGCCGCGGTGGCGTACGGCGAGGCGCTGAAGCCGGAGATCGAGCACGGCCTCGAGGCATCGGAGTTCTGGCGCCCGCCGGGCGGCGCGCTGGTCTATCCGTTCGGCGCGCACATCGCGGTGGTGGAGGTCGACAAGGACACCGGCCACGTTCGCGTGCTGGACTACGTCTCCGTCGACGACTGCGGTGTCCGGATCTCGCCGAACCTGGTCTCGGGCCAGGTGCACGGCGGCCTCGCGCAGGGCATCGCGCAGGCGCTGTGGGAGGACGTGCGCTACGGCGAGGACGGCCAGCTCCTCACCGGCTCGCTGATGGATTACGCGATCCCGCGCGCGGAGGACCTGCCGATGTTCCGCGACGCCGCGACGGTCACGCCGACGCCGCGCAATCCGCTGGGTGCGAAGGGCATCGGCGAGGCGGCGACCATTGGCTCGACCCCGGCTGTCGTGAACGCGGTGGTCGACGCATTGCGGAGCGGCGGCGTCACACATCTCGACATGCCGTTGCGAGGAGTCGCGCTGCAGAAGCGTTGAACGTCAGAGTGATGCGATGGTCACGGCGACGCTTCGTCCTCCGTGCGGGGCTTCCTGCATTCGCCGGTGGCGGACGCCGAGCCAGAAGGCCAGCAGCAGCCAGGCCGCCGACAGCGGAACCATCGTCAGCGCGAGGCCTGAGAGGCCGAAGCCCAGCACGCCGATCGCGGTGTACGACCACGCGCCGAGCTGGTCGCCGAGCCGGTACACGAACGTGTCGTTGAAGTTGTTCGCCTTGTACTTCTCCGTGCGCGGCAGGACCGTGTAGAGCACCTCGCGTGCGGGGCGCTGGATGGCGAAGTTGCCCGCGCGGCGGAGCACCTGGAAGACCACGAGCACCGCGAGAACCGGTGCCACCGCCAGGATCCCGAAGCCGATCAGCGTCAGCAGCGGAAGGAACGCGAGCGCGACGCCCACGCCCAGCCAGCGGAGGACCCGGCCCGTCAGGAAGATCTGCGTCACCAGCGTGAGGACGTTCACCACCAGATCGAGGTTCGCGAAGAGACGCGTGCGCGCGGCGCGATCCATCTTGAACGCGCGGCCCACGATGTCCGCCTGCTGGAAGTAGAGGAACGTCGACGTGATCGTGAACAGCAGCAGCAGGACCGCGATGCCCAGCAGGTACGGCGAGCGCACCACGTCCCGGATGCCTTCGAGCACGCCGCCGCCGATCACGCGCTCCCGCGACGGCGTCGCGTCCATCTCGCCATGCCAGCCCGCGCGGGCGAGGTTGTCCGCCTGGCGGTCGACCGCACGCGCGCTCCGCGCGGCGATCTCGAGCAACACCGCGGACACCAGCAACAGGCTCGCCGAGCTCACGAAGTGCGACAGGCCCGACGTGATCGACGCGCCCAGGACCGAGCCCAGCGTCCCGCCCACCGCCACCAGGCCGAAGAGCCGCTGGCTCTGCGCCGGGTGATAGAGATCCGCCATCAGCGACCAGAAGACCGACACCACGAACAGGTTGAAGACGCTCGTCCAGATGAAGAACGCGCGGCCGACCCAGACGGAGTCCGTCACGCTGAGGAGCAGGAAGAAGACGACGAGGTTCAGGATGAAGAAGCGATAGATCGGCGGGACGAAGCGGGCGCGCGGCATCCGCGCCACGAGCGCCGTGTAGATCGGATGCACCAGCAGCATCGCCACCAGCGTCGCCGTGAAGAGCCACGCCAGCTTGTCGACGCCGCCCGCCACGCCGGCCTCGTCGCGGATCGGGTAGTACGACGACAGCACGAAGAAGAAATACGCGCACGACCAGACGACGACGGCGACTTCGGCCTCGTGGATGTCGACGACGCGCCGGCGCAGCCGGCCGATCACCCTCAGGGCTGGAGCCCGAGCGCCTGCTTCATCTCGCGAGCGGTCATCGCCTTGCCGAAGATCGGCGTGCCCGGCTGGAAGTCCTTCGCGCGCGCCAGCGCACCGACGTGCACCGGCTCGAACCCGGCGTCACGCACCAGCCGAGACGCGACCTCCATCGCTTCCTTGTCGTCCGCCGCCACGGCCACGGCGATGCGCTCGCCCGCGCGGTGCGCCTCGCTCTTGAAGGTCCCGGCGCCGGGGAACGTGAACGCGCGCGCGATCCGCGTGCCCGGAAGGAACTCGAGATCTGCCGCGCCCGCGCCCTTCTTCTGCGCCTCCTCCGCCACCGGTCCGTCGCGGCGCGGGATCGGGTTCGACGCGTTCACGACGACCTTGCCCTTCATCTCGTTCTTGTAGTCGGCGCCGACCTGCGGGATGGCGCTGTACGGGACCGCGATGAAGATGACGTCACCGAACGCGGCGGCCTCGCGCGGTGTCCCGACGCGCGCTCTCGGCCCGAGCTTCGCCGCCATCTCCTTCAGGTTCTCCGGATGGCGCGACGAGAACATGATCTCGTGGCCCGCCTTCACCCAGTGCTCGCCCATCGTGCCGCCGATCCGGCCGGAGCCGATGATCCCGATCTTCAGCGGCGATTGGCCGCTCGCCGGGCCACGACCCAGCCGTTGACGTCGGGCATCCCGAGGTCGGTCAGCACCGCGTCGATCGCGGGGTTCGTCGCCAGCAGGTCGAGGGCGTCCTGGCCCGACGGGGCGCACGACACGAGGTGACCGTCACGGCGGAGGAGCATCGCCAGGGCGTCGTTGACCTCCACGTCGTCGTCGACGAGGAGGATCCTGAGCTGCCGGCCTGACTGGTCCATGCTCATCGCGCGCGCCTAGGAGCACAACGCGGACCAAATTGTTCAAATCGCATCGGTTGCGCGCACGAGAACCGCCGACGCTACCGATAGATCCATCCCGCGCGATCGGGCGCGCCACGAGACCAATTCGGCACGCATGTCGTGTCGTCGTGGCGCGCGGCGCGCGTGCGCACCCGGAAAATCTTGCCGGGTGGAGCGCGCTGTGCCCGGCAAATCTTTCCGGGCGCGCCGCGCGCGGGGGCGAGTTGCGCCGGCCCGGCGCGCGGTGCGAGACTGCGCCCTACCCAGTAACGAGTGGAGGCACCTCATGAAGGCCACGGTCAACGGCATCGCGGTCAACTACACGCTCGAAGGCCCGGCGAACGCGCCGGTGGTGACGATGAGCCACTCGCTCGCCACCGACCTCTCGATGTGGGATCCCACGGTCCCGGTCCTCACGGGCCGCTTCCGCGTCCTCCGCTACGAGACCCGAGGTCACGGCAAGACCGAGGCGCCGACGGGCGCCTACACGCTCGATCAGCTCGCGGACGACGCGCTCGCGCTGCTGAAGTCGCTCGGCATCGACCGCACGCACTGGGTCGGGCTCTCGATGGGCGGGATGATCGGGCAGACGCTGGCGCTGAAGGCGCCCGACGCGTTCCTGAGCCTCTCGCTCTGCGACACCTCGAGCCGCATTCCGGCCGACGCGAAGCCGCTGTGGCAGGAGCGGATCAAGACGGCGGAGACGCAGGGCATGGAGCCGCTCGTCGAGCCGACGCTCCAGCGCTGGTTCACCGAGCCGTTCCGCAAGAGCCGCAAGGAGGTCGTCGATCGGGTCGCCACGATGATCCGCACGACGCCGGCGGCGGGATACGCGGGCTGCTGTCACGCGATCGCGGCGCTGGACCTTACGGACCGGATCGGCGCGATCAAGATCCCGACGATCGCGATCGTCGGCGAGGACGATCCGGGCACGCCGGTCGCCGCGCACAAGGTCATCCAGGAGAAGATCGCGGGCTGCCGGCTCGAAATCCTCAAGTCGGCCGCGCACCTCTCGAACATGGAGCAGCCCGAAGCCTTCAACAAGGCGCTGACGGGCTTCCTGGGAGCGTTCGCATGAAAGCGGCGGTGTGCTTCGAACACAACGAGCGTCTCGACGTCGTCGACCTCGAGCAGCAAGGGCCGCAGGCCGGCGAAGTGCGGGTGAAGGTGAAAGCCGCCGGGATCTGCCACAGCGACTGGCACATCATGAACGGTGACTGGACGC
Organism: Candidatus Rokuibacteriota bacterium; assembly: GCA_016866775.1. GTDB lineage: Bacteria > Methylomirabilota > Methylomirabilia > Rokubacteriales > CSP1-6 > VGLJ01. Next base: position 13,679 of record VGLJ01000075.1, on the reverse strand, counting down.
CGCCGCTGCCCATGGTCCTCGGCCACGAGGCGGCGGGCGTCGTCCAGGACGTCGGAACCGGCGTCACCAACGTCAAGGCGGGCGACCACATCATCTTCTCGTTCCGCACGCACTGCGGCCGCTGCCTCTACTGCACCAGCGGGCGCACGATCCTCTGCGACGGCTACACGTCGGCGCGGTGGGCGATGCTCGACGGCTCGCACCGGCTCAAGCACAACGGGAAGCCGATCAACCAGATGGCGCGCCTCGGCACGTTCAGCGAGAGCGTCGTCTGCGCGGCGGAGATGGTGGTGCCGGTCCGCAAGGACATGCCGTGGCCGCAAGCCGCGCTCGTCGGGTGCTGCGTGCCGACCGGCGTGGGCGCGGTCACGCGCTGCGCGAAGGTCGAGAGCGGATCGAACGTGATGGTCATCGGCTGCGGCGGCGTCGGACTGAACGTCATCCAGGGCGCCAGGCTCGCGGGCGCGGCGAAGATCGTCGCGGTCGACCTCCTCGACTCGAAGCTCGAGTTCGCGCGCGAGTTCGGCGCGACCCACCTCGTCAACGCGTCGAAGGAAAACCCGCTCGACGTCGTGCGCGGCCTCACGGGCGGGCGCGGGGTCGACTACGCGTTCGACGCCATCGGCGGCGAGCAGACGACGCTGCAGATCGTCGACGCGATCCGCCCGGGCGGCACCGCGGTGATCGTCGGCATGGCGGCGCTCGCGTGCCGCGCGCCGATCACACCGTACTTCTTCGCGCTGCAGGAGAAGACGCTCACCGGGACGATGTACGGCTCCGTGCGGCCGAATCTCGACTTCCCGTGGCTCTGCGACCAGTACAAGGAAGGCCGGCTGAAGATCGACGAGCTCGTGAGCCGGACGTGGACGCTCGACCAGATCAACGAAGGGTTCAAGTCCATGCGCAGCGGCTCGGTGAAGCGCGGCGTGGTAGTTTTCGAGTGACTCGAGTGCCATCTCTCACGGAGGACCTTCCATGGCGACGATCGATCGGACGCAAGCCCCGAGCAAGGCGGTCACGCCCCGCGGCGTCAACCACATCGTGCTCAACGTGCGCGACATCGAGGTGGCCCATCGGTTCTACACCGAGATCCTGGGCTTCAAGCAGGTCGCGGCGCTGAAGCCGAAGCCGGACCGCCCGCCGCTGACCATGCGCTTCTACAGCGGCGTGGACGAGCAGGGCCACGTGAATCACCACGACCTCGCGCTCTGCGAGCTGCCGAAGCGCGAGGGGGCGCAGCCGCCCCCGTGGGACCTCTATCCGCAGCGCCCCGGGATCAACCACATCGCGATCACGCTGCCCGATCGCGAGGCGTTCCTGCAGCAGCTCACCTTCCTCCGCGAGAAGGGCGTGAAGTTCCACCGCCGCATCAACCACGGCATGACCCACAGCGTCTACATCTCGGACCCCGACGGCAACGGCATCGAGGTGCTCTACGAGCTGGCGCCCGAGGTCTGGGAGGACATCGACGCCGCGCAGAACTACGCCGAGCGCCTGCCGACCGAGGGCCCGGATTCGATGATCGACAAGACCGACAACCCGGTCTTCAGCAAGAAGAGCTCGCGCGGCGGATGATCCCGCACCTCGCCGGGCCCGACGCGTGGCTCGGCCGCGACATGGCCGCGTCGACCGAATGGATCCGTCCACTGTCGGGGCGCGCGATCGACGAGCTCGACGCCGCGCTCCGCGGGATCCAGCGGCGCGGGCTCACGTGGCCGAAGTTCGGCCGCGACGAGTTTCCGCTGCCGACGTTCGCGAGTGACCTCGCGGCCGTGCTCGAGGAGCTCGAGGACGGCCGCGGCTTCGTTCTGCTCCGCGGCCTCCCCGTGGAGCGCTACACCGAAGACGAGCTGAAGAACCTCTACTGGGGCGTGGGCGCGCACGTCGGCTGGCATCGGTATCAGAACGCGCTCGGCGAGCTCATCGGCGAAGTGCGGGACGAGAACCGGCGCTACGGCGAGGTCAAAGAGCCGACGATGGACCCGGCGCTCGGCCGCTCGTCGCGCAACAAGGCCCGCTCCGCCGGCCCGCTGCGCTTCCACACGGATCGCTGCGACGTCGTGACGCTCCTGACCGTCCGCAAGGCGAAGGAGGGCGGGCTCAGCAAGATCGTGAGCGCGGTGAGCGTGTCCAACGCGATCCGCGAGCGGCGTCCCGATCTGCACGCGCTCCTCTGCCGGGACTACTGGAGCAGCCGGCAGGGCGAGGAGGCGGGCGGCGAGAAGAAGGTGTTCGCGCTGCCGCTGTTCTGCCTGCACGAGGGCAAGTTCTCCACGCAGTACTCGCGCACGTTCGTCGAGGCCGCGCAGAAGCTTGGGGACGTGCCGCGCATGACCGCGGCGCAGGACGAAGCGCTCGATCTCCACGCGGCGGTGTGCGAGGAGCTCTGCTTCACGATGGCGTTCGAGCCGGGCGACATCCAGCTCCTCAACAACCACGTCACGTATCACGGCCGCACGCACTACGAGGACGCCGACGGCGTGGATCAGGATCGCCTGCTGCTCCGCATGTGGGTCGCGCCGCGGAACAGCCGCCCGCTGCCCGCGGGCTACACGCCGATCTGGGGCACGACCGCGCCCGGCGTCCCGCGCGGAGGCATCGCGCAGCCCGCGTAGCCGCCATGAGCCCTTCGACGCGCTTCCGCGATCGCGACGTCGTCGTCGCCGGCGTGCGCGGGGTGACGATCGAGATCCCCAGCGCGAGCCCGCTCAACTACTGGCAGGCGATCAGCGAGCCCGCCGCCATGCCGCGCGTGACCATCGACGGCAAGCTCTTCGTCCCCTCCGGCGCGCGCGGGCGCGCGCCCGTCGTGATGATCGTCCCCGGCAGCCTCGGGATCGCCGCGACGCACCTCACGCACGCGGAGACGCTCGTCGGTCTCGGCATCGCCGCCTTCGTCCTCGATCCCTTCGGTCCGCGCGGTGTCACGTCGACGGTCGCGAACCAGACGCAGTTCTCGTTCGCCGCCTCCGCGTTCGACGTGGCGGCGGCGGTCGCCGTGCTCGTGAAGCGTCCCGAGATCGACCCCGCGCGCATCGGACTGCAAGGCCACAGCCGCGGCGGCTCGGCGGTGCTCACGGCGGCCTCGCGCCGGTTCTGCGAGGCGGTGCACGACCCCGCGCTGTGCGCGCGCGCGGTGCTCGCCGCGTATCCGTGGTGCGGCCACCAGTTCCTCGATCCTGACGTCGGCGCAACGGAAGTGCGGGCGATCGTCGGCGATCAGGACGACTGGGTGAGCGCGCAGCAGGTGCAGGGCCACGTCCAGGCGATCCGCCTGCGCGGTGCCCGCGCCTCGATCCGCATCGTGGCCGGCGCCGAGCACAGCTTCGATCGCGCGGGTGAGCCGCTCCAGCGCTTCGAGGACGCGCGCGTCTCGCCGGGGGCGCCGACCGCGTACCTCGCGGACGACGGCGCGTTCATCCATCCGACGACGGGCGAGGCGGATGCCAAGCTGGTCGATCGTGACATCGCGGTCTACGCGCTGAAGGCGGGCTACGGGGTGCGGGGCGCGACGCTCGGCTCGCAGGGCGACCAGGCCGCGCTCTTCCGCGACGACATGATCGCGTTCTTCCGCCGCGCGCTCCGCGTCTGAAAACGGCCGGAACTCCGCGGCCACGCGGTACAACTGAAGCGTGGCGAACCAGGGAACCATCGCGCCGCTCGGGCTCTTCACGCGCGACGCCCTCCAGGCCGGGTGGTACCTGGCGGTCCGGGTGCTGCCGTGGACGTTCGGCTACGTGCTGATCGGATTCGCCGCGGCCTTCGTCCTCATCCGCTCCGGCCTCGTGTTTCCCGGTGCGTTCATCTTCGCCACGGCGGTGATCGCGGCGTTCGGGGTCTTCGTGAAGCGGAGCGGCGCCATCACGAGCCAATGGGCGGAATCGCGCTGGGGCCACGCGCTCCCGGACGACAGCATGGTCTGGTTGACCATCACGTGGCGTGCGCTGCTCGTGGCCGGCGTCGTGATGTGGCCCGTGTCGATGGCGATGGTCTTCGCGCCCGGATGGCTGCCCTCGCTCCTGGCCCTGGGGGCGACCGTTCCCGTCCTTGTGCTCGCCACGGGCCACGCGATGTCGAAAGTCGCCGCCGCGCAGCTCGCGGATCGCGAGCCGGCGCCGCGATCGGCGCCGACGCGCAGCCCTGTGCCGGTACGAAGCCCGGCGGCGCCACCGGCGACACGGAGCCCCGCGCCGCAACGCGCACCGCGCGTCGATACGGCGGCGGAGCCGAAGCTTCGCTGTCCGGAGTGCGGTCGGATCGAGGTCGCGCGCGGGCCGGTCATCGGCTGGCAATGCGGCGCGTGCAACTGGCGGGGGCCGCGCCCGGCCGACGCGACCCCGTAGCCTACGCGCGCAGGCGGCTCGTCAGCACGCTGAGGGCGACCCGCAGTCCCACCGGCAGCCCGTCCTCGTTCATCTCGAACTCCGGCGCGTGGTGCGGCACCTTGCGGTCGTGCGTGGGCGAGATGCCGACGCGGAAGTAGCACCCCGGGCGCTCGCGCAGGAACAGGCCCATGTCGTCGCTCGCCATCACCGGGTTGCCCTGGAACACCGCGCTCTCTCCGAGCTCCTCCGCCGCGCACCGGTGGACGAGGCCCGTCTCGCGCTCCGGATTCACCACCGGCGGGCAGCCCATCGTCATCTCCATCGACGCCTCGGCGCGATACGCGCGCGCCATGTCGGAGATGAACGACTGCAGGCGCCCGAGCATCTGCTCGCGCACGTTCATGTCGAACGTGCGCAGCGTGCCGCGCATCACCGCCTTGTCGGGGATGATGTTGTTCTTCGTCCCGGCCAGGAGCTGACCCACGGTGAGCACCACGGTTTCCTTCGCCGCCACTTCCTTCGTCACCAGGCTCTGCATGCCGATGAGGATGTGCGCGGCGGCGGTCATCGGGTCGATGGAAAGGTGCGGATACGCGCCGTGCCCGCCCTGCCCGACGACGTCGATCGAGAAGCCGTCGCCCGAGGCCATCGTGGGGCCCGGCCGGACGTTGACCTTGCCCGCCGGATCCTGCGTCGTGAGGTGGAGCCCGTAGATCTCGTCCACGCGCGGGCTGTCGAGCACGCCCGCTTCGATCATCGGCTTGGCACCGCTCAGCAGCTCCTCGGCCGGCTGGAAGATGAAGACGACGGTGCCCGGCAATTCCGCGCGGCGCGCGGCGAGGATCTCCGCCGCGGTGATCGCGATCGCCGTGTGCCCGTCGTGCCCGCACGCGTGCATCACGCCCGGCGTGCCGGACGTGAACGGCGCCTGGAGGAGCTCGGTGAGCGGCAGCGCGTCGATGTCCGCGCGCCACGCGATCGTCTTGCCCGGCTTGTCGCCGCGCAGGACGCCGACCACGCCCGTCTTCGCGATCCCCGTGCGCACCTCGAGCCCGGCCTTCGTCAGCCGCTCGGCGATGATCTCCGACGTGCGCTTCTCCTGGAACGAGAGCTCCGGATGACGATGGAAGTCGCGCCGCAGCGCGATCATCGAGGGCAGGCGCTTCGCGACCTCGTCCGCCCAGCTCATCGCGCGTCCTCCGCGAACGCCTTCCAGAGCCGCGTGGCGAAGCGCTCGGACGTCGCGACGTCCTCGTCGAGCATGTAGCCCTCGGCCACGAGCGCCTTCGCCGCCTCGCGGACGCGGGCGAGGTAGTCGTCGCGCGAGCGATAGCGCTCGGCGATCGACGGGCGCGGATCGCCGGTCTTCTCGCGCTCGGCGCGCGTCTTCGCGAACGGGAGCGTCGCGCCCGCGAAGTAGAGCATCTGGTCGGCGCCACCGACGTCGGGATGACGGAGATTCCAGCCCGTGTGCGTCGCCAGCGGCACGCTGACCTCGGGCACCGGGATGCCGGCGCGCTCGTTGCCGTCGTCGTCGACCGCGCTCACGCGCGTGCCGTACGTCGGCCCGTCCTTCGGCGGCAGCACACTGAAGTCGCGCCGCTGCGGACGATCGTGGTGGACGGGATAGCGCGCGGCCGGAATCCGCTCGAAGAGCTTGCCGAGGTCGGACGGATCGACCGCGGTGCCGTCGGCGATGCGCGGCACCCGGCTCGGTGGCGGCGGCGTGCCGTCGGCGGCCCAGCGGTCGAGGTGCGCGAGGAGCGCGCGGAGCACGCGGCTGTAGTCGATCACGCTGCGCAGGTGCTGCGCGCGCTCGACGAGGCCGCGCGGGTCGGCGGCGACCGCCGTCGTGTCGCTCGGCGGCCACACGCCGGTGCCGTGCTCGGTGCCCGTGAAGTGGTAGACGCGCACGTTCGGGCCGGGCTCGTCGTCGCGCATGCCGGCGGGGTCGGTGTGGATCAGCGACGCGTCGCCGCGGTGATACTCGAACGACGTGTTCGTGTAGAAGGCCTTGAGCCCGCCGCGCGGCTCGACGTACGTCGGCTCGAGCCGATTCATCATCGACGGCCGGTCCTTCGAGTTCTGCCCGAAGCGGTCGTTGAACTCGCCCAGCATCGCGCCCGCCACGTTGGCGATGATGCCGTCGAACGCGCGCCGCCCCGCTTCGTCGACGTTGATGTCGTGATGGACGAGCGTGCGGAGCAGGCGTCCGGTCTGCGAGCGTCCGTAGGCGTGCGCGCGGGCGACCACGCCCGGCGCCGGATGTCCCTCGGCCGCGCCGCCGTACTTCATCCACGCCGCGGCGTCGCGCAGCGCGACCATGCCGAGGCCCAGCACCTTCGCGCCGACCGCCGTGTACACGAGCTGGTAGATGCGGCCCTTCGTGAAGCCGTCGTCGAGCGTGATGTGGCGCGTGTCGCGGAACCGCCACCGCTCGCGCGGGATCACCGTGATCTCGCCGTCGAGCTGATCGCGCACGATCAGCACGGCGTCGGGTTGCGCGAGGTCCGCCGCTTCGTACGCGTCGTGCCCGCGGTCCGAGACCATGAACGCGTCGCCGTCCACGGTCGACTGCATCTGCACGTACACGCGCCCGGTGATGCGACGGCCGTTCGCGTCGAGGGCCTCCGGCGCGTACAGGCGGAAGAGGCCCGGCACGCCCGGCGGCAGATCGCATTGCCAGCCGCACGACAGCACCATCCAGCCGTGACGCATGAGCCAGCCGTCGCCCGTGTCGACCGGCGGGTTCGGCTCGGCACCCGGCACGAACGTGGGCCGGGTCGCGTGATTGAAGTTCGGCATCGACACCGTGTTGCCCCGGTTCACGACGTCGACGAGGACGCGGCGGCTCGCCTTCGCGCGATCGACGGGCAGCAGCAGCGAGACGTCGGCGGCGAATTCGACCCGGCCCTGAGGATCGCGTGGCGCGCCCCCGAGATCCGTGACCGCGCGGTTCGCGGCGTGTGCCGGATCGACGGTGAAGTGCAGGCGGCCCTTCAGCTCTTCGTACGGTCCGACGGCGCCGAACGCGCGGTCGTCGGCGAGCGGCCGCCGCAGCGTGATGTCGAAGCGGGTGACTGGCATCGTGGTCTCCTCAGCCGGGCATTGTACGGCGGGTGGCGATGCCTTCGAGCGTGGGGCGGCTCGCCTTGAAGACGCCGCGGATCCACTCCGTCACGCGGCGCACGCGGGGCACGCCCTTCAGATCCGGGTGGACGAGGAGCCAGTAGTCCCCGCGGAGCTCCTCGATCGGCGCGGTGAGGCGGACGAGCCCGGGATCCACATCGCCGACGAAGCACGGCAGGATCCCGAGGCCCGCGCCGGCGGGGATCGCTTCGAGCTGGAGTGCGATGCGCGAGGCGCGCACGCGCGGCACCCGGTCGCCGAGCCGTTGCGCGAGCCACGCCATCGAGCGGAAGTACTCGTGCCGAGCGTCGTACGCGACCCATGCGCACCGCCGCCAGCGTGCGTCGGTCCCCGCGTCCGGATGCGCACCGACGAAACTCCGCGCGCCGTAGATCGCCGCCGTCATCGTCCCGAGGCTCATACGGACGAGCCGGCCGCGCGCGGGCAGGCCGTGCCGGATGAAGAGATCGGCTTCGCGACGCTCGAGATCGGGGTCGAGGTGGCTTTCGGCGAGCGAGATCGAGAGGTCGTCGTGCGTGTCGGCGAGCGACGACAGACGCGGCGCGAGAAATCGCGCGACCCACTCGCCCGCCACCACGCGCACCGCGCCGCCGCCGTCGGCGCCGAAGCCCGCGCGCCGCCGGTCGATGGCGGCGGCGGCGTCTGCCATGCTCTGCGCCATCGGCAGCAGGGTCTCGCCCTCGCGCGTGAGGCGATGCCCGTCGGGCGTGCGCTCGAACAACCGCGCGCCCACGCTGCGCTCGAGCGCGCGGAGGTGGCGTCCGACCGTCGGCTGGCCGAGCCGCAGCGCGCGCGCCGCTTTGCGCAGGCTCCCCGCCTGCGCGACGGCCAGGAACACCCGCAGATCGTCCCATTGCACGCGCCGAGCTTAGCAAGCGGCCCCGCGACGGGGCGCTTCGAATCCGGAGCGGGCCGTTCCGGATTCGGCGTCGCGCGCGCGCGCGGAGTGGTGCACTGGCCTCAGCGACGAATCGGGGGTGCCCCGTGGGCGAGAACGAGTACCTGATGCATGCGGCCGTCGCCGATCGTTTGTACGAGGCCCGGGCGGCGGCCGCCGATCGTGCGAGACGGTGGTCTCACACGGCGATGCGGGGTAGTTTAGCGGGCGTGTATCTCGATCGCCGTCTCCTGGCCTTCACGCGCGGCGTGCGGCTGCGCATGGTCGCCACGGTCGTCCTCGGGCTCCTGCAAGTCATCGCCGGCATCGCGCGGCTCGCGCTGCTCGGCTGGCTCCTCGCGCGCGTGTTCCAGGGCGCCTCGATCGCCGAGCTGGCGAGGCCGCTCGCGCTCACCGCCGCGGCGATCGTCGTACGCGGGCTGCTCGAGTACGCGCGCACCGTGATGGCGCATCGGACCGCGGGCATCGTGCAGGCGCGGCTGCGCCAGACCATCTACGACCACGTCGTGGCGCTCGGTCCCGCGCACGTCGCGGGCACGCGGACGGGCGAGATCATCGTGTCGATGGTCGAGGGCGTCACGCAGCTCGAGACGTACTTCGGCCAGTACATCCCCCAGCTCGCCGTCGCGGCGCTCACGCCGCTCGTCATCTTCGGCTTCATGGCATTCCTCGATGTGCCGATCGCGCTGGTGCTCCTCGTCGCCGCGATCGTCACGCTCGTCGCGCCGACGCTGCAGCATCGGAAGGACTCGCGCGTGAGCCTCTCGCGGTCGAAGGCCTATCGCGCGTTCGCCGCCGATTTCCTCGACTCGATCCAGGGCCTCGCCACGCTCAAGGCGTTCGGCCAGAGCACCGAGCGGCGCAAGCTGCTCGAGACGCGCGGCTGGGAGCTCTTCCGCACCACGATGTGGGTGCTCGGCACCAACACGATGGGCCGCGGGATCACGGACACCGGCATCGCGGTCGGCGCCGCGGTCGCGCTGGGCTGGGGCGCGTATCGCGTGGTCGGCGGCCAGATGGAGCTCTGGGTCCTGCTCGTCATCCTCATGCTCGGCGTCGAAGTGTTCCGCCCGATGCGCGAGCTGCGCATCCTGCTCCACAACGGGATGCTCGGGCTCTCGGCGTCGCAGGCGATCTCCTCGCTGCTCGACGCGCGGCCGATGGTGCGTGACGATGCCCCGCGGTCGACGCACGCTCCGCTCACGCCGGAAGTGGGCTTCGAGGGCGTGACGTTCTCCTATCCCGGCGGGCGCCGGCCGGCGCACGAAGGTCTCACGTTCACCGTCGCGCCGGGCGAGCGCGTCGGCGTCGTGGGACCGAGCGGCGCCGGCAAGTCGACCGTCGCGCGCTTGCTCCTGCGGCTGCACGATCCGCAGCGCGGTCGCGTGCTGGTCGGAGGCCGCGACATCCGCACGCTGCCGCTCGACGACCTGCGGCACATGATCGCCGTCGTCAGCCAGGACACGTATCTCTTCCACGGGACCGTCGAAGACAACTTGCGGATGGGCAAGCCCGGCGCGACCGCGGCCGCGCTCGAAGCGGCGGCGCGGGCCGCGAACGCGCACGAGTTCATCGAGCGGCTGCCGCAGGGCTATCAGACCGTCGTGGGCGAGCGCGGCGTGCGCCTCTCCGGCGGCCAGCGCCAGCGCATCGCCATCGCGCGGGCGCTGCTGCGCGACGCGCCGATCCTCGTGCTCGACGAAGCGCTCTCCGCCGTGGACGCCGAGAGCGAGGCCGTCATTCAAGAGGCGCTCGACCGCCTCATGCGCGGGCGCACCACGCTGATCTTCGCGCATCGCCTCTCGAGCGTGATCGGCGCCGACCGCATCCTCGCGCTCGAGGACGGCCGCGTGGTCGAGAGCGGCCGCCACGACGAGCTGATGGTCCGGCGCGGCGCGTACTACCGGCTCATGGTCGCGCAGGCGCGCGACGGTCAGAACGGCGACGCGCCGATCGTCGACACCGCGGCCGGCGCCGTCGCGGCGCCCGAGGACGGCATCGCGCGCCTCGCGGACGGCGGGAGCGCGGAGGCGTCCACGCAGACGGCCACGCTCGGCTGGCGCCAGGTCGTCGGGAACCTGCTCGGCATGGTCGGCCCGTATCGCGGCCAGCTCCTGCTCACGTTCACGCTCGGCGTCGCGCGCGTCGTCTCGCTCATCGGCGTCGGCGTGCTCAGCGCGCTGATCGTGCTCGCGCTCAAGAGCGGCCGTCCGTTCGGCGGCCTGCTCGTCGCGCTCTTCCTGGTCGCGCCGCTCGCCGGCGTCCTCCACTGGCTCGAGTCGTGGCTCGCGCACGACATGGCGTTCCGCCTGCTCACGCACATGCGCGTCGATCTCTTCCGCAAGCTCGACGCGCTCGCGCCCGCGTACCTGACACGCCGCCGCTCGGGCGAGCTGGTCGGCACGGCCACGCACGACGTGGAGCTCGTCGAGTACTTCTTCGCGCACACGATCACGCCCGCCTTCGTGGCGATCCTCGTGCCCGCGGCCGTGCTCGGCACGCTCGTCGCGTTCGGCTGGCCGATGGCGGTGGTGGTCGCGCCGTTCCTCGCGTGGGCGGCGCTCGGCCCGGTGCTCGGCCGCGCGCGGATCGATCGGCTCGGCTCGCGCGCCCGCGAGGCGACGGCGGAGCTGAACGCGTACGCGGTCGACTCGGTGCAAGGACTGGCCGAGATCGTCGCGTTCCAGCAGGAGCGTGCGCGCGGCGTCGCGTTCGCCGAGCGCGCGCGTGCCTACGCCGCCGCGCGGCTGCCGTTCCTCGAAGACCTGACGCGCCAGACCGTCCTCCAGGAATCCGCCGCCGCGTTCGGTGGTCTCGCCGTCGCGCTCACCGGCGCCGCGCTCGCGTCGGGTGGTGCGCTGAGCGCCGGCGTGCTGCCGCTGCTCACGCTCCTCGTGATGTCGGCGTTCGTCCCCGTGTGGGAGATCGCGCAGGTCGGGCGCCAGCTCGCGGATACGCTCGGGGCCGCGCGGCGCCTGCACGCGATCGACAACGAGCCGGTGCTCGTGAAGGACGGCCGCGGCGTGCGCGAGAACGTGCCCGGCGCGCCGGCGCTGGAGATGACGAACGTCAGCTTCGTCTACCCGGGCCGCACGCGGCCCGCGCTCGCGGACGTGTCCTTCACGGTGCCCGCGGGCAGCACGGTCGCGCTCGTCGGGCCGTCGGGCGCGGGCAAGACCACCGCGGCGGCGCTGTTCCTGCGCTTCTGGGATCCGCAGCAGGGTGGGGTCAGGCTCGGCGGGCACGACCTCCGCGACTTCGCGCTCGACGACCTGCGCGGACGCATCGCGCTCGTCGCGCAGGACACGTACCTCTTCAACGACACGCTCCGGAACAACATCCTCATCGCGCGCCCGTCGGCGACCGAGCCGGAGCTGGCGGCGGCGGTCGCGAACGCGTCGCTCTCCGAGTTCGTTCGCTCGCTGCCCGACGGCCTCGCCACGGTCGTGGGGGAGCGCGGCGCGAAGCTCTCGGGTGGACAGCGGCAGCGCGTGGCGATCGCGCGCGCCTTCCTGAAGGACGCGCCGATCCTCATCCTCGACGAGGCCACGTCGCACCTCGACGCGGTCAACGAGCAGGCGGTGCGCGAGTCGCTCGCGCTGCTCGCGAAGGCGCGGACCACGCTCGTGATCGCGCATCGGCTCTCGACCGTGCGCGACGCCGATCGCATCATCGTGCTCGACAGCGGGCGCGTCGTGGAGATCGGCGACCACGACTCGCTCCTCGCGCGCGGCTCACTCTACGCGCGTCTGGTCTCGCGACAGCTCGACTTGGGGGGTGGTTGGCGCACCCCCCAAGCCCCCCTCGCTTCGGGCCGGGAGTAAATCCCGGCCCTCCGCGGCTGCCGACTCGGTCCGTGCGCTGAGGCGCGCGGGCAGGCTCGTCTGCCGCAGCTTCAGGCGGCGGGCCGCGGTGGGCGACGCCCACTTCGGCGGCGGGCCCTGCGGCGCCTTCTTCCACCACGGCTCGGGGGGAGGTGCCTGCGATTCAGTGGTCTCGGTGCTCATGCTCGGCGTCCTTTCTGTCGATGACTGATAGAGGGAACTGCGGTGCGAGCTAAAATCGCAGCGCCATGAGCGCGCTGGCGGAGCTGCTCGGCGGAAGTCCGGCGATCGTCGCCGCGCGCTCGACGGTCGAGCGTCTGCTGCGCTCGGCGGCCGCGTCCCGCCGCCTCACGCCGATCCTCATCCAGGGGGAGACCGGAACCGGCAAAGGTCTGCTCGCGCACGCGATCCATCGCGGGAGCGCGCGTGCGGCCGGACCGTTCGTCACCGTCAACTGCGTCGCGATTCCCGAGACGCTGCTCGAGTCCGAGCTGTTCGGCTTCGAGAAGGGCGCGTTCACCGACGCGCGCGCGGCGAAGCCGGGGCTCTTCCAGACCGTGCACCGCGGGAGCCTGCTGCTCGACGAGGTCGGGCTCTTGACGCCGCCGCTGCAGGCGAAGCTGCTCACGGCGCTCGACGAGCGCGCCGTGCGCCGGCTCGGCAGCACGCGTCCCGAGCCGTTCGACGTGCAGCTCATCGCCGCGACCAACGAGGACCTCGCCGCCGCGATGCGCGCGCGCCGCTTCCGCGAGGATCTCTACCACCGGCTCTCGGCGGTCACGATCACGCTGCCGCCGCTGCGCGAGCGCGCCGGCGACATCGAGCTGCTCGCCGAGCCCTTCCTGCGGCGCGCGTGCGCCGAGCACGCGCGGCCCGCGAAGCGGCTCACGCCCGAGGCGCGCGCGCCGCTCGCGCGCCACCCGTGGCCCGGCAACGTCCGCGAGCTGGCGAACGTGCTCGAGCGCGCGGCGCTCCTCGCCGAAGGCGCCGAGCTCGACGTCGACGCTCTCGGGCTCGCACCCGTGCCCGCCGCCGAGGCACCGGGCCTCGACGAGGTCGTCGGCTCGGTCGAGCGCGGCGCGATCGAAGCCGCGCTCGAAGCCGAAGGCGGCAACATCTCCCGCGCGTCCGCGCGCCGGCGCGCCCGCCATCGCGCCGGCGCGCGTGCCCCCCGGTGCCAGATGGGAGCGCCGTCACATCGCCGCGCTCGGCGTGATCGTGAGCGAGGGCGAGACGCTGCCGAGCCTCGAGATGGGCGCCGCCCTCGAGCTGCTCACCAACAAGGCGCGCGCGTTCGGCGGCCAGGTCGAAGGCCTGACCCCCGCGGGGTTCATGTTGGCGTTCGGGCTCGAGCCCGTCGAGGACGCGTCCGTCCGCGCGGTGCTCGCGGCGATGGCGCTGCGCGGGTCGGTCGGGCGCCATTGGCGCGCGGACGATCGCGCGCGGCTCCGGCTCGCGGTGCACGTCGGCCGCTGGGGCGTG
>VGLJ01000074.1 GCA_016866775.1 Candidatus Rokuibacteriota bacterium | reverse complement strand
CGTCGATGCCAACATGATCCCTGGCTGGCCTCTCCTCTCTGCGGCATTGACCGCGAGGTCACTCTTGTGGGGCAGCGTATGCCACCACGTCGAGCGGGAGGCCAGCCGCTTCATCCGATCTACGCTCCGCGCAGATCGGCCATCATCGGCGCGTCGATGGTGCCCCGCGTGCCCATATCCACGAGGTGATCGACGGTGTAGCCGAGCGTCAGCCAGCGGTCGGTGGCGCGCTCTGCGTCGTTGCTAGCAGTCGAACCCTCGCCCTTCATCGTCCGGCGTTTGCGGCGCGCGGACCCTGGCGTCGAACGCAAGGCGGGGGCCATCACGCCTGGCCCTCGACGATCCGCTTGATCTCCGCGACAGCGGCGCAGATCGTATCGCGCGCCATCGTCGTGAAGCAGTCGGCGTGCTCGCGCGTCACGTCGGTCGCGTCGAATACCGGATTCGTCATCTTCATCAAGTCGCCGCTCTCCAGCTCGGCGAGCAGGCGCAGCGCCGCCTCGGCGTTCTACCGCCTTCTCGACCAGACCAACTACAGCAAGTCGGTCGATCGCCTCGTGGCGCTACTCCAGGCTTTCGATTGCGACGTTCGCTTGAGAGTGCGCGCGCGACCGGCCTGAGCGCGATCGGGGCGCGCGGGGTGCTCCCTCGCTGAGGTAAAATCCCGGCCCACCACATCCCCAACGCGGTCGCACAGGGAGGCCCCCATGGATGTCCAGCGCCTGGTCAAAGAGCGGAAGCAAGGCGTCGTCGGTCGGCGGCAATTCCTCGCCACGCTGGCAGCCGGCGCGGCCGTCGCGGCCACCCCGAAAGCCGCGCAAGGCCAGAAGAAGATCACCGTGACCACGTGGGACACGGAGCCGAACACGGCGACGCGGGCGGCGATGAAGCAGATCGTCGACGACTTCCACAAGCTGCACAAGGACATCGAAGTCCGCGCCGAGGGCATGGGCTGGGGCGACATGGACAGAAAGCTCCAGGCGGCGATGGCGGCCAAGAGCCCGCCGACGGCCTCGCACACGCAGAGCTACGTGGTGACCTCGTTCCGCGCCAAGGGCCTGATCGAGCCGGTCGACGACATCGTGAAGTCGATCGGCGAGGACAAGATCTTCCCCTCCGTGCTCAAGTGGCTGAAGTACCCGGACGGCAAGTACTGGGGGATCACGCACGCGTGGGGCGCCGAGATCTACGGCGGCCGCGGCGACTACCTGGCCGGCACGGGCGTGAATCCGCAGTCCTGGAAGACGTGGGACGACTGGCTGCGCGACCTGCCCAAGCTCAACAAGCCGCCGCAGCACTACGCGCTGGCGCTGGCGGGGATCCCGTTCTTCGTGAACGAGGACGTCTACATGTGGGCGGGCGCCAACGGGGGCAGCGTCTTCGACGCCAAGGGCCAGCCCGCGCTCGAGACGCCGCAGGTCCTCGGGATGCTGGAGTTCTGGAAGAAGCTCAAGGGTGTCCTGCCGCCGGGCTGGGCGTCGCACGACTACCTCGAGACCCTGTCGGCGTGGGCGACGGGCAAGACGGCCTCCGTGCTGATGTGGGGCCGGACGGCGGGCTACATCGACCAGTACGCGCCGCCCGACAAGCGCAACCCCGACGTCTTCCAGGTGTGGCCCAAGACCACCGGCCCGATGGGCAAGGCGCCGCTGACCCAGTTCGACAACGAGCCGTGGGTGATCTACGCCGACGCGCCGGCCGACGAGAAGGCGGCGTGCCGCGAGTTCCTCAAGTTCTTCTTCAAGCCGGAGAACTACCGCAAGCACTGCGACTCGGTGCCCGTGCACATCCTCTCCATCTACAAGTCGGACTTCCAGGACTCCTCCTACCTGAACCACCCCGAGCGCAAGCGCTGGAAGCCGTGGCTGGACGCGCAGCTGAAGTGGGTGGAGATGCAGCGCGCGCACCCGCTGCTCGTCGCCAACCCGTCGGACTTGATGGTCCCGTGGATCGGCGATGTGGCCGCCTCGCCCATCCTCGCCGACATGGTGATGGCGGTGGTGGAGCGGGGGAAGGATCCGAAGGCGGCGGCGAAGGAAGCCAGCGAGAAGATCGTCCGGGACATCATCGGCAAGGCGAAGTAGGTGTCTGCGATTTGAGACGTTGACGGGCTATGAGGCGCGGCCAGGGTAGCGATAGATATGCTTTCGAGCACCCTCGCCGCGCTTCTAAGGCTGCCCGCCAAGGTTCAGCTGGCCCTCACCGGAGCAGGAGGCCGAGTTCGACCGGCGGCTCGCCGAGCACATCGCGAATCCTGGGACTGCGGTAGGCTGGGATAAGGTCCTGAGCAAGCTCAAAGGCGGGTTGTGAGGTGAGGCACACACGAAAGACCGTGATCTCGAGCCCGATTCCAACCGTCGAGCAGGTACCGGATGGCGGAGGCCGGCATCCTCGGAGAGGACGAGCGTGTCGAGCTGATCGAGGGCGAGATCGTCCAGATGGCGCCGTTCGGCCCCCGGCACAGCGGCTGCGTGATCAACCTCAACCGCTTGCTCGTCACCAGGCTCGGTGATCGGGCGGTCGTCTCGCCGCAGAACCCCGTGGTCATCCCGCCTCGGTCGGTGCCGCAGCCCGACCTCCTGCTGCTCCGGCCGAGGGCCGTCTCCTACGGCCGGGAGCTTCCGGGCTCCGAGGACGTATTGCTCGCGGTCGAAGTTGCCGACACGACGATTCGCTTCGACCGGCTCGTCAAGGCGCGCCTCTATGCGCGGGCCGGCATCGCCGAGTTCTGGCTCTGCCTGGCGATGGACGGCGCCGTCGAGGTGTATCGAGGGCCGGGCGCCGACGGCTACACCGGCGTGACGCTTCACGGGACCGGCGACAGCGTGGCGCCGCTCGCGTTCCCCGACGTCGGCTTCGCGGTACCGGACTTCTTCGCCTGACGCCGCGCGCTTCGTAATATCCTCTCCCCACCCAGGGGAGGAGCCCATCACGAGCGTTCGCGCCGACACGCTTGCCGTTCCGAAGACGCCTGGTCGCACGCGCCGCCGCCGCGAGGCGTGGATCGGCATCGGCCTGCTCCTGCCCTCCGTCGTCCTTGTGCTGACGTTCACCTTGTTCCCCGTCGGCTACAACGTCTGGCTGGGCTTCTACGCCAAGCACTCGCTGCGCGCCACCAGCACCTGGCTCGGCCTCGGCAACTACACCCAGATGCTCGCCGACCCCGATTTCTGGCGCGCGACGTGGCTGGCCACCGTGTACGCCGTGGGGAGCACCACCCTGCAGATCTTCACGGGCGTGGCCGGCGCGCTGATCCTCCACCAGCGCTTCGCGGGCGTCGACTTCCTGCGCGGCGTGGCGCTGTTCCCCTACATGATCCCGACCGTCATCGCCGTGTTCGTCTGGCGCTGGCTGATGAACGACCTCTACGGCGTGATCCCGTACGTGCTCGGCACGCTGCATATTCCCGGCATGCCGGAGGCGTGGCTGACTCACGCCACCATCATGTGGGTGCTGATCGTGCTCTCCGTGTGGACGTTCTTTCCATTCGTGCTGGTGAACGTGCTGGCGCGGCTGCAGACGATCCCGCCCGAGCTCTACGACGCCGCGCGCGTGGACGGCGCCTCGGCCGTGCGCCAGTTCTTCCACGTCACCCTGCCGCAGCTCCGCAACGTGCTCCTGATCGTCCTGCTCCTGCGCGGGATCTGGATGTTCACCAAGTTCGACGTGCCGTGGCTGCTCGGCTTCGGCGGCGGCGCGGGGGAGGCGATCCGCACGCTGCCCGTCTTCACCTACCAGCGGTCGTTCACCTACTACCAGGCGGGGATGGGCGCGGCGCTGTCGAACATCATGCTGGCGCTCCTGCTCATGGCCGTGACGATCTACTTCGTCGCGTTCCCGCCGTCGGAGGACGAGAACGATGCGTAGGCGCCCGGTCTCCCGGACGGCGGCGTGGGCGCTGCGGCTGGCGCTGTTCGCCTTCTGCGCGTTCCCGCTCTACTGGATGGTGGTCTCCTCGCTCAAGGTCAGCCACGAGCTGCTGGCCTCGCCGCCGACCTTCTGGCCGCACGAATGGGAGCTGCGCGCGTACCGGAAGCTGTTCTACGAGACGAACTTCTGGGTCTACTTCAAGAACACGGTGATCGTCTCCGCGCTCACGACCGTCATCGTCATCGTAGCCGGCGTCATCGGCGCCTACAGCCTCACGCGCTACGCGTTCCGGGGGCGGACGTTCGTCGCGCGCATGACGCTGCTGGCCTACATGTTCCCGCCCATTATCATGCTGGTGCCCCTCTTCCTGCTGGCGCGGCAGCTCGGGCTGGTCAACTCGATCCCGGGGCTGGCGCTGACCTATATCTCGTTCTCGCTGCCGTACGCCCTCTGGATCCTCCGCGCGTTCTTCCAGTCGATCCCCCTGGAGCTGGAGCACGCCGCGCTGATCGACGGCGCCAACCGCGCCCAGGCGCTGGCCTACATCGTCATGCCGCTGGCGCTGCCCGGCATCATCGCCACCTCGATCTTCACGTTCATCGTGGCCTGGAACGACTTCCTCTTCGCGCTGGTGCTGATCGGCCAGGACGAGCTGAAGACGCTGGCCATCGGCATCAACGAGTTCTTCCACATGGCCGTGGTCGACTGGGGCCTCATCATGGCCGCCGGCGTGATGGTCACGATCCCGGCGCTGGTGTTCTTCATCGCCGTGCAGCGGTACCTGATCGCGGGGTGGGGGGCGGGCGGGCTCAAGGGCTGAGGGCGTGATACGCGCGAAAGGCGGCGCTGCCCGAGTCGCCCATGTAACGCGCGAGCGCCGCCGGCGGGACCTGGCGCACGTCCACCATGATGAGCGCATCGAGCGCGTTCGCGAACTCGCGGTCGACGCTGACGCCGAGCAGGCGCCCGCCGAGCCGGAGGTAGTGCCTGAGCAGCACCGGCACGCCTTTGCCGTCCGGCTCGAGCCGGGCGACCTGCCCCGACAACTCGTCGAGCGCCCGGGGGACGCGCGCGTCCGGCGCTGACGTGCCGTCGCGAAAGGGCCGCCGCGGCCTGACCCGGCTGACCAGGCCGGCGTCGGCGCGGTAGCGCGACAGGTAGTCGACCATCAGCCGCCGCGAGGCCCCCGTGTAGCGGCTGCTGATGCTGACGGGGCCGAACAGGACCGCGTAGCGCGGCGCGCGCTCGACGAAGCGGCCGATCCCGCACCAGAGCAGCAAGAGCGGGGCGAAGCTGCGCTGATACTCGGCGCGCACGGAACGAGCGGCCGAGCTCGATGGCCGGGTTCAAGCGCCTCGAGCAGCCCGGTCCCGTAGTCGAACAACGAATGGGTGTAGAGACCGCGCGGGCCGTGGCGGGCGAGGATCTCGTCGACCAGCCCGAGCCGGTAGGCGCCGGCGATCGCGTTCGCACGGCCGTCCCAGACGAACAGGTGTAGATAGGAGGCGTCGAACACGTCGACGTCGGAGCGCCGGCCGGTGCCTTCGGCGGCGCTGGAGGCGATCAACGGGCTGAGGCCCGGCAGGACCAGCGCCTGCTCGGGGTCGCGCGCTGCGTCCGCGACCCGTTTCTTGAGATCGGCGTAGAACGCCTGTGCGGTCTCCTTCTCCAGGTGCGCCGTGAACATGGCCTCAGCGTGGCGCGCCGCGAAGTCGCGGCCCGTGTCCGACGAGCCGGCCTGGACGAGGACCGGCCGCCCTTGAGGACAGCGCGGGAGGTTCAACGGCCCCGCCACCCGGTAATGGGCGCCCTCGTGGTTGAGGGGCCGGATGCGTGACGGGTCCGCGTAACGGCCGGCGACGCGATCGTCCAGCTCCGCGTCGGCAGCCCAGCTGTCCCAGAGGCCTTTCACGACCGTCATGAACTCCTCGGCCCGGGCGTAGCGCTCCGCATGGCTCACCTGCGAGACCCCGCCGTAGTTGCGCGCCGCGGAGGCCAGCCAGGACGTGACGATGTTCCACCCGATCCGGCCGCGGCTGATGTGATCCAGCGACGCGAACTGCCGCGCCAGGTTGAACGGCTCCGTGTACGTGGTCGACGCGGTGGCGATGAGGCCGATCCGGCTGGTGCTCACGGCCAGCGCTGCCAGCAGGGTGAGGGGCTCGAGCGCCGTGCGCGGACCGTGCGCGACATCGTCCCCAAGCGCCAGCTGATCCGCGAGGAAGATCGCATCGAACAATCCTGCTTCCGCCCGCTGCGCCAGCGCCTGGTAGTAGCGAACATCGGACAGGGCCAACGATGACGCGGCAGGATGGCGCCATGACGCCTCGTGGTGTCCGCGGCTGTGGATGAAGAGATTCAGGTGCATCTGGCGTTTCATCGGACGCCGTCCATCGTGCCTTCGCCCTTCCGCGCGTGATGATGTGCGAGGCCTATCATGCGCCGATGACGCTTGCTCGAGATCCGATTGCGGCGGGCACGTGCACGGCGGCGTCCACGACCTCGGGGCTGCGCGCCATATACTCGGCGGGTGCCGGTCCTGCTCGCCGCGCTGGGCATGCTGGTGGTCTCGCTCGATTCCGCAGTCAACGTGGCGCTGCCGGCCATGGCGGACGCCTTCGCCATCGGGCCCGCCGAGATTCGCTGGGTGATCATCTGCTACGTGCTCAGCTACGCCATCACGTCGGTGGTGGCGGGCGTGGTGGCCGATCGCGTGGGGCCGGTGCCCGTGTACACGGCCGGCATGTGGTTGTCCGTGGTGGCCTTCCTTCTCTTTTCGCTCGTCACGTCGTATCCCCTGATGCTCGCCACGCGCGCGGCCCAGGGGCTGGCTGGCGGCCTCGTGTACGGCACCGCGCCGGCGCTGGCCACGCTGTCGTTGCCTCGTGAACGGCATGGCCGCGGTCTCGGCACACTCGCGGCCGGCCAGGGCGTTGGCGGGATCGCCGGACCACTGATCGGCGGCGCCATCGTGGCCTGGGGATGGCCGTGGGTTTTTCTCTTCCGGTTGCCGCTGGCGGTGGGCGCCGGCGTCCTTGCGCCCTGGCTGCGGCCGCATCTAGCGGGCGCCGGCGCCTGGCGCGTGCCACCTCGATCGGAGCTGATGGCCTGGCCCGTGATGCAAGGACTGACGCTGGCGGCGCTGGCGAGCTGGGCGCAGTTCTCGGTGTGGCTCCTCGCTCCGTTCTACCTCGTCTCGCTCAGGGGACTGTCGGCGGCCGCCGGC
Organism: Candidatus Rokuibacteriota bacterium; assembly: GCA_016866775.1. Classification (GTDB taxonomy): domain Bacteria; phylum Methylomirabilota; class Methylomirabilia; order Rokubacteriales; family CSP1-6; genus VGLJ01. The sequence continues at coordinate 14,987 of VGLJ01000074.1, read as the reverse complement.
GGGTTGCTCTTCGTGTTCGCCTCGTTCGGGGTGGCCGTGGGTGGCCCGGTGGGCGGCTGGCTCACCGACCGCTTCGGCCGGCGGGGGCCCATGATCGTGGGACTCTTCCTCGAGGCGGCGGGGCTGAGCATGCTGGGGCTGGCACACACGACGACGCCGCTCCCCTTGGTGGCGTTGGCCTTTCTCCTGGTGGGATTCGGGGTAGGCAGCTTCGGGGTGCCCAACATCGCCCAGGTGATGGCGGCGTTTCCGCGGGTGCGCCAGGGTGCCGCTGGTGGACTGGCGCACCTCGGCCGCACGCTCGGCGTGGTGGCCGGGGTGCAGGCCGCGGCCACCGTGTACGGTTGGCTCCACAACACGCTTGGGCCCGCGGGGGCCTTGCGCGCGGCGTTTGGCGCGGCGGCCGCGATCTGTGTACTGGCCATCGTCCTCGTGCTCGTCCCGGGCCCGAGAGCGGCAAGGCCTCGACCGCGCGAGGTGACCTGAAGGCTCGCAGCAAGGAGGTGCGCCGTGCTCGATCTCGTGATCACAGGTGGGCAAGTCGTGACGCCGCAGGGCGTCGCCGTCATGGACGTGGGCGTGCAGGGCGAGCGGATCGCCGCGCTCGGCTCGCCGGGCACGCTGTCCGGGAGTGGCCGCATGATCGACGCCAGCGGCAAGATCGTCGTCCCCGGCGGCATCGAGCCGCACGCGCACATCAACATTCCCGTGCCGGAGATGTGGGCGGGAAAGCCCGATGTCATGACCCAGCCGCCCGAGGCGGCCACGCGCGCCGCCGCCTTCGGCGGCGTGACGACGATCATCGACTTCGCGGGCGATCTCGACCTGACGCCCTCGTCCAGCGCCCCGCGCGTGCCCATCGCGGAGCACGTCGAGCGGCGGCGCGCCGTCTTCCGCGGCCACTCCTACACCGACTTCGCGTTCCACTACATCCTGGCGGGCGAGGTCGCGCCGCAGACGATCGGCGAGATCGGCGAGGCGATCCAGTCCGGCGTCGCGAGCTTCAAGATCTTCACGACGTTCCGCCCGATCCGCGTCCCGTACGGTCACCTCTGGAGCATCTTCGCGGAGGTGGCGAAGCATGGCGGCATCATGGCCGTGCACGCGGAGGAGGACGACGTCGTGACCTACATGACCGAGAAGCTCAAGCGCGAGGGACGGGCGCAGGGATACAACCTCCACCTCGTGCACAACAACATCTCCGAGGACCTGGCGTTCCGGCACATCATCCGGCTCGCGCAGCACACGGAGACGGCCGTGTACTTCGTGCACACGACGGCCAAGGAGGGCGTCGCGGCGGTCGCGGAGGCGCGGCGCTCGAACCAGCCCGTGTACGCCGAGGCCCTGCACAACTATCTGCACTTCACGTGCGACGACTACCGGAAGCCCGGCGGCACGGCGATCCACACCTATCCCGCCATCAAGTTCGCGGACGACCGGGACGCGCTGATCGCCGGTCTGCTCGACGGGAGGCTGGCGACGACCGCGACCGACGAGTACACCGTGCACAAGGCGTACAAGCTGGCCGGCAGCACGATCGAAACCGTGTGCGGCGGACACAACGGGATCGAGACGCGGATGCCCGTGGCGTTCACGAAGTTCGTCGCCGAGCGGAAGATGCCGCTGACGCGGTTCGTGGACATCACCTCCGCGAACGCGGCGCGCATCCTGGGTCTCTATCCGCAGAAGGGCGCGATCCAGCCGGGCAGCGACGCGGACCTGGTGCTGATCGATCCCGCGGTCAGGAAGACGATCGCGCTCGCGGACCTGCACGCCGACGCCGACTACAGCATCTGGGAGGGCTTCGCCTGCCAGGGGTATCCGGTGACGACGATCCTGCGCGGCAAGGTGATCGTGGAGCACGGCAAGCTGCCGGGCAGTTCGTCGGACGGCCGCTGGGTGGAGCGCCGGGTCTCGGGCGACGTGCTGGGCCGCGCGGCGGTGTGAACGATGCGGCCGTCCACTCCTTCAGGAACCTGTCTCGCGCCACGCCGAGATGAGCCGCGGGCCGTCGCCGGTGCGTGCAGGAACGATAATCAAGGTTAGCCGCGCTGTAGCCGTTAGGCAGTAAAGCTACTTATCGAGGCGTCGCGCGTGCTTTGATGCGGCCGAACGCGCCGCGACGCCGAGCGGCTCGCCGGTCGGATTGGCGAGGCGGTCGCGGTGCGGACGCCGACGCCTATGGTCCGTGTACGGTCTATGAGAGCCTCACAGGTCCGACAGACCATCCACCGAGGCGCTATCTCGTTCTGCTGCGCGGGATCGCCGACATTTTTGTGAGCTCAAGCGCGGCTTAAGCGAGAGCGACGAACCGTATGTGCGCGAAAGCGCCACCGACCCGCCAATCCGGCCAGCAGGTCGAATACTCGAACGTGCCGCGCTCGCGGTCGCCGATGCGCAGTGTGCGCGACCAGTCGGATGCCTGACCCGCCGCCTGCGAGGCATACACGACGACGGCATCGAAGCCCGTCGCGGTCGTCATTACCAGTTGCATTCAGCGCAGGTCGATCCAGTGACGCTCGGGCGCGGCCGTGTTCATCCTCATCCTGTGTTCACTCATAGTGAACATGGTGATATAGTGAACACATGCCGCCTGAGTCGGATATCGTTGCCCTCTGCCGGAGCCATCTGGAGGGGCTACCCGGGATCCGCAAGACCACGGTCCGTACCCCGGTGCACTTCAAAGATCTTCCCTCGGCCGATCTGAGCCTCGTCCTCGACACCGACGTCGGCCAGTTCACCTATTTCGGAGCCGTAAAACGACGGCTCACACCCTCAAAGCTTGACCACTGGCTCCTACTGACCCTACCGCGGAGGCAGCGGAAGAGGGACGAACGTAAGCCGATTCTGTTCGCCGACTACGTCTCCCCGGGAAACGCTCAGCGCTTGAGAGAAGCCGACGTCGATTACGTCGATGCTGCAGGAAATCTGCTGATCCACAGGCCAGGCAAGCTCCACTTCCTCAAGTCGGGCGCGCGATCTCGACCACTGGCGGAGTCGCGGCCCGGCCGCCTTTTCATGCCGAGCGGCTTACAAGTCCTGTTCGTTCTCCTGATCGAGCCCGCCGCGGCCGATATGCCCTACCGCGAGCTCGCGCTTCACAGCGGAGTCGCGCTCGGCTCGATCGCCGTCATCATGAACGAGCTCGAAGCCAAGGGTTATCTGGCCCGTGGCCGCGAACGCTCACGTCTCGTTCGCCGCCGCGAGCTGCTCGAGCGATGGGTGTCCGGCTATAGCGAGCAACTGCGGCCGAAGCTCCTCCTCGGCGTCTTCATCGCGGCGGAAAAGGACGCAGGCGCGAACTGGCAGCACCTCCGCGAGGTCCTCCGCCAGCGTCAGATCGCAGCAGCGGTCACCGGGGGGCTCGGCGCCGACGAGTTGACGCATCACTATCGGGGGGAGACCCTCACCGCGTTCGTGTCCGATTTGCCGAAGGGCGTTCTCCAGCAGCTCCGCTGGCTCCCGTCGCCCACGGGGCCGATCACGCTTCTCCGGCAGTTCTGTCCCGCGGTGCTGTGGTCGACGGGGGGCGAGCAGCAGGTCGCCCATCCACTCCTCGTCTACGCCGAGCTCCTGCACTCGGGACGTGAGCGTGAGCGCGAGACGGCGCGCATGATCTACGAACGCTACCTGGAGCGACTTGCGTCAGACGATGCCGATTGAGCCAGCAGCTCTCGAGGCGCTGCGCTTGCTCCTCGACACGGCAGGTCCGGATCGCATCGTGGTGATCGGCGCCGCCGTGCGCATCGTTCTCATCGACCTGCGCTACGGCTTGACCGGAGGGCGCGCGACACGCGATGTCGACGCGGTCGTGCGCGCGACGAGTTGGGACGAATACGAAGCGTTGAAGCGGCGCCTGCTCGCCATGGGCTTCCGGCGAGGGAACGCGCCTCACCGACTCGAGTATGGACCTGCCGAGATCGACCTGATCCCGTACAGCAGAGCTCTGGCACCTGCCGACACGCTCGAATGGCCGGGCGAGGATCGGGCGATGAGCACTCTCGGACTCGAGGAGGCCTTCGCGTCCGCACGTCCCGAGCAAGTTGGAGATCTTGTCGTTCCGATCGCGTCAGTGGCGGCCAGCGTGCTGCTGAAGCTCATCGCCTACAACGATCGACGGCCGGAGCGGGTCCGCGACCTCATCGACATCGTGCATTGCTTTGAGCTCTACGGCGGCGAGCCAGATGCCCTTCGTTACGAGGTCGCTGAAGTCGAAGTGGACGGCATTCCTGTTTCATACGACGAGGCGGGAGCGTACGTGCTCGCTCAAGAAGTCGTGGCGCTGGCCCGCCCCGAATCTCTCGCCGCCGTCCGTGGCGTGCTGGTGTCGATCGACGACGAATACGCCCAGCCTATCCAGCAGATCCTTTCCGAGGAGCGGCGACTTCGTGATGACGACACCCGCCGGCGGAACCTCTACAGACTCTTTCGCGTGTTCTCCGCCCGTCTCGAAAGTGCCATCTAGAAAGACGGGCTGTCGGGATACCCGCGCGCCGGCAAACCACGACGATCTCCTCCCGTCGTGTCAGGTCGACGCGCTCCACGGCGACCGGCACTCCGAGGACCGTCGTCTCGAACGGCAGGGCAAGGTTGTCCTCGATCATCGTGTACAGGCCCACGACTTGTTCGAATTAGCTTGGCCTTCCGCTTCCGTGTGCCTGTCATTCAGGAGTAACGGCAGCGTCGAAGGACTCGAGAGGATCGTCATCCACCTTTTCGCGCCTGACTGTCGCCGGACCGCGGGCATAGCCGATCGCGCGATATCCACGCAGGCGCTTCTGGAACATCTGAGCGAGCATGGGGACGTCTCGGTCAACGTAGTCGTAGATGCGGACCTCCGTCTTGCCGGGATACAGGCGGTGGAGGCGACCCGCATACTGCACGAGGGTGCCCTTCCACGAGACGGGCATCGCGAGGAAGAGCGTATCGAGCCTGGCGTCGTCGAATCCTTCGCCAACGTAACGGCCGGTCGCGATGAGCAGTCGCTGCTCGGCGTCCGGGATGGCTGCGAGGGTTGCCGCGGCGGCGCGTCGCTCCGCCGGCGTCATGCCGCCGCGTAGGACGACGAGATGGCGAACGACGCCCCGAAGGCTGGCCGCAAGGGATTCAAGGTGGTCCTTACGCTCGGTGAGCAGGATCGGAGAACGTCCCTCGGCCAGCGCGGTCGTGACGTCGTCCAGAATGAGACGGTTGCGGTGCTCGTCGGTCGCCAGTGCGGCGTATAGCGGTTGGATGCGATCCGCGGACACCGCGCGATCACGACCGAACGCGGTCTCGCGAATGATCAATCGGTGATCGAACGGCCGTCGCGCCGCCTGGCTCCTGGCATCGACGGCGAAGCGCACCGGGCCGAGCTGCATCTCGATGATCGGGTGAAGACCGTCCCTCCGGCGCGGCGTGGCCGTCAGCCCGGTAACGAAGCGGGCCTTCACCTCGGCCAGTACTCGCTCGAAGGACACGGCCGGGATGTGATGGCACTCATCGACGATGACATGGCCGTACGTCGCGACCAGGTCGTCGACGCTGCCCGAGCGCGCGAGGCTCTGGATCATCGCCACGTCCAGTCGCCCATTCGGCGCATGCTTGCCGGCGCCGATCTGGCCAATGGCTTTGGTAGCGAGGCCGAGGAACATGGATAGCTGGGCAATCCACTGATCGAGCAGCGGTTGACGGTGGACCAGCACGAGCGTGCTTCGGGATCGTGCTGCGACCAGATATGTGCCGATCACGGTCTTGCCTACGCCCGGCGGCGCCACGAGCACACCGATGTCCTCGCGAAGGAGAGCTCGTGCGGCCTTCTTCTGAACCGCCGTGAGCCTGCCGTCGAAAGCGACGTCCAATGGCCTCCCTTCGCAGCGCTGATCCTCGACGAGAAGGGAGCTTCCGTGTTCGCAAAGGATATCTGCGAGCTCGGTCCGGCAACCGCGTGGGAGCGCGATGTGCTCCGGCAAATCCTCGGCGCACGCAACGACCCGCGGAGTGAGCGACGTGGACAGGCGCAGGCTTTGCTTCTTGTAGAACGCTGGATTCTGGAATGCCGCAAGGCGCTTGATCTGGTTCAAGTGGGTCGGGGCCAGTCCGCCCTTCGCCACGAAAAGCCGCTGGGCGAGGACAGCGCGCACCTCTCGAGGAAGCGGCGCGTTGAACCGGACGCGCGGTTGGCCGGACGGCAGACGCGTCCAGGGCTCCGAGCTATCGGCGTCTGTTGTGTCGCTCAGCCGAACACCGACCACCAAGCCCTTGCGTGTCGCCCCGCGAGCGACGCTGTCCGCCGTCGCTGGCTCGATGCATGGGTGCTCGGAGAGGAACTTCCACTGGTCGGGATGCGGAACGAATCCGTTATCGACGAAGACGGTATTCCCCATCTGCCGTGGGCCGTACTGGAGTGGAAGGGCGATGAGGCTCCCGAATCCACCGCGGGGCAGCGTGTCCTGGTTCGGAAAGAGGCGGTCGTACGACTCCATGCTCAGCTGGTAGCGCCGACTCATCGTCTCGGTGATGAGATAGCAGCCCATCTTGCGGGCCGTGCTCGCAGCCACGGGCGCCGAGAAGAAGAACCAGACGTGGGCGCCGTTGCCGGAGCGTGACCGCTCGACGGCAGTTGGGAGGCCATTGACGCGACAGGTTTCCACGAAGGCCGGTACGTCGTCGGTCCAGGACGTCTTGTCGAAGTCCGCCGCCAGGAACCAGCACGTCTCATCGGTGAGCAGTGGATAGACTCCAATGACGTGACGCCCCTGCAGGTGATCGAGGATCACCTGATCCTCGACCGGCAGGAATGCTTGATTCGGACACTCGCCGCACTTCACCCGCGGCTTCTCGCAGACGCCGCGGGCCCACTCGTTCCTGCAGGCGGGTGCGTACCCCTTGCGCCCCGTCCGGGCGTTGGTCCAGAACCTGGGGTAGATGTCCTTGCGGCCTTGAAAGCGCGAGCGGAAAAGTGCGACCTTCTCGACGGCGGTCGCGTGCGCTGACAGAAGAACTTCTGCCGACGACAAGGTCTCGGTCGAGTCGCTCTGCGCAGCCCACGCGGTCTTGAGCGCCGCCAGTCGTGCCTGCGCTTGCGTGCGCTCCTCTTCGAGGCGCAGGAGTCGAGATTCTTCACGAGCGATCGCATCGCGAATCGACTGTTGATCGGGGGGCGGCAGAGTCATCGAGGGCTTGAACGCCGCCTGTACTCTAGCACCGGCGCAGAGCGTTCGAATTCCGAAAGGCCTTGCGCAAAGTCGTCAAGATGCCGTAAGCGGACGGGGCGGCCGCTCTTCGGGGTTGCACCTCATGGAGCTCCGGGAAGTTGAAGGGACGGACCCGGTCGGTGATTCGGGGTGGGCATGAAAATCGACATCGATAAGCTGACCGAAGCAGAACTGACCGACCTGAACAACAGAATCGTTGCGCGGCTCCGGTTCTTGACTCAGATGCGGGCACATGCCGAGATGCTCGAGTTCAAGATCGGCGATCGGGTCTCGTTTCAGCCAGACGGACATCGCGGTGTCGTTGGCATGCTGACTCGCTACAATCGGAAGACCGTTACGATCATCACCGATGATGGTCAGCGCTGGAATGTCTCGCCCGTGCTCTTGCGCCGAGCTGATGACTCTCGGGATTCAGAGACCCCGACTGCGAACATCGTCCCGTTACGCAAGAAGTGATCGTCGAGTCCTGCCTCTTCTTCCTGTGCCGCGCGCCGGGTCGCGCCACTGTGCCCGAACTGTGCCCGGACTCACCGCGAAGCAGCGCAAACTGGCGGAACACCGGGCTCGTATCTGCGCGATTTCTTTGCAGACCGTAGCGGCCGGTCGTGGCAGGTAATGGGCGGAGCGTGGCTCATTACCCAAAGGTCGCTGGTTCAAATCCAGCCCGCGCACCCAGCGAGTCGCTGAAACCAAAGGGGTCGACGACAGTCGGCCCCTTCGGTGTCTCAGCGCCCCTCGGTCACACTCCTTCGATCAGGACCACGCTGCCTCTCGCGGAGCGCGACCGGAGAGCCTTGAGCGCCCGGTATTCCTCCGAGTCGTACCAGCGCCGGGCCTGCTCGATGCTCGGGAACTCCGTCACGACGATGCGCTTCGGCGTCCAGTCACCCTCCAGGGTTTGGATCTGGCCGCCGCGCACGAGGAATCTGCCATCGTATTTTCTCGACGGTGGCCGGCACCTGCGTGCGGTACTCCTCGAATCCCGCTGGATCGGTCACCTCGTTGTCGACGATGAAATACGCCGGCATGCCCAGCCTCCTCGGCCTTACTTCAGCGGCGGCGTCACTCCCTCGGGCAACGGCACCCGCGCGACGTTCAGCGTCATCGACACCAGGCTGTAGTAGCCGACCGCGCCGACCAGGTCGACGACGCCGCGCTCGCCGAAGGCGTCCTTGACGCGCCCGAACGCCGCGTCCGAGACGCTGCCCGTCGCCAGCATTTCGGAGACGAAGTCGTAGACCGTCTCTTCGTGCTTGGCCATGTTCGCGGGCCGCTGGTTCGCGGCGATGGCGTCGGCGATGGCCGCGCTCAGGCCGGCCTCGAGGGCGAGCCGGCGATGGGCGTAGAACTCGTACTGCGCGGTCCACTTGCGGCCGGCCATGATGATCGCCATCTCGTTCAGCTTCGGCGGGATCGAGCTCTTGTACCGCACGAAGGCGCCGACGCGCTGGACGAGGTCGCACAGCTCGGGGCTCCGCAGCAGCGCGTTGAAGGGGCCGCGCAGGCCGGCCCCGCGCGGGCCTGACTGGATCGCGTCGGCCACGCGCTTCTGCTCCGCGGTCATCGTGTCCGGCGTCAGCGTCGTGAATCTCGGCTCAGCCATCGGGTTCCTCCCTGAGAGTCTCGCCGGGAGAGTAGCAAAGGAGGCGCCCTTCGTCGCATACTCTGCGGGCTGACCAGGAGGAGCACGCGCATGCTCACGACGGACGTGTACCCGGGCAAGGATCTCGGCACGCTCGAGCTGACGATCACCGAGGAGATGGTCCGGCACTACATCACGGGGCTCGACGAGCCGAACCCGTGGTACACGACGGCGTCGCCGTTCGGTGGACCGGTGGCGCCCGTGATCGTGTACCAGCAGGTGGACACCGAGTTCAAGGGCTGGTACCTCGACAACCTCTTCGGCAACCTGTGGCGGCGTCAGGAATGGGAGATCCATGCCCCGGCGCGCGTCGGCCAGGTGCTGCGCTGCAGCGCGCGGGTGGCCGATCGCTACCGCCGGCGCGATCGCGAGGTCGTCGCGCAGGAGATGTGGGTGCGCGACGAGGCCGGAACCCTGATCGCGCGCAGCGTCCATCACCAGAGCTTCCTGGCCGAGCAGACCGGCGGTGAGGTTGCCCTGCGCGATCCGGCGAGCAAGGAAGGCGCGCGGCACGGCGAGGAGCCGTCCGGGGAGCCGCTGTCGATCGAGCTCCACAAGACGTTCACGCCCGCGATGTGCGACGAGTTCTTCTACCGGAGCCGCAACTATCACAACGACAAGGACGCCTCGAAGGCGCTCGGTTTCGGGAACACCGTGATCGGCGGCCGCATGACGCTCTCGTGCGTCACCGAGCTCCTGACCCGGCACTTCGGCCGCGGCTTCTACGTGGGCGGCCGCCTCGACGTGAAGTTCACCAACGTCCTGTGGCCGAACGAGCCCTTCACCACACGCGGGATCATCACGGGCCGTCGCGTCGAGAACGGGCAGACGCGCGCCGAGGTCACGGTGTTCTGCGAGAAGGCCGACGGCACGAAGATCATCGTCGCCGGCGCGAGCGCGCTCGAAGGATGATGACCCGCACGCCGCTGCGTACGTCGCCGTCCCGCGCCTATCTCGCCGTCATCCGCACGATCGACAAGTTCACCGAAGTCACGAGCTACCTGTTCGTGATCGTGATCGTTCCCCTGATCCTCGCCAATGTCTACGAGGTCTTCTCCCGCTACGTGCTCAGGGCGCCGACCATGTGGGCCCTCGACGTGACGACGATGTCCTACGCGACCCTGTTCATGATGGGGGCGGCATTGGCGCTGCTCAGGGGCGCGCACGTGCGGACCGACATGCTGTGGGAGCGGTTCTCGGACCGCACGAAGGGCATGATCGACAGCCTGGCGGCGCTGCTGCTCTTCCTGCCGACCATGGCGGTGCTGTTCTTCATCTCCATCGACGATTTCATCCACGCGGTCTCGATCGACGAGCGCTCCGCCTCCGGCGCGTGGACGCCCATCATCTGGCCGCTCCGCGGCGTCATTCCGCTGACGGCCTTCATGCTGTTCCTCCAGGGCATCTCCGAGCTCATGAAGAGCCTCTGGGCCTGGCGAACCGGCGAGTTCCTGGTCAAGCACGAAAAGGTCGAGGTCTGAGAACGTGAGCGGCCCCGAAGCGCTCGGCTTCCTCATGCTCGTCAGCATGGTCGTGGTCATCTTCGTCGGGCTCCCGATCTCGTTCACGCTGCTGTTCCTCGCGCTGATCGTCGGCGGATTCGGATTGGGCTGGGAGCAGACCTTCAATCTGGCCTATCTGCAGATCTGGGGCACGATGAAGGACGAGATCTTCCCCGCTGTGCCGCTCTTCATCTTCATGGGCTTCATGACCGAGCAGGCCGGGCTCATGGAGCGGCTGTTCGGTGCGCTCAGGAGCCTGCTCGCCCGGGTGCGCGGCTCACTCTATCTGGCCGTCATCCTGACGGCGACCATCTTCGCCATGGCGACCGGCATCGTCGGCGCCGCGGTGACGGTGCTCGGCATCATGGCCGCCCCGATGATGCTCAAGTCCGGCTATGACGCTCGCCTGTCGGCCGGGGCGATCGCCGCCGGCGGCACGCTCGGCATCCTCGTTCCGCCGAGCATCATGCTCGTCGTGATGGGCCCGGTCATGGGCGTGCCCGTCAACCTCCTCTATTCGGCGGCGTTCGGCCCCGGGTTCTTGCTCGCCGGCTGCTACATCGCGTACACCCTCGTCCGCAGCTTCATGAACCCGAAGCTCGGACCTGCCATGACCGTGGACGAGCGCAAGGCCGCCTATGACGCCATGACGACCGAGAAGGTCGGAGCCCCCGTGGTTGGATTGGGTCTCGTCTGCCTGATGACGATGGTCTATCTGGCGGCGGACGCGACGCTGGGCTGGCTCGGTGTGCCGTCGTCGCTGGCCCTGGTCGCGCTCGTCCCGGCGGCCGCGACGGCGTATCCCTATTTCCGCAGCGCTTATTTCCGCGCGCTCGTGCTCGGCGTGGCGCCGCTGAGCGCGCTCATCGGATTCACGCTCGGCACCATCATCGGCGGGCTGGCGACGCCGACCGAAGCCGCGTCGTGCGGCGCGTTCGGCGCCACCCTCCTCGCGCTGGTCTACGGCCGGCTCGACTTCAAGTCCGCGAAGAACGCGGCCATGGGCACGATGGTGACCGTCGCCATGGTGCTGTTCCTCGCCGTGGCCTCGAACGTGTTCGGCGCCGTCTTCACCAAGCTCGGGTCGGCGAACCTGATCACGCAGACGCTCCTCGCGATGCCGGTCGGCGACTGGTGGAAGCTCGCCCTCATCATGCTCGTCTTCTTCATCCTGGGATGGCCGTTCGAATGGCCCGTGATCATCTTCGTGTTCCTGCCGATCGTCCTGCCGGTGATCGAGAAGCTTCAGTTCGGGCTCAACAAGCTCGACTTGCTCATCTGGGTCGCCACGCTGACCGCCGTGAACATGCAGACGGCCTACTTGAGTCCACCGGTCGCCATGTCGGCCTATTACCTGCGCAACGTGGTGCCGCAATGGAGCCTGGCCGTCATCTTCAAGGGCATGGCCGACTACATGGTGATCCAGGTCTTCGTGCTGCTCATGCTGCTGCTCTTCCCGATGATCGCCCTGTGGCTGCCGCACGCGGTGCGATAACCACAGGGCGCGCAGGATCGGCGTCTACTTCTTGGCCGGCCAGTAGTGATCCGCCTGGAAGGCATACGGCGGGAACATGAAGCGCTTGGCCGGCACCACCTTCTTCGCATAGGCGCGCTGCGACTCCAGGACCTTCTTGAAGAACGGGTTCTTCGCGGATTCGGCCGCGGCGAACTCGTCCCACACCTTGAGAAACGCCTTGTTGATCTCGGGCGGCGTCGTGAGCAGCTGGACCTTGTGCTTCTCCACGAACTCGGCGATGGCGTCCGCGTTCATCCGCTGCCACGTCGCCCACCAGCGCAGGAACGTCTCGGAGTTGGCTGACTTGATCGCTTCTCTCTGCTGAGGGGTCAAGCTCTCCCAGACGTCCTTGTTGAAGACGATCTCGGCGACCGAGGCGCTCTCGTGCATGCCCGGCGTGTAGTGGTACTTCCACACCGTGTGCAGGCCGAGCCGCAGGTCCTCGACGCCTCCGACCCATTCCGCGCAGTCGATGGTGCCGCGCTCGGCGGCCGGCAGGATCTCGCCGCCCGGCATGTTGACGACGGCCATGCCCATCTTGGCGTAGAGCTCGGCCACGATGCCGGTCTGGCGGCACTTCATCCCTCTGAAGTCCGCGAGGTCCTTGATCGGCCGCTTGAACCAGCCGAGCGCCTGTGGGCTCGGCGCGATGCTCGGGAACGGGACCACGTTGAGCTTCAGCTCCTTCTGGTAGAACTCGGTCCACAGCTCGAGGCCGCCGCCGTCGTAGAGCCAGCCGAGGAAGTCGATGGCGTCCATGCCGGCGATGCCGGCCGGCGTGTTGGCGAACAGCGTCGCCGCCTTGTTCTTGCCGAACCACCAGTACGAGATCCCGTAGGCGCCGTCGAGGACCTTCTTGTGGGCGGCGTCGAGGATCTCGAAGGGCGGCACGATCGCGCCGCCCGGGAGGGCGTCGATCTTGAGCTGGCCCGCGGTCAGCTTGTCGACCCGATCGGCAAAGAATTTGAGGGCGTCCTGGGAGGTGGCCGACGGCGGCACCGCCGACTGGACCTTGAGCACTCGCGGCTGCTGGGCGAGCGTCGGCCCGGTGAAGACGACAACGGCGAAGACCACAGCGGCGGACACCGCCGCAACCACGGCGGCTCTCGTGAGGGCAGTGAAGGTCATGGTGCCTCCTTTCGGTCTCGCGCGGCGGCAAGCTTACCGCGAAAGCGGACGTCCTTGACAACGGCGTGTCTCTGTCCCAGCGTCTGCCGCACCAGCTACCGAGGAGGGTTCGCCATGAACCGAGATCGCTCCCGGACGAGTGCCGCGCGCCGCTACGCTCCGCTGCTGACCGTCCTGCTCCTGCTGCTCACGCCTGCGGTCGGGGGAACGCAATCGCCGGGCAAGCCCAAGGTCGAGCGGCTGGTGATGGGGCTCATCACCCCGTACCTGGATTACGTGCGCCCGTGGATCAACGGGACCGCCGACCACAACATCCAGCACGACCCGATGCAGGAGTGGCTGATCGAGGTCGACCCGTCGGGCCACTACAAACCCTGGCTGGCGGAGAGCTGGACGCTCGGTCCGAATGGACGGTCGTGGCGCGTGAAGCTGCGCAAGGGCGTGCAGTTCCACCACGGGTTCGGCGAGTTCACGGCGCACGACGTCGTCCATACCCACGCGCTCTGGTGTGAGCCGAACTACCCCGGGCGCAAGGACACACCGATCAGCGGCTACCGGGCCGGCATCTGCCAGATCCAGAAGATTGAGGTCGTCAATCCGCACGAGATCACGATGCACTGCAAGGTCGTGTGTCTCGACATGCCCTTCTACTACTCGAGCGCCTCGAACGTGATGATCTTCAGCAAGAAGCAGTGGGACGCCGAAGGCGAGATGGGCTACGAGAAGCGGCCGGCCGGGACGGGCCCGTACATCTTCAAGGAGCGCCAGCTCTCGCGCTACGTGCTGTACGAGCGGGCGCCGACGCCGCACTGGAAGCACGGCGTGGTGGACTGGAAAGAGATCAAGATGACGTGGACGCGCGAAGAGCCGACGCGCTTCGCGCAGATCATCGCCGGCGAGACGCATCTCACCGAAGTCAACCGGGACCTCACGGACGAGCTGGTCGGGAAGGGCTACAAGCTCATCGTGAGCCGTGACACCGCGCAGCAGATGCAGATCAACTTCGGCGGGCTCTATTTCGGCACCGAGGACAAGGCCACGGGGCGCTACACGGAATACGGCGGCACGGCGGGAAAGCTGGACCCGAAGGTGCCCTGGACGAACATCAAGGTGCGGCAGGCCATGAACAAGGCGGTCAACCGGCCGGAGATCCTCCGCGCGATCTACAAGGGCCGGGCGAGCCCGATGTACGTGCATGGCTACTACCCCGGGCTGGAAGGCTGGGACCCGACCTGGGAGAAGCGCTTCCCGGCGATGTACGGCTACGACCCGGCGGCGGCGAAGCGCCTGCTCGCGGAGGCGGGATATCCCAAAGGCTTCAAGGCCAAGGCGTGGCTCTATCCCTTCGCCGGGGCCCCGGAAATGATCGCCGTGATGGAAGCCGTGGCCACGCAGCTGCGCGAGGTTGGGATCGAGATCGAGCTGGTCGATGCCGACTGGGTGGCCGCCGTTCGGCCCAAGCTCCAGAAGCGGGAAGCGCACGGGTACCTCTGGGCCGTGCCGCCCTCGAAGAAGGCGGTCGAGCCGCAGCTCGCCGTCTTCAACGTCGGCAAGGGCATCGGGCACATCTTCCAGACCGACGAGATCTACAAGATGTGGGAAGAGCTCCTGCAGATCACCGATGCGAAGGCCAGGGACGCCCAGCTCCGGAAGATCGGCAACTACAAGTTCGAGAGCTTCGAGACCATCCCGTTGTTCGACGTCAAGATCGAGGTCATCGTGGACCCGAAGGTCGTCGCGGACTGGCCGTTTTCAGGCTGGGACGGGGGAGACATCGGTCACACGTGGCTGATCAAGGCCTGCAAGCAGGAGAGGCCGTGCAAGTAGGAGCGTAGCGCTCTCGCGAACCCGATCCCGCGATCGGGAAAGAAAAGAAGATGAGCGCTCCCTCGGACGCGGAGGTGATCCGCCGCTCGCTGGGCGATCCGGAGGCGTTCGGGCTCGTCTACGACCGCCACGCGGCGACCCTGCTGCGCTTCATGGGTCGCCGCGCGGGGGCGAAA
>VGLJ01000073.1 GCA_016866775.1 Candidatus Rokuibacteriota bacterium | reverse complement strand
CTTCGCGCTCGCGGGCACGGCCCTCGTCCATCCGGGCGCGCGCGTGCCGCTCGGCGGCCGCATGCTCGGCGTCCTGCCGGGCGGAAGCCGTCGTCGGCGCGCGGGAAGTCACTCGCCGCGAGCGCGCGCTCCGCCTCCGCCTCGGCCGCCGACGCCTTCGCCCACGCCTCGGGGCCCAGCCGCGGCGCCTCGGCGGCCTGCGCCTCCGCGCGCGCCGCCTGCATCGTCGCGCGCTGACTCTCGACGGCCGCGCGCCGCGTCGCCGGATCGAAGAAGACCGTGCGCGCTTCCTGCTGGGTCTGGCCGCCGGTGTCGGTGGCGCTCACGATGACGACGTTGCGGCCGGGCCGTAGCGTCACGGGAATCTCGAGCGCCACTTCGACGGGCGCGGCCGGCTCGTCACGACGCGCGGCTTCCACGCCGTTCACGCTGACCGCCACGCGCGCGACGCCGCGGCCCGCGGACGCACGGCCGGTCACGACGACCGTCGGCTCGACCGCCTCGCTGCGCTCGGCCCTCGGCGGCCACGATCTGGCGGATGACCGGCGCGTACCACATGCGCAGCGACCAGGCCGGCGCGCTCTTGCGAGCCGCGGGATCGTCGGCAGTCACCGTGAAGGACAGCTTGAATGCCTCGAAGCGGCCGGCGGGGACGCGGACCTCTTCCCAGGCCTCGACCACCCACGTCAGCGTCGCCTCGGCGCTCGTACGGAATCGCATGTTGCGCGTGTACTCGTGGCCCGCGGGATTCCTGAATCGCCCGATCTCGTCGAAGTCGGACGTCCACGTGCCCTTCGACGACCCGCGCTTGCCCACGGTGAGCGGCCAAGCGATCCGTGGCGAGGGAGCGAAGTCGAGGCGGTCGTCGGGGCGGCCCGGATCGTGTGGAGTCTGGTACACGTGGACGCGCGCGGGGAAGAGATCCCGCGTCAGGAACAGCGTCGCGAGGTCGGCGCGCGTGAACACGTAGCCCTCGTCGGTGGCCGCTGTCAGCTCCCACAGGCCGTCGGAGCGGATCCACCGATGGCCGCGGGCGTACGACGGACGCTCGGCCGTCGGCGCGGCGGTCGTGAGCGGCGTGACCTCCACGGTCGCGCAGCCCTGGGCGGCGACGACGAGGAGGAGGGCGAGGAACGCGCGCCTCACGTCAGTGGCGGAAGTGGCGCATCCCCGTGAGGACCATGGCCATGCCGTGCTCGTCGGCGGCGGCGATGATCTCGTCGTCGCGCAGCGAGCCCCCCGGATGCATGACGGCGGTCGCGCCCGCTTCCGCGACCACGTCGAGCCCGTCGCGGAACGGGAAGAAGGCATCGGACGCGCAGACGGTCCCGCGCGTCTCGAGCCCCTGCGCGCGCGCGCGCATGACGGCGAGGCGCGCGGAGTCGACGCGGTTCATCTGGCCGGCGCCGACGCCGATGACCTGGTCGGCGGTGGTGAGCACGATCGCGTTCGACTTGGCGTGCTTGCCGACGCGCCAGGCGAAGCGGAGCGCGCGCAGCTCGTCCGCCGTCGGCGCGCGCTTCGAGACGACGTTGAGCGCGCGCTCGTCCAGGTCGTCGAGGTCGGTCGACTGCGCGAGGAGCCCCCCGAGCACGCTGCGGTACTCGGGCATCCGCCGCGGAAGCGCGGCGCGCTCGCACGGGATCTCGAACACGCGGCACTTCTTCTTCGTACGCCGGAGCTCCGCGAGCGCGTCGGGGGCGAAGGACGCCGCGAACAGGATCTCGACGAAGATGCCGGCGAGCGCCTCCACGACGCCCATGTCCAGCACGCGGTTGACGCCGACGATGCCGCCGTAGATCGAGACGGGATCGGAGGCCTTCGCCTTCGCCATCGCCTCGGCGACGGTGCGGCCGAGCGCCGCGCCGCAGGGATTCGTGTGCTTGATCACGACGGCCGCCGGGTCGTCGAACTCGAGCAGCAGCGACAGCGCCGCGGAGAAATCGAGGAGGTTGTTGTAGCCGAGCTCGGGCCCGTGAAGGTGCTTCATCGCCGCGAGCCCGACCGTCGGGGCGCCGACGATGCGGTAGAACGCTGCTGTCTGGTGAGGGTTCTCTCCGTACTTCAGGCTCAGCGCGCGTTCCCCCTCGATACGGAGCACCGTGGAGTATTCGTCGCTTCGAGCGCCGGCTTGGCCGGCGCCCTCCTCCTGGGGGGAGGCTTCGGAGGGGGCCTCGGCGGCCCCCTCCGAAGAAAGCCCCCCTCCGAGGAACTGCGTGATGGCGGCGTCGTAGCGCGACGTACGACGGAACGCCTCGGCCGCGAGCCGGGCACACGTCTCGCGGCTCAGCGCGCCCCCGCTCCCCTCGAGCTCACGCAGCACCTCCGCGTACTGCGAGGGATCCGTGACCACCGCGACGGCGTCGTGGTTCTTCGCCGCCGCGCGGATCATCGTGGGCCCGCCGACGTCGATCTGCTCGATCGCCTCCGCGCGCGTGACCCCGGGCTTCGCGATCGTCGCTTCGAACGGGTAGAGCGCGACGACGACCAGGTCGATCGGCGGGATCCCGTGACGCTCGAGCGCGTCGAGGTGCGCGGGCTGATCCCGCCGCGCGAGGATGCCGCCGTGGATCTTCGGATGCAGGGTCTTCACGCGGCCGTCCATCATCTCGGGGAACCCGGTGACGTCCGCGACCTCGCGCACCGGCACGCCTTCCTTCTTCAGCAGGCCCGCCGTCCCGCCCGTCGAGAGGATCTCGATCCCGAGCGCGGCGAGCCGCCGGCCGAGGTCCACCACGCCGGTCTTGTCGTGCACGCTGACGATCGCGCGCCGGACCTTCATCGCTTGACCCTCACGCAGCGGCCCTCGATCGTCAGCCGCCCTTCGGCGAAGAGCCTGATGACTTCCGGAAACATCCGGTGCTCTTCCACGAGAATGCGTGCCGCCAACGTGTCCTCCGTGTCGTCTTCGAGAACGGGGACGCTCGCCTGCGCGACGATCGGCCCGGTGTCCATGCCTTCGTCCGAGAAGTGGACGGTCGCGCCCGCCACCTTCACGCCGTGCTCCAGCGCCTGCCGCTGGGCGCGCAGGCCGGGGAACGACGGCAGCAGCGACGGATGGATGTTCAGCGCGCGGCCCGCGAACGCGTCGATGTACACGGGCGAGAGGATGCGCATCCAGCCGGCGTGGCACATCAGCTCGACCCGCCGCGCGGTGAGCGCCTTCACGAGCGCCGCGTCGTACGCGGGGCGATCCGCGAAGTCCTTGGGATTCAGGAAGAGCGCCTCGACGCCCGCCGCCCGCGCCCGCTCGAGCGCCGGCGCGCGCTCGCGATCGCACACCACGATGACGACCTGCGCGGGGTAGCCCGGAGCGCGGGTCGCGTCCAGGATCGCCTGAAGATTCGACCCCCGTCCCGACGCGAGCACGCCGACGCGCAGCCGCGCCCCCCGCACGGGCACGTCCGCGTGCCCCGTCACGCCACGAGCTCCACGCCGCGCTCGCCGCTGACGATCTCGCCGATCGTGCGCACGGTCTCCCCAGCCGCCGTCAGCACCGCCGCCGCGCGCTCGACCGCGGGCGCCGGCAGGATCACGACGTACCCGATCCCCATGTTGAACGTGCGGAACATCTCGGCGTCGGCCACGCGGCCCGCGCCGCGCAACGTCTCGAACACGGCAGGCACGGGCCAGGCGTTGCGCCGCAGCACGGCACGGCAGCCCTCGGGCAGCACGCGCGGAATGTTACCGGGCAGGCCTCCGCCGGTGATGTGCGCCATCGCGTGGACGTCGACTTCCTTCAGCACGCGCAGCACGCTCGGCACGTAGATGCGCGTCGGCTCCAGGAGCTCCTCCGCCACCGTCCGGCCGGTCCCCGGCAGCGCCGCATCGACGCGGAGGTGAAGCACGTCGAACACGATGCGCCGCGCGAGCGTGAGGCCGTTCGAGTGGAGCCCGGTCGACGCGAGGCCGAGCACGACGTCGCCGCGCCGGACGGCCCGGCCGTCGATGATACGGCTCGCCTCCACGACGCCGACGGCGAAGCCCGCGAGATCGTATTCGCCCGCGGTGTAGATCTCCGGCATCTCCGAGATCTCGCCCCCGACGAGCGCGCACCCCGCGCGGCGACAGCCTTCGGCGATGCCCGCGACGATCCGCTCGATCCGCGCGGGATCGACGCGCCCGGTGCCGATGTAGTCGAGGAAGTAGAGCGGCTCGGCCCCGTGGACGAGGACGTCGTTGACGCCCATCGCGACGAGGTCGATGCCGACGGTGCCGTGACGATCGGCGAGGAACGCGACCTTCAGCTTGCTGCCGACGCCGTCGGTCGACGACACGAGCACGGGCTCGCGATACCCGGGCGGGATCTTGACGAACGACGCGAACGCGCCGATGCCGCCGAGCACCTCGGGACGGCTCGTGCTCCGGGCGTGGGGTGTGAGCCGCCGCACGGCCTCGTCGCCGGCCTCGATGTCGACCCCGGCGTCGCGGTACGTCAGCGGATCCAGGCTACTGTGCCTCGAAGAGCGGGAGCTGCGGCGTCTGCTCGGGTTCCATGCCCACGCGGTAGGTCCCGGTGAAGCACGCGTGGCAGAAGTTCTCCGGATCGCTGCCGGTGGCCTTCAGCATGCCGTCGAGCGAGAGATACCCGAGCGAGTCCGCGCCGAGATAGCGCCGGATCTCCTCGACCTCGTGGCTCGCGCCGATCAACTCCTTGCGCGTCGGCGTGTCGATGCCGTAGTAGCAGGGCCACTGGATCGGGGGCGACGAGATGCGCACGTGGACTTCGCGCGCGCCCGCGCTGCGGATCATGCGCACGATCTTGCGGCTCGTCGTCCCGCGCACGATCGAGTCGTCGACGACCACCACGCGCTTGCCGCCGACCATGTCCGGCATCGGGTTCAGCTTCACCTTCACGCCGAAGTGGCGGATGCCCTGCTGCGGCTCGATGAACGTGCGGCCCACGTAATGGTTACGGATGAGCCCCATGTCGTAGGGTATCGCCGCCTCTTCCGAGTAGCCGAGCGCCGCGCTCGTGCCCGAGTCCGGCACCGGGATCACGATGTCCGCGGCGACCGGATACTCGCGCGCGAGCTGGTGGCCGAACGCCTTGCGCACGGTGTGGACGTTGCGGCCCCACAGGGTCGAGTCCGGGCGCGCGAAGTACACGTACTCGAAGACGCACTGGAGCTTCTCGCCCGGCGTGGCGAACCGCTGCGAGCGGAGGCCCGCGTCGGAGACCACGACGATCTCGCCCGGCTCCACGTCGCGCTCCGGCTTCGCTTCCAGGAGGTCGAGCGCGCAGGTCTCGGAGGCGACCACCCACGAGCTGTCGAGGCGTCCGAGCGTCAGGGGTCGGAAGCCGTGGGGATCGCGGATCGCATAGATCGCCTCGCGCGTCATGATCAGCAGCGAGTAGGCGCCTTTCACCTGCGCCAGCGCGTGCGGGATCTGCTCCTCCAGCGGGCCGGCGGGCGCGCGGGCGAGCAGGTGGAGGATCACCTCGGTGTCGGAGTTGGACTGGAAGATCGCGCCGCCCTTCTCCATCCCCTTGCGCAGCTCTTCCGCGTTGGTGAGGTTGCCGTTGTGCGCGATCGCGATCGGCCCGCGCGCGGTCTTGGCCGTGATCGGCTGCGCGTTGCGGAGGTTCGAGCTGCCGGCGGTGGAGTAGCGGACGTGGCCGATGGCGCGGTGGCCGGGCAGCCGCCGCAGGCGCTCGCGGCTGAACACGTCCGCGACCCAGCCCATCGCCTTCTCGATGTGGAAGTTGTCACCGTCGGTGGCGGCGATGCCGGCGGACTCCTGCCCCCTGTGCTGGAGCGCGTAGAGCCCGAGATAGGTCACATTGGCGGCCTCGGGATGGTTCCAGATGCCGAAGAGGCCGCACTCGTCGTGGAACTTGTCGTCACGCCATGTGGCGCTCAAATCCGCTCCTCCAGGCGTTGTCGATCTCCGCGAGCCCCACGCTCACCGCCGCCCGACCCGTCCGGATGACGAGCCGCTCGCCTCCGGTCACGCCGATCCACCGCCACGGGATCGCCGCCTCGGCCATCGCCGCTTCGAACCCTCGCGCGCGCTCGGGCGCGACGCTCACGATCACCCGCGACGGCCCCTCGCCGAAGAGCACGAGGTCGATCCGCCCCGGCGCTTCCACGGCCACCTCGGCGCCGATGCGCGCCGGACCGGTCACGCAACTCTCCGCCAGCGTCACCGCGAGGCCGCCCTCGGCGCAGTCGTGCGCCGCGGTCACCAGTCCCGCGGAGATCGCCGCCCGCACCGCGCGCTGCACGCGCCGCTCCAGCCCGAGGTCCAGCGGCGCGAGCCTTCCCGCGACTCGGCCGTGCCGCGTCCACAGATACTCGCTGCCACCGAGGCTCACGTCGTCCGGTCCGAGCAGCGCGATCCGATGCCCGGGACTCTTGAACCACTGCGTGGCGTGCCGGTTTGCGTCCTCGAGCACGCCGACCACGCCGACCACGGGCGTGGGGAGAACCGCCTGTCCGGAGGTCTCATTGTAGAAGGAAACGTTGCCGCCGACCACGGGGACTTCGAGCGCGCGGCAGGCTTCGGCGATGCCCTCGATCGTCTCCGCGAACTGCCAGAGGATCTCGGGCCGCTCGGGCGAGCCGAAGTTGAGGCAATCGGTCAATCCGACGGGCTCCCCGCCCGCGCAGGAGACGTTCCGGGTCGCCTCGCACACCGCCATGGCCGCGCCCCGCCGCGGGTCGATGTCGACCTGCCTCCCGTTGCCGTCCGTCGCGACGGCCAGGGCGCGCCGCGTACCTTTGACTCTGAGCACCGCGGCATCGGAGCCCGGCAGGACGAGGGTGTTGATCCCGACCTGCTGGTCGTACTGGCGGAACGCCCAGTCCTTCGAGGCGATCGTCGGCGAGCCCATGAGCGCGACCAGCGCGATCGGTAGGTCCTCGGGTGGGGGCAGGGTCAGCGGATCGAATGCCCGGCGCTCCGCGAGCCACGCGGGCTCGGCGGTCGGCTTCTCGTAGCGCGGCCCGTCCGCCAGCGCGTCCACGGGCACCCGCGCGACCTCGTGACCCTGGTGGCGGACGATCAGGTCGCTGTCGCGGATCACCGTGCCGACCTTCACCGCGTCGAGCTCCCACTTCGCGAAGACGCGGCGCACGTCGCCCTCCCGCCCGCGCGCGGCGACGAGGAGCATGCGCTCCTGCGATTCCGACAGGAGCAGCTCGTACGGCGTCATTCCCTCCTCGCGCTGCGGGACGGAGGAGAGCTCGACCTCCATCCCGGTGCCGCTGCGCGCGGGCATCTCGGACGTGCAGCACGCGAGCCCGGCGGCGCCCATGTCCTGGATGCCGACGACCGCGCCCGTGGCCATCGCCTCCAGGCACGCCTCCAGCAGGAGCTTCTCGGTGAAGGGGTCGCCGACCTGCACCGTCGGCCGCTGCTCGTGTGCCTTGTCATCGAACGTGGCCGAAGCCATCGTCGCGCCGTGGATGCCGTCGCGCCCGGTCTTGTTGCCCACGTAGAAGACTGGGTTGCCGATCCCGTCCGCGCGCGCGCGGAAGATCCGATCGGCGCGCACGAGCCCGACGCACATCACGTTCACCAGCGGGTTGCCCGCGTACTCCGGCGCGAACGCGATCTCGCCGCCGACCGTGGGGCAGCCGAAACAGTTGCCGTACCACGAGATGCCGGAGACCACGCCCGCGACGAGATGGCGCACCTTGGGATCGTTGGGGTCGCCGAACCTCAGCGAGTCGAGGATGGCGATCGGTCTGGCGCCCATCGTGAAGATGTCGCGGAGGATCCCGCCGACGCCGGTGGCCGCGCCCTGGAACGGCTCGATGAACGACGGATGGTTGTGGCTCTCCATCTTGAAGACCACCGCCCAGCCGTCGCCGATGTCGATCGCGCCTGCGTTCTCGCCGGGCCCCTGCAGCACGCGCGGGCCGGCCGTCGGCAGCCGCTTCAGGAAGACACGCGAGTGCTTGTAGGCGCAGTGCTCCGACCACAGCGCGGAGAAGAGACCCAGCTCGGTGTACGTGGGCTCGCGGCCGAGCTGGCGGAGGATGCGATCGTACTCGTCGGCCGTGAGGCCGAGGCCGCGCGCGAGGTCGAGAGTGACCTTCGGCTCGGCGAGGGCCAAGCTCAGCGCTTCAAGAAGGTGCCGTCCTCGACGAGGCTGCCGAGGAGCGACTGGAAGAGCAGCAGCCCGTCGGTGCCGCCCACCACCGCCTCGGCCGCGCGCTCGGGGTGCGGCATCATGCCGAGCACGTTGCCCGCTTCGTTGACGATGCCCGCGATGTTCTCGAGCGAGCCGTTCGGATTCGCGGCCCGCGTGACCGCGCCCTCCGCCGTCGCGTAGCGAAACACGATCTGGTGGTGCTCGCGCAGTTGCGCGAGCGCCGGCGCGTCGACCTGGTACTTCCCCTCGCCGTGCGAGATCGGCATCGTGAGGACCTGTCCCGGCCGGAGCCCGCGCGTGAACGGCGTGTCGACGTTGTCGACGACGAGGTGCGTGGACTGACAGCGGTACTGGAGGCACTCGTTGCGCAACAGCGCGCCCGGCAGGAGCCCGGCCTCGCAGAGGATCTGGAAGCCGTTGCACGAGCCCAGCACGAGCCCGCCCTTCGCGGCGAAGTCGCGGATCGCCTCCACGACCGGCGAGCGGCCGGCCACCGCGCCCGCGCGCAGGTAATCGCCGTACGAGAAGCCGCCGGGCAGGATCACGCAGTCGACGTCGCCGAGGTCACGCTCGCGGTGCCACACGTACTTCACGGGCTGATGCAGGACTTCGGAGACGACGTGATGGAAGTCGCAGTCGCTCCACGTGCCGGGGAAGACGACGACGCCGAATTTCATGGCGCGATCTTACCGGAGCGCACTGGTCGCTTCAAGGCTGGACGCCTCGACGGGCTCGATCGTGTAGTCCTCGAGCACGGGATTCGCGAGGAGCTTCTTGCACATCTCGTCGACGCGCACGCGTGCCGCGGGCACGCTCGACGCATCGACGTCCACATCGATCACTTTTCCCACGCGCAGGTCGCGCAAGTCGCCGAAACCGAGGCCGACGAGCGCGCGCTGCACGGCGGCGCCCTGCACGTCCATGATCCCGGGCCGCAGCCGGACGAGCACGCGGACCTTCATGCCGCTTTCCCGTCCTGCACCACGCGGCGGTAGACCTCCTGGTACGCGTCCTCGACGCCGCCGAGGTCCTGGCGGAAGCGATCCTTGTCGAGCTTCTGCCGCGTCTTCGCGTCCCAGAGGCGGCAGGTGTCGGGCGAGATCTCGTCGCCGAGATAGAGCGTGCCGCGGTGCCGGCCGAACTCGAGCTTGAAGTCGACGAGCAGGAGCCCCTTCTTCAGGAGGAACGGCCGCAGCACGTCGTTGATCCGGAGCGCCTGCTTCTTGAGCCACGCGAGTTCCTTGGGCGACGCGAGCTTCATCATCCGCACGTGCTCGTCGTTGAGCATCGGATCGCCGAGCGGATCCGACTTGTAGTAGAGCTCGACGATCGGGGGCCGCACCGGCGTGCCCTCGGGCAGGCCCGTGCGCTTCGCGAGGCTCCCCGCCACGATGTTCCGCACGATCGTCTCGATCTTGATGATGTCGAGGTGCCGGCACAGCATCTCCCGCCCGGAGAGCTGCTCGAGGAAATGCGTCGGCACGCGCGCCTTCTCGAGGAGCCGGAACAGCGTCGCGGACATCTGGTTGTTCACCTCGCCCTTGCCGACGATCGTGCCGCGCTTGAGCGCGTTGAACGCCGTCGCGTCGTCCTTGAAGTACTGGACGACGGTGCCGGGCCGGTTGGTCGCGTAGACGATCTTCGCCTTGCCCTCGTACAGCTTCTGGCCGAGCTCGATTTTCATGTGAGCCCCACGCGTTTGAAGATGGTGTCCACGTGCCGCAGGTACCACGCCGGGTCGAAGCACGCCTTCAGGTCGTCGGGCGAGAGGTGCCTGGTGACGTCGGGGTCCGCGTGGAGCAGCTCCAGGAACGGGCGCCGCTCGCGCCACGACCGCATCGCGTTGCGCTGCACGATCTCGTACGCCTTCTGTCGCGGGAGCCCCGCGTCGGTCAGCTCGAGGAGCACGCGCTGCGAGTAGACGAGCCCGTAGCTCAATCCCAGATTTTCGGCCATCCGCGCCGCGTCCACGTCCAGCCCCTCGACGATGAACGTGGTCAGGTGCAGCAGGTAATCCGTGAGGATCGTCGAGTCCGGCAGGATCACGCGCTCGACCGACGAGTGGCTGATGTCGCGCTCGTGCCACAGCGCGACGTTCTCGAGCGCCGCCTGCGCGTTGGTGCGGATCAGCCGCGCGAGGCCGCAGATGCGCTCGGCGAGCTCCGGGTTGCGCTTGTGCGGCATCGCGCTCGAGCCCTTCTGCCCCTCGCCGAACGGCTCCTGCGCTTCGAGCACCTCCGTGCGCTGGAGCCCGCGAATCTCGAGCGCGATCTTCTCCATCGAGGCGGCGACGATGGCGAGCGCCGCGCAGAACTCCGCGTGCCGGTCGCGCTGGACGATCTGCGTCGACGCCGGCGCGGGCGTGAGCCCGAGCTCGCGGCAGACCTCGTCCTCGATCTCGGGGTCGACGTTCGCGAAGTTGCCGACGGCCCCTGAGAGCTTGCCGACCGCGATGACCTCGCGCGCGCGGCGCAGGCGATCGAGGTTGCGCCGCGCCTCGTCGTACCAGACCGCGACCTTCAGGCCGAACGTCGTGGGTTCCGCATGGACTCCGTGCGTGCGCCCGGCGATCAGCGTGTCCTTGTGCTTGAGCGCGAGCGCGCCGAGCGCCTGTCTGAGCCGCTCCTGACCGTTGAGGAGGAGATCGGCGGCGTCGCGGCACTGCAGCGCGAGCGCGGTGTCCCACACGTCGTTCGTCGTGAGCCCGATGTGCACGAAGCGCGACTCCGCGCCGAGCTGCTCCTCGATCGACGTGAGGAGCGAGATCATCTCGTGCTTCACGCGCTCCTGGATCGCGAGGATCCGCGCGACGTCGACCTTCAACGCGCGGATGCGCGGCATGACCTCGGCGGGGATCTGGCCGCGGCGATGGTAGGCCTCGCACACCGCGATCTCCACACGCAGCCACGCGGTGTACTTCGCCTCTTCGTTCCAGATGCGCCCGATCTCCGGCCGCGTGTACCGCTCGATCATGGGTAGGCCTTCACCATACGGCAAAACCACAACGAGTGGAAGGGGGGACCCGCCGCGACCCAGCATGTTGCGTCCGGTCAGGCCTCCGACGGGTCGGGGGCGGCCGACGCGCGGATGGGACGGGGCGGCCGTGGCGGCGTGGCGAAGACGAACGCGACGGAGCCGAGCGCGGCAAGCGCGGCCAGGATATGGAAGCCCGGGACGTAACTGCCCGTGCGGTCGGCGAGGATGCCCGCGACCAGCGGGCCGCCCATCATCCCCACCATCAGGACCATGGACGAGACGCCGCTGATCATCCCGAACGACGCGGCGCCGAAGTAGTCCGCGCGGATGGCCGACATCAGCGGGCCGCGCATCCCCCACGCGGCGCCGTGGATGATCGCGAACGCGAGCAGCATCCAGAACGCGGTGGCGTGCGCCAGGATCACGAGGCCCGCGGCGTGCCCCACCATGCAGCCCACGCAGATCAGCCGCTTGCTGAACCGGTCGCCGGCCCACCCGCCGCTGAGCTGCGCGACGAGCTGCACGACCGTCAGCAGCGCGAGCACGGTCGCGGCCTGCTGCAGCGTGTACCCGAGCCGCTCGGTCACGTGGACGATCAGGTGCACCATCACGGCGGAGACCACGAGCAGCGCCGCGCCGTGCCCCGCGGAGATCAGCCAGAACGCGCGCGTCCGGATCGCCTCGCCCGCGGTGAAATCGACGCTGCGCCGCGCGCGCCGCGGCGTGTCGGGAGGCGCGTCGGTCGGAATCCCGTCCGGCAGGAAGCCGTAGGGCTCGGGGCGGTGCCGCACGACCTGCGCGAGCGGGATCCCGGCGGCGAGGATCACGACACCCGACGCGAACGCCGTCCACCGCCAGCCCCAGTGTGTGAGCGAGAGCGCGATGAGCTGGACGAGGATGCCGCCCGCCGACATCCCGCACGAGCTGATGCTGAGCGCGAGCGCGCGGCGCCGCCGGAACCACGACACGACGGCGACGCCGATCGGCAGGTAGCCGCCGAGGCTCGAGCCGACGGCCATCAGGAAGAACGTGAGGAAGAACGTCACCGGGCCGTTGACGAAGCTGAACAGGACGAACCCGACGCCGTAGATCGCCATCCCCGTGCGGATCAGCACGCGCGGGCCGAAGCGGTCGGTCAGCCACCCCTGCAGCGGGCCGAAGATCCCGCTCTCCGCGCGGGCCATGGCGAAGGCGGCGGAGAGCAGGGTCTTGCTCCAGCCGAACTCTTCGCGCAGCTTCACGACGTACGCGCCGTACGCGTGGAACATCAAGGCGCCGACGAGGACCTCGATACAGAAGCCGGCGCCGACGATCCACCAGCCGTAGAAGACGCGCGGGAACCAGCGGGCGAGCGGAACCGGGACGGATCTACCTCAGGGGGACGACGTCGCCACGCAGGTGCGTGAGCACGACGACGGCGACGTAGCGTGTGTCGTCGAGCGCGAAGGACAACCGCCGCTTGGCCGGGTGACTCGTCAGCACGATGGGCGCGTAGCCCACGTCCCGCGCGTCGAATCCCACGCGCATCCATCGCGGGACATCGGCGTCACGCTGGCGCGCGATGCCTTCGAGGATGACCTTCACCTTCGCGTAGTGCTCGGGATTGCCCTGCGCGAGCGCCTCGAGAGCGCCGGGCCGATCGAGGTCGATGGTCGGTCCCGCGGCGGATGGCAGGGCAACGGTGACGACGAGGAGCACGAGCGCGACGAGGGTCAGGAGCCGAGCCATCGCTTCTCCCCGCGTTCGGTCAGTGCCGGACGAAGTCCTTCGGCAAGCTGCGGCGGTCGAGCGGGCCGAGCGTCGTGAGCGCGAGGCGCTCCTCGTCGAGGAGCTCGTCGACCAGCGCCTGGACCTGCTCGTGCTGGACGGCGTCGATCGCGCCGATCATCTGGTCCATCGTCAGGAACGAGCCGAGGTGCATCTCGTGCTTGGCCAGCCGGTTCATGCGGCTCGAGCTCGTCTCGAGCGAGAGCATGAGGCTGCCCTTCAGGTGATCCTTCGCGCGCTTCAGCTCCTCCGCGCCGACGCCGTTCTTCTTGAGGTCGCGGATCTCCTTGAGCACGGACTTCAGCACCTTGGAGAAGTTGCCGGGATCGGTGGCGGCGTAGAAGTAGAGCACGCCCGTGTCGAGGAACGCCTGCACGCCCGAGTGGATCGCGTAGACGAGACCCTGGCGCTCGCGCACCTCCTGGAAGAGCCGGGAAGACATGCTGCCGCCGAGCACGTCGTTGAGGAGGAACAGCGCGTACCGCTCGGGCGCCGACTGGCGGAGCCCGGGGAACCCCATCACCACGTGCACCTGCTCGAGCTGCTTGTGCACGATGTTCACGCTCGGCGTCAGATCGGGCGTCGTGTGGGCCCGCTCGATCGGGCGGCGGTCGAAGCCGTCGAAGCCGGCCTGGAAGAGCTGGAGCACCTGCTCGTGCGTCGCGTTGCCGGCGGCCGCGATGATGACCTTCGGCGGCACGTACTCCTCGGCGAAGTGCTCGGCGATCACGTCGCGGCCGAAGCCGGTCACCCGCTCCTTCGTGCCGAGGATCGGCCGGCCGAGCGGATGCCCCTTCCAGATCTGCTCCGCGAAGATGTCGTGGATGATGTCGTCGGGCGTGTCGTCCACCATCTTGATTTCCTGGAGGACGACCTGCTTCTCGCGCTCGAGCTCCTCGGCGTCGAAGCGCGGGTGCAGGAGGATGTCGGTCAGGAGCTCGACGGCGAGCGGCAGGTGCTCGTCGAGCACCTGCACGTAGAAGCACGTGTGCTCCTTGGTGGTGAACGCGTCCATCTGCCCGCCCACGGAGTCCATGGTGCGGGCGATCTCCTCGGCGGAGCGGGTGGCCGTGCCCTTGAAGACGAGATGCTCGATCAGGTGCGAGATCCCGCCGCGCGGCTCGGGCTCGCGGCGGGACCCGGTCTCGACCCACACGCCGACGGCGACCGACCGAACGTGGGGCATCCGCTCCGTGAGGACGCGGATGCCGTTCGGCAGGACGCTGCGGCGGTAGTCCTCACTCACGCGGTGGCGAGCTCGCGTTCGGGTTCTTCAGCTGTTCCTTCTCGGCCAGCGCCGGCTGGTCACGCAGGGCCATCTTGCGCGACAGGCGCATCTTGCCGTTGCCGTCGACCTCGAGCACCTTCACGGCGACGACGTCGCCCTCGGTGAGCACGTCCTGCACCGAGCGGATGCGGCTCTCGGCAATCTGCGAGATGTGCAGCAGGCCCTCGGTGTTCGGGATGACCTCGACGAAGGCGCCGAACTCGACGATCTTCTTCACCTTGCCGACGTAGATCCGGTCGACCTCCACCTCGCGGCAGATGTCCTGGATCATGCCGAGCGCCTTCTGCACCGACTCGTTGTCCGGCGAGAAGATGGTGACGCGGCCGTCGTCCTCGACGTCGATCTTGGCGCCCGTCTGCTCCTGGATGCCGCGGATGACCTTGCCGCCGGGGCCGATGATCTCGCGGATCTTCTCCGTGCGGATCTTGATGGTCACGAACCGCGGCGCGTACGGGCTCAGCTCCTGCCGCGGGCGATTCACCGCGTCGCGCATCTTGCCGAGCACGTAGAGACGCGCCTCGCGCGCCTGCTTGAGCGCCTCGCGCATGATGTCGATCGAGACGCCCTTGATCTTGATGTCCATCTGGAGCGCGGTGACTCCGGTCTCGGTGCCGGCGACCTTGAAGTCCATGTCGCCGTAGTGGTCCTCGGTGCCCATGATGTCGGTGAGGATCCCGTACTGGTCCCCCTCCTTCACCAGGCCCATCGCGATGCCGGCCACGTGGCTCTTGATCGGGGCGCCCGCGTCCATGAGGGCGAGCGAGGCGCCGCAGACGGTCGCCATCGACGACGAGCCGTTCGACTCGAGGATCTCCGACACGATGCGGATCGTGTACGGGAACTCTTCTTTGGGCGGCAGCACGGCCTCGACGGCGCGCTCGGCGAGCGCACCGTGGCCGATGTCGCGGCGGGAGGGCGAGCCGAAGCGGCGGACTTCGCCGACCGAGAACGACGGGAAGTTGTAGTGCAGCAGGAAGGAGCGGTACGACTCCCCTTCCAGCGACTCGATCTTCTGCTCGTCGGCCTTGGTGCCCAGGGTCGCGGAGACGAGGGCCTGGGTCTCGCCGCGGGTGAAGAGCGACGAGCCGTGCGCGCGCGGGAGATACGCGGTCTCGATCGAGATCGGACGGATCTCGTTCACGCGCCGACCGTCGACGCGCAGGCCTTCCTCGACGATGAGGCGCCGCACCGCGGTCGACTCCGCCTCTTCGAACGCCGCCTTGAGCGCCGGCTTCGCGGCCTCGTCCACGGCCAGCGCCGCCGCGACCTCGTCGAACACCTTCGCCACGGCCTCCGCGCGCGCGTGCTTCGCGGGCGTGCGGAACGCTTCGCGGAGCTTCGGGGTCGCGAGCTCCTTCACCCGCGCGAAGAGCTCGGCGTTCTTGCCGGCCTGGGCGTCGAACGCCCAGCGCGGCTTCCCGGCCTGGGCCACCAGGTCCTTCTGCACCTTCGCCAACCGCTTGCACTCCGCGTGGCCGAACGCGAGCGCTTCGAGCATGATCTCCTCGGGCACTTCCTTCGCGCCCGACTCGACCATCAGGATGGCGTCCTCCGTGCCCGCCACCACGAGATCGAGTGACGACTGCTCCCGCTGCTTCGTGCTCGGATTGACGACCAACGCGCCGTCGACACGGCCGACGCGCACCGCGCCGATCGGGCCGTCGAACGGAATCCCGGACAGGCACAGCGCCGCCGAGGCCCCGTTGATCGCGAGCACGTCCGGGTCGTTCGCCTGGTCGCCGGAGATCACGAAGCAGATCACCTGGACCTCGTTCCTGAACCCGTCGGGGAACAGCGGCCGGATCGGGCGATCGATCAGCCGCGACGTGAGCGTCTCCTTCTTGACCGGCGCGCCCTCGCGCTTGAAGTAGCCGCCCGGGATCCGGCCGCCCGCGTACGCCTTCTCGCGATACTCGACGGTGAGCGGGAAGAAGTCCTGCGATTCCTTGGCGGACTTCGCGGCGACGCAGGTCGCCAGGACCATCGTGTCGCCGTAGCGGACGACGACCGCGCCGTCCGCCTGCTTGGCCACCTTGCCGGTCTCGAGTGAGAGGGGGTGGCCGTTGATGTCGACCGAGACTGTGTGACTCATGTGAACCGTTGTCCTCGTGGTTCGTCCGGAAACCGGCGAACGTGTGATGGAGCGGCCGTTCCGGCCGCTCGGGGCCCCCGGTTTCTTTCCGACCGAGGACCAACCGTTTGACTTCCCAAACCTTGACGGCTCGTGGCCGTCAATCGTCTCTCCGCCGGCGTTAGCGGCGGATGCCCAGCTTCTCGATGACCGCCCGATACCGCTCGACGTTCTTCTTCTGCAAGTACCCGAGCAGCCCGCGCCGCTTGCCGATCAGCATCAGCAGGCCGCGCCGCGAATGATGGTCCTTCGCGTGCGTCTTGAAGTGCTCGGTCAGGCCGTTGATGCGCTCGGTCAGGAGGGCGATCTGGACCTCGGGGGATCCCGTGTCGCCGTCGTGCGTGCGGAACTGTTCGATCAAGCTCTTCTTGCGGTCGAGGGCCAGCGGCATGTGGAGGCCTCCTCCAATCGCCACGTCCGGGAGATCGCAGGCGCTCGCTCCCCCTGAGGACGGGTTCCAAAAACCTTGTTTGGTCGATAATTACGTGGGAATCACGGTACCATGCGCCCCCCGGGAAGTAAAATTACGCGCAAGGGACGCGCGACTACGCGCCCAGCGCCATGCGGGCGGCGTCGATGTCCGCGGCGATCTGCGCCTTGAGCGCTTCCACGCCGGGAAACTTTCGCTCCTCGCGAATCCGCGTGACGAAGTCGAGCCGCACCGGTCGCCCATAGAGATCGCCTGAAAAATCGAGGACATGGGCCTCGAGGGTGAAGACTCTCTCTTCGAAGGTCGGGCGCACCCCGGCGTTCAGCACCGCGCGGTGGACGACCTCGCCCACGTGGAGGCGGCAGGCGTAGACCCCCGGGGGCACGAGGAGCTGCCGCTGGGCCGCGATGTTGGCCGTCGGAAATCCGAGCGTGCGTCCGCGGCCGGCCCCGCCGACGACCTCGCCGCCCACGAAGTACGGACGTCCGAGCATGCGGGCCGCGACGTCCACCTCGCCACGCTGCAGCGCCGCGCGAATCGCGCTCGAGGAGACCGGGGCGCCGTCGACGTCCGTGTGCGGGACGACCTCCGCATGGAACCCGAAGCGGCCGCCCAGCTCGCGCAGCAGGCGGGCGTCGCCGCGCGCGGCCCGGCCGAAGCGATGGTTGAAGCCCACCACGATCTCGCGCGCGCCGAGCGAGCCGAGCAGGATCTCACTGACGAAGGCCTCGGGCTCCATCGCGGCGAGCACCGTGGTGAACGGCACGACGACCGCCAGCTCGAGACCGCTCTCGGCGATCAGCGCGAGACGCTCCTCCAGCGTCGTGATCGGCAACGGCGCCCGGCCGGGCTGCAGCACCTCGGCGGGGTGCGGGTCGAACGTGCACGCGACGGCCTTCGACGCGCCGGTCGCGCGGGCGACGGCGGTGTCGAGGATCGCGCGATGGCCGAGGTGGACGCCGTCGAAGACGCCCAGCGCGACGACGCTCGGACGCGCGTCAGGCGGGAAGGACTCGAGCGTCCGAACGATCCGCATGGAGGATCCTGACCGGCCGTACCCGTCCCGTGTCCGCGTCCACCTCACCCACGCCGACGAGCGCGCCTGTCTCGTCGTGCACGCGCGCCATGCCGGGGGCGCCGGCGCGGCTCTCGACCGGCTGGCCGTGGCGGAACGCGGTCGCGCGACGCTCGTCGAGGTGCACCACCATCCAGCCGGCGAGCGCGGACTCGGGCGGAGCGATACGTCCCCGAAGCTCGGCGACCGGCGCGTCCCGGAGACGTTCCCACGTCACCGCGTCGTCGTCGCCGAACGGCCCGACACGCAGGCGGCGGAGCTGCTCGACGGCGCCGCCGACACCGAGCGCGTCACCGATGTCCGCGGCGAGCGTTCGCACGTACGTCCCCTTGCCGCAGACCACACGCAGCGTCACGCGCGCGCCGCTCACGTCCTCCACGTCGATCGCGTGCACGACGACCTCGCGCGGCGCGCGTTCGACCTCGACGCCCTCGCGGGCCAGCTCGTAGAGACGGCGTCCGTCGTGGTGCACCGCCGAATACATGGGCGGCGTCTGGCCGATCCGGCCGACGAAGCGCCGCGCGGCCGCGGCGACGGTCGTGCGATCGAGCGCGGGGACGGGCACCTCGGAGAGCACGCGTCCGGTGAGGTCCTGCGTGTCGGTGCGCACGCCGAGCCGCACGACCGCGCGGTACACCTTCTCGTGGTCGGCGAGGTAGGCCATGAGCTTGGTCGCTTCGCCGAGCAGGATCGGCAGGACCCCGGTCGCGTCCGGATCGAGCGTGCCCGCGTGGCCGACGCGCCGCACGCCGAGACGCCGGCGCACGAGCCCGACGACGTCGAACGACGTCACGCCCGCGGGCTTGTCCACGACGACAATGCCCGACGGCACTCGCGGAGAGCCCGGATTCATTCCGGGCTCGGAGCGCGGGGGGCATGGGGGACCGTCTCGGTCCCCCATGTCGCTCGAGTGCCGCGGCGCTCCGCGAGTGCCGATTGGCCCGCCCCCGACACCGCTAGGCGCACGGCTGCCAAGACGTCGCGCGTCGCCTGCTCGAGCGACGGCGCGGTCAGCGTGAAGCCCGCGGCGTTCTTGTGGCCGCCGCCTCCGAAGCGCGCGGCGACGGCCTGCACGTCGACGTCGCCCTTGCCGCGCAGGCTCACCTTCACCGCGCCATTGACCTCGCGCAGCAGGCAGGCGACGCGCACCGAGGCGATCGAGCGGGGGTAGTTCACGAGCTCCTCGCTCTCCACGAACGACTCCGGCACGGTCCCGTGCGGCAGCGCGAGCCACGCCACGCGGCCGTCCTCGCTCACCCGCACGAGCGAGAGCGCGCGCCCGAGGTGCCCGAGCGCGTCGACCGGCCGGCGCTCGTAGAGCGCGTTCGAGACGACCGACGGCGCCGCGCCGGCGGCCGTGAGCTCCGCGGCGATGCGGAAGGTGTCCGCCGTCACGTTCGAGTAGCGGAACGAGCCGGTGTCCGTGTGCACCGCGGTGAAGAGGTTGGTCGCGATGTCGGGCGTGATCTCCGCCGGCCACGCCGTGAGGAGCGCGTGGATCATCTCGCCCGTCGCCGCGGCGCTCGCGTCCACCCAGTTCACGTGGCCGTAGCGCCGGTTGTCGGGATGGTGATCGACGTTGACGATCGTGGCGACGGCGTCGCGCGCCTGGTCGATCAGACCTTCCGTGCGCGCGGGATTCGGACAGTCGGTGAGCAGCGCGAAGTCGAAGCGTCCGTCGAGCCGCGCGAGCCGCGTGTAGCGCTCGATGCCGGGCAGGAAGTCGAGCACCGACGGTGCGGCGTGCGGCCCGCCGTAGACGACGCTCCAGCCCGCCTTCTCGAGCGCGAGCCCGGCGCCGAGCAGCGTGCCGAGCACGTCGGCGTCGGGATGCACGTGGCCGAGCATCAGCGCGCGCCCGGGCTTCCGCCGGAAGACGGCGAGGACGTCCGGAGGGACGGGCACCCGGGCTTCATTTGAAGGCGCGGGCCCCCGGCCTTGCGGCACGCCCGCGCCGGCGATGTCCGTCATTCCTTCAACTCCTTCAGCAGCGCCTGGATGCGCGCGGCGTGCTCCATCGAGCGGTCCGGGAGGAACGCGATCTCCGGCGTCACGCGCAGGTCGAGGTGCTGGCGCAGCCAGTTGCGCACGAAGCCGCGCGCGCTGGTGAGCGCGGCCAGCGAGCCCTTCCACTGCTCGTCGCCGCCGAGGACCGACACGAAGATCTTCGCCTGCCTGAGATCCTTGCTCGTCTCGACCTCGGTCACGGTGACGAAGCCGAGCCGCGGGTCCTTGAGCTCGCGCTGGAGGAGGAGCGACACCTCCTCCTTGATGAGCTGGTTCACGCGATCGAGCCGCTTGCCCTGCATCAGAGGATCTCCACCGACGTGTCGATGACGCGTCCTTCCACGTGCTCTTCGATGAAATCCATGGCCTTCGAGACGACCTCGTTGGCGTGCCGGGAGTCGTGGGACACGCAGGCGAGCGCGAGGGTGGCGCGCTGCCAGAGATCGTGGTGATCGACCTCCGCCACCGAGACCTCGTAGCGGGCGCGCACCCGCTCCTTCAGTCCCTTGAGGGCGTGCCGCTTGCCCTTCAACGAGCCCACGTCGGGCAGGTGCAGGTCCACGATCCCCACGGCGACCCGGGCAATCGAGCCTGTGTCGTCGCCGCTGGGCCGCTCAGAGTGTCCGCGCCACTTCCTCGGTATTGAAGACCTCGATGATGTCGTTCGGCTGCGCGCTCACGCCGTCGACCCCGATGCCGCACTCCAGGCCGGCGAGCACTTCGCGCACGTCGTCCTTGAAGCGCTTGAGCGAGCTGACCGTGCCCTCGCCCACCACGGTGTCGCCGCGGCGCACGCGCGCCTTGGCGCCGCGCACGATCTTGCCTTCCGCCACGTACGAGCCGTTGATCGGCCCGAGCTTGGAGATGACGAAGATCTGCCGGACCTGCGCCTTGCCGAGCGGGATCTCGCGCACTTCGGGCGCGAGCAGGCCGGCCATGCCCGCGCGCAGCTCGTTGATCGCCTCGTAGATGACGTTGTAGTGCCGGAGGTCGACGCTGTTGGCCTGGGCCTGCGTCGCCGCCTTCGGCTCCGCCTTCACGTTGAAGCCGATGACGATCGCGTTCGACGCGGACGCGAGCATGACGTCGCTCTCGTTGATGGCGCCGACCGACGCGTGGATGACCTTCAGCTTCACCTCGTCCGTGCTGAGCCGCTCGAGGGCGTCGCCGAGCGCCTCGACGGAGCCCTGCACGTCCGCCTTGAGGACGATGCGCAGCTCCTTGACCTCGCCGGTCTGGATCTGGCGGTGCAGGCCTTCGAGCGTGATGCGCGTGGCGGCCTTGCCCTTGGCCTTGTCGCGGTCCTGGCGCATGGTCGCGATCTGCCGCGCCTTGCGCTCGTCGGAGACCGCCACGAGGACGTCGCCCGCCGACGGCACGCCCGCGAGTCCCTGCACCTCCACCGGCTGCGAGGGGCCCGCCTGCTTCACGCGCTTGCCCGACGGATCGGTCAGCGCGCGGATGCGGCCCGAGTGGGAGCCGGCGACCACCGCGTCGCCTTCCTTCAACGTGCCGTTCTGCACGAGCACGGTCGCGACGGGACCGCGGCCGCGATCGAGGCGGCTCTCGATGATCACGCCCTTGGCCGCGCGGTTCGGATTGGCCTTGAGCTCGAGGACCTCGGCCTGCAGCGCGGTCATCTCGAGGAGCTGGTCGATGCCCGTGCCGCGCTTCGCGGACGTCGGCACGAAGATCGTCTGGCCGCCCCAGTCTTCCGGCACGAGGCCGTGGTTGGAGAGCTCGCGCTTGACGCGATCGGGCTCCGCCTCCGGCTTGTCCATCTTGTTGACCGCCACGATGATCGGCACGTTGGCCGCGCGCGCGTGGTTCACGGCTTCCACCGTCTGCGGCATCACGCCGTCGTCGGCGGCGACGACCAGGATGACGATGTCGGTCGCCTGGGCGCCGCGCGCCCGCATCGCGGTGAACGCCTCGTGGCCCGGCGTGTCGAGGAACGTGACGTTGCCGTGCGTCGGCGTGGCGACCTGGTAGGCGCCGATGTGCTGCGTGATCCCGCCGAACTCCTTCTCCGCCACCTTCGACTTCCGGATCGCGTCGAGCAGCGACGTCTTGCCGTGGTCGACGTGCCCCATGACCGTGACGACGGGCGGACGCAGCGAGAGCTGGCCTGTGTCCTGCTCTTCCTCGTCGATGACGTCGCCCTCGACCGAGCGGATCTCGAGATCGAAGCCGAACTTGTCGGCGACGAGCTTCGCCTCCGTCGGGTCGAGGAGGTCGTTCACCATCCGCATGACGCCGAGCTCGAGCAGGGCCTTGATGACCTCGCCCGACTTGCGGCGCATCTTCTCGGCGAGCTCGGAGACGGTGAGCGACTCGCCGACCTTGAGGAGCTCACGCCGGACTTCGACGGGCGGCGCTTCGACCGCCGCGACGGCGGCGGCGGGCTCCCCGCGCTCGCGCTCCACACGCTCGACGCGCTCCACGCGCTCGACCGGGCGCGGCGCGG
>VGLJ01000072.1 GCA_016866775.1 Candidatus Rokuibacteriota bacterium | reverse complement strand
GACTTCCGGCGAGGGACGCCACACCACCTGGCTCGTGTCCATGCGGCGAATAGACCGTGTAGCGGCGAGCCCGTCAAGCGGGACCCAGTCCCACACCACCGCTCGGGCGGTGCGTTCGCACCCCGTTTGACTACTCGTCATGCGTCTGGTAGTTATCCGTATGGACCAGCGCAGGCGCTTCGCCCTCTTGAGGGAGGCGGCCGCGCTCGACCGCGACGGCGCTGTCCGCGTCCCGGGTCGCGGCACCACCCACCTCATGCGGGTGATGCAGACCAACGCGTGCTCGCTGTCGTGCGGCTACTGCCCCACGTTCTGCGGGGGCAAGGCGAAGCGCACGGCGCTGGCGCCCGACGAGGTCGCGCGGACGTTCATGGAGGCGCATCGCGCCGGGCTCGCGCAGGGGCTGTTCCTCACCTCGGGCGTTCCCGGCCCCCCGTCCGCGCCACCGAATCTCCGTGAACCTGGAAGGTCCCGGCGACGACTACGTGCGCCGCCTCGCCCGCGAGAAGGACTTCTCGGGCGATCTCCTGCCGAAGCTCGAGCACGCCGGCCGGATCTTCCGCGAGCGGCGGGCGAGCTCGGTGACGACGCAGTTCGTCGTCGGTGCGGCGGGCGAGCGCGACCGCGAGATCCTTGCCGTCGTCGCGCGGCTCGAGCGCGAGGCGCTGCTGCAACACGCGCACTTCAGCGCGTTCCAGCCGGTCGTCGGCACGCCGATGGAAGGGCTGGCGCCGACACCGGCGCGGCGCGAGCTCCGCCTCTACCGGGCCGAGCACCTGCTCCGCGACTACGGCTTTCGCTTCGACGAGCTGGCGTTCGAGGGCGACGGCAACCTCTCGCTCGACCACGATCCCAAGGCGGCGCGTCGCCTCGTCGCCGCGCGCCGTCAGGCGACGCTGCGCTTCGCGGGTGACCTGCGTGGCGTCGGCGTCGACGTGGCGCGCGCCGGCTGGTATCTCTCGCTGCGGGGACGGCGAGTCGCCGAGGCGCCACCCGCGTTCCAGCTCCGGCGCTTTGCCCACGGCCGGCACCTGACGCAGGCGCCGTACGCGACGCCGGTCCCGCCCTGGGCTTACCGCTGAGCGCCGAACACCTCGCGCAGACGCGCGGTCGGACGCGCGGCGGGATCGGTGCGAATGCGACGCTCCTCCTGCCCGATCGCGTGGAAGATGCCCTCGACCGTGTGCCCCACGACGTACGCCTCGAGGTCGATCGGCGCCTCGCGCACGAGCCCGCCGAACTGTGAGCCCTTGACGAACCGCTTGTAGCGTCGCGCCGTGCCGACGCGGTCCATCGCCTCGGCCACCGCGGGATTCAGCGCCGCGATCGCCCGGCCGAGCGCCCCGCGCCGCAACGCATCGGTGGCCGCCGTGTCGCCGGCGGCGAGGATGCGTGCGGCGTCGTCCAGCGCGAGCTCCGACGCGGTGATGAGCAGCGGCGCGCGCGCCGCCGGCGCCGCGTGCTCCGCCGCTCGATTGAGGCTCACGGCGAACCTGTCGACACGCTCGTCCTGACCGGCCAGGCGCAGCACGGATTCGATCTTCCCGAGCTGCTCGGGGATGGCGATCCGAGTCGCGGGATTGGCCGCGAACCCGTCCTGGCGCCCGACGGCGGCGATGCCGCGCTCGATCGAGAGCTGGATCGCCTCACGAACCGCGATGGCGACCTGGGAGGTGCGATCGGACGCCACGGCCGGCGTGGCGCTCAGCCACGACGTCAGCGCCAGCGCGAGGACCAGGGGCGTCAGAGGTTTTCGAGCTGCCGGCGAAGGGCGTCGCGATCGGTGACCGGGAGGTCACACGCGTAGTTGCGGCAGACGTACGCGGTCGTGCGGCCGTCGATGGCCTCGCGCCCCGCGAGCAGGGGCAAGCTCGCCGCGCTCGCGTCTCCCGCCACGCCGCCCGCGACCACGCGATTGGGAAGATAGCGGCCGAACGCTTCCTCGACGAGCGGCGCCCCGCCGTCGCCCGCCGCGGGGCGGACGAGCGCGATCTCGACGCGCGGGCCGAGGTGGAAGTCCTGCGCGCAGAGGAAGCGGCCGAACCCGCTCGGATGGCGCCGCATCAGGTCGGCCAGCGGACCAAGCGCGCGCAGCGCGTGCTGCTCGTACCGCTCCTCGCCCGCCAGCACCGCGAGGCGGAGAAGGACTTCGACAGCCACCGAAGAGCCGCAGGGAACAGCATTATCGAACAGATTTCGAGGGCGAACGATCAGCGACTCGTGGTCGGAGCCCGTGTCGTAGAAGCCGTCGACATCCGACTCCCAGAAGAGCCGCAGCATCTCGTCGGCCAGCTCGCGCGCCGCATCGAGCCATCGGCGCTCGAATGTCGCCTCCCACACGGCGAGGAGCGCCGCGGCGACCATCGCGTAGTCCTCGAGGTACCCGCGCAGCTTCGCCTGGCCGCTCTTCCAGGTTCGCAAGAGACGGCCGTCGCGCCGCATGCTCGTCAGGATGAAGTCGACGTTCCGCACGGCCGCGCGCACGTACTCGGCGCGGCCGAGCGCGCGGCCCGCCTCCGCGAGCGCGAGCGCCATCAGCCCGTTCCACGACGCGAGAACCTTGTCGTCGCGCCCCGGATGCACGCGTCGCTCGCGCGCCTCGAACAGCGCGCGCCGCGCGGCCGCGATGCGCGCGGGATCCGGCTCGCCCGCGACGTAGAGGATGTGCTTGCCTTCGAAGTTCGGCCCGCGATCGACGCCCCAGTACGCCATCGCGTCGTCGGCCCCGTCGCCGAGCACCGCGCGGATCTCGTCCGGCGTCCACACGAAGAACTTGCCCTCGTGCCCCTCGGAGTCGGCGTCCTGCGCGGAGTAGAAGCCGCCGGACGGATCGGTCATCTCGCGCAGCACGTAGTCGAGCGTCTCCTCGGTGATCCGCCTGAGCTCGGGGTCACCGAACGCGAGCCACGCGCGCAGGTACAACGACGCGAGCTGCGCGTTGTCGTAGAGCATCTTCTCGAAGTGCGGGACGAGCCAGTGCGCGTCGACCGAATAGCGCGCGAACCCGCCGCCGAGCTGGTCGTAGATCCCGCCGCGTGCCATCCGGACCAGCGTGGTGTGGACCATGCGCCGCGCGTAGGGGTTGCCGGTGCGCTTCCAGAACCGGAGCACGAACTCCCAGATCATCGGCTGCGGGAACTTCGGCGCGCCGCCCTGTCCGCCATACTCTTCGTCGAACTGTCCCGAAATGCCCTGGAACGCCGCGAAGAGGGTCTCGTCGGTGAGCCGCGTCGTCGCGCCGCGCAGGCGCCCCATCTGCCCGAGCTGACCGGCGAGCTTCTGGCCCGACTCGATGATCTCCGGACGACGCGATCGCCAGGCATCCGCGATCGCCTCGAGCAGCCGCGGGAATCCCGGCAGGCCGTGGCGATCGGCCGGCGGGAAATACGTCCCGCCGTAGAACGGCACGCCGTCCGGCGTCAGGAACACCGTCATCGGCCAGCCGCCGTGGCCGGTCATCGACTGCACCGCTTCCATGTAGATCTGGTCGACGTCCGGGCGCTCCTCGCGATCGACCTTGACGCTCACGAAGTGGCGATTCATCACGCCGGCGATGTCCGGATTCTCGAACGACTCCCGCTCCATCACGTGGCACCAGTGGCACGCGGAGTAGCCGACGGAGAGCAGCAGCGGCTTGTCCTCCGCGCGCGCGCGGACGAAAGCCTCGTCGCCCCACGGGTACCAGTCGACCGGGTTGTGCGCGTGCTGGAGGAGGTACGGGCTGGTTTCCTTCGCGAGCCGATTCGTCGTCATCGCGAGCGGGCGATGGGGGTTGCAAAGGGGAGATCCGAGATCGAAGCGGAAACGACGGCGTCGCCGACGCGCACGCCGACGGCCGTGCCGGCATCAGCGTGCTGGCGGCGGATGAGCGCGAGCGCGATCGGGCGCTTCAGCGCGTGGGACCACGCGGCGCTCGACACCTTGCCGACTTCCGCATCACCGGCGACGATCGCCGCGCCGGCCTCGGGCACGCGATCGCCCTCGAGCACGACGCCGCGCAGGAGACGGTTGACGTGCCCGCGGTCGCGGATGCGGACGATGACTTCCTGGCCGATGTAGCAGCCCTTGGTCTGTGACACGAGGTCGGTGAACGGCACTTCGGGGAGCAGCACGTTCGGTCCGACGTCCTCGGGAAACGCCGGCGTGCCGGCTTCGATGCGCAGCGCCTCGAGCGCCGCGTGCCCGACGGGCGTCGCACCCGCGGCACGCAGCGCCTCCGCCACCGCGTCACCGTCCGCGCGAGCCGTCACCACCCAGATCTCGGCCTCGCCGGTCTCGCCGCTCCCACGCGCGAGCCGGACCGGAACATGGGGGGCCCGAGACGGGCCCCCCAAGCCCCCCACGCTCGCGTGGGGGAGTGAATCCGCGCCCTCCGCGAGTGCCAAAGCTCCCGCCACGTGGGACCACGCGCGCGCGTCGGGCACCGCGCCCGCGACGCGCTCCACGAGCGCAGGCGCCTCCGGCCCCGCGAGCACGAACAGCGCGTAGTCGTCGGTGACGTCGCTGAAATACGCCTTCTCGGAAAACAGGTAGGTGTCGAGCGCCTCGTTGGTGCGCGTGGCGAAGTCCGGCGGCGTGACGATCAGGATCCGATCGTCGAGCACGAGCACGCGCAGCAGCACCTGCACCTTGCCGTGCACGTCGAGCAGCGTCGCCGCGCAGCCCTGTCCAGGAGTGAGCGAGGCGATGTCGTTGCTGAGCATCGCGTGGAGGAACTTCGCGCGGTCTTTCCCGGTGACTTCGAGGATCCCGTGATCGCGCCGATCGATGAGGCCGACTCCGGTGCGGACGGCGGCGTGCTCGAGAGCCGGATCGGCCATGGGCGCATTCTACTCTCCGCGGGAGGCCGGGAGTGCTACGCGGACTCGGCCCGGCCGCGACGCGAGTCGCGGACGAAGTCGGCGAGCATCGCGACGAGCTGGTCGGGATCGACCGGCTTCGCGATGTGCAGGTCGTAACCCTCGCGCAGCGCGCGCCGGCGGTCCTCGGTGCTCGCGTAGGCGGTGAGCGCGACGGCGGGCAGCGGCCGCGTCGCGTCGGCGCGGCGCCGGATCTCGCGGATCAGGGTGTAGCCGTCCTCGCCGCGCATGCCGATGTCGCTGACGAATCCACGGAGAAGACGTTCGCGCCGCGCCGTAGGGCCTCGGCGTCCTGCGCGAGCGACGGGCGCGCGCGAAGAGGCACGATGACGGTGAACGTCGTGCCCTGGCCTTCACCGGCGCTCGCCGCGCGGACGGTGCCGCCGTGCAGCTCCACCAGGTGACGAACGATCGCCAGTCCGAGCCCGAGCCCGCCGTGCGTCCGCGTGCTCGACGCCTCCGCCTGGCGGAAGCGGTCGAAGACGTAGGGAAGGAACGCCGGGCTGATGCCGACGCCGGTGTCCGTCACGACGAGGCTCGCCTCCGACGGCCGCTGCTCGAGCGTCACGTCGACGCGCCCGCCCTCGGGCGTGAACTTGATGGCGTTCGACAGAAGGTTCCACACCACCTGGGCGTGAACGCCTCCGGCCCGTCCTCGCGCCGGAAGAGCGCGATCGCGCCCAGCAGGCGGCCGTGCACGAGCAGCGGCTGCGCCATCGCGTGCCGCGTGCCGAGCGCGACGAAGACCTCGACCGCGAATGGCGAGGTCGGATAGTCGTTGGCGAGGATCCCCATGCGCGCTTCGGCGACGCGCCCGACGATCCCGACACCGAAGTCGAGCGTGATCGGCCGACGCTCGCGAGCGTGCCGAGGAGCGCGTCGTCGCGGGGAAGCGGCTTCGGCGCGTAGAGCTCGACGACACCGAGGGTCTCGCCCGCGAGCACGATCGGGAAGACGAGCGCCGCGTGGAGCTCGTTCGCGTCCGCCGCGGCGGCCCGAACGAACCATCGCGCGCGCGCGACATCCGGCACCCACAGCGTCTCACCCGATGCCCACGCACGCCCGGGCACGCCCTGCCCGGGCGCGAAGACGCTCCGTCGCGTCGCGGCCTCGAACTCCGGCGCTGGTGCCGCCGGCGACGACCACACGGCGGCCGGACGCAGGACGCCGGACGCGGCGTCGACGCTCCAGTACGCGCCGGCGCGCCAGCCCAGCGTCCCGCCGACGGCCTCGAGCATGTGTTTCAAGGCCGCGTCGATGGTCGTGGCCTCGGCGAGCACGCGCGCGACGCGATGCTCGACCTCGAGCCGGCGCTGCGCCGCGCGCGCTTCGGCGTGCAGGCGCACGTTGGCGAGCGCGAGCGCGGCATGGTCGGCAAAGGCCTCGACGATCCACCGCGCGTCGTCATCGAGCGACGCGAGCGAATGGAGCCCGAGCGCGAGCACGCCGATCACGCGCTCGCGGGCGACGAGCGGCACCGCCACCTCCGCGCGGTACCCCGCGCGCTCGACGCGTGCGCTCGGTCTCGCCGAGGCGAACCCTCGGGTCCGCCAGGATGTCCTCGGTCGCCGCGGTGATGCCTTCGGCGACCGCCACCGCGCCGAGGCCGGTCCCTCGCGGAAGGACGAGCCGCTCGTCGAGGGCCAGCCCCGTCTCTCCGGTCCGGGCGATGGCCACGAGATCGCCGGAGGCGTCCAGCTCGTAGACCGCCCCCGCGACGGGCGCGATGAGGCGAGCGACGCTGTCGGCGATGCACGCGCCGATCTCGTGCGGATCGAGAGACTCGGCCATCAGGCGTGCGATGCGCGCCAGGGCCTGGGCGGCGTCCGGGTGGAGCGGTCGATCCGGGGTTATCACGGGTCTCGTAGGAATTAGACCATGCCATTGCTAGACTGCCCGGCGTGCGGCCCCCCGACCGTCGGATCGCGGTCCGATTCCAGCGCCGCCTCCTCACCTGGTATCGCCGCCACGGGCGCGATCTTCCCTGGCGCCGGACGCGCGAGCCCTACCGGGTCCTCGTCTCGGAAATCATGCTCCAACAGACGCAGGTGGACCGCGTCCTGCCGAAGTATCGCCAGTTCCTGCACCGCTATCCCACGTTCAAGGCCCTCGCCGCCGCGCCCGTCGGGGACGTCCGCCGGCTCTGGTATCCGCTGGGCTACAACGCCCGCCCGGTCCGCCTCCACGCGATCGCGCGCGAGACCATCGCCCGCTACGGTGGTCGACTGCCGGACAGCGCGGAGACGCTGCGTCAGCTCCCCGGTGTCGGCCGGTACACCGCCGGGGCGATCCTCGCGTTCGCGCACGGGCGTGACGTGGCGGTGCTCGACACGAACGTCCGGCGCGTCCTCGGCCGCGTGTTCCTCGGGCCACGCCGGATGCGCCGCCTTCGCGGCGAGAAGTCGCTGTGGGATCTGGCGCAGACACTCGTGCCGCGCGGGCGCGGTTACGACTTCAACCAGGCTCTGATGGACTTCGGCGCAACGTGGTGCACGCCGCGGCGGCCGCGCTGCGGGCGCTGTCCGATGCGCAGCTTCTGCGCGACGTATCCGGCGCCGCCCGCGTGAGCGGCGCCCCGATCGACGTCGTGGCCGCGCTCATCCGGGATAACGCCGGCCGCTACCTCATCACGCGCCGCCGCAAGGGCACCCATCTCGAGGGCCTCTGGGAGTTTCCCGGTGGGAAGCGCGAGCCCGACGAAAGTCTCGAGGAATCACTGGGCCGCGAGCTCACCGAGGAG
Organism: Candidatus Rokuibacteriota bacterium; assembly: GCA_016866775.1. Lineage (GTDB taxonomy): Bacteria > Methylomirabilota > Methylomirabilia > Rokubacteriales > CSP1-6 > VGLJ01. Next base: position 15,701 of record VGLJ01000072.1, on the reverse strand, counting down.
CTCGGCGCGAGCTTCGCCGTCGACGACCGCGTCGAGACCATCCGCTGGGCGTATCCCGAGAAGATCGTGGTGCTCCATTTCTTCAACTGCCGGCTGGCGGCGGGGACGATCGCACCCCAGGAAGGGCAGCTGATGGAGTGGGTCGCGCCGAAGGATCTGAGAAGATTCGACTTTCCCCCCGCCGACGCCGCGTTATTGTCCCGCCTGGAGGCCGGGCGATGAGCCGCGCACGGAGGTTGCGCCGGCCCACGTCACAATGCTTAGATCGTCCGTCGTGTTCATCCGTTTCTGGGGCACCCGCGGCTCTATTCCGACTCCCGGCCGAGGCACCACCCTCTACGGCGGCAACACCAGTTGTGTCGAGGTGCGGGCCGACGACGGCACGGTCATCATCCTCGATTGCGGGACCGGCGCGCGGCCGCTCGGCCTCGACCTCCTCTCGCGCGGGCCGTCCCTGCCCCAGATGCACATCCTGGTGACGCACACGCACTGGGATCACATCCAGGGGTTTCCATTCTTCCTGCCGGCCTACATCGCCGGCACGCGCTTCACGGTCTACGGCGCGCGCGGGCTCGACCGGACGCTGGAGGGCTCGCTCTCAGGCCAGATGCAGCACACGTACTTTCCGGTCCAGCTCAACGAGCTGCGGGCGGACATCGGGTTCGAGGAAGTCGCCGAGGAACGCTTCCGCGTGGGGTCTTACCAGGTCACGTCGCAGCTCATCAATCACACGACCGCGACCGTCGGCTACCGCCTCCAGGCGGGCTCCGTGAGCATCGCGTACGTGACGGACCACGAGCCGTTCTGGTGGGAGTCCGTGCCGCGCGGCCCGCACCGCTTCGTGCACCCGGGCGAGGAGCGCCACGTGGCGTTCGTGTCGGGCGTCGACGTGCTGATCCACGACGCGCAGTACTCGGACGACGAGTATCCGGCCAAGCGCGGCTGGGGCCACAGCACGATCGAGTACGCCGTGGACCTCGCGATCCGCGCCGGCGTCAAGAAGCTCGTGCTGTTCCATCACGATCCCACGCACGGTGACGCGTGGATCCGCACGCAGCTCACGCGCGCGCGGCGCCGCGCCGCCGCGCAGCGCAGCGACATCGAGATCCTCGCGGCGGCGGAGGGAGACCAGCTCGAGCTCATCGACGGCAAGGCGGTGCCGGAGGGTGACGACGGCGTGCTCGCGACGCCGAGCGGCCGGATCCTGATCTCCGGATCGGACCCCAACGTCATCGAGGAGGTCCACGAGGCGCTGTCCCCGGACGGGTATCACTTCTCCCGGGCGGCCGACAGCGATCTGATCGCCGCGGGTGGGCGCGGCCGTGTCGACCTCCTCATCCTCGTCGGGCCCGACAGCGAGGCGGCGCTGCTCGAGCGCGCCGTCACGGTGCGCGCGGAATCGTGGGCGGCGAAGGCTCCGATCCTGATCCTCGCGGCCACCGAAGGGCCGGGAGCGGCGGGGCGGCTGGTCGACGGCGAGACCGACGTGCTGTCGCGTCCGTTCAACCCGGCGATGCTGCGTCCGCGCGTGCGCGCGTGGCTGACGCGCACCGGCACGCTCGTCGAGCGGAAAGTGGAACGGAAGGCGCGGATGCTCGCGTCGCCCAAGCGGGGGTTCCGCGGGCTCCTGCGCGGCCTCCCGGTGAGCCAGCGCGCCGCGCTGATGACCGGCGCCGTCGCCTCCCGCTTCAAGCCGGGCGACATCATCTTCCACGAGGGTGATCCCGCGGGCGGCATGTACTTCATCCGCGAAGGCAGCGTGGAGATCAGCATCAAGCTGCCGGACGGCCGCGCGCAGGTCCTCGGTCTGGCCGGCATCGGCGACACCGTCGGCGAGCTCGCCGCGCTCGACGGCGGGCCGCGCACCGCGACCGCGCGCGTGCTCGAGGCGACGGTCGCCGACTACCTCCCGCGCGACATGATCGAGCCGAGCCTCGCCGCCGCGCCCAGCGCCGCCTATCGCCTGATGCGCATGATGGCCGGGCGCCTGCGCCAGACCGATCGCTTCATCGGCGAGCTCATCCGCGACGACGACCACGACCACCGCACCGACTCCGACCCTTCCGCCTGACGCTTCATCTCCGTGTAACGCGCTGTAGGCGAGCGCGGTCCGGGGTGGGGCCTCTGACCCCCGCCAGTCGGCGGCCCGGTCCTGCGCTCGGTATTTCCATCTGAAGGTGCGTCGGCGCTTCGAGGCGCCGTTCCGTGGACGGGTCACCCGGCCCCACCCCGGACCACGCTCACCTACAGCGCGTCACGCGGAGTCCAGGACTCGTCCGAAGTCGTCAGGCCGCAGACTTAATTGATCAGTCACGTGCTCCGACGAACAGCTGACGAGCGCGAGGCTCTCGAATGCCGGCGTTGCTCACGATCCCGGCAACGGTGCCAGATGCGCCAGCAGAAGTTGTCCATGCACCCGCAACTTCTCCGCCGCTTTGGACGATAGTAAACGTGTGGATTCATCGACAAGTTCACGAGCAACGCCACCAAAGGCGCGCGAAGTGAGAGCCGCGATCTGTTCCATAGTCTCTTACGCGCGGCGCCCAAGCGATCCGCGCTTGCCCGGCGGTCCTCTACTGGCCCGAACGCGACGCGAAATCGTGGCGTGTACGTCTGGCGCGGATAGATGATCCGCGGCTCCAGAGTCGTGAGGTTGACCTCACGTGGAATGAACGCACACGCACCAGCACGAAGGCCAGCGCCGTCAGCGCGCCTCGTCTTTCCCAGCGACTCCCGCGCACGCGCCGAACGACGACGGGAACCGCCATAGTCGGACGTTCCGTAGCCGCTCTGATTCCCGAATCCCGAGCCGAACCCGCTACCAAATCCGCTGCCGCGTTCCCCTTGGTGGACCAGTTGTTGCAGGGCGTACTGTCCGGCGCCGAGCGCATGTGAGGCTGAACGTAAGTTCCATCCCGCTTCGTGTATCCGCGCACGTATACGTCGCCTGCGAAGGCGGGAGCAGTGATGGCGAGGAGAACAAGAATGGCGAGACTGAAACGAACGAGGTGCATGGGCAATCCCCGTGAGGGCCGGGCGGCTGATCGGCGCACGGTTCGTACCGACCGCCGCTCGCGTGGGTGCGCGTCGGGTCTGATGGGCCAGAGGGTCGGGTGACCCGTCCCCGGAACGGGGCCTCGAAGCGGGCAGCCGCTGTGAGATGGAAATAACTGACGCAGGACCGGGCCGCCGACCGGCGGGGGTCAGAGGCCCTCTGGCCCGTCAGACCCGACACGCGCCCACGCGAGCGAACGCTCAGGGGCGAGGCGCGCCGAGGAGCGTCGAGAGATCGCGGCGGACGTTTGACTGCGCGAGGGCCGTCGCGTCCGGATCGTGGCCGACCGTTGCGCCCTTCTTGATGCACGAGATCAGCTCGAAGAGGTTCACGATCGGCCCAGCATCGACGCGAGGCGCGGCGTGCAGTCGGCGGCGTTGTCGACGTTGCGGAGATAGATCTCGCGCCGGAGGCCGACCGCGTCGAAGCCATGGCGCGCGCCCGGATAGACGACCACCTGGAAGTCGTAGCCGCGCGAGCGCGCCAGCGCGCCGAGCGCCTCGCACGTGCGCGCGGGCGTCCAGTCGTCGAGGGCGCCGATGTGCAGGCGCACCGGCGCCGCGACGCCGTCGGCCATCTCCGGCACGATCGCGTTGCAGTACGGATAGAACGGGACGAAGAGGCGGAACGCCGGGCCCTCGCGAGGCGCGTAGCGTTGTCGCGCCCACCGGCTCGCCGCGCCGAGCGTCGCGATGCCGCCGTGGGAGAAGCCGAGCAGCGCCACGCGCGAGGCGTCGATCCGCGGATGGCGTGCGAGCAGCGCGAGCGCGCCGTAGGCGTCGGCGATCCGCTCCGCGCCGGTGAAGCGGCGCGCGTTGCTGCAGACGCCGCGCAGCCCTCGCCCGCCCAAGCTGTCGACCACGAACGTCGCGTAGCCCCACGAGCGCAGCAGCGGCTGCCAGACCGTGACCGAGCGCGTGGGCAAGCCGGAGCAGCCGTGCATCAGCACGACCGCGCCGACGCGGTCGGTTCCCGGCGGCAGCGCGAGATCGCCGGTCAGCGTGAGGTCGTCGCCCACGGGGACATCGATCGTCCCCTCGCGATCGGCGGCGAGCGGCGGCAGCGCCGGCTTGGGCGGCGACGTCGCGCACCCGGCGCCACACATGGCAGCCAGCACGGCAGCGATGAGTGCGCGGAAGGTCTTCACAGCGGCGGCGTTCCCGCGGAAGGAGCCACGGTTTCCGCCTCCACCACGCCCACGGGCGTGGCTGTCACGCGGGGCAATGCTCCCGCCCTGCGGTGATCCCAGACGGCGAACGCGACGAGCGCCAGGCTCGTCACCATCGACACCGTCAGGTTGCCGGTGATCGTCGCGAGGGACACGACGACCAGGAACATGCAGCGCCACCACCCGAGCGGGGCGAACATGTGGTTCGTGACCGCGGCGCAGAGCGCGGCGATCCCGATCGAGGCGCAGACGAACGACAGGATGATGACGGGCCACGGGCCGTTCATCAGCAGCGCCGGTTGGTACACGAAGAGGAACGGCGCGAGGAAGCCGCCGATCGCGATCCGGGATGCGTGCCAGCCGGTCTTCATCGGATCGGCGCCGGCGATCTGCGCGCCGGCGAACGCGGTCACGGCGACCGGCGGCGTCACGTCCGCGAGCACCGCGTAGTAGAAGACGAACAGGTGCGCGGCGAGGATGTCGACGCCGAGCTTCTGGAGCGCCGCGCCGCCGACGGTCACCGCGAGGATGTACGCGGGCGTGGTGGGGATGCCGGTGCCGAGGATGGAGATCACCGCGAACACGAGGAACAGCGCGACGATCAGGTAGCCGCTCGAGAGGTTGATGATCGCGCTCGAGAACGTGAGCGCGAACCCGGTGCGGCTCATCGCGGCCACGATGAGCCCGGAGGCCGCGAGCACGCTGGCCACGATCACCGCCGAGCGCATCGCCTCCACCATCGTCAGGTAGATCCGGCGCGGCGTCATCGGCTGCTGGCCGGCGAACCACGACACCACGACGGCCGTGAAGAGGCTGTAGAGCGCGGCCTTCGCGGGCGAGTAGCCCATCTCGAGGAACGAGATCACCGCCACGAACGGCAGGACGAGGAGGCCACGCCGCAGGAGCGTGCGCGTCGCCGGCAGCTCGGCCTTCATCGTGCCCATGCCGTGCTTCAGCGCCTCCCAGTGCACGGCCGCCAGGATGCCGAGGTAGTAGAGGATCGCGGGGAGCGCGGCGGCGACGATGATCTTCGCGTACGGCACGCCGGTGAGCTCCGACATGATGAAGGCGCCCGCGCCCATGATCGGCGGCATCAGCGGCCCACCGCACGACGCGGTCGCCTCGATCGCGCCCGCGATCTCCGGCCTGTAGCCGATGCGCTTCATGAGCGGGATCGAGAAGCTCCCCGTCGCGTAGCAGTCCGCCACCGACGAGCCGCTGATGGTGCCGTAGAGGCCGGACGACACGACCGCGACCTTGGCGGGGCCGCCGCGGAACCGTCCCGCGAGCGCCACCGAGATGTCCATGAAGAACTGGCCGACGCCCGAGTGGAGCATGAAGGCGGCGAACAGGATGAAGATCATCAGCAGGTTCGACGAGATGCCGGTGAGGCTGCCGAGCACGCCCTCGTCCGCGTAGAGGTAGAACATCTCGATGAGCCGCGGGAAGCTGTAGGCGCGCGGCGAGCGGAAGACTCCGGGCAGCCACGGCGCCAGCACCAGGTACGCCATGAAGACGAGCGTGGTGCCGAAGAACCACCCGCCGACCGCGCGGCGCGAGCCTTCGAGCACCGCGGCGACCAGCACGGCGCCGATCACGACCTGCATCGTCGTGACCGGGTGCACGCCTTCCCACCGCTCGGTGAGCGCGTTCGCGTTGACGATCACGTAGAGGCACGGCGCCAGCGAGGCGAGCGCCCACACGACGTCGCCGATGGTCGGCCGATCCAGCGGCGAGCGGGCCCGCGCGGGGAAGAGGAGGAACGCGAGCGGGAGCAGGAACGCGAGATGGATGGCGCGCATCTCGCGCGGCTCGAGCACGCCGGCGTACGCCGTCCAGATGTGGAACAGGGCGGCGGCGGCGGCATAACCGCCGACCAGCCACCCTGTGATCCCGGTCAGCTGGCGCATTCGGCGCTCGCGGTCACTTCAGGAGGCCGGCCTCCTTGTACGCGCGCTCGGCGCCCGGGTGCAGCGGGACGTTGGCGAGCTTCGGCGCGTCCTTCGGATCGAAGTCCTTGAACGCGGGGTGCACCTTGCGGATGCCGTCGACGTTGCCGACGAGGATCTTCGTGAACTCGTAGACGGTGTCGGGCGGCGTCTTCGCGTTCGCCACGATCGTGTTCGCCATCGTGATCGTCGGGATGTCGACGTCGTTGTTCACGACGTCCTTGTAGCTGCCGCGCGGCACGACGCCCTTCGCGAGGCCGAAGCCCTCCAGGAACTTGATGAGGTCGGCGTCCATCGGCAGGATGCGCATCTTCCGCGCGAGCGACGCCTCCTGGAGGGCGGCGCCGGGTACCGCGAGGTTGGCGAAGAGCACGTCCATGTTGCGGTCGCGGTACTGCGTGACGAGGTCCGTGTAGGAGACGAGCACGACCTTGCCGCCCCGCCCGCGGACGTCCGCGTACGTCGTCTTGTAGAATTCGAAGACCTTCCGCATCACCCACTCGTCGGAGCCGCCGGGCGGCGTGGTGCCGATGGTCAGCGGGCCCTTGCGCTCGAACACCTCGCGGATGCTCTTCGCGGGATAGTCGGCGGGCACGCAGAACTGGATGTGCACGAGCCCGAGGCCGTTCATCACCAGCCGCATGTCCGGATGCTTGTCCTTGTACGGGTCCTGGCCCATGTAGGACGCGACGATGAACGGCGGCAGGCCCCACGCGATCTCGGTCTCACCCTGCTGCAGCTTGCTCATGTTCTGGATGCCGGCGCCGGGGACCACCTTGATGTTGAAGCGCGGGTCCTTGGACTTGATGAGCTCGACGAAGCCGCCGGCCTGCGTGTACCACCCGCCGCCGACTTGTCCCGCCGTCCACGTGAGGTCCTTCTGCTGCGCGGCGAGAGGCCCGGCCGCCGCCACGAGAGCGAAGGCGAGCGCGAGAAGAATCAGGATGGGTCGTCGCATGGATTTCCTCCTCAGTGACGGATCCACTGCTTGAGCGCGGCTTCGTCGACGTCGACGCCGAGACCCGGGCCGTCGAGCGCGAGGATGGCGCCGTCGGCATAGCGCACCGGCTCGCGCGTGACGTCGCCGGCGAGCAGCAGCGGGCCGAAGAGCTCGCACCCCCACGTGACCGGCGTGGCGGCCAGCGCGACCTGCAGGTAGGCGGCGGTGCCCAGCGAGGTCTCGATCATACAGCCCACGTAACACCCGAGACCGGCCGCCTCGGCGATCCGCGCGATCGCCATGGTGCCGAGGAGCCCGGCGGACTTCGTGATCTTGAGGCCGAGGATGCCGACGCCGCCGAGACGCGCGATCGCGAGCGCGTCGTGCGGCGAGAAGCACGACTCGTCGGCCATCAGCGGCACGTCGACGCGGCGGCCGAGCTCCGCCATGCCCTCGAGGTCCCAGCGCGGCAGCGGTTGCTCGACGAAGTCGAGGTCGTACGGCGTGATCGCGCGGATCGCTTTCAGCGCGGTCGCACGATCCCAGCCCTGGTTCGCGTCCACGCGGAGCGACACGCCGGGGCCGACGGCCGCGCGAATCGCTTCGATCCGTCGCACGTCTTCCGCCAGCGGATGCGCGGCCGTCTTGATCTTGAAGATCCGATGGCCGCGCGCGACCTTCTCGCGCGCCTCGTCGACCTCGGCCGCGGGATCGGCGACGGCGAGCGACCACGAGAGCGGCACGCGGTCGCGCGCGCGCCCGCCAAGCAGCCGATGCACCGGCACGCCGAGCGCCCGGCCGTTGAGATCCCAGAGCGCCATCTCGATCGCGGCGCGCGCGAACGGATTCCCCTGCACCCTGCGGGACATCTCCACCCGCAGCGCCTCGATCTGCGTCGCTTCGCGGCCGATCAGCCACGGCGCGATGTACCGCTCGATCGTGGCGGCGACCGACTCCGCCGACTCTTCGCTCCACGTCGGCCCGCCGAGACACGCGGCCTCGCCCCATCCGACGAGTCCATCGCGCGTCTCGACGCGCACGAAGACGAAGTTCATGGTCTTGAGCGTGGTGAACGACATCGCGTGCGGCCGCCGAACCGGAATGTCGGCGACGACGACGCGGATGTCGCCGATCGGACTACGCAAAGCGGTTGGGATCGAAGACCGAGAGGTCCATCGGCGGGCGGCCGTCCACGAGCCAGTCGGCGACGAGGCGGCCGGTGGCCGGCGAGTGCTGGAAGCCGTGGCCACAGAAGCCGACGGCGAGGAAGAAGCCCTCGACGCCCGGCGCCCAGCCGATGATCGCGTGCTCGTCCGGCGTCAGTGGACGAAGCCCCGCCCACCCGCCGGCGATGCGCGCGCGCTCGAGGATCGGCAGACGATGGATCGCCTTCTCGACCGCCTCGTCACGCTTCTCGGCATCCAGTGCCACATTCATGTCGTCGCCGACGTCCACGACGTCGCCCGGGCTGATGAGGAGCTGCTCCATCTCCTTGCGGAAGTACATCCCGCTGCCGCGGTCCGTCGTGAGCGGCGTCGGACCCGGGATTTCCGGGAACGGCTCGGTGAAGAAGATGTGACGGCGGCGAGGATGCACGGCGACGTCGACCCCGACCATGCGCGCCACGCGCGCCGCGCGCGGTCCGGCGGCGTTGACGATGGTCGGCGCGGTGATCTCGCCCTGTGACGTGCGCACCACGCGCGTCTTCAGGTCGATGCCCGTCACCTCGACGCCCTCGACGATCACGGCGCCGAGCTCGCGCGCGCGGCGCGCGAACGCGTTGGTGACCTCGGCCGGCCCCGCCATGCCGTCGCCCGGGCTCCACACGGCGGCGATGAGGTCGTCGACGCGCATCGCCGGCACGATGACCTGCGCCTCCTTCGGCGTGATCACGCGCACGTCCACGCCGAGGCGGTTCTGAAGCGCGATGCGCGGCTCGTAGCCGCGCAGGTCGGCCTCGTCGGTGATCAGGGAGAGATAGCCGATCTTCCGGTAGCCGATGTCGACGCCGAACTCGTCCTCGAAGTGTTCGAAGACCTTGATGCATTCGAGGGAGATGCGGATCTCGGTCTCGGTGGAGAACTGCGCGCGAATGCCGCCGGCCGCCTTGCTCGTCGTCCCCGATCCGACGGCGTCCTGCTCCAGCACGACGACGCGACGCTGACCGCGCCGCGCGAGGTGGTACGCGATGCCGGTCCCGACAGCGCCCGCGCCGACGATGACGACGTCGGACGTCTTGGGGAGCGCCACTAGCGACGCCTCGGGCGCGTCGTCTTGCGACGGCGAGCCTTGGCGGCCTGCCGGCGAATGTCGGCGGCGACCTGGTGGATGTCCGCCGAAAAGACGACCGTGTCGGGCTGCTCGGCAGTCACGGAGCGCCCCTCTCAGACGGGCCGGGGTGCGATGCCCGCCGCCAGCGCATCGTGCGCCATGCGCACGAGCGACGTGATGTCGAAGACGGGCAGGCCGGTCTCGCGCCGGATGTCGTCGGCGTAGGGAGGCATGTTCGTGCATTCGAGAACGATGGCGCCGACGTCGCGATGCTCGGCGACCAGGCGGCGCGCCACCCGGATGTGCTCGTCGCGCGCCGCCTCGACGTCGAGCCCGAGCTCGTTGTCGAGGAGCACGCGCGTGAACTCCTTCTCGGTCTCCATGCCGATGACCGCGAGCGGAATCTCAGGGCCGATCCCCGCGCCCGCGAGGTGCTCGGGAGTGAGCGACGGCGCGTTGACGGTCATGACGCCCACGCGACGGCCGGGGCCGAGCAAACGGTGGACGAGCGGAACGAGCAGCAGGCTGGAGGTGAACACCGGCACGCGGACGGCCGCGGCCATCTCGCGCTGGAACTTCACCAGGAAGCCGCAGTTGGTGGTGACGGCGCCGACGCCTTCGCGCTCGAGCGCACGCGCGCCCTCGACAAAGGCGTCCAGCAGACCGGCGGCGCCGCGCCGGACCACGAGGTCGGGCGCGGCGCCGCTCACGCGGTGATAGCGCACGGGAAACGGGAACGTGGTCGCGTTCCCCATGTCGCCGGGGATGCGCGGGAAGCGCGTGTCGAGCATCAGAATACCCACGGTGAACCCGTAGGTGTTCTGGCCGCCTTTAACGCGGGGGCGTGAGAGGCTCACCGTCTTTGAACGTGGGGGCGTGCGAGGCGCACCCCCCACGCCCCCCAGAAGCCATTCCGCTTACTCAGACAACCACACGGTGTCGAGCTGGTTGTTCAGATAGTGGCTCGGCGTGATCGTCCAGCCCTTGACCTTGCTGTTGTGCGGAATGATGCGGTGCCACTGCAGCGTATAGAACACGTGCACTTCCTCGTCGATCAGGCGCTTCTCGAGCTGGCGGACGAGCTTCTTGCGTTCCTCGACGTCCGTGGCGCGCGCCTGCCGGTGATATAGGTCGTCGATCACCGTGTCCTTGTGCTTGCCGTAGTTCGCGTCCGAGTTGGACACGAAGCGGCCGAGGTCGAGGTCGGGCTCCACGATGAAGCCGCACGCGAAGTCCATCGCGACCTCGAAGTCGCCGCGCTTGAGCATCGGGTGGTACGAGGCGGCCTCGATCACTTCCTGCTTCACGTTGAGGCCGATCTGCCGCCACTGGTCGATGAGCCACACGCCCACCGGCTCGTACGGCATCGGGATGCCGCGGTTCTTGAAGGTGAAGTTGAAGCCGTCAGGCACGCCGGCCTCACGCAGGAGCTTCTTCGCTTCGTCGCGGTTCTTCTTGATGTCCTTGCCGTAGCCGGCGAGCTTCTCCAGCTCCGCGGGCGGCGTCGCGTACGGCGTGCCCGGCACCTGGATGCCGGCCACTTCCTTCACGATCGCGATCTTCGACAGCGCCTGCGAGCCCTGGTAGCGATCGAGCGCCAGCGACAGCGCCCGGCGGACGCGCTTGTCGTCGAACGGCTTCTTCTCGTGGTTCATCGCCACCATCAGCACGCAGTCCCACGGGCTCTCCTGCACGGTGATCTTCGGGCCGAGCGCCTGGACGAGGCTGTCGCGCTCGGCCGGCGAGAAGCCGCGGAACTGGATGTGCGCGCGCTCGCCGCGGACCGCCGCCACCTGAGCCGCGGAGTCTCTGATGAAGAGGGCGCGGTAGCCGTCGAGATGCGGCTTGCCCTTGTCCCAGTAGTTCGCGTTCTTCTTGCCGACCCAGTGCGAGCCGCGGACGTGCTCGACGAAGGTGAACGGGCCCGTGCCCATCACGTTCTTCTCGTACCAGCGCGGGTCCTTCGCGAGGATGTCGGCCTTGTAGATCCAGTTCCACGGCGAAGCCAGGTTCAGCAGCATCGACGATTCGGCATACTTCAGCTTGAAGACGACGGTCGAGGGGTCGGGCGCCTCGACGCTCTGGATCGCCGCGTACGTGGTTCCGCGCGACGACTTCACGCCTTGCGGCGGCTTGACGATCTTGTCGTAGCTCGCCTTGACGTCCTTCGACGTCATCTCGGCGCCGTCGTGGAACTTCACGCCCTTGCGGAGCTTGAACGTGTACGTCAGCCCGTCCTTCGAGACCGTCCACGACTCGGCGAGGTCGCCGACGGGCTTCGTGCCCGACTTGTCCATCGGGTCGACCTTCAGGAGCGTGCTGTAGTGCGGCGCCATCGGGTGGATGAGGCCGAAGGTTTCTTCCTGGTGCGCGTCGTACGACGGGGGCTCGGACGGCACGGCGAACACGAGCTCGCCTCCGCTACGAGGCTGCTGGGCATACGCTGGGATCACCAGCAACGTCAGCAGAAGCACCGACATCACAGCCGTCAGTCTTCGCATGGTTCCCTCCGGGGGTTGGTTGGTGCTCATGCTACCAAAATCCGGTGAGAAATCAGGCGGTTCCCGTCGATTTTATCTTTCGGTTATGATCGCGCGCATGGGGGCGGCATGACGACCAAGCGTGCGACCGTCGAGAGCACCGCCGACGCCTACCTCGAGCTCCTCGCCGCGCGGGGCGTCGAGTACTTCTTCGCCAACGCGGGAACCGACTTCGCTCCGATCATCGAGGCCTTCGCCAAGCGCCAGGCCACCGGTCAGCCCGTGCCGAAGCCGATGACCGTGCCGCACGAGGTGCCGGCGGTCGGCATGGCGCACGGCTTCGCGATGGTGACCGGCCGGCCGCAAGCGGTGATGGTCCACGTCATCGTCGGCGCCGCGAACGCGATCGGCGGGATCATGAACGCCGCGCGCAGCAACGCGCCGATCCTCTTCACCGCCGGCCGCAACCCGATCACCGAGGCCGGCTACTCCGGGAGCCGCGACCGGCCGATCCACTGGGCGCAGGAGTCGTTCGACCAGGGCGGCCTGGCGCGCGAGTTCGTGAAGTGGGACTACGAGCTCAGGAACATGAGCCAGCTCGAGACCATCGTCGATCGCGCGCTCGCGATCGCCCAGGCCGAGCCGGCCGGGCCCGTCTATCTCACGCTGCCGCGCGAGGTCCTGGGTGAGCGGCAGGAGACGTTCGAGTACGCGCCGGCGAGCCGCGCGCCGCGTCCGAGCGAGACCGTGGCGGGCCGCGCGGCGGTCGCGAAGGCCGCGCAGATCCTCGCGGGCGCCGCGCACCCATTGATCATCACCAAGGCCGTCGGGCGCGACCCCGTCGCGATCCCGGCGATGGTCGCGCTCGCCGAGGCGCTCGGCGCGCCGGTCGTCGAGCAGTTCCACACGCACCTCAACTTCCCGCAGGACCATCCCCTGCACGGCGGGTTCGACGCGTCGCCGCACTTCGGGCGCGCGGACGCGATCGTCGTCGTCGAGTCGGATGTCCCCTGGTTCCCGAGCGGGGCGCATCCGCGCCCCGAGACGAAGCTCGTCCACATCGGCCACGACCCCCTGTTCGCGCGCTATCCGGTCCGCGGCTTCGAGGCGGACGTGGCGCTCGCGGGGCAGCCGCGGCTCACGCTCCACGCGCTCGCGGACGCGGTGCGCGGCCTCGTCGAGCCGTCAGTCATCGCGGCGCGCCGGGCACGCGCGGAGGGGGAACATCGGCAGCTTCGCGACGAGTGGGCCGCGCGCGCCCGCAAGGCGGCGAGCGCGCATCCGATGGAGATGGCGTGGGTGTCGAAGTGTGTCGGCGACGTGATCGACGACCGGACGATCGTGGTCAACGAGTACGACCTCGATCCCACGCAGGCGAAGTTCACGGTGCCGGGCAGCTTCTTCTCCTCGTCGCCGGCCGGCGGTCTCGGCTGGGCTCTCGGCGCCGCGCTCGGCGCGAAGCTCGCCGCGCCGGACAAGACCGTCATCGCCTGCGTCGGCGACGGCTCGTACATGTTCGGCGCGCCGACCGCCGCGCACTGGGTGTCGCGCAAGCACGAGCTCCCCACGCTGACCGTGATCTTCAACAACAGCGCGTGGAACGCCGTGAAGCGCTCCGTCCACTCGTTCGCCAAGGACGGCTGGGCCGCGCGGAGCACCGTCATGCCGCTGTCGGACCTCGACCCGTCGCCGGACTACGAGATGGTGTGTCGCGCGAGCGGCGGCTGGGCGGAGAAGGTCGAAAAACCCGACGCGCTGCCCGACGCGTTGAACCGCGCGCTGAAGGTCGTGCGCGAGGAACGCCGCCAGGCGCTGCTGAACGTCATCTGCAAGAAACCGGCATGATCACCGCCGGCGAGCCTCCGATCGATCGACATCCTTCCTCTCTGCGGTCGTTGATGCGCTGAACGCTCACGATAACCCCGCGGCGGCTGAGCGCAGCGAAGGCGCCGTCGGGCTCATCGTGATGTTCGGCGGGGCGCCGCCTGCATTCGTGCAGGGTCCAGTGCAAAGACGCCTGTCGAGCGGCGGCGTGTGAACTCGGCAAACGCCTCGTCAATGCTCATGTCGGTTGTGTCGAAGGCGTGGGACGCGTACTCGCCCAGGCTCTGAAACTCTGCATGCATGTGCCTCACCACCACCTCGGCGCCCGGGTGCAGCCGGGAGGTGGCGCGGCGTACCGCTTCGTCGCGGCCGACCTGGAGGACGACGTACTCCACCGGGATCCCGGTCGAGGCGAGCTCGGCCGCCATGACCGGCAGAAACCATGGGCCGACGATGCCGTCCACGAACACCTCGTAACCTCTGGCTGCGAACGCTGCCGCGGCGCGGGTAACGGCCGCGATCACCGCCCCGTTCCGCTCGTGTGCTTCCGGTAGGACCGGCGAGACCGGGTGTGCAGGGAACGCGTAGAACACGTCCGCGAGCAGATGCAGGCCCCGCGGATCCGCCTCCGCTGCGCGGCGGCTCAGCGTAGTCTTTCCCGCACCCGGGGAGCCCGTCACGATCGTGATACCGGCCATCCGGTCACGTCCGCTGCCGAACGTTCAGGCTTTTATCCGTCGTGCGGCGGCGCTACGAGCGCGCCGGTCAGGTCGAGCACGACAGATAAATCCAGTTGGACTAAACCTCACCGCGCGTTGGCCCGCCTCTTGCCCCATATGGGGATTCTATCGGGGTGCGTGCCCAAATCGGAGGCAACCCTCTGCGGCGCGAACCGGTGGCACGAGACGCGGCATGGCTGCGCGCGCATACGTCGCCATCACGGGCACTGCCATCCGTCGATCGAACCTACCGCGTCAGCGGTTAATGACCACTGCCTAAGTAATGTCCTATGTCGGACACGCAACGGCAACGCCGAGTGTCGAAAGAAACTTCTGAGAAGCTCCGGATGTCGGGCTAACCGCCGGCGCTCGCGGCACACCGCGGTCTGGATCTCCCCGGTCGTGTCCGGCGCGAAGTTCGCGAGCCGGCCGTACTTGAGATAACTCCAGCGGAGCTCGACGGGGTTGAGATCCGGGGCGTACGGCGGGAACCACACGCCCTGGCATCGCGGATGACCGGCGAGCCAGCCCTGCACAAGGCGGTGTTTGTGCGCGCGTCCGCGATCCCACACGAGGATGACCGGGCCGCGCACGTGCCGGGCGAGATGACGGAGAAAGCGGAGGGCCTGCGGGCCGCGGATGTTGACGCGCGGGTGGAGCGCCAAGGCAAGCGTGATGGCGCGACGGCCCGGCGACACGATCACGGCCCCGATCCCCGACACCTTCTCAGGGGATCGTGCCCGCACCGGCCGCGTCGGCGGCGCGCCGCGCGGCGCCCAGGTGCGGCGCAGCACCGGCATCATCAAGAAGCCGGTCTCATCGAGGCAGACGAGATGAGCGCCGCGCGGCGGGAGTTTTTTTACCCGGGTCCAGTCGTGCGGGATCCAGGCCCGCACTCGCTGATCGTCGCGCTCCTTGGCGCGCGGTTGAGGCCGCTGTGGGCTGACGCCACACGCCCGCAGCAGTCGCCCGACATGATCCGGGTGGTAGTCGACGTTGAACTGATGGCGGATCAAGTCCACGACGCGGCGACACGTCCATAAGCTCGTGCGATAGCCCTTCGCTTCCGGCCCGGCGATCACCAGCTGCGCCAGTCGCCGCCGCTGCGCCGCGGTGAGCTTCGGCGGTCGGCCGGAGGCGGGCCGAGCGCGCAGTCCGGCGCGCCCCTGACGGCGGTGGGTCCGCTTCCATCGACGGACCGAGCGGCGATCGACCCCGAGACGGTCGGCGACGACATGAACGGGGACATCACGCTGAAGCAGGTCGATGGCGCGCAGGCGTCGCTTCTCGAGCTC
>VGLJ01000071.1 GCA_016866775.1 Candidatus Rokuibacteriota bacterium | reverse complement strand
TCCACGGCGGAGTCAGCCCCAGGATCGCCCGGTCGAGCTCGACGTCGCGCATCGCTCCGACCCCCCTTTCGGTCGGTCGGAGCATAGCGGCACGACGTCACGAACCCACACGATTGCCGGAAGAGCCCAGAAAACAAAGGCCCGCGACCGGTGGTCGCGGGCCCTGAAGGTCCTGGAGCGTATCGAAAGCGTTACGTCTGTCGCCGGGCGCGCACCACCGCTGCCGCTGGGCGTCCCGTGGTGCGGGACCCGAGCCGCGTCTTGCCGGTCTTCATGCCGCGCTTCGCCCGGCCGATCATGCGAGTTCAGAGTAGCATGGGCGGCGCGATTCGAGGGAGGGCACGATGAGCGTGAAGGGTTGGTGTATCCGTCTCGCGGCGCTGGTCGGGGCTCTGCTCGCGGCGTCCGTCGCTCCCGCGGCGGCGCAGACCATCAACGTGTACACCGCGTGGCCGGAGTCGCTCTCGCAGCCGATCTTCAAGGCCTACACGGCGAAGACCGGCGTGCAGATCAACTTCCTCCGGTTGTCGACGGGCGAGCTCGTGGCGCGCGCGACGGCGGAGAAGAGCAACCCGCGCGCCGACGTCATCTGGGGAGCGCCCGGCGACGGCTTCGCCGCGGCGAAGGAGGCGGGGATCATCGAGCCGTATCGCCCGCCGACGTGGAACCTGATCTCGGCGGAGCTGAAGGACAGGGAGGCGTACTACACCGCGGTCAGCAAGAACACGCTGGTCTTCATGTCGAACACGAAGCTCCTGAAGGAGAAGGGGCTCAAGCCGCCGACGTCGTGGAACGACCTCCTCGATCCCGCGTACAAGGGCCAGATCCAGACGGCGGACGCGCGCACCTCCGGCACCGCGCTCACGCGCATGCTGTCGATCTACTACGCCTTCGGCAAGGACGAGGAGAAGGCGTTCGACTACCAGAAGAAGCTCCACAAGAACGTGCAGGTCTACACGAAGAGCGGCGGGGGGTGCACGGTCCCCGTCGGCCTCGGGCAGACGATGGTCTGCGTCGCGCACATGCCGGACGCGATGGAGGCGAAGAAGAAGGGCTACGACCTCGTGGTCACGTTCCCGAAGGAAGGCGTCGCCGCGGTCATCGAGGCCATCGCGCTGGTCAAAGGCGCGAAGCACCGCGATCAGGCGACGAAGTTCATCGACTGGACGTTCAGCAAGGAGATGCAGGACCTGCTCGACAAGAACGACGTCTACATGCTGCCCGTCCTCCCCGGCGCGAGCATCGACACGAACGTCCAGAGCCTCATGAGGGAGGCCAAGCTCCTGCCCGTCGATCTCGACTGGGTCGGCAAGAACCGCAAGCGGCTCGTCGAGCGCTGGGTGAACGAGACGATCAAGGACTGAGCGCCGCCGCGTGCGCCGGCCGCTCCGCGACCCGGTGCTGCTCCCCGCCGTCCTGCTCGTGTGGGCGGCGGTGGCGCTCTTCGTGCTCTATCCGCTCGTCCGGCTGCTCATCCTGACGTTCTGGAACGAGGGCCCGAGCCTCGACGCGGTGACAGGGCTCGTCCGTGACTGGACGAATCGCAGCGCGCTCATCAACAGCCTCGCGCTCGCCGTGCTCGTCGGCGGCGCGGGCACCGCGCTCGGCTTCGCGTTCGCGCTGCTGACGGTCCGCGCGAATCTCCCGGGCTGGGCGCGCCGGGCCATCGACGCGGTCGTGCTGCTGCCGCTGATCTCGCCGCCGTTCACCGCCGCGATCGCGCTCATCTTCGCGCTCGGCCCGCGCGGGCTGATCTCCTATCACGTGTTCGGGCTCACGAAGGTGAACATCTACGGCCTCTGGGGCACGCTGCTGTCGGAGACGCTGACGTACTTCCCGGTCGCGTATCTCACGCTGAAGGCGGTCATCGCCAACATCGATCCGAACCTCGAAGACTCCGCGTTCAGTCTCGGCGCGCGGCGCTGGCGGGTGTTCCGGACGGTGACGCTGCCGCTCGCGACCCCCGGCGTGGCGAACGCGTTCCTGCTGGTCTCCGCCGCTTCCCTCGCCGATTTCGCGACGCCGCTGATTCTCGCGGGCACCAAGTTCCCGGTGCTGCCGACGCAGGCCTTCCTGCAGATCACCGGGCTCTACGACATGCGTGGCGGCGCCGCGCTGTGCTTCCTGCTGCTCGTGCCCGCGCTTGCGATCTTCATCGGCCAGCGGCAGTGGATCGAGCGGCGCGGCGGCTCGTTCGTCACGGTGACCGGCAAGGTCGGCGCGACGACGCGCGTGAAGAGCCTCTCGCCGGCCGCCGTCGTCGCGCTGGGGCTGGTGTGCGGGCTCGTCGTCACCCTGGTGCTGATCTGCTATCTGTTGATCGCGGCGGCCTCGCTCGTGCGCGGGCTCGGCGCGGACAACACGCTGTCGTTCGCGCACTACGCGCACGTGTTCAGCGGAGGGCTGAAGGCCGTCCGCGACACGCTGATCATCGCCGTGCTCTGCATGCCGATCGGTGGACTCTTTGCGGTGGTGCTGGGGTTCCTCGTCGCGCGGACGCAGTTCCCGGGCCGCCGCGCGCTCGAGTTCGCGGCGATGATGAACTACGCGCTGCCCGGGACGATCGTCGGCATCGCGTACCTGCTCGCGTTCAACGATCCGCCCCTCGCGCTCACGGGCACGGCCTTCATCCTCGTCGTCTGCTACGTCTTCCGCTACAGCCTCGCCGGCACGCGCGCGACCACGGCCGTCCTCGCGCAGATCGATCCCGCGATCGAGGAGGCCTCCGCCAGCCTCGGGGCGCGGCGCGACGTGACGTTCCGGCGGGTCGTGCTCCCGCTCGTGCGCCCGGCGCTGCTGGCCGGCATGACGGTGCTCTTCATCCGCGCCATGACCGCGATCAGCGCGACGATCTTCCTCGTCTCGCTCGACTGGTCGCTGGTGACGGTGCGCATCCTCGAGGGCATCACCAACCTGGAGCTCGGGCAGGCGTCCGCGTTCTCGATGCTCGTCATCGCGCTGGTGTATCTCGCCGTCGCCGTCGCGAGCTTCGCGATGCGGCGGCTCAACGCCGGCAGCCTCGGCCAGGCCGGCACGCTGCTCGGCGGATGACGACGACCGGCACCCGCCTGCAAATCGACCATGTCTCCAAGCGCTTCTCGCGCGTCGGGCAGAGCACGCTCGCCGCCGTCGACGACGTCAGTCTCGTGGTCGAGCCGGGCGAGCTCCTCACGCTGCTGGGGCCCTCGGGTTGCGGCAAGACGACGACGCTCCGGATGGTCGCCGGCTTCGAGCAGCCCGACGACGGCCGGATTTACATCGGCGACCAGGACGTCACCGAACTCATGGTCTATCGCCGCGGGATCGGCTTCGTGTTCCAGAACTACGCGCTCTTCCCCCACCTGACCGTCTTCGAGAACGTCGCGTACGGGCTCAAGGTGCGCCGGGTGCCCGGGAGAGACGTCGATCGGCGCGTGAGCCAGGTGCTGGAGCTGGTCGGCCTGCCAGGATACGAGCGGCGCTTTCCGAACCAGCTTTCCGGCGGTGAGCAGCAGCGCGTGGCGGTGGCGCGCGCCGTCGTCGTCGAGCCGCGGCTGCTCCTCTTCGACGAGCCGCTCTCGAATCTCGACGCGAAGCTGCGCGTGCAGATGCGCGCGGAGCTGTCGCGCCTGCAGAAGCAGCTCGCGATCACGACGGTCTACGTCACGCACGACCAGGACGAGGCGATGGCGATCTCCGATCGGATCGCGGTGATGCGGCAGGGGCGCATCGCGCAGATCGGGACGGCCGAAGAGCTGTATCGCGCGCCGCGGTCCGAGTTCGTCGCGCAGTTCATCGGCCGCGTCAATCTCGTCGAGGGCCGGGTGCTCGACGTCACGGGCGGGCGGATGACCGTGGCGCTGTGGGGCGGCTCCGTCACCGTCGCCGCCGAGCCTGGCTGTGCGCCGGGCACGCGACTCTCGCTGATCCTCCGGCCCGAGTCACTGACGCTCGTGCCGGAGACGACGAAGGCCGGCGCAACCGACGTGCTCGTGCTTGGGACCGTGCGGAGCCGGACGTTTCTCGGCGAGAAGGTGGAGTACACCGTCGAGGTCGCGGGCGCGCTGCTCCACGTGGTGACCTACGATCCGGCGCACCGCGGTGTCGTCGACGTCGGCGCGCGAGTCGGCGTCACCTGCAGCGCGGCGGCGGCGCGGCCGCTCACGTCCTCCTGACGAGTCGTCAGGGCGCCGAAGCCGGCGCGCCAGAGTGTCGCTTCGAGGTGACGGCGCTTGACGAGCCCGGCCTGCGCGGCCGGATCCCAGAGCCGGCTCATCGCGTCGAGCTGCTCGTCGACCGCGTCGGGCTGGTTCTCGGCGAGCAGCGTCTTGATCGTGCGCATCTCCCGGCGCTCCTGGCGCGCGGGGTCGTTGTCGGTGAGCCGCGCGCCGCGGTTGTAGACGAGGCTCGCGAGCGCGGTCCGCCGCGCCGGCGGCAGCGCGTCGATCTGCGGATAGATCGATCGCGCGTCGGTCATCGCCTTCGGCAGGCCGCGCGCGATGAACACCGAGACGGCGGCGGCGAGGGGAAGCTCGACCTCGCGACAGTCGGTGGCGAGCGCCGCGGTGCCCTGCAGCTTCAAGACCTTCGAGAGCTTCGTGAGCGCCGCGTCGGAGAGCGCGCCCGCCCAGTCGGCGCGCAAGGCGCCCTCGTCCACGAAGCGCAGGTCGTACCCGATCCCGATCGTCACGCCGGATTCGCCGCCCGGCCAGATCGGCCGGCAGTACATGCGCCTGTACAGCGCAGGGCTCGAGACTTCGGTCCGCGCGATGAACGTGACGCCCGCGGCGGTCAGCGGAGGAAAGGGATCAGGAAGCGCTGCGAGCGCTGCCTGCACATCGTCATCGGCGACCGGCGGCCCCGGCCGTTTGAGTGTCACCCGCGCGTCGGCGACGGCGGCTTCGGTTCCCGGCCCAAAGTCGCCGTCGATCAGCAGCAGCGACCCGACCTTGTTCAGCCCCCGTTGCAACGTCTTGACGGGCGCGCCCGAATCGCCACGCTTCAGCATCGGAACCTCCAGACTCGAGGTCGCAAATTGCGACCTCGAACGTGGCGCGCTAGTGGCCGCCGCCCCCGCGCACCCAGCCGCCGTGCACCGGGTGGTGCGAGCAGAGGAACTCGACGTACGCCGGGCGGCCCTGCGCGTTCGCCTCGAACGCGCGCTTCAGCGCCGGGATGATCTCCGACGGCTTGTCGACGTCTTCGGCCGCGAAGCCGACGGCCTTCGCCATGTTCGACATGCACGCGTTGCCGTGGTCCGAGACCTTCCACGTGTACGGATCGTGGCCGCCGCCCCAGAAGCCGGGGCCGTAGCCGGAGTAGCCGCCGTTGTTGATGTGGATCGTCGTGATGCCGAGGCCGTAGCGCGCGACGGCTTCGAAGTTCCCCATCATGTAGCAGACGCCCGCGTCGCCGGTGACGTGGACCACCTGCCGGTTCGGATACGCGAGCTTCGCGCCGATCGCGCCGGCGAGGCTGAAGCCGAGCGTGGAGACGTTGCCCCAGCCGAGGAAGCCGCGCGCGATCTGCGCCTCGTAGACGGTGCTCGTCTGGTCGCGCGTGTTGCCCGAATCGGCCGTGAGGAACGCGTTCTTCGGATCCATCACCTTGAAGAGGTCGCCGAGCACGCGATACGGGTTGATCGGCGTCTCGTTCGACTCCATGAACGGCCGGAACTTCGCCTGGAACGCCTCCTTCGCGGACCGGATCTCGTCGAGCACGGCCTGGTTCTTCTTCACACCGCCCGTCCGCCTGGCGAGCTCGTCGATCAGCGCCTGCAGCGTGAGCTTCGCGTCGCCGACCACGGCGTGCTTCGTCTCGTAGCTCCGGTTGAGGTCGAGGATGTCGATGTTGCACTGCACGATCGTCTTCTTGTCGGCGTCGGGAATCGCGTGGCTGAAGCGGTTCGGGAACAGGCTCGTGCCGATGCCGAACAGGAGATCGCACGTGTGGAGGAAGTGGTCGGCGTGCGAGCCGCGCACGCCGATCGACAGCGGATGATGTTCCGGGAACGCGCCCTTGGCCTTCAGCGTCGTCAGCACGGGGGCCTGCGCCAGCTCCGCGAACTGCAGGAGCTCCGCCATCGCGTCGGCGTAGTAGACGCCTTCGCCCGCGTAGATCAGGGGGCTCTTCGCGGCGAGCAGCGCCTTCACCGCCGCCGTCACGTCGTCGGGATCCGGTCCCGAGCGCCAGCCCTTCACCGGCGTGTACGGATGCTCGTCGGTGTCGTATTCGCCGAGGTCGCGCGGGATCAGCAGCAGGACCGGGCCCGGGCGGCCCGAGCGCAGATGCGTGAACGCGCGCCGCACGTAGTCGGGCACGAGCTCCGCGCGGTCGATCTCGCCGACCCACTTCGTCACCGGGCGGAACGCCTCCGCGATGTCGAAGTGCGTGTGGCGCGTGGCGCCGGCGCCGGGCTTCTCCGCCATCACGAGGATCGGCGACGAGTCCTCCCACGCCTGCGCGATGGCGCCGTACGCCATCTGGATGCCGGCGGCGTTGAGGCCGGCCATGACGGTGCACGCGCCGATCTGCTTGCCGCACGTCACGCGCGAGAACGCGTCGGCGACCGCGACCGCGAAGCGCTCCTCGCCCATCATCAGGATCGGGACGCCTTCTTCGCCGAGGGCGTTGTTCACGGGACTGGTCGGATAGCAGCTGACCCAGGGAATGCCCTCGGCCTTGAGGATGCGCGCGAGCCCGTTGACCGCCTTGACCTTCATGGGTGGCTCCTCCTGGAATGCCGCGATGTTACACTCTCGCGCCATGCCGCGGCGCACCGTGATCGCGAGCGCGCTCGTGCTGCTCGTCGCCTCCGCAGCGCACGCGCAGACGGTCCGCTGGACGATGGCGAACGAGTACCCCGCCTCGTCGATCCAGGGTGAAGCCGACGCGCGGTTCACACGCGAGGTGCTCGAGCGCACGGGCGGCCGTGTCGTCATCGCCAACCAGTACGACGCGGCGAGCGGCTTTCGCTCGAAGGACATGGTCGACGCGATCGCGCGCGGCGCCGTCACCCTCGGCAACACGTTCATGGGAGCGGCGGGCGCGATCGATCCGATCTTCGAGCTGCCTTCGTTGCCGTTCCTCGCGTCGACGCCCGACGAGGCCCGCGTGCTCGCGGAGATCGCACGGCCCGCCTACGAAGCGGCGCTCGCGCGCCGCAACCAGAAGCTGCTGTTCCTCTCCCCGTGGCCGCCGGCGGGCCTGTGGTCGAAGACGCCGCTCACGAGCGTCGACGAGTTGAAGGGGCTCCGCGTGCGGACCCCGGACGCGAGCGGTGTCCTCGTCTTCAAGGCGCTCGGGGCCGCGCCGGCGCAGATCTCGTTCGCCGACGTGATGCCGATGCTGCGCGCCGGACAGCTCGACAGCGTCGTGTCGTCCGGCGACGGCGGCGCGGGCTCGCGGTTCGCCGAGGTGCTGCGGCACTTCACCGTGATCGAGTACGCGGTGACGTCGAGCATGGTGACGGTCAACCTCGACGCGTGGCGCGCGCTCGACCCCTCCCTGCGCGACGCCGTGCTGGCCGCCGTCGAGGCGACCGAGGCGAAGCAGTGGAACCTCCTTCCGTCACGCATCGCGACGAACTACGCGCAGCTGCGGGCCGCCGGCGTCGGCAATCAACGTCGACGTCTCTCCGGAGCTTCGGCACGCGCTCCGCGCGGCGGGTGACGCCGTCATCGAGGCGTGGCTCCAGAGAAGCGGACCGGTGGGGCCGCCGATCCTCGAGGTGTATCGAAAGCGCGTCGTCCGCCGCTAAGGTGTGAGGTGGGTGCGGAAGAACCGCACCGCGCGCTGCCTCGCGTCCTCCGTCGCGCGGCGGTTCGCCTCGACGCTCTGCCGGCGCTGGCCCGGGTCGTCGAAGCTGTGCTCGGCGCCGTCGTACACGACGACCTCGAGCGGGCCGCCCGCCGCGCGCGTGCGCACGGCCAGCGCCTCGCACGTCACCGGCGAGACCTCGTCGTCCGCTGAGGCCAGCAGCATGAGCATCGGCGCGTAGGGAGCGAAGCGCTCCTGCACGTGCGCCATGCCACACCCCGGATAGAGCGCGAGCGCCGCGCGGAAGCCCGTCGCCGGCGTCGGCCGAGTGATGCCCGGCGCGTTGTCCGACATCGTCACGAGCGCGGTCATCGCGCCGTTCGACCATCCCTGGAGCCCGACGCGATCGGCCATGACGTCCGGCCGCGCGCGGAGGTACGCGAGCGCGCCGTACGCGTCGAGCGGCCGCACGGTTTGCTCGCTGACCTCCGCCGGTCGCTGCGAATAGCTCCCGCGCGGGAAGCCGCCGTGATAGCCGCGCGGCCCGAAGCTGTCGACGACCAGCGCGATGAAGCCCTGGCTCGCCCAGAACTCCGCCCACGTCGCGTGCCGGCGGGAGAGCGTGGCTTCCGTGTAGACGCCGTTCGCGAGCGACGAATAAGGGCCACCGCGCCCGTGCAGGAGCACGATCGCCGGCGCGCGCGACAGTGCCGAGTCGGCGCGCGGCAGGAACAGGTAGCCGACGAGCGTCGTCTTGCCGTCGGCGCTGCGAAAATGCACGGTCTCCGCGGCGGCCGGGGTGCCCGCAAGCACGCCGCAGAGGGCGACGACGATCGCCACGCGCCTCACGTCACGTATGATACTCAGCGCCGACGACCGACGAGGAAGCCGAATCGCCAGGAAGGAGTCCAACGGTGCCCAAAGGATTGACCGTCGTTCTCAACCAGCCCGGCCAGCCGCTCGCGCTCGAAACGTTGCCGACGCCGGAGATCGAGCCGGGCGGCATCCTCATCAAGAACACCGCGGCCGCCATCTGCGGCTCCGACCTCCATTACTGGCGCAACGACAACAACTACGCCGGGCCCGACATGCGCAAGGTGCCCGGGCACGAGTTCACGGGTGTCGTGCACAGCCTCGGCAAGGGCGTCACCACCGACTCGCTGCGCCGGCCGCTCAAAGAGGGCGACCGCGTCGCGTTCCCGTTCTTCAACCCGTGCAACCGCTGCTACTGGTGCGTCCGCGGCGAGCATCACGCGTGCCCGCATCGCTATCGCCGCAGCCAGCAGTTCTCCCTGAACGAGTATCCGTATTGTGACGGCGGCTACGCGGAGTACTACTTCCTGCCGCCGGGCCACTACGTGTTCAAGGTGCCCGACGCGCTTCCGGACGAGGCGATCCCGCCGGTCAACTGCGCGCTCTGCCAGGTCCTCCACGGCCTCGAGTACGCCGAACTGAAGTTCGGCGACGTCGTGGTGATCCAGGGCGCCGGCGGCCTCGGCGTCTACGCGGCGGCGATCGCGGCTTCGAGCGGCGCGTCGAAGGTGATCTCGATCGACGGCCAGCCGCACCGGCTGGAGATGGCGAAGCGGTGTGGCGCGACCGATACGATCGACATCAACGAGCTGAAGACGCCGGCCGAGCGGGTCGCGCGCGTGAAGGACCTCACCGACGGGCGCGGCGCGGACGTCGTCATGGAGGTCGTGGGCATCGCCGCGGCGACGGTCGAAGGCCTCGACATGGTCCGCTTCAACGGCAAGTTCGTGGACATCGGCAACATCGTGCCGCAGACGG
Source organism: Candidatus Rokuibacteriota bacterium (assembly GCA_016866775.1). Taxonomy (GTDB): domain Bacteria; phylum Methylomirabilota; class Methylomirabilia; order Rokubacteriales; family CSP1-6; genus VGLJ01. The sequence goes on along the minus strand of VGLJ01000071.1, from coordinate 14,307 downwards.
TGACGTTCCCCGCGACGAAGGTCATCACCAATCAGATCCAGTGGCGCGGGCTCATGCACTACAACCCGTGGATCATGCCCGCCGCGCTCGACTTCCTCGTGCGGACGAAGGACCGCTACCCGCTGTCGAAGGTGGTCTCGCACAGCTTCCCGCTGTCCGAGGTCAACAAGGCGTTCGAGTTCGCGGAGTGGCAGGGCAAGGGGGGCGGCACGGCCGCCACGCGCGTGATCCTCAAGCCCTGACGTCGAGCACCGCGCGCAGCTTCCGCAAGAGCGAGCCGGCGTCGAGCGGCTTGGCGATGAACGCCTCGCGCTCGTCGAGCACGCCCTGGTGGACGATGGCGTCGGCGGCAGGTAGATCTCGAACGAGGTGCCGACGCCCGGCTCGCTGTAGACGCCGATCGTGCCGTTGCTCTGCTTCACGATGCCGTACACCATCGCAAGGCCGAGGCCGGTGCCCTTGCCGGTCTCCTTGGTCGTGAAGAACGGCTCGAAGACCTTCGACCGCGTCGCCTCGTCCATGCCGATCCCGATGTCCGTCACCGCGAGCATCACGTACGCGCCGCTGCGCATGTCCGGATGGCAATGCACATGGGTCTCGTCGAGCTCGACGTTGGCCGTCTCGATCGTGAGCTTGCCGCCGTGCGGCATCGCGTCGCGCGCGTTCACCGCCAGGTTGAGCACGATCTGCGTGATCTGCGTCGGGTCCGCCTCGACGCGGCCGAACCCCGCCGATGCCTTGACGACGAGCGCGATGTCCTCGCCGATCAGGCGCCGGAGCATCGGCTCGATCCCGGCCATCGTCGTGTTGAGATCGAGGATCTTGGGCGCGAGCACCTGCTTTCTGCTGAACGCGAGCAGCTGCCGCGTCAGGTCGCCGGCGTGGCTCGCGGCCTCGTTGATGACGCGCACCCGGCGGAGCAGGGTCTCGTCGCCCTCGAGATCCGTTTCGAGCAGCTCCCCGTGGCCCGTGATCACCGTGAGCAGACTGTTGAAGTCGTGCGCGACGCCGCCGGCCAGCCGTCCGATGCTCTCCATCTTCTGTGACTGGCGCACCTGTTCCTCGAGCTGCCGGCGCTCGGTCACGTCGCGGATGATCCCCGTCCGGAACGCGCCCTGCCGCGTCTCCCACGCGGCGAACGAGATCTCGACCGGGATCTCGCGGCCGTCTTTCGTCACGCCGCGTCCCGCACCGTCGGCCGCTCCACCGGGGAGCACGCGCGCCAGCGGCATCCCGAGCGCTTCGTCCGCCGTGTAGCCGAAGATCGTCTGCGCGCCGCGGTTCCACGCGACCACCACGCCGGCGCCGTCGGTCGTGACGACGGCGTCCGCCGCGGACTCGGTCATCGCGCGGAAGCGCTCCTCGCTCGCGCGCAGGCGCTCTTCGCGCTCGGCCACGGCGCTGGTCATGCGGTTGAACGTCGTGGTCAGCTCGCCGAGCTCGTCCTGCCGCGTGATCGGCACGGTCGCGCCGTACTGGCCGGCTTCGATCTTCCGCGCGGCATCCGCGAGCTGGCGGACGGGACGGCTGACGTCGCGCGCGATCCACACGCCACCGACGATCGAGACGGTGGCCGCCACGCCGAACAGGACCAGCAGCGCCGCGCGCAGGGGCCGATAGGGCGCCATCGCTTCCGCGAGCGGCCGTTGCAGCACCACGTGGATCCTCGCGCCCGTCGTCGTCCGCAGCTCGTCCGCGAGCCCGCGGTCGATCGGGAAGCCCATGCCGATCCACGCGATCGGCGCCGGCGCCAGCAGCGGGACGACGACCGCCTGGTACGGCCGGCCGTCGACGAGCACGACGTCGGAGACCTCGCCGACCCGCCGCGCCGCCGTGATGAGCTGCGGCACCGCGACCGAGCGACGCAGCGTGTCCACGGTGCGGCTGCCGTCGAGCGAGACCACCAGCATCAGCTCCGCGTTGATGCGGGCGCGGTGGTTGTCCATGGCGGAGAGGAGCGTGTCGTGGTCGCCGAGCGCCACGACCTGCTTGAACGCGAAGTCGCCCGACAGGATCCGCGCGGCGTGGACGAGCCGCTCCTTGCGGGCGTCGAGCAACCCCGTGACGACCTTGGCCGCGGTCGCGAGCTCCGCCTTGACGTGGGCGCGGGCGCTGCGCTCGATCACCCAGTTCACCGCGAGGAGCGAGCCGATCAGGACCACCGAGATGAGGATCAGGAAGGAAACGACGAGCCTGGTCTGGAAGCTCCGTAACGCCATTCCGCGAGGCCAGAATACAATGCAGGGCGTCGTGAGACCTCCTCCGTGAGGACGCTCGCCGCGCTCGTGCTGACGGCATGCGCGCTCGCTCCGGCGCCCGCGGCGGCGGCGGACTGGTTCTTCGAAGGTGACGCCGGGGTCGTGTACGAGACGAACGTCGGCCTCGCGCAGCGGGCGCGTGACGTCAAGAGCGACAGCGCGCTGAGCACGTCGGTCTCCACGGGGCTCGCGCTCCCCCTCGGCGACGACCACCTCTTCACCTTTTCGGGCGACGTCAACGGCAACGGCTACGTCGAGCTCCCGGGCCTCAGCAACCTCGGCATCGGCGCGACGGCGGCGTTCCGGACGAAGTTCGGGCTCGGCGCGTCGGCGCCGTGGCTGCGGCTCTTCGCGTCGGGCACGCGGCTCGAATACGACGATGCCGTGCGTGACGCCTGGCGTTATCGTCTCGGCGCCGGCGGCGGTCTCCGCCTCGGCGAGCGCTGGGACGTCCGCCTCGACTACGTGTTCGAAGAGCGCATGGCCGATCACGGGCACCGCGTCAGTCGCATCCTTCCCGGCGACGTCTTCGACATCACCAGCCACACGTATTCCGCACGCCTCGACGTCGCCGTGAACGAGGTCCTCACGGTGTTCGGCGGCTACGCGCTGCGCGAGGGCGACGTCGTCTCGACGACGCGGCGCAACGCCGCGATCCTCGCCGCGTCGACCGCGCTGACGACCGACCGGCCGTTCGGACCGGACTTCGTCGCCTACAAGATCGACGCGACCGTCCACATCCTGAGCTTCGGGCTGAGCTTCGCCCTCGGCCGCCACGCGTCGTTGAATCTCGGCTACGAGCGGCAGCTCGGGTTCGGCCGCCGCGACCAGGACTACTTCAACGACGTCTTTCGCGCCGGCGTCCCGGTCAGCTACTAGCGTGCGGCGCTGGGCCGTCGCGCTGTCGCTCCTGCTGGCCGGTGTCGCCGAGGCCGGCGACATCACCGCGGTCGTCCGCGATCAGAAGAACGGGCCGCTCGCCGACGCGGTGGTCACGGCCGTCCCGCGCGGCGGGACGCCGGCGCCGCCGGCGCGGCCCGCGCGCGAGACCATCGATCAGATCGACAAGGAGTTCGTGCCGTTCGTGAAGGCGGTGTTCGTCAGCTCGCCGGTCTTCTTTCCCAACAAGGACAACATCCGTCACCGCGTGTACTCGTTCTCGGTGGCGAAGACCTTCGAGCTGCCGCTCTACACGGGCACGCCCGCCAAGCCGGTGGTCTTCGACAAGCCGGGGATCGTGACGATCGGCTGCAACATCCACGACTGGATGATCGGCTACATCTATATCGCCACCACGCCGTACGTCGGGACGACCGCGCGCGCGGGCCGGGTGAAGCTCGACGATCTTCCGCCGGGCACGTACACGATCCGCGTGTGGCACCCGCACATGGAAGGCGCGGAGCAGGCGACAGCCAGGAGCGTGAACGTCGAGGCCGGATCGACGGACGTCTTCTTCCAGCTCCCGCTGAAAGAGGAGTTTCGCCCGCGCCGCGCGCCCGTTCCCGGGCAGCGCGGTTACCGTTAGCTATCCGCCGCGGATCTCTTTGAGGCGCTTCTTCAGCGCGGTCATCCGGTCGTTCATCTTTTCCGAGAGAGCCGAGCTGGAGCCACGCTTCCTCGGAACGGCGGGCGCCGGACGGCTGACACCCGACCGCGGCGCGTGACAGTAGGAGCACCCGGACTTGAGGCCGTGCTTGCACTCCGTCATGACTCTCCGTGGACACCCTTCATCCCTTACCCTTATCGGCCAGCTTACGACGGGGCGTAAGCCCTTCTCATCCGCAGAGCCAGTCGAGGATCCGCGGATTCTCGTCACGCGGGTACGTGTGCGAGAGATCCTCGATCTCGCGATAGACGAGCCGTGAGCCCGCCGTCTCCAGCGCCTGGCGGGCGAGCTGCGCGGTCCCGACGGGGAACATCCAGTCGAGCGCGCCGTGGATCAGATAGATCGGGCGGCCGCTCGCGCGCGCCAGGTCGCCGGAGACGAACAGCATCGGATGCAGCACGCCGCACGCCGGCGCGAGGTGGGTGAACGGCGAGCCGTCGCGCAGGCCGGCCAGGAGCGCGTACGTGGCGCCGTCCGACATCCCGGTGAGCAGGATGCGCGTGCGATCCACCGGATAGCGTCCCGCGACCGATGCCACCATCTGGTGCAGCGGCTCCGCGTCGACGTCCTCGCCCATCATCGACCACGTGCGCTGTCGCGACGTCGGCGAGAGCACGAGCGCGCCGCGCGAGCGCGCGTCGCGCACCCAGCTCCAGAGGAAATCGCGCCCGTGGCCGGACCCGCCGTGGAGCGCGACGACGAGCGGCATCGCGGATGCGCCGTCCCAGGACTCGGGGACGTACACCGAGAAGCCGCCGCGCGTCCCGCGCTCGTTGTCGGCGTGCAGCACGCCCAGGCGCACCTCGTCCGCGCGGAGAGCGCCGGCACGGAGCCGCTGGACGAGGTCGTCGTTCGTCCGGTGCTCGGCGTCGAGGAACCACCGGCTCACCGAGCCAAAGACGGGGGTCAGCGGATACAGCGTCTCCTGCACGCGCGCGAAGCGTCGCAACGCGCGAAACAGACCGATGGGATCCTCGGGCGTCTTCGCCGCCTCGACGAACTCGGTGATCAGCTCGACGGTCTGTCGCGCGACGTCCGCCAGGCGATCGCGCATGAAGCGCAGGTCGTCCGGCCAGTCGGCGGCCTCGAGCGCGCGCAACGGCACGGCGACGGCCTCGGCGGAGGGCGCGAGCTGGGCCGCGAGCCGTGCCGCCAGCGGCGGGAAGAGCTGCCGCTGCACCCAGACGATGCGCTCGAGGGTGTCGAGCAGCGGCTCGAGCAGCGCGCGGGTGGTGTCGATCACGCTTCGGTAGTAGCATTCGGACGCCTATTCCGTCCATCGAGGAGACCACCGCCCATGAAGCGCCTCGTGTTTCATCTGCTGTGGATCGCCGGCCTCACGCTCTCCGCCGCCGCCGTCGCTCAGGACACGTCGTGCTGCACGATCGTCGGCCTGGACACCAAGCGCCAGCTGATCATCGCGATCGAGCAGAAGACCGGCAAGATGTTCCGCTTCACCGTGAAGGACGCCGCGATCTTCAAGACGGCCAAGCTGTGCGAAGCGTTCGACGGGCCCGTCGGCGAGACCAAGGAAGACGGCCCCTTCGCGGCCGACTTCGGGAAAGCCGATCCGAAGACGCCGTGCTGCACCCTGAGCACGGAGATCGGCGCGGTGGGGCAGGTGCTCGGTATGCGGAAGTATGCCGAGCCCGACGTCACGGTCATCCTGACCGAGCTCAAGCGGACCTCCGGGGACACGTTGACGGCGCGCTGGCAGTACTGCAACGGGGGAGCGAAGACGGTGACGTTCCCCGCGGGGGGGCTGCATCGGCATGGGCTGCAAGTTCACGCCCGCGCTCGGCATGAACTTCCTCGACCCGGCGACGAAGAAGAAGCACACGATGCTGAAGGACGACCAGGGCTACCTCGTCGCGGACATGCACCTGCCCGCGGCGCTCAAGGTCGGCCCGAACCAGATCTTCAGCACCTGGGCGAAGTTCCCGGCGCCACCCGACAGCTCGAAGGTCGTGACCGTGATCATTCCGCGGACGAACGAGCCGTTCGAGGACGTGCCGATCTCGCAGTGAGCCGTGGAGGCGCGTAGGAGGCGACATGGACTACGGACTCTTCTCGATGCCGTCGCATCCGCCCGAGTGCGGCCTCTTCGACGGGCATCAGTGGGATCTCCAGCAGCTGCGGTGGGCGGACGAGCTCGGCTTCAGCGAGGCGTGGATCGGTGAGCACCACACCGCGCCGTGGGAGCCGCATCCGGCGCCCGATCTCCTCGTCGCGCAGGCGCTCCTGCAGACCACGCGGATGCGCATCGGGCCCGGCGGCTTCCTCATGCCCTATCACCATCCGGGGGAGCTCGCGAACCGCGTCGCGATGCTCGACCACCTCGCGCAGGGCCGGCTGAACTTCGGCGTCGCGGCGAGCGGGCTGCCGAGCGACTGGGCGATGTTCAACGTCGACGGGATGTCCGGGCAGCATCGCGAGATGACGCGCGAGTCCCTCGAGATCATCCTGCGGCTCTGGAGTGACGAGCCGGAGTTCGATCACAAGGGCAAGTACTGGCACGTCACCAAGACCGGCACGATGATCGGGACGCTCCGGCCGCACATCAAGCCGTTGCAGAAGCCGCATCCGCCGATCGGCGTCGCCGGCGTGAGCAAGGGCTCCGACACGCTCAAGCTCGCGGGCGAGCGCGGCTACTGGCCGATGAGCCTCAACCTGAATCCCGCGTACGTCGCGAGCCACTGGGAGTCGGTGGAGCAGGGCGCCGCGAAGACCGGGCGCACGCCCAGGCGTGCGGACTGGCGCATGGTGCGCGAGGTCTTCGTCGCGGACACCGACGCGGAGGCCATGCGGCTTTCGGCGGGCGGGATGATGGGCCGGATGATGCGCGAGTACTTCCTGCCGCTGCTCTCGTTCTTCCAGTTCACCGAGTTCCTGAAGCACGACCCCGGCGTGCCGGACTCCGACGTCACCCCCGAGTACTGCGCGAAGCACAACTGGCTCGTCGGGTCGCCGAGCACGGTGGCGGAGCGGCTCCACCAGATCTACGAGCAGGTGGGCGGCTTCGGGACGCTGCTCCTGTTCTGCTTCGACTACTCCGAGAACCCGAAGGCCTGGCGCCACTCGATGGAGCTGCTCGCGCGCGAGGTCATGCCGAAGTTCAAGAGCCTCGTGCCGAAGTAGGGCCTAGTTGACTCTGCGCGTGCGGCCCGCCCAGTACGGCTCGCGCAGCTTGAACTTCTGGAGCTTGCCGGTGGCGGTGCGCGTGAGCACGTCGCGCAGCTCCACGGAGGTCGGGCACTTGTAGTGCGCCATCTTGCCGCGGCAATGCGCGATCAGGTCCGCCTCGGTCGCGCTCGCGCCGGGGCGCAGCACGACCAGCGCCTTGATCGTCTCGCCCCACTTCTCGTCGGGGACGCCGATCACGCACACCTCCGCCACCGCGGGGTGCTGGAAGAGGCAGTCCTCGACCTCGATGGACGAGACGTTCTCGCCGCCCGTGATGATCACGTCCTTCTTGCGGTCGCTGATCGCGATGTACGGGCCTTCGCCGTAGCCGCCGTCGCCGGTGTGGAACCACCCGTCCTTGATCGCCTTCGCCGTCTCCTCCGGCTGGTTCCAGTAGCCCTCGAACACGTGGTTCGAGCGCGCGAGCACCTCGCCCTCGTCGTCGACGCGCATGCGCACCCCCACCGCCGGCACGCCCGCGCGCGACAGCCGCTTCGCGCGCTCCGCGGGGTCGAGGCCGTCCCATTCCGCCGGTGAGCGGTTGATCGTCAGCAGCGGCGACGTCTCGGTGAGGCCGTAGATCTGGATGAACTCCCAGCCGAGCTCGGTCTCGATCCGCTCGATCGTCTTCGAAGGCGGTGGCGCGCCGGCGATGACGACGCGCACGCGGCCGCGCCCCGGAACCGCGACGCCCTTCTGACGGCGCGCGGCGGCGGCGTCCAGGACCGCGGCGATGACGGCCGGCGCGCAGTTGAAGAGCGTGACGCCCTCGCTCTCGACACGCTTGAGGATCTCTTCGCCATCGATCTTGCGGATGATCACCTGCCGCACGCCCATCGCGGTCAGCGCGTACGGCATGCCCCAGCCGTTGCAGTGGAAGGTCGGCAGCGTGTGGAGGTAGACGTCGCGCTCCGTGAGCGCCAGGTGCCAGCCGAACGTCACCGCGTTGAGCCAGAACCCGCGGTGGGTGAGCCGGACGCCCTTCGGCCGCGCGGTCGTCCCCGACGTGTAGTTGATCGAGACCGTCGCGTTCTCGTCGGTCACGGAGAGCTTCGGGCGCGCGTCCCGGCGCAGGAAGAGCTGCGCGTCGGTCGCCGTGCCGAGCACGAGGCGATGCTTCACGGGGATCTGCCGCAGGGCCTGATCGAGCTCGGGGTCGACGAGCAGCACCGACGCGCCGGAGTGCTCGACGATGTAGGCGATCTCTTCCGCGTTCAGCCGGAAGTTCACGGGGACCAGGATCCGGCCGAAGACGCTGACGCCGAAGAGACTGATCAGGAACCGCGCGGCGTTCGGCGAGACGATCGCGACGCGCTCGTTCGCGGCGACGCCGAGCTCGTCGAGCGCGGCGGCCTGGCTGCGCGCCATCGCGGCGAACTGCGCGTAGGTGAAGCGGCCGAGGCCTCCGCCCGGGGGATTGGGCTCGTCCAGCACGGCTTCGCGGTCGCCGTAGACGAGCTCGGCGCGCTCGAGGAAATCTCCGAGGGTGAGTGGAACGATCATCGCGGGCCTCCGTCGATGGATTCGACGGTCGATACTACGCCGGGAAGGAGGGGCGCCGCCTCCTTCCCGGCTTGCCGGCGACCTGACCTACATCCGCATCTCGGCGGTGGCCGGCTGCGCGTCCAGCCGGGAGGCGATGTCGTTGACCGGGCCTTGCAGCGCCGTCAGGTGCTCCACCATGGCCCGGAAGTTCTCGGCGACCCGCGTCCTCTCGCCGCGGTGGAAGTCCACCTCGCCGCAGAGCTAGGCGATCGCGCGGCGGGCATCCGCGAGCTCCGCCCGGAGCCGCGCGTTGTCCTCCTCGACGGTCTCGAGCCGGGCACGCAGCCGGTCGCGGTCGTCGAGGTAGGCCGGAATCATCCGGCCGATCAGGTACTGGCTCTCTTCGAGCCACCGGTCGACACGTTGCCGATCCTCGATGCCTTCCATCGCGAGCGGAGGCCTCCTGCCGGCTGGTTCGTGGGCGGGTGTCCTCTTCGCCGGTGCGCTATCGGTCAGCCGGATTACCGTGGCGCCGGGCGAGAGGAAGGGCCGGGGGGTGGACACGCGGCGCTCGACGCCGTGCGGACCCGTATGGACGTCCGCGGCGGCGGCGCGGTGGCGCCGATCGAGGATGACGCGCGTGCGCGCGTCGCCGTCGAACTGCGCCTGGAGCAGACGGAAGGGCGAGCCTTCGGTCGCGGCGACGACGACGAGATAGCGAGGAGAGCATTCAACGTCGACGACCTCCGCTATCAGGGAGTCACTCGACATGTGGTGGCCGCGTTCACACTAGCAACCAGATGTCGTGTTGCCAACTTATTTCTCCCTTTTTAGTTCGTCTCGCCGCTTCTTGACTCCGTCGCGCAACTGATGGAGCCTTCCCCGCATGACAACGCAGACGATCGAGCCGCGGATGGAGCTGGAGCAGCACCTGCACATGTACCGGCAGATGGCGAAGATCCGCGCTTTCGAAGAGCAGGTGAACGAGCTCTACAAGGGCGCGAAGATGCCGGGGCTGGCGCATCTCTACGTCGGCGAGGAAGCGGTCGCCGTCGGCGTGTGCGAAGCGCTGCGCCGTGACGACTTCATCACGAGCACGCACCGCGGGCACGGCCACTGCCTCGCGAAGGGCGCGGCGGTGCACCGGATGTTCGCCGAGCTCCTCGGCAAGGAGCCGGGCTATTGCCGCGGGAAAGGCGGCTCGATGCACATCGCCGACCCGGAAACCGGCAATTTGGGCGCAAATGCGATCGTCGGCGGCTCCGCCGGCATCGCGACGGGCGCCGCGCTGTCCGCGAAGATGCGGGGCAGCGACCAGGTGGCGGTGTGCTTCTTCGGTGACGGCGCGCTCGGCCAGGGGCTGCTCTACGAATCGATGAACATGGCCGCGCTGTGGCAGCTCCCGGTCATCTACGTCTGCGAGAACAACCTCTACGGCGAGTACACGCCGGGACACGAGACGATCGCCGGCGACATCCTCGCGCGTCCGCGCGCGGTCGGCGTTCACGCGGAGAGCGTCGACGGCCAGGACGTGACCGCCGTGTTCTCAGCGATGAGAAAACTGGTGGAGCGTGCGCGACGGGGTGAAGGCCCGGCGTTCCTGGAGGCGAAGACCTATCGTTACTACGGGCACCACGTGGGTGACGTGAACCGCGAGTACCGCACGCGGGAGGAAGAGAAGGAGTGGATGACGAAGCACGACCCGCTGCAGACGCTGGCCACGCGGCTCATGCAGCAGCGCCTCGTCGACACCGAGACCTTCGACCGGATCGCGGCGGACGTGAAGACCGAGGTCGAGAAGGGCGTGGAGTACGCCCTCGCCGCGCCGTACCCGTCGCCGGAGCAGGTGACCGAGGACGTTTACTCGTCCTGACGCGACCATGCCGCGGCTCGCCATCGCGTTGCTGGCGTTGCTCGGGCTCGGCGCCACGGACTGCGCGAACCCCGAGTGCGTGAAGCTCGGCCATCCAGGGGCCGCGTACTGGAAGGACCCGGCTGCCGAGCTCACCAGGCAGCTCCAGGGTGGCGGCGCGAAGGCGAAGACGGTCGTCCCCATCAACTTGCGGGATCTCGGCGGCGTCGAGAAGGCGTTCGACATCCTGACCAACAAGCACGTCGACGTGGCCGTCGTCCCGCACGCCATCTTCGCGAGGAAGGTGCCCGCGTTCGACGTGTTGAACCTGCCGGCGGAGATCCGCGATCTCCGTCACGCGGGGCGTGTCAGCGGGAGCTCGCTCGAGAAGCGCCTGAGGGACGAAGCGGCGAAGGCGAAGCTGCGGCTCCTGGGCTTCGCCTGGCGCGGCGGCACCTTCTACTCGAAGGTCAAGTGTCTGGTTTCACCGCTCGACGTCCGAGGCGCCAAGATCCTGGATGGGCGCGACCAGCATGCGACAGTCCTGACCAGCGCCGGGGCGAGCGTCGTCGAGCTCGGTCCCGAGATCTTCCTCGCGTTCGACCGCGGGCTTGGCGACAGCGTGCTCGTCACGATCGAGCTTCTCGACGTCCTGAAGCCCGGTGGGCAGAAACACTGTCTCACCCGCCCCGGGACGTCGCCCTTCATGATCCTCGCCGCCGTCATCGTGGCGACCCTCGATCCGGGCGGCACGGACACGCTTGGCCCGCCGATCGTTGATCGGCTCGGCACGTTCGGCCCTCAGGCCACCGTCCGCGTCGAGCGAGCGGGCGAAGCCCTGGAGAAGAAGTACGCCGCCGCCAAGGCCGAGGTGAAACCGATGGGCGAGAAGGAGCGCGCCGAGTGGGACAAGCTGGCTGCGCCGCTTACCGGGGACTATCTGAAACGTGTCGAGAGCGGCAAGGTCCTCCTGGACGAGCTCCGAAAGCTGCGAGAGGCGCGTTAGGCGCGTCTCTCAGGCCAGCCGGCGCGCCACCGTCCGGGTAAGGAGGAAGCCGGCGACCGCGAGGGCGCCGGCGAGCGCGCACAGGAGTCCGTACCAGGGCTCAGCGTCCCCGAGCAACCCGCGATAGAGGAACCACAGCAGGCCCAGCGCTGCGAGCGGGATCACGAACCAGAGGCACAGCGCCGCCACCCACACTGAACGATCCTGGCCGGCACCGCTCCTGCCGGAGCGAACCAGGCGGGATCGTACGCGTTTTCGAGCTCGAGTCCGTCGCGCTCCGCGGTCGAGAGCTGGCCGAGCGCGCGCCGCGCCGTCAAGAGCGAGGAGAGCGTGACCAGGTACACGAAGCCAGCGAGGCCCGGCGCGAGAAGGAGCGGGAAGCGCATCGGCACGCTCACGCCCACCTCCGGCACCGTTATGTCGTAGTAGCCCTCCAGCGTCTGGCGGGTCGACCGCAGTCGCGCGATCAGGTCTTTCAGTGCGTCCGCGGATTGGGCGTAAGTCGAGTGCTCGGTGCCGGGATAGTAGGGTGCGAACGCGTCGGCGCGCTCGCGGAGCCGATCAAGCAGCGCACCGTGCGCCGCCCGGATCGCGCCGGGCGCCGGCAACGCGGCCAATGTGGCCAAGAGCGTTTCCGAGGCACCGGCCGGGTCTTTCGGCTCGGCCGCGAGGTACGTCTTGAATGCCGGCAGCCATCGTTCCGGCTGGATTTCCGCGTACCGGGCCATCACGCTGAGGTCGCGAAGCGTCATGCTTCGGAGATCCGCGGTCGTGGCGATCGTGCCCGGCCGGTAGAGGACGAGCCGGGCGTCGAGCGCGTCCGTCGCCTGCTTCACGGTCTCGAGGCGCCGGTTGATCGCGACGATGCGGTCGGTCGCCAGTCCGGGGCGGCTGATGAGACGCCCGGACACGACCTCGGCCGAAGCGCGCGCCTCGGCCGTGTCCGCAAGGAGGCGCGCGAGCGCCTTGCCCGTGTCTCCGTCGCGCTCGCGTGTAATCAGGTAGCTCTGCAGCATCTCGACGACGAGGTCGGCGTGGTTGAGAACGCCTGAAAGGGAGCGGATGTCGTCCTCCAGCTCGGCGACCAGCCGACGCCTCTCGAGTGTCATCCCCAGAACGAAGATCATGACGGCGACCGCGCCGATGACGAGCACGCGGTGGATGGAGAACGCGCGACCGAACGAGACCTTGACGTGGGACCGCTGACGCTTGCTCATGGCGTGCCGTACTCCTCGCGCATATCATGGCCTCGAGCGACATCCAGCAACGTGTGCAGCGCCAGCGCGGCCAGGATCATGCCGCCGCCCACGAGTGACCGGAGGTCGATCGTCTCACCGAGCGCGAGCCACACCCACAGCGGACCCAGCACGGTCTCCAGCATCCCGATCAGCGACGTCTCCGCCACCGGCAGAAGCCGCGCGCCCGCCATGAACAGCAGGAAGCCCACGCCGAACTGAGCGACGCCGAAGAGCGCGAGGAGTCCCAGATCGCGCGGCGACACGGCGAGCGGGCTCGCCATCGGCAGCGTGATGAGCGCCGCCAGCACCGCCGAGAGCCCGGCGGCCGGCGTCATCCGGATGTGCGGGTGCCGGCGGACCAGCACGGTCGCGGTCGCGAACGCGCACGCCATCGCGATCGCGAGCGCGTCGCCCCCGAGCCGTCCGGCACCCCGCGATCCCGACACCATCACCACCACCCCGGCCACCGCCACGCCCATCGTCAGCCACGTGCGCGGCCTGACGCGCTCGCCCAGCACGAGCCACGCGAGTAGCCCGGCCACCCAGGGGCCGACGCTCATCAGGATCAGCGTGTTCGCGACCGACGTGCGGGAGAGCGACAGGATGAAGCACGTGGACGCGGCCGCCATGCACGCCGCGATGGCGAGACCCGGCCAGCCGACCGACCGCCACTGCGCGATCACCCCGCGCCGCTCGACGACCGCGACCACCGAGATGAGGAACGCGGCCGAGAACACCGAGCGCCACAGCGTGGTGGTCCACGGGTCGGTCGAGACGAGGCGCGCGATGAGGGCGCCGCTGCTCCAGCACGCCGCCGCGCCGGCGACGAGGAGCACCCCGCCGGAGCGAGAGGTCAGCTAGTTGACTCCAGCCAGATAGGCGTCGACTGGAATGAGCCGGAGCCCGAGCGGATCGACGCCGAGGCCGAACGTCTCCAGGGTCTGGGCACCGATGAGAGATGGCGCGCCGGCCTCGGCCATGAACGCGATCACCGTGCGCTCTCGACTTTCGAGCCGAACCTTCACCTCGGTGATCGGCCAGAGCGCCGCCGACCCATCCGCGAAGATGACCCGCTGCATCCCGAGCGAGCGGTAGCCAAGACGCTCGAGCGCCGTCGCGGGCAGTGAGAGATACGACGCTCCGGTATCGACGAGGGCGGTGTGCTCTTCGGCTTCGTGCTGTTCGAAGCCGATCACTTCGATATCGACGCTGAAGAGTCCCATAGCGACGGAGTCTAGCCCGGACTATTCGTGAACGCACGCACCAGAGACCGAGACGGCTCCAGCGCGCGCTGGGTTGACAGTTCACGGGCCGAAACGATGGCGCGGGACGGCGTTACGGCGATCGCGACGCCGCCGCTGGGCCCGGGTGATTGAGCGCGTGAGCGTTTCACGAGCGCGGAAGAGATACGACGGCCTGGGGCGAGCAGGGTCGTCGTGGACCGTCGGGTCAAGTGGCTGTCAGCGCGCGGGCGAGTGCGTGCCACGTGTCGCGCCACGGGAAGGCGTGGGGCAAGTGCAGCACGAGGCGCCGCACGGAGCGTTCGACCCGAACCGCGATCTTCACGAGCCGCTCGCGCAGCGTCCAGACCTGCGCCGCGCCGAGCCCGGTGGTGCGCGCGACGGTCTGCAGAGCCTGGAACAGGACGAAGGCCGCGACCGAGAACAACAGCCGGAGCT
>VGLJ01000070.1 GCA_016866775.1 Candidatus Rokuibacteriota bacterium | reverse complement strand
CGCGCTCACCGAGCGAATCCTCGTCCTCGACGGGGCGATGGGGACGATGATCCAGGCCGCGAGCCTCGGCGCGGCCGACTTCGGTGGCGCGAGCCTCGACGGCTGCAACGAGCACCTCAACCTCACGCGGCCGGACGTCATCCGCGGCATCCACGCGGCGTACTTCGACGCCGGCGCCGACTGCGCGTCGACGAACACGTTCGGCGGCGCGCCCTACGTGCTCGGCGAGTACGGCCTGGCCGAGCGCGCGTACGAGATCTGCCGCGCCGCCGCGCGCATCGCGCGGGAAGCCGCCGACGCGCGGGGCGAGCGCTTCGTGATCGGCGCGATGGGGCCGTCGACGCGCTCCATCTCCGTCACGCGCAACGTCACCTACCAGGAGGTGACGGATGCGTACGAGGTCCAGACCGCCGGGCTCATCGCGGGCGGCGTGGACGCGCTCCTGCTCGAGACGCAGCAGGACACGCTGAACCTCAAGGCCGCGGCGATCGGCATGAAGAAGGCGCTACGCGCGGCCGGGGTCGAGCTGCCGCTGATGGTGAGCGGCACCATCGAGCCGACGGGCACGATGCTCGCGGGGCAAGGCGTCGAGGCGCTGTACGTCGCGCTCGAGCACCTGAATCTGATGTCCATCGGGCTGAACTGCGCCACCGGGCCCGAGTTCATGACCGATCACCTCCGCTCGCTGTCGGCGCTCGCCACGCGCTTCGTCACCGTGTATCCGAACGCCGGGCTTCCCGACGAGCGCGGGCAGTACGGGGAGACGCCGCAGAGCCTCGCGTTCAAGATGAAGCGGTTCGTCGACGAGGGCTGGGTCAACGCGCTCGGCGGCTGCTGCGGCACGACGCCCGCGCACATCGCGGCGCTGCGCGAGCTCGTGACCCGCCGCGCGCCGCGCGTCCCGCCCGCGCAGGAGGCGCTCGCCGTCAGCGGCGTCGACGTTCTCTATCCCGCGGAGGACAACCGGCCGCTGTTCGTGGGCGAGCGCACCAACGTCATCGGATCGCGGCGCTTCAAGGAGCTGATCGCCGGCGGCCGGATCGAGGAAGCCGCGGAGATCGGGCGCGCGCAGGTGCGCGCGAGCGCGCAGGTGCTGGACGTGTGCCTCGCGAATCCGGACCGCGACGAAGCGGACGACATGGACCGGTTCGTGGCGGCGCTCACCCGCAAGGTGAAGGTGCCGCTGATGATCGACTCGACCGACGCCGCGGTGATCGAGCTGGCGCTGCGCCACTGCCAGGGCAAGGCGATCGTCAACTCGATCAACCTCGAGGACGGCGAGGAGCGCTTCGAGAAGGTCGTGCCGCTGCTCAAGACGTACGGCGGCGCGGTGATCGTCGGCTGCATCGACGAGGACAAGCAGCAGGGCATGGCGGTGACGCGCGCGCGCAAGCTCGCGATCGCCGAGCGCTCGTACGACCTGCTCACGCGGAAGTACGGCCTGCCCGCGCGCGACCTCATCTTCGACGCGCTGGTGTTCCCGGTCGGCACGGGCGACGTGAACTACGTCGGCTCGGCCGTGGAGACGATCGAAGGCATCCGCGCGATCAAGGAGCGCTTCCCCGAGTGCAAGACGATCCTCGGCATCTCGAACGTGTCGTTCGGGCTGCCGCCGGCCGGGCGCGAGGTGCTGAACTCCGTCTTTCTCTACCACTGCACCAAGGCCGGGCTCGACTACGCGATCGTCAACACCGAGCGGCTCGAGCGGTATCCGTCGATTCCCGAAGAGGAGCGCCGGCTCGCCGAGGACCTGATCTACGTGCGCGGCGACGACCCCGTGGCTGCGTTCGCCGCCCATTTCCGCGACCGGAAGAAGACGCCGGTCGCCGCGAGTACGCTGTCGCTCGACGAGCGGCTCGCGCGCTACATCGTGGAGGGCTCGCGCGACGGGCTCGTCGCCGATCTCGACCTGAAGCTGAAGGAGGCGGCACCGCTCGACATCATCAACGGCCCGCTGATGGCGGGCATGGACGAGGTCGGGCGCCTCTTCAGCGACAACCAGCTCATCGTGGCCGAGGTGCTGCAATCCGCCGAGGCGATGAAGGCCGCGGTCGCCCACCTCGAGCCGTTCATGGAGAAGGCGGACGCCGCGACGCGCGGCACGATCGTGCTCGCCACCGTGAAGGGCGACGTCCACGACATCGGCAAGAACCTCGTCGAGATCATCCTCGGCAACAACGGCTACCGGATCATCAACCTCGGCATCAAGGTGCCGCCGGAAGAGCTGATCGCCGCGTATCAGACGCACAAGCCCGACGCCTTCGGGCTCTCCGGGCTCCTCGTGAAGTCCGCGCAGCAGATGGTGGTGACGGCGCAGGACCTGAAGGCCGCCGGCATCGACATCCCGCTCTTCGTCGGCGGCGCCGCGCTCACGCGGAAGTTCACGGCGGCGCGCATCGCCGCGGAGTACGGCGGCGTGACGCTCTACGCGAAGGACGCGATGGACGGGCTCGACCTCGCCAACCAGCTCTTCTCGCCGCTCACGCGCGAGGCGCTGGTCGAGCGGATTCGCGCGGAGCAGGCGGGACTCGGCGCCGGCGGCGACGTCGCCCCGGCGCGGCCGGCGATCACGGCCGGCGACCGCGGCTCGACCGTGCCGAAGGCGGAGGCGCCGCGTCCGCCGGACCTCGAGCCGCACGTGCTGCGCGACGTGCCGCTGACGCACGTCTATCCGTATCTGAATCTTCAGATGCTCTACGGCAAGCACCTCGGGCTGAAAGGCGTCGTGAGCCGGTTACTCGACGAGGGCGACGCCAAGGCGCGCGAGCTCGAGACCGTGCTGGAGGCGCTCAAGCGCGAGGCTGTCACCGAGGGCCTGCTCCACGCGCACGGCGTCTATCAGTGGTTCCGCGCGCGCGCTGATGGCGACACGTTGATCCTGTCGACACCGTCCGGCGACGAGACGGCGCGCTTCACCTTCCCCCGGCAGCGCGACGGCGAGCGCCTGTGCGTGGCGGACTACGTGCGCGACGACGCCGACGACTGGGTCGCGCTTTTCGCGGTCACGTGCGGCGAGGGCGTGCGCGAGCGCGCGCAGGCGTGGAAGGAGCGCGGCGACTATCTCCGCTCGCACGCGCTGCAGGCACTCGCGATCGAGTGCGCGGAGGCGTTCGCGGAGATGCTGCACGCGCGCTTGCGCACGCTGTGGGGCTTCCCGGATCCGCCGGAGCTCACGATCGACGACAAGCTCAAGGCCCGCTACCGCGGCCTCCGCGTGTCGTTCGGCTATCCCGCGTGCCCGGAGCTCGCCGATCAGGCGACGCTCTGGCGCGTCCTCCAGCCCGAGCGGATCGGCATCCATCTTACCGAGGGCTTCATGATGGATCCCGAAGCCTCCGTCTCCGCGCTGGTGTTCCACCACCCCGCCGCGAAGTACTTCAAGGCGGAGTAGCTACAAGCTCTTCGCGCAGCGGAAGCCGAGGATGACGCTGGCGTGGTCCGGCGTCCAGGCGTAGCGGAGCGTCGTCCGCAGCGCGAGAGGGAATGGAGCACGAGCCACCGCGCCCGACACGCTGTGTTCCCGCCTGCGGTCCGCGGGGGTTCCGTTCGGGACTGTGTTCGTAGTACGACAGGCTCATCCAGTCCGCCACCCACTCGGCGACATTCCCTGCCATGTCATGAGCGCCGTAGGGGCTGACACCGTCGGGATAGCTCCCGATGACGACCACGCCCGTCCCGATCCCGCCCGTTGAGCCGTTCGCCTTCGAGGCGTCCCACTCGTCGCCCCACGGGTATCGCCGGCGATCCGTCCCTCGCGCCGCCTTTTCCCATTCGGCCTCGGTCGGCAACCGCTTGCCCGCCCACCGGCAGTACGCATCGGCGTCGTGCCACGAGACCTGCACCACCGGATGCCGGGTGGACACCGCGCTTCCGGGGCCCTGCGGCGCGCGCCACCAGGCGCCCTTGACTTGTGTCCACTTGTGATCGACGCGCACCGACGCGGAGCCTCGAGCCTCCGCCGTCGTTCGATGGCCCGCGGCCGTCACGAAGCGCTCGAAGAGTGCGTTCGTCACCTCGAAGCGATCGATGTAGAACGCGTCGAGAACCACGCGCTGGCCGTGGCGCTCGGGCTCGCCCCATTGCTTGCAGGCCTCGTCGCTGTTGCCCCTGCGCTTGCACGCCGGAAAGAAGAGATCCACCTCGGCCTGCTCGCTCCCCATCCAGAACTCGCCGGCCGGGACGAGGACCATCTCGGCGCCGTCCTCGCCCTTGATGACCTTGGCCGGGCCGAGGAGCTCGAGGTCGATCAGCACGTCGGTGCGCTGATTGGCCGCAACCTGGATTTCGCGCTGCCACTCCTTGTGATCGGCCTTGCGCGCCTTGATGCGGTACGTCCCGACCGCGAGGTTGCTCACGAGGAGCGTGCTGCTGGACTCGGTCTCACCGATCTTGCGCTCTCCGAGCCAAACCTCGATGCCCGCGAGCTTCCCGCGGATCGCCAAGGATCCGTATGCGGGCAGGACCTCCTTGGTGATCGCCGGCTCCGGCCGCGGGGGCGGGATCGCTGCCACCGACACGCCCGGGCGGGCGAAGATGAAATCGCCGCCGTCGTGACCCGCGAGGCGGATGTCCCCGTACTGCGGCGTCTGCTCCGCGCTCAGCATCACCTGCTTGCGCAGCCCGGTGAAGAGCGACGTCCCATCGGTGGCCGTCGTGTTCGCGCGCAGGGCCGTGAGGAACGCCCTCGCGAAGACCGAGTGGCCGCCGCCACCGACGTCGGTCACCGGCTCGAGCCCGCCCGAGGTGAGGACGCTCCGCGCCCGGCGCTGCGCGAGCTTCGCCAGGTCCGACGCTTCCGGAGCGCGGACGGCGAGATCCCGCGTCAGCGTGCCCGAGTAACAGCTGTCCGCCACGATCAGGACGTGCTTCGCGCGCATCGCGCGCAACGCATCGGTGATGTCAGCGTTGGAGACCCAGTTCGTCGGGCTGTCGCGCTGGGCGTCGACGGCCAGGCAGTAGCCGCGGTCGGCCTCGCGGTCGAGATACCCGTGGCCGGCGTAATAGATGAGGAGGTTGTCGCGCTCGCCGAGGCGGCGGCGCATGTCGGTGAGCGCCTCGACCATCTGCGCCCGCGTGGCGTCGACGAGGAGCCGCACGCCGGCGAAGCGATAGTCCGTCCGGAGGACGTCCGCGACGGCGCGTGCGTCGGCCGCGGGGGTCTTCAGCGGCGTGAGGTGCCGATAGGCCTGGTTGCCGATGACGAGCGCGTGGTAGGCGCCGAGCGGCGGAGACTGGGCGTCTCCCACCGTGGCGACGAGCAGGACCGCGACGAGCGCGGCAAGCAGGAACCGCGTCATCCGGACGGTACTGTAGCCGCGAGCGCGCATCACCACAAGAGGCGGTCGCGGCCCGCGCGCCTTACCGGCGACGGCGGCCGGGCCCGCGAATCAGCGGTGCCAACCCGGCGAGCTCGCGCTCGATCCGTCCCAGAGTCTCCGCGACGTCGCGCTGGCGGGTGCGCGGGGTGGCCAGGTAGCCGGACTCCAGCAGCGCGATGAAGCCGGCGGCGATCGTGTCGGCGTCCCATTCGCCCGCCGGGTCGTACCACTGGTAGAGCCAGTTCGACATCCCGAGCATGGCGAACACGAGCAAGCGCGGGTTCGTCGTCTTCAGCGTTCCCTTGCGGACGCCGGCCTCGACGATCGCGCGCACCGTCCGGTCGTAACGGGCCTTCCGACGGCGGATCGCGCGGCTGAGCCGCGGCGGCAGGTTCGCCTCCTCGCTGAAGAACACCGCGAGGAACGAGCGCTCGGCGATGACCGCGCCCACGTGGAACCGGATGACCCGCCGGAGCTTGGTGACCGGATCGTCGCCGCTCGTGCGGATCGCGTCGAGGTCGCGCTCGAACAGCGACATCGCGCGATGGAAGATCGCCGCGAGCAGCTCCTCCTTCGACCGGAAGTATCCGTAGAGCGTCGGCTTGGAGACGCCCACGGCGCGCGCGATGTCGTCGAGCGTGGCCGCGCGGTACCCGCGCTGTCTGAAAAGATCGGCGGCCGCCGTCAAGATTCCCGCACGCAGTACTTCGTGTCGTGGACCGACACGCGCTTTGCTCGGCATTCCTAGCGCGGGCTTCGCCCGCGCAATCCTCGTTGCTGGGGGGAGGCAGGGAGGAGCGCGCCGCAGGCGTGCGACGACCGTCGGAAGGGGGGCGAAGCCCCCCTCCGAGCTAGTGATGACATGTGACGCAGTCGAGCGGCGCCTTCGCTCCCTTCGCGTTCTCCGCGCGATGACAATCGATGCACCAGCCCATCGAGAGCGGCGGTGCCGGCGACGTGAGGCCGACGAGACGTTTGAGGTCGTTCGTCAGCCGCGGCCCGGTGTCGGCGCCGACGACGCGCATGCGCTCGACGGGCCCGTGGCACGTCTGGCACGCGACGCGCGCGCGGATGTGCGGCTTGTGCGGGAAGTACGTGAACTCGGGCACCCTGAACACGCGGACCCACGGGATCGCCTCGGCGCGCCCCGCGTAGTCGTGGATCTTGCGGATCTCCGGATTGTCCTGCGCGCCGATGATCTTGTGACAGCCGAGACAGCGGTCGACCGACGGCAGCCCCGCGAAGTCCGAGCGGCGCGCGTCGGCGTGGCAGTACTCGCACGCGATCCCGAACGAGCTCGCGTGGATCACGTGGTTGAAGAAGATCGGCTGGCGCGGCGCGCCCGCGACGTGCACCAGCGGCTGCTCCTGCTCCGGCCGTCGCGGCGGCTGCGCGAGCGAGCGCAGGTAGGCGACGACCTGCGCCGTCTGCCCGGGATCGAGGAACTTCTCGAACGGCGGCATGGTCGGCGCGAGGCCCTCGGCCGGCCCGCCGCGACGGATGACGTTGATCAGGAACTCGTCCGGCAGCGGGTTCATGATCCGGCCGTCGGCAAGGTCCGCGGGCTTCGTCGCCAGTCCGCCGGCGGATGGACCGTCGCCGCGCCCGGAGGCGCCGTGGCAGGTCGCGCACTGGCGGTCGTAGAGCGCTTTGCCTTGCTGGATGTCACGCGCCGCGGGCGGTGCGGCCACCGCGCCCGGACGCAGCACGACCACGAGGGGGGCGACGGCGAGCAGCGCGCAGACGGCGGCGGCGATGAGAGACCGGCGCAGCGACTACTCCTTGATGAGCTTCTCCCGGCGCTTCAAGTAGCCGTGGCGCACGGCGCTGTACATGTCGATCACGCTCTCCTCGAAGCCCTGGAAGAGCTCGAGGTTGAGCGAGCGGTCGTTGACGGTCTCGCCGACCTTCATGCCGAGGCGCGTCCAGAAGAACGGCAGGAAGTGCGAGAGCGGATCCATGAACCCGTCGACACCCTTGCCGATGGCGTCGCGGACGGTCAGCGGCTCCATCAACGGCAGGATCAGGTAGGGCCCCGGGCCGAAGCCGTAGAAGCCGAGCGTCTGGCCGAAGTCCTCGCGGCTCTTCTCGATGCCCTCGAGCTTCGCCACGTCGAAGAGGCCGCCGATGCCGATGGTGCTGTTGAACAGGAAGCGGCCGAACTCGCGCACCGCGCCGTCGAGCTTGCCCTGGAAGATGCTGTTCATCATGCGCGGCACGAACGAGATGTTGTCGAAGCCGTTCGAGACCATCACCTGCACGCGATCGGGAACGACCGTGTTGTAGGCCTGCGCCACCGGCTTCAGCACGTAGCGGTCGAGCCGGCGATTGAACTCGAACATCTTCTCGTTGAACGGCTCCCAAGGATCGTATTCCTCTTCGGGCCCGTCGGCGGCGAACGCCGACGGCGGCGCGGCCTGCGCGACGAGCAGCGCGTCGAGCGGCGCTTCCGCACCGTCGAGCCGATAGTCGGCGGCGACGAGCACGGGCGATTCGACGAAGGCGACGAGGACCGGCGCCTCGGATTCTTCAGCGACGGTGTGGAGTGAAGCAGTGGTGGTCGCGCAACCGGTCATCGCGACAGCGAGCGCCGCGACGAGGACTCCCTGGATCAGCGAACGGGGCAAAGCAACCTCCTCCCGACGACAAGGGTCCCCCGGGAGCGGGGGCTGTGGACCACACTATAGCCAATATCGGTACGACGGCGACGGGAATTTAGGCCGCGAGCAAGGGTTGTTCCGTTTGTTCCGTCCGCCAGAACGGCGTATGGTGGGTGCGAACCCTCGAACGAAGGAGTCCGGATGGCGCGTGGTCGTGGGAAGGAGTTCTGGTGCGGCGTGGTGTCGGAAACGGTGATCATCCGTCTCAAGCGGCCCGGCGGCTTCGGCCGGCCGCAAGGGTATTTCGTGCAATGCAACCAGACGGATTGCCAGTACGTGGAGGAGAACAAGCCCCCCTGCCCGCTGCACGTGGGGATGTTCGCCGACGAGATCCGCGCGGCCGAAGAGGCGCGTGCGACGAGGCGCGACGAGGCCTGACGCCCCGCCGCACCCCTCAGCCCTACTGCTTCATCGCGTCGTAGATCGCGCCGCCCGCGGCGCCGACGCCAGCCCCGATGAGCGCGCCCTTCCCCGTGCCGTAGCCCATCCCGGCGCCCACGGCCGCGCCCGTCATCGTCGCGCATGCGCTCGTGAGCGGGCCGACCAGCGCGAGACCCGCCATCGGCGCGAGAAGTCGTTTCTTCAACGTCTGCGTCCTCCGTCGGTGCGGTGTTGCCTGTCGGACGCCGTGGCACGCGCGGGCTATTCAGCGCGCGGGCGGCGGCTCGAGCACGACGGAGGTCAGCGAGGCGAGATAGGTCTGCGCGACGCGCAGGACGTCGGCGGCGGTGACCGCCTCGACGGCGCGGCGATAGCGGGCCGCGTAGTCGGGGCTCACGCCTTCGACGGTGTAGAAGCCGAGGTACCAGGCTTGACGGTCGTTGGTGCGGCGATCCATCTCGTAGCGGCCGAGCAGGTAGTTCTTCGCGCGGCGCAATTCCTCGGCGCCGACGGCCTCGCGACGGATGCGATCGATCTCCTGGCGCAGGGCTTCCTCGGCCTTGGCCGCGTTTTCGGGCGCGGTGCCGAGGTAGAGGACGAGCGCGCCGGGCTCGCGCACCGGCTCGTAGAACGAGGTCGCGGTGTACGCGAGGCCCTTCTTGTCGCGCAGCTCGGCGAACAGCCGCCCCGCCATGCCGCCGCCGAGCACGGTGCTCAGGACTTTCACCGCCCCGTGATCGGCGTGATCGAGCGAGGGCGCGAGGGCCCCCACGAGGATCTGCGTCTGTTGCGCGGGCTGCTGGATCACGATCCGCCGCCCCGCGGGTGCCGGCGCCGGCAGCACCGGATCCTGCGCGCCCGCGCCGGCGGGCATGCCGCCGAAGAGCCGGCGCGCTTCCGCCACGACTTCGTCGGCGGCGACCTGGCCGCTCACGGTCAGGACCATCCGACCGGGCCGGTAGTACGCGCGATAGTGCGCGACGAGCGCCGCGTGATCGATGCGCGGCAGCGACGCGGGCGTGCCGAGCGAGACGATGGCGTACGGGTGCGGGCCGTAGAGCGCGGCGTAGAGCTCGTCGAACGCGCGCGACGGCGCGTTGTCGCGACGGCGCTGCACGCGGCTCAGGAGCCAGTCGCGCTCGCCGTCGACCTCGCCGGCCGACATCGCGGGCTCGAGCGCCAGCTCCGCCGTCAGCCCGAGCAGCGGGCGCCAGAAGCGCGCGAGGGCGGAGCACTTGATCTCGGAGTAGTCGATGTCGCCCGCGGCGCTGATCTTGCCGCCCATCGCCGCGATCTCCTCGGCGAGCTGGGAGCCGCTGCGCTTCGTCGTGCCCTTGACCATGAGCGCGTGCAGGAAGTTCGAGATCCCGGCGCTCGCCGGCTGCTCCCAGCGCGTCCCGACCTTGACGAAGAGGCTCAGCGCGACGACCGGCGCCAGCGGATTCTCGCGCACGATGACCGTGAAGCCGTTGTCGAAGCGTTCGGTCCGGGCTCCCTGAGCGAAGGCCGGCGCCGCCGCGAGCCCTGATGTCGCGAGCACGAGCGCCGACAGCACCGCCACCGCGAGCGCCGGCGGCCCGAGCCGCCTCATTGCCGGGCGCCCTGTGGCCGGAAGCGCACGCGCGCGAAGTTCTCGTCGCCGAGATATTTGCGCGCCATCGCCTGGATCTCGGCGGCGGTCACCTTGCGCAGGCGCTCGAGATACTGCAGCTCGTTGTCGAGCGTCCACGTCGTCTCGCCCTGCCCGTACGTCCGCGCGAGGCCTTCGGCCGTCTCGATGTCGAACGCGTAGTGCGACTCGGCCGTGATCACCGCGCGCTCGCGCTCGGCCTCCGTCACGCCCTGCTCGCGGACGCGGCGGATGACCTCGCGGATCGACGCTTCCGCGCGCTCGAGGTTCGCGGGATCGAGCCGCGCGCTGATGCTGACCAGCCCGGCCAGCTGCGACGGCACGTAGTTCGACTCGATCGAGAAGACGAGCCGGTCGCGCTCGCGCACGGCCTGGTTGAGCCGCGAGCTCGGCGAGTCGCCGAGGATGTAGGTCAGAAGGTCCACCGCGTAGGTGTCCGGATCGTTCGTGGAGGCGGCGCGCCAGCCCATCGCGAGGTAGGCCTGCTGCTCCGGCCGCTGCACGTCCACCCGGCGATCGGCGGTGACGGCAGGCGGCGGAGGCGTCGCCCCGCGCTGGACCTCGCCGCCCGGCAGCCTGCCGAACGTCGCGTCGACGACGGCGCGCACCTCGGCGTGGGTCACGGCGCCGACCACGACGAGCGCCATGTTCCGGGGCACGTAGTACTTCTTGTAATAGCGGTTCAGCGGGTCGCGCGTGAGCGCGGTGATCGCCTCGCGCGTGCCGAGGATCGTGCGGCCGTACGGATGCGGCGCGTACGCCAGCTCGCCGAGCCGCCGCGAGAGGAACTTCTCTGCATCGTCCTCGACGAGGCGCATCTCCTCGAACACGACCGCCTTCTCCGCGTCGATCTCCGCGGGCGGGAAGCTCGCGTTGATGCCGA
Organism: Candidatus Rokuibacteriota bacterium; assembly: GCA_016866775.1. Taxonomy (GTDB): domain Bacteria; phylum Methylomirabilota; class Methylomirabilia; order Rokubacteriales; family CSP1-6; genus VGLJ01. Next base: position 13,582 of record VGLJ01000070.1, on the reverse strand, counting down.
TGTCGGCGAGCAGCTCCACGGCGGCCTTCAGCGACTTCGCGGGCACGACCACGTCGTAGTGGGTGTAGTCGAAGGACGTGAAGGCGTTGCTGCTGCCGCCGATGCCCTCGATCTCCACGTCGATGGAGCCCGGCGGCCGCGTCGGCGTGCCCTTGAACAGCATGTGCTCGAGGTAGTGCGAGAGGCCGAGCTCGGCCGGCGTCTCGTCGCGCCCGCCCACGCGCACCCAGAGCTGCAGCGCCACGACCTCGGCCGCGCGATGCTCGTGGGTGATCAGGACGAGGCCGTTCGGAAGGACGTCACGCGTCGGCCGTGTCGCGGTGGGACGCGCGGGCGTGATGGTGGCGCATCCGGCGAGGAGGAGGCCACCGAGGGCGAGGACCGCGAACCGGATGCGCATCACCCCCCGAGACTAGCACGCCAGGGCTACGCGGCGGACATCCGCGTCGGATCTCAGCGGAGCGTGCAGGCGCCAGCGTCGAGGCCGCGCGCGCGAGGTGGGTCCGCGGCTCCGAACTCGGACTGCGAGGCCGCTATCGCGGCCTCGTGTCCTCCAGTCGCCGCTTGACCCACCTCGCGCGCGCGGCCTCGACGCTGGCGCCTGCACGCGGTGCCGAGGCCCGCCGGCGGACGGCGGCGACGATCCGGATGCCGAGCAACAGCGCGAGGATCGCCGCGTAGACCCATGGGGTCTTCACGCCGACCTTCGCGAGCCAGAGATAGTGGAGCACGCCGAGGATCGCGGCGACGTAGACGAGCCGATGCAGACGCCGCCACGCGCGAGCCCCGAGCCGCTTGACCATGCCGGCGGTCGACGTCAGGGCGAGCGGCGTGAGCAGCACCAGCGCGGTCATGCCGACGGTGATGTACGGCCGCTTGACGATGTCGGCGGCCATCAGCGGCCAGTCGAAGAAGAAGTCGAGCACGACCCAGACCGAGAAGTGCATGACCGCGTAGGCGAACGCGAAGAGCCCGAGCAGACGGCGCAGCGTGACGAGCCACGCCTGCCCGGTGAGGAGCCGCAGCGGGGTGACCGCGAGGCTCGCGAGGAGCATGCGCAGCGTCCAGTCGCCGAGCGTGTCGGTGACGAAGTCGATCGGGTTCGCGCCGAGGTTGTCGGTGAGGACGCATCCGGCGAGGTAGGCGAGTGGCGCGAGGGCCGCCAGCCACACGCCGGTCTTCAGGACGATGCGGGCGCGGCGGCTCAGTAGTGCTTTTTGAGATCGAGCCCCGTGTAGAGCGAGGCGACCTGGTCGGCGTAGCCGTTGAACATGAGCGTCTTGCGCCGGCGGAACTCGCCGATGCGCCGCTCGGTGGCCTGGCTCCAGCGCGGGTGGTCGACCGTGGGATTGACGTTCGAGTAGAACCCGTACTCCTGCGGCGCCGCCTTCTCCCAGGAGGTCTTCGGCTGGTCGGCCGTCAGGCGGACCCGAACAATACTCTTGCCGCTCTTGAAGCCGTACTTCCACGGCACGACCACGCGGAACGGCGCGCCGTTCTGGTTCGGCAGCACCTGACCGTACATGCCGACGGTCATCAGCGTGAGCGGATGCATCGCCTCGTCGAGCCGGAGGCCCTCGACGTAGGGCCAGTCGAGGCTCGAGCCGAAGAAGCCGGGCTTCTGGCCGGGGAACTGCTGCGGGTCGTGCAGCGTCACGAACTCCACGTACTTCGCGGTGCTCGTGGGCTCCACCTGCTTCAGCAGCGCCGAGAGGGGGAAGCCGATCCACGGAATGATCATCGACCACGCCTCGACGCAGCGGAGCGAGTAGACGCGCTCCTCCAGCGGGAAGCGCAGCAGCTCGTCGATGTCGTAGGTCTTCGGCTTGGCGACGAGGCCCTCGACCTTCACCGTCCACGGCCGCGTCTTGAGCGTTCCGCCGAGGCGCGCCGGGTCGTCCTTGTTCACGCCGAACTCGTAGAAGTTGTTGTAGCTCGTCGCGTCCTCGATCTTGTTGAGCGGGTCGGCGTGGACGAAGGCCGGGTTGCGCGGGGCCTTGAGCGGGGCGCCCTGCGGCGCCTTCGCAGCCTCGGCGAGCTCGGAGAGGAGCGCGTCGGTGACGATGCCGCCAGAGAGCCCGAGCGCCGTGGCGCCGGCGATGAAGCGGCGGCGGCCGAGGTAGAGCTTCTCGTCGGTGATCTCCGACGAGCGAAAGGTCGGCGCGCGACGGATCAGCATCTCCCCTCACTCCTTCTCGGCGAGAAGCCGCCGGATCATGGCTTCCGTGTCATCGTACGCCCCTTCGCCCACGTGCCGGAAGCGAACGACGCCTTTCTTGTCGATGAGGACGGCCGTGGGCCACGCCCACACGCCGAACCGCTTCCACGTCGCGAAGTCGTTGTCCTGGACGACGGGATACGCGATGCCGAGCTTCTTCGTCGCCTCGACCACCTTGGCGTAGGGCTTCTCCCAGAAGAACTCCGGCGTGTGGACGCCGACGATCGTCAGGCCCTGCCCCCCGTAGCGCTCGTGCCACGCCCGCAACTGCGGGACGACGTTGCGACAGTTGATTCAGCCGTAGGTCCAGAAGTCCACGAGCACGACGCGCCCGCGCAGCTTCTGCAGGGTCAGCGGCTCGCTGTTGATCCACGCTCCGGCGGCCAGCTCGGGCGCAGCCTTCCCCGGCGGGATGACGTCGGCCCCCGCGTTCGTCGCGAGCAGAAGCAGGGTCACCGCGGCCAGCATCAGGGTTCGCATGGCACGCCCAGGATATGAATCGGGGTGCACGATGGTGTCACGGTCCTGTGAAATCTCCCCGGCACTCCCCTTGCACGCCACGGCGTCATGAAGCTCTTCTTTCCACGCCGGCGCCCGACCCTCGTCACTCGCGAGCTGCCGACCCAGGGACTGCTCGCCGGTCGCCGCGTGCTCGTCGTGGACGACGATCTCGAGCTCCGGCGGCTCATGCGGACGGCGCTCGAGCTGGAGGGCGCCGTCGTCAGCGAAGCGGACGGCGTGAAGCGCGCCCTCGCCGCGGCCGACGCGGGCTGCGACGTGGTCGTCACGGACATCACGATGGGGCTGAGCCGGCGCGACGGGCTCCGGCTACTGGCACGCTTGCAGGCGTCGCCGGCTCTCGCGGGTATCCCGATCATCGCGATGACGGGGTGCACGGCGCTCCAGCCCGAGCTGACGGCGGCGGGCTTCGCACGTGTGCTGATCAAGCCGTTCGAGGTCCTGGACCTGCCGGTGACGATCCACACGCTGCTGCGCGGCACTCAGGTCGCCGCCGCGTGACCGTCAGCGAAGCAGCACCACGCCGTGCGGGGACGGTGGAGCCGGCCATCGGCGACCGCGCTCAGGATGCGTTGCGGGCACTCGGACGCGGCACCGAGCTCGATCAATCCCGCGCCGAGAATATCGTGCCGTCCTCGACGAGCACATCGACTTCCGTCCCCGGCCGCAGGCCGACTTTCGCGCGGACGGAGGCGGGGATGACGACGCGGCCTGCCTTGTCGATGGTGGTCTTCATGCCATTACGGTCCCGGATTCATGCCACATCGAAGGCCGCCGGACGGGCCCAGCCCGTCGGGGTCAGACCAATTCGTCCTTTCGGGAGGTCGCCTCGCCGAAGCGGCTCATCGCGTACCTCGGCAGCCCGCGATAGACCTCGTCGAGGCGCAGGTCGATCTCGCGGTTGGCGAGCGCGAACAGGCTCCGCCCCTCGCGGTCACCCTCGACCAGGAACGGCCCCAGCCTCTCGACCTCGAGGACCCACATCGCCTGCGCGATGCCCAGCTCGCGCAGCCAGTGCACGTCGACCACGCGTTTGATCGAGCGCCCGTACGTCGCCCCGAGCCCGTAGCCGACGGTCGTCAGGTAGACGGCGCCGTGCGGGACGAAGTATTCGCGGTACGCGGTCTCGGTGAGCCCGGCCTTGCCGACGATCACCTTCGCGCCCGATTGCTCGAACCACTTCGTGAAGGACTTGCCGAAGCGGAAGCTCGCGGTCGCCGTCACCGCCTCGACGGCGTGGGAACCGTCCGGCTTCACGCTCGCCGCGGGCGAGCAGTGAAAGTTGACGTTGGTGCGCTCGCGCACGCCGGGCGGGAGCCCGCACCCTTCGTCGACCACCTTGCGATACACGCCCTCGCGCGCCGTGTAGAGGATGCCGTCGAGATAGACGACGTCGCCGAGCTCGAGCCGCGCGATGTCCGCGTCGCTCACCGGCGTGGTGAGCCGGACTTCTTTCATCTCGACGTCGGCCAAACGCACTACTCGATCCCTTCGCGGCGGTAGTAGTCCGTGAACCACTGCGGGTCGGTACGGAACTCGACGCGGCCGTCGGGATGGATGCGCGCGGTCGCGCGGCGCGACGAGAGACAGAACTGGTGGATGCCGACCGGCATGCCGCCCGTGTGCGCGAACGCCACCTCGATGTGGGTCGCGACGACCATCGACGTGCCCGCGAAGCCCATCGCGCCGATCCCGATGTAGTTGCCGAGCGCGGTCAGCTCGTCCTCGAGCTTCGCGATCTCGGGATCCGGATTGTGGCTGCCGACCACGCGGAGGCACGCCGCCTCCTTGCCGAGCCGCATGCACGTGTCCTTCGCGCCGCCGATCCCGATGCCCACGATGGCCGGCTGACACGCGAGCCCGCGCTTGCCGTGCTCCACCAGCGTGTCGACGACGAAGCGCTTGAGGCCGCCGATGCCGTCGGCCGGGAACAGCATCCGGTAGTCGCTGCCGAAAAGGCCGCCCTTGTGCACGGTGGTGACGTCGATCCAGTCGGCGTCGGGCTCGAACGCGAACGTGACCTCGGGCGCGTGGATCCCCACGTTGTTGTTGTGGTCGACGCGCGTGAGCGGATGCACGCGATTGGGACGCAGCGGGATCGACGCCGTCGCGTCCGCGGTCGCCCGGCGGAGCGCGCGCTCCAGGGTCACGAACCCGCCCTCGATCACCGCCTCGTTGCCGGCGCGCACGTAGTAGCGCGGCAGTCCGGTGTCGGCGCACATCGGCCGGCGGTCGACGGTTGCGATGTCCCAGTTCTTGTCCATCTCGGTGAGGACGAACCGCGCGAGCTTGTTCTGCTCGCGATCGCGCGCGCGGCGCACGCCCTCGCGATAGTCGGGCGGGATGTCGATCGCCGCGCGCGCCATCAGCTCCCGCGCGGTGTCCTCGACCAGCTTGGCGGGAATGGCGCGCGGCATGCTCAGGCCGGTCGCGTGAACGCGCCCCCGATGTAGGTCGGGAACTTCGCCTCGATCTCGGCGGCGACCGCGTCCGCGACCTGCTGCGCGCTGCCCGGCCGCTCCTGGACGGCCTCGCGCGTCCAGAGCTCGATGTACTGCTCGGAGTCGTGCAGCCCGAGCTGCATGGCGACGGAGTCGATGAGCATCTGGAACTTCTCGCTGAGCGCGACCGTCACCGTGTCCCGGCCGTCGCGCGCCTCGACGCTGGCGGGAATGCCTTTCCAGGCGACGATCTGGTAGGTCGCCACGTCCTCACCGCGTGGCGCGGGGCTGCGGCGCCGGCAACGCCTTGCGCTCCTTCAGGCGCTTCACGAGCTCGCCGTAGGACGACGTGCGGATGATCTTGTCGAACTGCGCGCGATAGTTCGAGATGAGGCTGACACTCTCCAGGATGACGTCGTAGATGTACCACTTGTCGCCGCGCCGGATCATCCGCGCCTCGACCGGCACCTCGGTGCCCTTGCGCGTGACCACGCGCGTCTGGACCACGGCGTTCTCGCCGTCGATCTTCTCGCCGACGTACTTCATGCGCTCGCCGCCGTACTCGTCGATGCGCGCGATGTACGTGGTCTCGAGCAGGTCGGCGAAGAGGTGGACGAACTCCTCGCGCTCGGCCGGCGTCCGCTGGTTCCAGTGCAGTCCGAGCGCGCGCTTGGCGGTCTCGGAGAGGTCGAAGACGCCCTCCGCCACCTTCCGGACGGCGGCGCGGCGCTCGTTCTTCCGCTCGGAAGACTTGAGCGCGGGGTCCTCGAGGATCTTGAGCACGACGTCGCCGTAGTTCTTCAGCGTTTCCGTCGGCGTGGCCGCCGCTGCCGGCTGCGCGAGACCCAGCGCCAGCGCGATGATCGTCACGACCCCGAGCACTCTCGCCATACCCGTGCGTTCCTCCTCTGGCCGTTGGACTCCGGACGCGGCGTCTATCTTCTCACGGGCCTCGCGCCGCGGCCTGCGCTAAGCTTCTGCCGCGATGACCACCCCTCCGAGCGGCCCCGCGGCCCTCGCCGGCGCCGTCGCGCTCGTCACGGGCGCCGCGCAGGGCATCGGACGCGCGATCGCGCTGGCGCTCGCCGACGTCGGCGCCGACGTCGCCATCCTCGACCTCCAGCCCGCCGCGGACACGATGATGGCGATCCAGACGCGCGGGCGTCGCGCGCTCTCGATCGTGGGCAGCGTGGCGGATCGTGAGGTCGCCACGGCGGCGGTCGCGCGCGTCGTGAAGGACTTCGGCCGGCTCGACATCGTCGTCAACAACGCGGGGATCAGCGAGCGGATGGGGCTCGAAGACCTGGACGAGAAGACGCTCGACCGCACGTTCGACGTCACGCTCAAGGGCACGGTCATCGTCACGCAGGCCGCCTACCCGCAGCTGAAGCGGCACGGCGGCGCGATCGTGAACGTGTCCTCGACGTCGGCGATGGCAGGCGGGACGATCTCGATGCGCGCCGACCACGAGAGCGAGGGCGGCCGTTCGGGGCCCGCGTACGCGGCGGCGAAGGCCGGCGTGATCGCGTTCACGCGATGGCTGGCGAAGGACGCCGGCCGGTACGGCATCCGCGTGAACGCCGTCGCGCCCGGCCCCGTCGAGACCGCGATGACGCGGGGCTACGACTACAGCGTGACGACCCAGCCGATCGCGCGGATGGGCTATCCCGAGGACGTCGCGCAGGCGGTCATCTACCTCGCGTCGCCCATGGCGAACTGGGTCACCGGCCAGGTGCTCGTCGTCGACGGCGGCGTCGTGATGGACTGAGCCTCAGGCCTACCGCTCGACCGCGTACCCCGCCTTCACCCAGGCGGCCATGCCGCCCGTGACGTTGTAGAAGTTCGCGAGCCCGTGGCGCTTGAGCGCGCTGATCACGGCGCTCGAGCGGAGCCCGCCCGCGCACACCACGGCCTTCGCGCGCTCCGGCGCGAGCTCCTCGCGGCGCCGCACGGCCTCGAGCATCGGAATGTGGAGCGCCCGCGCGATGTGGCCTTCCGCCCACTCGGCCGGCTCGCGCACGTCGATCACGTCGACCGCGCGGCCTTCGTCGAGCCACTGCTCGAGATCGTGCACGCTCATCTGCGGCACGGTCTCGATCGGCAGCCCTTCGCTGCGCCAGTCGATCATGCCCCACTGGAGGAATCCCTGGACGTCATCGACGCCCACGCGCGCGAGCGCGGGCGTGGCGCGGTCGACGTCCGATGGACCCTGCGGCACGAGGATGACCGGCGCGCCGGCGGGCACGAACCAGCTCACGCGCTCGGCGAACTGCGGGCCGTCGATCCACACGTTGATCGCGCCCGGCACGTGGCCCTCACCGAACGTCGCGGGATCGCGCAGGTCGACGAGGCAGGCGCCCGCGCCGACGGCGGCCCACGCTTCCTTCGCGGTGAACGGCCGCGGCTTCGCCGAGCTGAGCGGCACGAGGCCGCGGTTCTTCGCGACGATCGTGTCGAACGACGGCGGCTTCGGCGGCACGCCCTCCATGAGGAAGGCGACGAACTTCGCCTTGTCGCGGAACTGCAGCGCGGGGTTGAACCGGCGCTCGAAGCCGATCGTCGAGCCGGTCTTCGCGGACATCGCGCGCCCGCACATCGACCCCGCGCCGTGGCCCGGATAGACCTCGACGAGATCGTCGAGGGTCAGCAGCACGCGGGTGAGGCTGTCGTAGGCGTCCTCGGCCGCGCCCGCGCCGCCCAGGTCCGGCCGGCCGACGCTGCCGACGAAGAGCGCGTCGCCGGTGAGCACGAACCACGGCTGGTCGCCGCGGCTCTTGTCCGTCACGAGGACCGACATGCTGTCCGGCGTGTGGCCGGGCGTGTGGAGCATCTTCAGCTCGACGGTCCCGACGCGGAGCACGTCGCCATCGGAGACGCTCTCGTGCTCGAACACGACGGGAGCGGAGCGGTGCAGCGCGATCGCCGCCTGGGTGGCGGCGGCCAGGTCACGGTTGCCCGAGATGTGATCCGCGTGGGTGTGGGTCTCGACCACGTGGGTGATGCGCAGGCCCTTCTTGCGCGCGATGCCGAGGTACTCCGCGACGCGGTCGCGGCCCGGGTCCACCACGACGGCCTGCCCGGCCTGCGTGCAGCCGATCAGGTACGACAGGCACCCGGATTCCTCGTTGAGGAGCTGCTGGAAGATCATGCGCCGCCCTCCCGCGTGCTCTTCATTCTACGCGAGCCGACGGCATGGCGTCTGCACCGGGGCACCGTCATGCTCCCGCGGACGACGCTGCCATGGCAGTGGCCGGCGTCGGTGTCGGACTCGCCGCCGGGCTCGCCGCGGCGCTGCGCCCGCATCCGGAATGGTCGCTCCAGGCTCAGGTCGCCGTCATCACCGGGGGGTCACGCGGGCTGGGCCTGCTCCTCGCCCGCGAGCTCGGGCGCGAGGGGTGCCGGCTCGCGATCTGCGCGCGCGACGACGCCGAGCTCGCGCGCGCCCGCGCGGACCTCGAGGCGCGCGGCATGACCGTCCATGCCGGGCGGTGTGACGTCGCCGACCGCGCCGATGTCGAGCGTTTCTGCGCCGACGTGATGCGCCGCTTCGGCGGGATCGATCTCCTCGTCAACAACGCCGGCGTCATCGACGTCGGCCCGGTCGAGACGATGACCGTCGCGGACTTCGAGGACACGATGCGCGTGAACTTCTGGGGGGATGGTCTACCCCACCCTCACCGTCCTCCCGGTGATGCGCGCGCAGGGCGGCGGCCGCATCGTGAACATCACCTCGATCGCAGGCAAGGTCAGCCTCCCTCACCTCCTGCCCTACAACTGCGCCAAGTTCGCCGCGCTCGCGTTCTCGCAGGGCCTCCGCGCGGAGCTGGGACGCGTGGGGATCACGGTCGTCACCGTGGTACTGCACGGGATCTTCCCGGGGCTCACCACCGAGGCCCTCGGCCTGGTGAACGCGCTGCTGCTGCCGTCGCCGGAAGGCGACGGCCAGAACGCGGTGCGCGGCCACGAAGCCGTGCCCGACGAGCGCTCGCCGGTGCTGCGGACGCTGACGAAGCTCGGGCGCGCGGCCGCGGACCGCTTCGGCCAGCACCCGGGCCCCCGCGTCCCGGTCGCGTGCCCCGCCGGGCGGCGGCGGGCGGCCGTTCGCTGAAAGGCGCCGCCGACGCTTCAGCGCGAGACCGGCAGGTCCTCGCGATTGCCCCACTCGGCCCACGAGCGGTCGTAGCCGACCACGCGCGGATACCCGAGCAGCCGCAGCACGAAGTAGCTGTGCGCACCGCGATGATGGGTCTGGCAGTACGTCACCACAGTCCTGTCCGGCGTGACGCCCGCACGCGTGTAGAACGCGCGCAGCTCGTCGATCGCCCGGAACGTCCCGTCGGGGCGCAGGTGGCGCTGCCACTCGACATTGATCGCGCCGGGGATGTGGCCGCCGCGCTTCGCGTAGCGCTTCGTGCCGGCGTATTCGGGCGGCGATCGCGCGTCGAGCAGCGCGACGGAGCGATCGTGCAGACGCTCGCGGATCCATTCGGCCGTCGTCACGCGGTCCGGCCGCGGCGCCGCGCGATACGACGCCGGCGTGATCGCGGGGGTGTCGGTGACGAGCGGAAACCCCGCGCGCCGCCAGGCGGCGATGCCGCCGTCGAGCACAGCCGCGCGCGGATGGCCGAGCGTCTCGAGCACGTAGAAGAACCACGCGGCGTTGAGGCTGCCCGCGTCGTCGTAGATCACCACGCGCGTGTCCGGCGTGATGCCGAGCGCGCCGAGCAGCCGTGCCCCTTCCTCGGGCGTGGGTACCCGATACGCGTGGCCTACGGCGACGCGCGTCCTGTCGAATCCGAGATGCACCGCGCCGGGGATGTGTCCGCGACGATAGTCGGCGGCGTCTTCGGCCATGTCGACGACGCGAAGCTCGGGTGCCCCGCGCTGCGCGTGGAGTGTCGGCGCGTCGAGCAGGATCGCGGTCAGGACGATCGCGAGCAGCGTCATGCCCCCACCTATACACCTGCGCCGCGTGAGGCCGCGCGGTCAGGCGGACCGCGCGAGCGGACTCACGGCAGCGACCGGGACGAGCTCGAGCACCTGGTCGCGCGTGGCCGCGAGCGTGGTCGCGGCGCGCGTGGCGCCGGCCGCCAGGAACGTCGCGGCGTCGTCACCTGGTCCGCCGCCGACGCCCCATCGGCCGACGAGGAGGCACCCGTCCGCGAACCGCGCCCGCAGACGCTTGACGAGATAGCGCGTCTGCGCGAGGCCGCCGGGCTGCAGCGTCGCGACGCAGACACAGGCTGGGCGCGCGTGCTCGGCCTGCGCGACGACTTCCGCGGTGAGCGACTCCGCCGACACGACGTCGACCGCCACCCCGGCGGGCGCGAGGAGGTCGGCGAGCATGTGCAGCGCGACCTCGTCGGCCTCGTCACGCGCCGGGCACCCGAGAACGCGCCCGCGCGTGGCCGGCGCGAGCGTGGATGGCGCCGCGGCCGCGGCGACCGCCGGCGCGACGACCTCGTCCACGAGCGCGCGCGAGACGCGCACCACGAAGGCGTACGGGTCGTCGGAGAGGATCCCGCGCTCACGGTCGCGGCGCGCGTAGTTGAGCGCCGGGATCATCACGTCGTCGTAGACGCCCGCCGCGCCGCGCGCCGGCAGCTCCGCCTCGACGATCTCGGGGGCCTCGTCGCGGTCCATCGCGATGAGCCGCTGGTAGTAGGCGACGTCCGCGGCGAGCGCGGGCCGGTCGCTCATGAGCGTGAGCACGACATCGAGGTCGGGCACGTATCTGCCGAGGACGACCAGACACACGGTGAGCGGCGTGAGACGCCGATGCCGTGTCCGTAGAGGACCGGCTCGACCACGGCGTAGATGAGGGACTCCAGCACGGCGAAGACCGCGATGACCAGCAGCGGCTTCGCCCAGCCGGGGAACACCGCGAGGCTCAGGAGGATCGGCAGCAGCGCGGCCATCCACGTGCCGACGTACGGGATGAAGCGCAGCAGCGCCGCGAGCGCGCCGAAGAGAAACGGGTACGGCACGCCGATCAGCAAGAGGCCCACGGCGACGGCGAAGCCGAAGCACGTGTTCACGAGCGACTGCATCAAGAGGTAGCGGATGATCCCGGACGTCGCGTCGTCGATCGCCCGGGTGGTGATCGTGATGCGCCCGTGCCCGAAGAGCCGGATGAGCCGGTTCCTCAGCTCCTGGCGCTCGACGAGCATGAAGACGACGAGGACGATGATGAAGCCCGCCGTCGCCGCCATCTCGGCGAGCGTCACCAGCGCCACGAGCTGCGCGCGCGGCGGCTGCGTGACGACGGGCAGCGGCTCGCGCGCGGGCGCGCGTCCGCTCTCCTCCTTCTGGATCTCCTTCGCGACGTCCTTGACGGTGTCCTGCACCTTCTCGATCGAGCCGCCGCGGCCGAACACGCGGATGTCCGTGATCTTCTGCCGGATCGTGTGGCGATACTTCGGCAGGTCGTTCGCGAGCTCGGTCATCTGCTGCGCGAGCGCCCAGAAGACGCCGCCGAGCACCGAGCACACGAGGACGACGACGAGCAGGACGGCGACGACGCGCGGCACGCCGTGACGCTGGGCGCGCGCGACGAGCGGCGTCAGCGCGAGGGCCAGCAGCATCGCGAACGCGACGGGGATCAGGACCTCGCGCGCGAGGCGCAGACACGCGAAGACGAGGGCGAACGCGGCGAGCACGATCAGCGGCTTGAACGGCCGGGGGCCCTGGGCGGGCTGTTGGGGCGCGTCGCGCGGAGTCATCCGGCGTCACTTTGGTGCACAATTCAGGCCAGTGGACACGATCGCCGCACACGCTTCCGCCCGGCCCGACAGCCCGGCCCTCGTCGAAGGTTCACGCGGTCTCACATGGCGCGCGTACCTCGAGGCGCGCAACCGCCTCGCGGCATCGCTCGCGAGCCGCGGGCTGCGCGCGGGCGAGCACGTGATCGTCTACGCGACGAACTCCATCGAGTACATGCTCGCGGGCGCCGCCGCGCGCGCGATCGGCGCGATCCCGGTGCCGATGAATCACCGCCTCACGCCGGACGAGGTCGCGTACATCCTCGACGATTCGGACGCGGCCGTCGTGTTCGTCGGCGATCCGTTCCTCGTGACCGCGGACGCGGTGCGCGCGCACGCGCCGCGCGTCCGCCACTGGGTGACGCTCGGGCGCGAGCGCCGGCCGTGGGCGCTCGCGGTCGACGATCTCATCGCGGCGGGCGATCCGCGCGGCGTGCCGTACCCCGGCGGCAGCAACGCCGGCGGCTCGATGATCTACACGGCGGGCACGACGGGAAAGCCCAAGGGCGCGCTTCGGCGCGGCCTCGACGTCGCGACGCTGCGCGAGCGCCTCGCGGCGTTCGATCTCGCGCGTCCGCACGTGCACCTCGTCGCCGGCCCGCTCTACCACTCGGCGCCGGGCTCGTTCGCGGTGCACGCGCACGTCTTCGGCGGCAGCGTGGTCATCATGCCGAAGTTCGACGCGGAGGAGGCGCTCGCGCTCATCGCGCGCCACCGCGTGACGAGCACGTTCATGGCGCCGATCCTCCTCAAGCGGATCGTCGATCTGCCCGAGGCGGTGCGCGCGCGCTACGACGTGTCGTCGATGCAGGTCATCGTCGTGGCCGCGGCGCCGTGCCCGATGAAGGTGAAGGAGGACGTGCTCGGCTACTTCGGTCCCGTGCTCTACGAGTTCTACGGCTCGACGGAGCTCGGGATGAACACGCTGCTGCGCCCCGAGGACGTGCTGCGCAAGCCCGGCTCGTGCGGACGGGCGGCGCCCGGCGTCGAGCTCGCGGTGCTGGATCCGGAGGGCCGCCCGCTGAAGGTGGGCGAGCCGGGCGAACTCGTCGTGCGCCGCAACGGCGGGATGTTCGACGAGTACTACAAGAAGCCGGACGCGACACGCCAGACGGAGCGCGGCGAGTGGCTGTCAGTCGGCGACGTGGCGTGGATCGACGACGACGGGTTCGTGTACATCTGCGACCGCCTCCGCGACATGGTGATCTCGGGCGGCGTGAACATCTATCCCGCGGAGATCGAGGACGTGCTCCACCGCCATCCCGCCGTGCAGGACGTCGCGGTGTTCGGCGTGCCGGACGACGCGTGGGGCGAGCGCGTTCACGCGGCGATCCAGCCGCGTTCGGGCATGACCCTGTCGGCCGGCGACGTGGCCGATTTCACGCGTCAGCACCTCGCGGACTACAAGGTCCCGCGCGAGATCTCATTCCACGAATCCTTGCCACGCGACTCGGCGGGCAAGCTGCTGAAGCGTGTCTTGCGCGAGCCCTTCTGGACGGGCCGCGACTCGCGCGTCTAGTTAGAGGAGGCGGTAGACGCGGCGCGCGGCCTCGCAGCGCTGGCAGTAGGCTTCGAGCGGGCCGAGCGCGCGGCGTCCTCGGCGCAGCCGCGCGGCGTTCATTTCGTCCAGTTCGGCGAGCACC
>VGLJ01000069.1 GCA_016866775.1 Candidatus Rokuibacteriota bacterium | reverse complement strand
CCGCCGGATGCGGCGGCCAACCGCGGGCCATCGCGTAGACATAGCCCCCGGATGACAAGGGCGTCAAGGGTTACACTCCGGTCGTTCAAGGGGCTTTGGGGGTCCGGTGCTATGGGGCCCCATGTCCAGGAGGTCCTTCGTGACGATCGATCCCACACTCCTTGCCTCGCTCCAGTGGCGCTGCATCGGCCCGTTCCGCGGTGGCCGCTCGGTGGCGGTGACGGGCCACCCGACCGACGCGATGACGTTCTACTTCGGCGCGTGCGCCGGCGGCGTGTGGAAGACCACCGACGGCGGGACGTACTGGGAGAACGTGTCCGACGGGTTCTTCGAGACGGCGGCGGTCGGCGCGATCGACGTGGGGCGCTCCGACGGCAACGTCGTCTACGCGGGGACGGGCGAGGCGTGCATCCGCGGCAACGTGTCGCACGGCGACGGCGTCTATCGCTCCACCGACGGCGGCGCCACGTGGACGAACGTCGGTCTCCGAAATAGCCGGCACATCGGCCGCGTGCGCGTGCACCCGCGCGATCCGAACATCGTCTACGTCGCGGCGCTCGGGCACGCATGGGGCGCGAGCCGCGAGCGGGGCGTCTTCCGCACGAAGGACGGCGGCGCCACGTGGGAGCACGTCTTGTTCAAGAGCGAGAACGCGGGCGCGGTCGATCTCTCGCTCGACCCCGGCAACCCGCGCGTGCTCTTCGCCTCGATCTGGCAGGCGCGGCGCATGCCGCACGGCATGGCGAGCGGCGGTCCCGATTCCGGGCTCTGGAAGTCGACCGACGGCGGCGACACGTGGACCGACATCTCGCGCAATCCCGGCTTGCCGCGCGGCGTGCTCGGCCGCATCGGCGTGGTGGTCTCCCCCGCCGACGGCCGGCGCGTGTGGGCGCTGGTCGAGGCCGACGACGGCGCGCTGTTCCGGTCGGACGACGCGGGCGCCACGTGGCAGCGGATCAGCGAAGAGGCCGGGCTGCGCGGACGGCCCTGGTACTACATGCACGTGTTCGCCCACCCGCAGGACGCGAACACCGTGTGGGTCGCGGACTACGCGCTGTGGAAGTCGACCGACGGCGGCAAGACGTTCAGCGAGTGGGCGACGCCGCACGGCGACAACCACGATCTCTGGATCGATCCGGCGAATCCGAGGCGGATGATCGAGGCGAACGACGGCGGCGCGTGCGTCAGCTTCAACGGCGGGCTCACGTGGTCGAGCATCTACAACCAGCCGACCGCGCAGTTCTATCACGTGTGCGCGGACGACCAGCAGCCGTACCACGTGTACGGCTCGCAGCAGGACAACTGGGCGATGCGCGTGCCGAGCCACTCGCACCGCGGCGCGATCACGGCGACGGAGTGGGTGCAGCCGGGCGGCGGCGAAAGCGGGTACATCGCGGTGAAGCCCGGCGATCCGAACATCGTGGTCGGTGGCTCGATCGGCACCGGCCCCGGCAACGGGCGGCTGATTCACTACGATCACCGCACCGGCCAGGAGCGCGTGATCAGCATCTGGCCCGAGCAGTACGGCATGGGCACGCCGCCCTCCGAGCATCGCTTCCGCTTCCAGTGGACGTTCCCGGTCTTCTACTCGCGCTGGGAGCCGCGCGAGCTGTGGGCCGCCGGCAATCGGATCTTCCGCTCGACGGACGAGGGACAGACCTGGGAGCTCGTGAGCCCGGACCTCACGCGGAACGATCCGTCGCGGCTCGCGCGCTCGGGCGGCCCGATCACCAACGACAATACCGGCGCCGAGGTCTATTGCACCGTCTTCGCGCTGGTCGAATCGCCGCACGAGCGGGAGACGCTGTGGGCCGGGACCGACGACGGGCTCGTGCACCTCTCGCGCGATCGCGGCAAGACGTGGCAGGCCGTCACGCCGCCCGATCTTCCCGAGTGGGCGCTCGTCAGCGTGGTCGAGGCGTCGCCTCACGACGCGGCGACGTGCTACGTCGCGGCCACGCGCTACAAGCTCGCTGATCCGCATCCCTACCTCTTCAAGACGAGCGACTACGGGCGGACGTGGAAGCGGATCACCGACGGCATCCCGGCCGGCGAGATCACGCGCACGGTCCGGGAAGATCCGACCCGGCGCGGGCTGCTGTACGCCGGCACCGAGAGCGGCGTGTGGATGTCGCTCGACGACGGCGGCTCGTGGCAGCGGCTGCGCGGCAACTTGCCCGTGGCGCCGATCCACGACCTGATCGTGAAGGACACCGACCTGGTCGTCGCCACGCACGGCCGCGCGTTCTGGATTTTGGACGACGTCACGCCGCTCCACCAGATGGCGAACGGCGCGGTGAACGGCGACGCCCATCTGTTCACGCCACGCCGCACCGTGCGCTGGCGCGCGTACAAGGGGCACGGCAGCAAGGGCGGCCCGGCGAAGGAGATCGCCTACCGCCTCGCCGGCTCCGTCGGCTACGCCTATCGACAGATCGAGATGCCGGCGGGCGAGAAGAAGGAGAAGCTGCTCGACGCCGGTGAGAACCCGCCGAACGGCGTCATCGTGCACTACTGGCTGAAGGACGCGCCGAAGGGCGACGTCACGCTCACGTTCCTCGACGCCGACGGCCGCGAGCTGCGCACGTTCTCGAGCCGCACGCCCGAGAAGCCGCCGGCGCCGAGCATCAGCGGCACATCGGAGGCAATGAGCGGCGAGGAGCCGCAGCCCGAGCAGGAAGCCTCGTTGCCGGCGAGTGACGACGAGCCGCGCCTCACGAAGGAAGCGGGCGCCAACCGCTTCGTCTGGAACCTGCACACCGCGAACGCGACCAAGCTCCCCGACAACAAGGGCCGTGGGGGCACGATCGACGCGCTGACGGGCCCGCGCATCCCGCCGGGCCGCTACCAGGTCCGCTTGACCGCCGGCTCGACCACGGTCACACAAGCGTTCGAGGTGGCGAAGGACCCGCGCGTCGCCGCGAGCGACGCCGAGCTGCGCGAGCAGTACACGTGGGCGAAGAAGACACACGACATGCTGAGCCGCGTGCACGACGCGGTGGTCCGGCTCCGTGACGTCCGGTCGCAGGCCGAAGCATGGGCCGGACGAACGGACGCGAGCGCGATCAAGGACGGGGCGAAGGCGCTCGCCGCGACGCTCGGCGCGATCGAGGGCGAGCTGATCCAGGTCCGGTCCGAGGACCCGCGCATGTTCCCGGCGAAGCTCAACACGCGGCTGGCGACGGTCGCGCCGCTGATCGATTACTCGGACGCGCTGCCGACCGCCGCGCTCCGCGAGCTCGCCGACAACCTGATCCTCCGCGCCGAGATGGAGCTGGCGAAGCTCGACCGCTGTCTCGCGACCGACGTGGCCGCGTTCAATGCGCAGTGTCGCGACGCCGGCCTCGCTGCGGTCGTCCCGAAGCCGCGAGGGTCGTAGACCACGTCGCTCCAGAGCTACCTGCGTGCCGCTCCGAAGGCCGAGCTGCATCTGCCCCTGGAAGGCACGATCCGTCCGCCGACGCTGCTCGAGCTCGCGCGGCGGAACGGTGTGGCCTTGCCCCACGACACCGTCGACGGCCTGCGCGAGTGGTTCCGCTTCACCGACTTCCGTCAGTTCCTCGAGGTCTACCGCGTGGTCTGCGCGTGCCTGCGCACGGCCGACGACTTCGAGCTCGTCGCGTACGAGCTGGCCGCCGAGCTCGCCGCACAGAACCGCCGCGATGCCGAGATCACCTTCACGGCCTGCGTCCATGAGCGGAACGGCGTCCCGGAAGCCGACTTTCGCCGCGGGCTCCGCCGGGCCCGCGAGCGCGCGCGCACCGCGCTGGGCGTCGAGCTCGCGTGGATCTTCGACATCTCGCGGGCGATGCGAGGGGCCGAGGCCGAGACCACGCGCTGGGCCGCGTACACCGTGGAGGTGGCGATCGACGCGATGAAGGAGGGCGTCGTCGCGCTCGGGCTCGGCGGGCCCGAGGCCGGCTACCCACCCGAGCCGTTCGCGCCGTTCTTCACCCGCGGCCGTACTGCCGGTCTGCATTCAGTCCCCCACGCCGGCGAGCACCTCGGCCCCTCGAGCATCCGCGGCGCGCTGAACGCGCTCGGCGCCGAGCGCATCGCGCACGGGGTGCGAGCCCTCGAGGACGCGACGCTCGTGGCCGAGCTCGCCGAACGCCGCATCGCGCTCGACATCTGTCCGACGAGCAACGTCTGTCTCGGCGTGTGCGAGAGCCTCGCGCGCCACCCGCTCGCGCGTCTGCACGCGCGCGGCGTCACGATGACCGTGAACTCGGACGACCCGGCGCTCTTCGACACCACGCTCAGCGACGAGGTCATGACGCTCGCCGACCCGCTCGGGCTCGGCGTCGCGGCCATCGACGAGATCCTCGTCAACGGGATCACGCACAGCTTCCTGCCCGAGCCGCGCAAGCGCGAGATGGAAGCCGCGTTCCGGGCGGAGCTCGCCCGCCTGAAAGCACTGCACCTCGGATGAGAGTAATCTCGACGCGCAGGAGGCCCCCATGAACGCACAGGCCGCCATCCTCTACGAGGTCAAGAAGCCGGTCGTCTTCGAGGACGTCGAAGTGCTCGAGCCCGGGCCGCACGAAGTACTCGTGAAGTGGACCGCGAACGGCGTGTGCCACAGCGACTACCACCTCATTACCGGCGACTCGCCCCATCCCCTGCCCGTCGTCCTCGGCCACGAGGCCGCGGGCGTCGTCCAGAAGGTCGGGGCCGGCGTCGAGACCGTGCAGGCGGGCGACCACGTCTGCTCGAGCTACATCCCGTCGTGCGGCCGCTGCTGGTACTGCATCGGCGGGCAGCCGACGATGTGCGCGCTCCGCGACAAGCCGCGCTGGTTCATGCACGACGGCACGAGCCGGCTCCGCACCAGGAGCGGCCGGAGCCTCCACCACTACCTCCAGGTCGCGGGGTACGCGACGCATACCGTGCTGCCGGAGCAGAGCGTCATCCCGATCCGCAAGGACGCGCCGCTCGACGTCGTGTGCCTCGTGAGCTGCGGCGTGCTCGCGGGCGCGGGGCCGGTGTTCAACCGCGCGAAGGTCCAGCCCGGCGCGAGCGTGGCGGTGTGGGGCTGCGGCGGTGTCGGGCTCAACACGATCCAGATGGCGAAGCTCATGGGCGCGGGCAAGATCATCGCGGTCGACGTGATGAAGCAGAAGCTCGACTGGGCGCAGGAGTTCGGCGCGACCCACGCCGTCGACGCGTCGAAGGAAGACCCGGTCGCCTCGGTGCACGCGCTGAGCGGGACGGCCGGCGTCGACTACGCGTTCGAGTTGGTCGGCACGCAGAAGACGATGGAGCAGGCCTTCAACGCCACGCACCGCGGCGGCATGTGCGTCGTCGTCGGCGTCTCGCCCGCCGGGACGCGGCTGTCGATCGATCCGGGAATGCTGCTCCAGCAGCGCGTGCTGACGGGGACCTCGTTCGGCGGCGGGCACCAGCGCACCGACGTGCCGATGCTCATCGACCTCTACATGAGCGGCAAGTACAAGCTCGACGAGATGATCACGCGCCGCGTGCCGCTCACGCAGCTCAACGAGGCGTTCGACCTGATGCTCGCCGGCGAGGTGAAGCGGAGTGTCGTGGTTTACGACTAGACGCCATGCGCGTCCTGCTCGTTCATCCCGGCCCGCTGATGTACTCCGAGATTTACCTGCGGCTCGAGCCGCTCGGTTTGGAGCGCGTGGCGGCGGCGGTGCGCGCGGCGGGCACGAGGTGCGGCTGCTCGACCTGCAGAGCTTCACCGCGCGCGACTACTTCGCGGAGCTGGACGACTTCAAGCCGGGCGCGGTCGGGTTCTCGCTCAACTACCTCGCCAACGTCCCCGAGGTGATCGACCTCGCCAAGGAGACGAAGCGGCGCCGGCCGGGCTGCTTCGTCTTCGCCGGCGGGCACAGCGTGTCGTTCATCGCGAGCGAAGTGCTCGAGCACGGCGGGGGCGCGATCGACGGCATCGTCCGCGGCGAAGGCGAAGTCATCACGCCGCGCCTGCTCGAGGCGATCGGCGATCCGAAGCTCGCGACGTTGCCCGGCGTGGTGACGCGCGACGGCGCCGGGCCCACGCCGACACTGCTCGACGATCTCGACCGCTTCCTTCCGGCGCGCGACCTCGCGCGGCGACGGCGGGGCTACTTCATCGGCGTGCTCGATCCCTGCGCGTCGGCGGAGCTCACGCGCGGGTGCCCGTGGGACTGCTCGTTCTGCAGCGCGTGGACGTTCTACGGCCGCAGCTATCGCAGGGCGTCGGCCGAGGCGGCGGCCGACGACATCGCGAGCATCACCGAGCCGAACGTCTTCCCCGTCGACGACGTCGCCTTCATCCATCCGGCGCACGGCTTCGCGATCGGCCGCGCGCTGGAGAGGCGCGGCGTGCGCAAGCAGTACTACCTCGAGACGCGCTGCGACGTCCTGCTCCGCCATCCGGAAGTGTTCGCGTACTGGAAGCGCCTCGGGCTCCAGTACATGTTCCTCGGCGTGGAGGCGCTCGACGAGGGCGCGCTGAAGCTCCATCGCAAGCGCGTGACGCCGACGGAAAACCTCAAGGCGCTGGACATCGCGCGCACGCTCGACCTCGCGGTCGCCGTGAACATCATCGCGGACCCGGATTGGGACGAGCAGCGCTTCGCGATCGTGCGTGAGTGGGCGCGGAGCGTGCCGGAGATCGTGCACCTGACGGTCGCGACGCCGTACCCGGGCACCGAGATCTGGCACACGGAGTCGCGGCGGCTGACGTCGCTCGACTACCGGCTCTTCGACGTCCAGCACGCGGTGCTGCCGACGCGGATGCCGCTGCGTCGCTTCTACGAGGAGCTGGTCAAGACGCAGGCGGTGATCAACCGCAAGCATCTCGGCTTCGCCGCGCTGAAGGACGTCTCGTTGCTCGCCGCCGCAATCCTTGTTGCTGGGGGGAGGCAAGGAGGAGCACACCGTCAGGTGTGCGACGACTGTCGGAAGGGGGGCGAAGCCCCCCTCCGAGGAACCGCGCGCATGGCGATGAAGAAGAGATGGGCGACCGCCGTGCCGCCCATCAGGAGCGCGGCGAACACGATCGGGCCCGCGGCATCGCCGCCGCGGTCGCGCACGAGCCCCGCGAGGGGCTGCGCGATCGCCACGACCGCGTAATAGACGGTGTAGAAGATCCCGAACGCCGTGCCGAGCGCCTCGGGACGGACGGCGCGCGGGAGCAGCGCCATGATCGCGCCCGGCGCCGTGGCGCCCGCGAGGGCGATCATCACGCACCAGAAGGTCGGCGCGCCGAAGCCCGGCAGCGCGCCGATGCACAGCGCCGTCGCGACGGCGCCGAACACGATCACGTAGTCGGCGTGACCCACGCGATCCACGAACTGACCCGCAAGGGGGATCGTCAGGAGCGCTGCCCACACCGTGACGCTGACGATCGCGCCGGCCTCTCCGACCGATGCGCCTCGCGCGGCGAGGAGCGCCGGCGCGAAGCCGAAGAACACGAACAGCGCGCCGTTCTGCACGCCCCAGGCAAGCCCGCCGACGATCGACAGGCGGACCTCCTGCGGCCGGATCGTCGCATCGGCCACCGGCGCCGCACCGGCCGCGGGCGGTCGCCGATAGACGACCAGCACCAGGGCCAGGCCGAGCAGAGCCGCGAGCGCGCCGGCGTTCACCGCCATGCGCCACGAGAACGCGTTCGCGATCGCGCCGAGCGAGGCGAGCGCGAGCCCGATGCCCACCGGCCACGCGGTGAGCATCACCGCCATCGCGGTCGCGATCTCCTTGCCCGCGAACCAGTCCGCGACCATCTTCGCGAACACGATGTTCGCGAAGATGAAGCCGGCGCCGCTCAGCGTGCGGCCGACGGCGGCGACCGCGAAGCTGTCGCTCGCGGAGGTGATCAGCGCGCCGAGCGCCATGAGCGCGAGCCCGCCGGTCGCGACGGGCCGCTCGCCGAAGCGACGCCCGAGCAGTCCGTCCGGGAACGCGAGCACCACGCCCGGCAACGAGAACAAGCCGATGAGCCAGCCGATCTCGGCGTAGCTGAGGCGAAGGTCCGACACGATCAGCGGGGTCACCGAGCCGATCGACTGGAACTGGAAGCCCAGCGACAGCCGCGCGACGAACACCACGGCGAGCATGAGCCAGCGCCGACTCATCAGCCGCGAATCGCTCCGGGCCGCCCGTCCTCCACGACGAACGTGGCGAGTGTCTCCGCCTCCGCGCGCGGGTCGGTCACGCTGCGCATCGCCTGCAGCTGGACGCGCATGCGCGCGGGCGTCAGCTCGACCCGGACGTAGCCGCGCCGGGCGCCGTTGACGAGCTTCAGGTGCGGGTTGTCGGGCATCAGCGACCGGGTCTGCGCCTCCGTCAATCCGGACTGCGACGTGATCGACGTGCCGACGAACTCCGTCGCGACCACCGGCGACCCCGCATCGTCGAAGTCGGGCTTGAGGTCGGCGACGTAGAAGGCGTGCAGGTCGCCGCCGATCACGACCGGATTCGCCGGCTTCCGCTGGGCGATGTGGTCGAGCAGCCGCTTGCGCGCCGCGGGATAGCCGTCCCACGCGTCGGTGCGGAACACCTGGCCGGGGCCGGCCTTCAGGTCGCGCTGCGCCATCAACGTCTGCTGCGCGAGCACGTTCCAGCGCGCACGTGACGCATCCAGTCCCGCCTCCAGCCATCGCTCCTGATCGGCGCCGAGGTAGGTCAGCGCGGGATCGAGTCGGGCCGCGCAGTTCTCGGCACTCGCGTTGCCGCCGCGCCAGGGCGGCGTGCACGGCTGATGCGAGCGATATTGACGCCCGTCGAGGACGTAGAACTGCGCGAGCCCGCCGAACGCGCTGCGGTGGTAGAGCCGCATGTGCGGCCCGTACGGCACCATCCACCGCGGCAGCGGCATGTGCTCGTAGTAGGCCTGGTAGGCGGCGGCGCGCCGCGCGAGGAACCACTCGCGGCCGTTGAGCAGGACGGCGCGGTCGTTGGCGTAGTCGTTCGCCACCTCGTGGTCGTCCCACGTCACGATCCAGGGACACGCGGCGTGCATCGCCTGCAGATCCGCGTCGGTCCGGTAGAGTGCGTAGCGGATCCGGTAGTCCTCGAGCGTGTGGCACTCGGGCGCGCCGTGGTGCCGCACGTTGTTCTGCCGGGTCGTCGCTTCGTAGATGTAGTCGCCGAGGAAGACGACGAGGTCGAGATCGTCCGCGCGCATGTGCCGATACGCGACGTAGTAGCCGTGCTCGTAGTGCTGGCACGACGCGAACGCGAAGCGCAGGCGCTCCGGGACGGTGTTCGCCGCGGGCGCCGTGCGCGTCCGACCGATCGGACTGACGGCGCCGCCGGCGCGGAAGCGGTACCAGTACCACCGCCCGGGCTCGAGGCCGTCCACCTCGGCGTGAACCGAGTGCGCCCAGTCCGGCGTCGCGTGCGCGCGGCCGCGTTGCACGACACGCGTCATCTGCTCGTCGCTCGCGACCTCCCAGTCGACGGCGACGACCTCGCGCGGCATGCCGCCACCGGCGACGAGCGGGGCCGGAGCGAGGCGCGTCCACACCACGACCCCGGTGGGGTGCGGATAGCCGGAGGCGACACCGAGCGTGAAGGGGTTCGCCGGCACGGCCGCTTGCCCCGCGGCCCGCCGGACGAAGGCGGGGGCGACGTGCGCGGCGCCGAGAGCGAGCGCGCCGGCGAGGAGGTGGCGGCGCCGCAGGCCCTCGAGGCTTCGCGCTGGCACGCGAGGCATAATAGCCCACCATGAGCCTCGACGGCCTCGTCGACGTCGCCCGGGGAGTCATCAGCCGCGAGATCTTCGTCAACGAATCCATCTATCGGCAGGAACTCGAGCAGGTCTTCGGCCGCGCGTGGCTCTTCATCGGCCACGAGAGCCAGATCCCCAAGCCGGGCGACTTCCAGGCGTCGTTCATGGGCGAGGAGTCGGTCATCCTCTGCCGTGACCGCGGCGGGAAGATTCACGTCTTCCTGAACTCGTGCCGCCACCGCGGCATGAAGGTCTGCCGCTACGACGACGGCAACACCACCGAGTTCCTCTGCCCGTATCACGGGTGGAGCTACGGCACCGACGGCGCGCTCGTCGGCGTGCCGTTCGCGAAGGACGCGTACGGCGAGCAGCTCGACCGGAGCCGGTGGGGCCTGATCGAAGTCGCGCAGATGGAGAACTACAAGGGCACCATCTGGGCGACGTGGGACCGCGACGCGCCGCCGTTCCTCGATTACCTCGGCGGCTACAAGCTCTACTTCGATCTCCTGCTGGACGCATGGGACGGGCGCGAGGGCGGCACCGAGGTGATCGGCGGCATCCACAAGTGGCTGATCCCCTGCAACTGGAAGTTCCCCGCGGAGAACTTCTCCGGCGACCGGTATCACGGCGTGAGCCATCGCTCCGTCGACATGGTCGGCATCGGGCCGAGCGGCAAGGGCCGGCGCGACATGCAGGAGCGCAACGAGGCGCGCTGGCTCGACGTCACCTTCCCGGACCTCGGCCACTCGATGATCGCGTTCCTGCGCAAGCACGACTCGCCGATCGCGCCCGCCTACCAGGACGCGCCGGCCGTCGCCGACTATTTCCGCCGCTGCGAGGAAGAGCGCACGCGCCGCCGCGGCGAGCTCTGGCGCCTCTTCGGCGGCCCAGGCACCGTGTTCCCGAACGCCTCGCCGCTCGCGCGCCAGCCGCGCACGCTCGCCGTCTGGCATCCACGCGGCCCGCATCAGACCGAGTGCTGGCGGATCTACCTCGTGGACGCGGACGCGCCGCCGGAAGTGAAGGACTTCCTCCGCCACTACTACATCCGCTACTCCGGCCCGTCCGGCCTCACCGAGCAGGACGACATGGAGAACTGGAACTACGCGCACGCCGCGAGCCGCGGCACCGTCGCCCGCCAGCATCCCTACAACTACGAGATGGGTCTCGGGCGCGCGACGGAGAGCTTCGAGGATCACGGCCTGAAGCTGCCGGGGCGCATCGCCGACGTCACGGTCGCGAACGCGAGCGAGAACAACCAGCGCGGGTTCTACACGCGCTGGCGGCAGTTCATGGAAGCGAAGAGCTGGGCGGACCTGAAGCGATGACGGTCGACGTGCAGCAGCTCCTCGTCAAGCAGGAGGTCGAAGACTTCCTGTACCGCGAGGCCGAGCTGCTCGACGAGCGGCGCTTCGAGGAGTGGCTCGAGCTCTTCACCGACGACGTCCGCTACTTCATGCCGATGCGCCGCAACGTCCCGGCCGACGAGCTCGCGCGCGAGTTCACGCGCGAAGGCCTCGACGTGAACTGGTTCGACGAGGGCAAGGACACGCTCACCCGCCGCGTGAAGCAGATCCGGACCGGCGTGCACTGGGCGGAGCAGCCGCCGTCGCGGACCTGCCACATGGTGTCGAACGTCCAGGTCCTCAGCGCCGCCGGAGACGAGGTCTGCGTGAAGAGCCGCTTCCTGCTCTACCGCAACCGCGTCGAGACCGAGACCGACGTGCTCGTCGGCAAGCGGGAGGACGTGCTCCGGCGCGTGGCCGGCGGCTTTCAGATCGCGCGGCGCAAGATCGTCCTCGACCAGAACGTGCTGCTGGCGAAGAACCTCACCTTCTTCTTTTGACCCGAGGCGGACCCATGCATTGCGGGATCTTCGTGGAGGAGATGCGGCAGGGCGCCGATCAGGTCGGCGCGTTTCGTGACGCGTTCGGCATCGCGGAGCGGGCGGAGGCGTGGGGGGCCGACTGCGTGTGGCTCGGCGAGATCCACTTCGCGCCGACGCGCTCGGTGATCTCGGCGTCGCTGCAGGTCGCGAGCTCGATCGCCACGCGCACGCGGCGTCTTCGGATCGGCACGGCGGTCACGGTCCTCCCGCTGAATCATCCCCTGCGCATCGCGGAGGAAGTGGCGACGCTCGATCACATCAGCGAGGGGCGCGTGGAGTTCGGCATCGGCCGGAGCGGCGTCGTCCGCTCGTACGACACGTACGGGGTCCCGTACGGCGAGAGCAAGGCGCGCTTCAACGAGGCGCTGGCGATCATCCGCGAAGCGTGGAAGGGCGAGCCGTTCAGCTACACCGGCGAGTTCTACAAGGTGGCCAACGCGACGGTCACTCCGCGCCCGTACCAGACGCCGCACCCGCCGCTGCGCATGGCGGCGACGAGCGACGAGACCTTCCCTGCCGCGGGAGAGCTGGGCCTGCCGATCTTCATCGGTCTTCGCGCGGCGGAGATTCCGGATCTGCAGCCGCTGCTCGCGGCGTACCGCGAGTCGTGGCGGAAGGCCGGGCACGCGACCGATCCCAGCGTGTACCTCCGCATCCCGGTCTACGTCTCGCCGACGGAGCGCGGCGCGGTCGAAGAGCCGCGCCAGAGCCTGACCACGTTCTTCAACCGCCAGAGCGAGCTCGCGCGCGCCGCCGTCGGACGCGCGGGCACCGGCCCGACCGACCGCCGCCGCATGCAGGCGGAGCGCATGGCGAGTCTCACCTACGAGGACATCCTGGCGAACAAGGTCGCGTTCGGCACGCCGAAGGGCGTGATCGGGCGCCTGACCCAGCTTCGCGAGGAGCTCGGCATCGACGGCATCGTGGCCGAGCCGAACCCGGGCGGCCTGATCCCGGAGGACCTCGAGACGCGCAGCATGCGCCTCCTCCTCGAAGACGTGATGCCGGCGTTCCGGTAATCGACTCGCCGATCGATTAGAATCCCCGCCAAACCTCCGCGCGGGGGGGGCCGCATGCTGCGAAATGTCGTCCGGGGCATCGTCATCGCGACACTGGCGTTCGTCATCGGCGCGGCGGAACCGGCCGCCGAAGAACGCGCCACGAAGATCACGGTCGTCTACGTCTCGGCGGTGTGCTGAGCTTCTTCAGCCCCTGCGTCCTCCCGCTCGTCCTTCCGTTCCTCGCGTGGTTCGGCGGCGGGCCGGCGGGAACACGCAGGCCCATGCGCGTCGTCGCCTTCGCCGCCGGATTCGTGACGACGTTCGTCGCTCTCGGCGCCGCCGCCACGGCGATCGGCCGCCTCGTCGCCGGCTATCAGAGGGATACCTCAGCGTGGGCGCCGGCGTCGTCCTGGCGATTCTCGGACTCCATGTTGCCGGGATCGTGCCCATCCGTGCGCTCGACCAGACCCTCGGGCTCCCAACGGCTGCCACGGTCGCAGGCCCCCTCGGGGCCTACGTCGTCGGGCTCAGCTTCGCGTTCGGATGGTCACCCTGCATCGGCCCGACCCTGGCGGCCATTCTCACGCTCGCCGGGACGCGAGAATCCGTGGCCGAAGGCATGGGGCTGCTCGCGGTGTACGGGGGTGCAATGGCGGCGCCGTTCCTCCTGGCCGCACGATTCGCGGAGCGGTTTCACGCCGTCGTCCATTCCTCGACGCGGTGGCTTCCGATCGTGCGCTGGTCGAGCGCCGGGCTCATCGTCGCGACCGGAGTGGGCGTGATGACCGGGACGTTCTGGTACGTCGGCTTCTGGTTGCTGCGGGCCGTTCCGGCGCTCGAGGCGTTTACGAGATGAGCGGAGCCGGCCTGGGCGTCACGCGTCTTACCTGAGGCGCGGGAGCACGCGCTCGGCGAAGAGGCGCATCGAGCGCACCACCTTCTCGTGGGGCATCTGGCCGCCGGAGTTCATCCAGAGCGAGAGCTGCGTGTAGCCGAGCGTCTCCTTGAGCTGCAGCAGTCGATCCGCAACTTCCTCGGGCGTGCCGTAGATCGAGAGCTCCTTGAGGACTTCCTCGTAGGTGATGCTCAGGAGACGCCGGCCGTCGGCGGCGCGGTTCGTCGAGCCCTGCGCGAGCATGTCGCCGATGTTGTGGATGAAGTGCATCATGCTCGCCTCGGGCTCGTCGCGCGCGGCCCGACGGTCTTCCGAGACGTAGACCGGCACGATGAGCGAGACGTCGGGCTCGCCTGGATGGCCCGCCGCCTTCCACGCCTCGCGATAGCTCAGGACGTTGCGCTCGAGGTGGGCGATCGACGTCGTGCGGACCGCGAGAAAGATCGGCAGCCCCATGCGGCCGACGGCCGGATACGTCTCGTCGATCGTCGCGGCGACGCGGAGCGGCGGGTGCGGCTTCTGGTACGGCTTCGGCATCACGCAGATGTCGCGGATCTGGAAATACTTCCCCTCGTACGAGAAGCGGTCCTCGGTCCACGCGCGCCGCATGATCTTCAGGATCTCGAAGAACCGGTCGCGGCTTTCCGCGTACGGAATGCCGAACCCCCTGTAATGCTCGGGCACGCCGCTGCGCCCGATCCCGAGATCGAGCCGGCCGTGACTCAGCTGATCGAGCGTGGCCGCGTCTTCGGCGAGGTGCAGCGGATGCTGGATCGGCAGGATCGACACCGCCATGCCGATCCGAAGCCGCGTGGTGCGCGCGGCGATCGCCGCGCCGATCACGTACGGCGACGCGAGCACCGACCGCTCGTTCTGGAAGTGGATCTCGCCGAGCCAGACGGTGTCGTAGCCGAGCTGCTCGGCCGCGACCATCTCCGCCATGGCCTCGTCGAACGCGACGGTATGGCTCATGCCGGCGGCCTGCGCGAACTCAGTGAAGATCCCGACGTCCATGGCGCTACGCACATGGTACAACCGGCGTGATGTCGATCCTCCTCAATCCCGGCCCCGCGAACACCACGGCCACCGTCAAGCAGGCGCTCGTGATGGACGACCTCTGTCATCGCGAGCCCGAATGCTTCGAGATGATACGCCGCTGCCGCGAGCGGCTCGTGGCGCTCGCCGGCGCCGGGCCCGACTTCACGGCCGTGCTGTTCGCGGGCTCGGGCACCGCGTCCGTCGAAGCGGCCATCGCCTCCGCCGTGCCGCCGGGCGAGGCGCTCCTGGTGGTCGACAACGGCGTCTACGGCGACCGCGTCGGGCGCATCGCGCGCGCGCACGGCATCGCGTTCCATCCGGTGAAGTCGGACATCTTCACGCCGGTCGACCCTGCCGCGGTGGAGCAGACGCTGCGCGCGCATGCCGAGGTCAGCCACGTGGCGGTCGTCCACCACGAGACGACGACCGGGCTCCTCAACCCCGTGGCCGAGGTCGCCCGCGTGGCGCACGCGCTGGGCCGGCGCGTGATCGTGGACGCGATGAGCTCGCTCTTCGGTGAGCGCCTCGACGTCGCGCAGGACGGCATCGACTTCGTGGCCGCGAGCGCGAACAAGTGCCTGCAGGGGATGCCCGGCGTGTCGTTCGTCATCGGCCGCCGCTCCGCGGTCGAGGCGCTCGCCGGCGCGGCGCCCCGCAGCGTGTACCTCGACCTTCACGGCCACTACGCGAGCCAGGAGCAGGACAACACCCCGTTCACGCCGGCCGTGCAAGTGCTCCACGCGATGGAGCAGGCGCTCGTGGAGCTCGACGCGGAGACGGTCAAGCGGCGGATCGAGCGCTACGCCGAGAGCGCGCGCGTGCTGCGCGAGGGTCTGACGCGGCTCGGGCTCGAGATCCTCGTCGCCGAGCCGGCGCGCTCCAACACGCTGACGACGTTCCGCCTGCCTGCCGGCGTCGGGTACGACGCGCTCCACGACGCGATGAAGCGCCGCGGCTACATCATCTATGCCGGGCAGGGGCCGCTGAAGAGCTACGCGTTCCGCGTGGCGAACATGGGCACGCTCACGCCCGAGGACATGCGCGGCGTCGTCGCCGCCTTCACGGGCGCGATCCAGGAGGCCACGCGTGCGTAAGACGACGCGCCTGAGGCAGCTCATCACCCGGCCGGAGATCGCCTTCCTGATGGAAGCGCACAGCGGGATCTCCGCGCGCATCGTCGAGGAGGCGGGCTTCGAGGGCCTCTGGGGCAGCGGGCTCACGATCTCCGCGGGCTTCGGGGTGCGCGACAACAACGAGCTGTCGTGGACGCAGGTGACCGACCACGTCGCGTTCATGACCGAGACGACGTCGATTCCCCTGCTCCTCGACGGCGACACGGGCTACGGCAACTTCAACAACATGCGCCGCC
The DNA here is from genome assembly GCA_016866775.1 of Candidatus Rokuibacteriota bacterium. GTDB lineage: Bacteria > Methylomirabilota > Methylomirabilia > Rokubacteriales > CSP1-6 > VGLJ01. The sequence goes on along the minus strand of VGLJ01000069.1, from coordinate 8,986 downwards.
TCGTGCGGAAGCTCGAGCAGGTCGGCGTCGCGGGCGTGACCATCGAGGACAAGGTCTTCCCGAAGACGAATTCGTTCCTGCGGGCGGAGGTGCAGCCGCTCGCCGACATCGACGAGTTCTGCGGCAAGATCAAGGCGGGAAAGGATCGCCAGGGCGATCCGGACTTCGTGCTCGTCGCGCGCGTCGAGGCCCTGATCGCCGGCTGGGGCCTCGGCGAGGCGCTGAAGCGCGCCGAGGCGCATCACGACGCCGGCGCCGACGCGATCCTCATCCACAGCCGCCAGTCGAGCCCGGCGGAGATCTTCGCGTTCCTCGACGCGTGGGGCGGCCGCTCGCCCGTCTTGCTGGTGCCGACGAAGTACTGGCGCACGCCGACCGCCGACTTCCGCGCACGCAACGTGAGCGCCGTGATCTGGGCGAACCACGTGCTTCGGGCGTCGATCAGCGCGATGCAGGCGATGGCGAAGCAGATCCACGACGACGAATCCTTGTTGAACGCTGAACCCAACGTCGCGGCGCTGCACGAGGTCTTTCGCCTGCAGGGCGACGGGGAGCTCGAGAGCGCCGAGAAGCGCTACCTGCCGGTGCGCGCGACGCCGCTCTCGGCGATCGTGCTCGCGGCCGGCGCGGGCGCCGACTTCGGCGGCCTGAACGCGAACGTGCCGAAGGCGATGCTGAAGGTGCAGGGCCGCCCCATCCTCGCGCGCCTGCTCGACGACTTCGCGCACTTCGGCTGCCGGAACACCGTGGTCGTCCGGGGCTATCACGCCGAGGCGGTCGACGTCGCCGGCGCGCGCTTCGTCGACAGCGCAGACTTCGAGACGACCGGCGAGGCGCACTCGCTCGCGCTGGCCGAAGCCGAGCTGACCGCCGGCACGCTCGTGGCGTTCGGCGACATCGTGCTGAAGCGTCACATCGTGCAGGCATTGCTGGAAGAGGCGACGAACGCCATCACGATCGCGGTGGACAGCGCGCTCGCCGGCGCCGGCGAGCCGGACCGCGTGCGCGGCGACCGCGCCGACGCGGGCCGCTTCAGCTTCGACGGCGTGCGGCTGGAGGCGATCGGCGACGCGGTGCCGCCGCGCGACAGCCACGGCGTGTGGATCGGGCTGCTGCACGTCGGCGCCGACGGCGTCACGTGGCTCCGCGATGCGATCGGCGCGGCGCGTACCGACGGCACGCTCGCGCGCGCGTCGATCGCCGACCTGCTCGCGCGCGTCCACGCCGCGGGTCATCCCATCCGCGTCGTCTACAGCCGCGGCGGCTGGGCGAACGTCAACGACCTCGCGGGTCTCGTCGACGCCTCCGGTCTCTAGCGCGTCATGCGCGCGGTCCTCTGTCGCCAGTGGGGCGCCGTCGACGATCTGACGATCGCCGACGTGCCGCCGCCGGCGCCCGGTCCCGACGAAGTCCTCATCGACGTGAAGGCGACGGCGGTGAACTACGCCGACTCGCTCATGGTGGCCGGCCAGTATCAGACCAAGCCGCCCCTGCCCTTCAGCCCCGGCCTCGAGACCGCGGGCGTCGTCGCCGCGTGCGGCAAGGACGTCACGCGCTTCGAGCCCGGCGATCGCGTGATGGCGATCCTTCCCTACGGCGGGCTCGCCGAGATGGCCCTCGCGCCCGAAGTGGAGACCTTCGCGATTCCCGACCGGATGTCCTTCGAGGAGGCAGGCGCGTTTCCGGTCGCGTACATCTCGAGCCACGTCGCGCTGCGGTGGCAGGGGCGCGTGGAGCCGGGCGAGACGCTGCTGGTGCTCGGTGCCGCCGGCGGCGTCGGCCTCACTGCCGTCGAGATCGGCAAGGCGATGGGCGCACGCGTCCTCGCCGCCGCGAGCACGGCGGACAAGCTCGCGGTGGCACGCGAGCGTGGCGCCGATGAGCTCATCAACTACGCGACGGAGAAGCTCACCGACCGCGTCATGGCGCTCACCGACGGCAAGGGCGCCGACGTCTGCTTCGATCCGGTCGGCGGCGACCTCTTCGACGCCGCGCTCTCCTCGCTCGGCTGGGGCGGGCGTGTCCTGCTGATCGGCTTCGTGGCCGGCGTGCCGAAGATCCCGGCAAACCGGTTGCTCGTGAAGCATCGCTCCGCGCTCGGCTCGTCGCTGCGCTACTTCCGCTGGCACGCACCGGACAAGCTGCGGCGCTCGGTCGAGGAGCTGCTGCAGTGGTACGGCGAGGGCAGGCTCGTGCCGTGCATCACGCACCGGCTGCCGCTCGAGCGGAGCGCCGAGGCGATTCGCCTGCTCACCGATCGGACCGCGCACGGCAAGGTCGTCGTCGTGGTGAAGGGACACTGATGGAGATCCGGGTCTCGCGCCACGGCACGCACGTCGCCGTCGTCACCATCGACAACCAGCCGCGCCTCAACGCGATGACGCGCGACATGCTGGCCAGTCTTCTCGGCACCTGGGAGACGCTGGAGCGCGACGAGGCCTGCCGCTGCATCGTGCTCACCGGCGCGGGCGAGCGCGCCTTCAGCGCGGGCGCCGACATGAGCGGCGATCTCTCGGCCCGCGAGAGCATGGCGCGGATGGTCGCGAAGGCGCTCTTGAAGAGCGATCCGTTCCCGAAGCCGATCGTCGCCGCGGTGAACGGCGACTGCGTCGGCGGCGGCCTCGAGCTCCTGCTGTCGACCGACGTCCGCGCCGCCGCGCCGCACGCGCGGTTCGGCCTTCCCGAAGTGAAGTGGTCGATCTATCCGTTCGGCGGCGCGACCATCAAGCTCATCCAGCAGATCGGCCACGTCCACGCGATGGATCTGCTGCTGAGCGCGCGGCTGATCGACGCCACCGAGGCGGCGCGCCTCTCGCTGATCAATCGTGTCGTGCCGGCGGCCGAGCTGATGTCGTGGGCGCTCGCGACGGCGGAGACGATCGCGGCGAACAGCCCGAGCGCCGTCCAGGCGGTGAAGCGTCAGGTCAGCGCGACCATCGCCGACCACGCGCGCACGCGCGAAGCGCTCGACCAGGAGCTGGGCGACCGCGTGCGCGCGAGTGCCCACTTCACCGAGGGCGTGACCGCGTTCCGGGAGAAGCGCCGGCCGAACTACCAGTGATGGCGGCCGCGCCGCGCAGCCGGACGCTCGGCGATCTGCTCGACGAGCTCGCGGCGGCGCACCCGGACGCCGACGCCGTCGTCTTTCGTGACCAGCGTCTGACGTATGCCGAGCTGAAGGCGCGCGCCGACACGCTCGCGCGTGCGCTTCTGGCCATCGGCGTCTCGCGGGGCGACCGTGTGGCCGTCGTCCTCCCCAATCGCCCGGAGTGGATCATCGCCGCCTTCGCCGGCGCCAAGGTCGGCGCGATCACGGTCGCGGTCAGCACATTCTCGACGCCGCGCGAGCTCACGTGGACGATCGAGCACTGCCGTCCGGCGGCGATCATCACCGTGGAGGCGTTCCGCGGTCGCAGCTTCCTGGGGCCGGTGTGCGAGCTCGCGCCCGAACTGGCGCGCGGCGAGCGGTGCGCGCGACTGCCGGAGCTTCGCGCGATCGTCTCCGCGGACGACCGCGCCAAGGGCGGCGCCGAGCACCTCGTTGAGTTCCTCGCTCGGGCGAGCGAGGTCTCATCGGCGGCGCTCGCCGCGGCGCAGCGCGCGGTCGCTCCCGGTGACGTCTGCTACGTGCTCTACACCTCCGGCTCCACCGCGACGCCGAAGGGCGTGATGCTCGCGCACGGCGGCGTGATCGAGAACGGATTCGCGATTGGCGAGCGCCAGCACCTCACCGCGGCCGATCGCCTGTGGCTCGCGGTCCCGCTCTTCTGGTCGTTCGGATCTGCGAACGCGCTGCCCGCGGTCCTCACGCACGGCGGGATGGTCGTCCTGCAGGAGAGCTTCGACGCCGGCGAGGCGCTGGCGCTGCTCGAGCGCGAGCGCTGCACCGTGTACTACGGGATGGCGAACATGGCGCGCGCGATGCTCGAGCACCCCGATCGCCCGCGCCGGCGCCTCGTCGTGCGCACCGGCCTGACGATCGGGCTCCCGGACGACATCGCGATGACGATGGAGGCCGTCGGCGCGCGCGAGCTGTGCAACGTCTACGGCTCGACCGAGACGTACGGCAACTGCGCGGTCACCGACGCCCACGATGCCCGCGAGCTACGGCTCGAAGCGCAGGGGCTCCCGCTGCCGGGCATGGACATCCGCGTCGTCGATCCGGAGACCGGGCGCGCGCTGCCGCGTGGCGAGGTCGGCGAGCTGCGCGTGAAGGGCTACGTCACGCCGGGCTACTTCCGCGATCCCGACCAGACACGCGCCGCGTTCGATGCCGAGGGCTACTTCGTCACCGGCGATCTCGGGCTGATCGACGCCGACGGGCGCGTCCGCTTCCGCGGCCGGCTGAAGGAGATGATCAAGACCGGCGGCATCAACGTCGCGCCGCTCGAGGTGGAGGCGGTGCTCGTCACGCACCAGGCGGTGAAGCAAGCGTACGTGGTGGGACTCCCCGACCGCGACCGCGGCGAGCTCGTCGTGGCAGCGCTGGAGCTCCACGAAGGCGCAGCGACGACGGCCGACGCGCTGACGACGTTCTGTCGCGAGCGGCTCGCGAGCTACAAGGTCCCGGCGCGCTTCGTGTTCCGCAAGGCCGACGAGTTCCCGCGCACCCCGACGGGCAAGGTCCAGAAGCCGCGCCTGCGCGACGAGCTGGCGCGCTAGCCCGTATCCCCCACGAGGCCCGCGGCCGCGATGCCGGCCAGCGCGCACGCCTCGTCCTTGTCCGACGTGTCGCCCGAGATCCCGACCGCGCCGATCACGTTCTTCGACGCGTCGCGGATCAGCACGCCGCCCGGAACCGGGACAACGCGTCCCTCCGACATCGCGGCGAGCGCGTTGAAGAACGACGGCGCGGCCGGCTGCTCGGCGATGCGCTTGGCGAAGTTGCGGCTGCCGAGACCCATGCCGAGGGCGCCCCACGCCTTGCCGGTCGCGATCTGCGGCCGGAGGATGCCGGCGCCGTCCTCGCGCGCGAACGCCTTCAGATGACCGCCCGCGTCGAGCACCGCCACCGCGAGCGGCGCACAGCTCGTCTCGCGTCCCCTCTTCAGCGCGGTCTCCACGATCGTCATCGCCTGGGACAGTGTGAGGCTCATCGCGCCGCCCCCGCTTTCTCGGCCTGCTGCAGCTCGTGCACGTGCTCGCGCCAGTGCTTCGCGAGCAGCTCGAGGCGCTGCGCGCCGGTGAGCGTCTCGCCGTTCGCGCGCCGGAAGCACGGCGTGTCGAGGTCGGGCGCGTGGCGCGCCGCCTGCATCAGTCGGCCGTGCGCGAAGCGGATCTGCGCGAGCAGGTCGTCGTACGACTCGTGCGCGTGGAGGCGGCGACAGACTTCGTTGACGATGTCGGAGTCGCCGGGGACCGGCCATAGCGGCCCGCCGAGCGCCGCGGACTGGATGCCCCACGCCGTCGCGTCGTGGAAGTAGATGAAGTGCTGCAGCACGTCGCGCGCCTGCCACTGATCGACCTTGGCCTTCGACGTCCGGCCGGCGCCGTCGAAGTACGCCAGCACCTCCCGCACCGCGTCGTCGAGGCCCTTGATGAGCGCGTCCCTGTTCGCCATGAGAACCCCCTGGGCGGCCAGCATACCGTGGCTCGCGATGCTACACTCCCGCCCGAAGCCGCCACCGCACCCGAAAGGAGTCCAGCGTGATTTACGAGATCCGTACCTACGACATCGGTCCCGGCAACCTGGCGGAAGTCGAGAAGCGGTTCGGGGAAGCGTACGAGCATCGCAAGAAGTACTCGCCGCTGACCGCGTTCTGGCACACCGAGATCGGCCCGCTCAACCAGATCATCCACGTGTGGGGCTACAAGGATCTCGCCGAGCGCGGGCGGATCCGGGCCGAGGCGGCGAAGGACGCGAACTGGCCGCCGAAGATCAGCGAGTTCATCCGCGCGATGAACGTCGAGATCGTCAACGCGTTCGACTTCGTCCCCGTGCCGACGCCCGGCAAGATGGGGCCGGTCATCGAGATGCGCTACTACACGCTGAAGGGCGGCTCGCTGCCCGAGACCGCGAAGCGGTGGGAAGCCGCGATCCCCGAGCGGATCAAGCTCTCGCCCGTCGTCTTCGCCGGCGGCATCGAGTTCGGGCGCGCCAACGGCTTCGTGCACGTGTGGGCGTACTCGGACATGAACCAGCGCATGGCGATCCGCAACGAAGCGCGGCAGAAGGGCATCTGGCCTCCGCCCGGCGGCGGCAACCTGATCAGCCAGGAGACCAAGATCGTCCTGCCCGCCGCGTTTTCGCCGCTGCAGTAACGCGCCGCGGGGCGCCGGCTTGCACCGGCGCCCCGCGCCCTGCACGATCTACCACAACGCCTCTCACGGGCACATCTCTTGAAGTCCTCGAATCTCCGGCAAGGAGGTCGAGATGAGAGCACCGAGCGCCCGCCGCAGCTTCAACCCGTATGTCTGGCTGCCCGCCGGTCTCGCCGCCGCGTCTGCGGCGGTGGGCGGCGCGCTCTTCTGGAGGTCGCGCAGCCGCGCGGCGTCCGAGCGCTCCGTGCGTGACGTGATGGTCGACGACGTCCTCACCATCGACGCCGAGGCGACGCTGATGGACGCCGCGCAGCTCATGCGCGACGGCAACGTCGGTGTCCTTCCGGTCGTGGAGAACGGCCGTCTGCGCGGGATCATCACCGACCGCGACCTCGTCGTGCGCGCGATGGCCGAAGGCGCCGTCCCCGCGATGACCAGGGTCGGCGAGTGCGCGACGTGGGACATCGTCTGCGCGCGCCCCGAGTCCTCGATCGACGAGGTCATGGAAGTCATGGCGGACTCGCAGATCGGCCGCCTGCCCGTCGTGGACGGGGACAACCGCGTGATCGGAATCATCACGCTCAGCTCGCTGGCGCTGCGCTCGCCGAAGCCGAAGCGGGACGAGGCGCTGGAGACGGCGCAGGAAGTCTCCAAGCGCTCGGCCCGCGCGGCGTGATCGTCAGCGGCCGCGGAAGGAGGGCGATCGCTTCTCCACGAACGCCTTGATCCCCTCCGCCGCGTCCTCGGTCTCGTAGCAGATGTTCTGCGCGAAGGTCTCGAACTCCAGCGCCTGCCGGAGATCGCAGTCGAGATTGTGGTAGATCGCGCGCTTGGCGAGGCGGATCGCGATCGGCGGGCCGTCCGCGATCTTGCGCGCGAGCGCCAGCGCCGCCGGCATCAGCTCTTCGGGCGCATGGACGGCGCTGACGATGCCGAGCCGCAGCGCCTCCTGCGCGTCGATCACCTCGCCGGTGAAGATCAGCTCTGCCGCCTTCGCGGTGCCGACCACGCGCGGGAGGAAATACGTTCCGCCCCAGTCGGGATGCAGACCACGCCTGACGAACGCCTGCGCGAACTTCGCGGCCGTCGACGCGAGGCGCATGTCGCACGCGAGCGCGAGGTTCATGCCGGCGCCGGCGGCGGCGCCGTTGACCGCGGCGATGATCGGCCTCGGTGCGTCGCGAAGCGCCAGCACGGTGAGGTCGCGGCCCGGCGCCACCTTCTCCATCAGTGGACGCCCGCTCCCGCGTTCCTTTCGCTCGCTCATCGCCTTGACGTCGCCGCCGGAACAGAAGCCCTTGCCCGCGCCGGTGACGATCATCACGCGCACCTCGGGATCGTCGGAGGCGCGCTCGACGGCGTCGTGCAGGTCCTCGCGCAGCGTGTCGCCGAGCGCGTTCAGGCGCTCGGGCCGGTTGAGCGTGAGCGTGGCGATGCCGTCCTTCACCTCGTAGAGCAGACACTTGTAGGTCATGCGGTCCCCCAGGCCTTGCGCAGCGCCGCGACGGTCTCGGCCACGGCGGCGCGTGCAGCGTCGAGCACGTTCGTGAAGCGATAGAACGCGTGGATCATGCCGGGATACCGGCTGTGCGCGACCGACACGCCGGCCGCGGCCAGCGCGTGCGCGTACGCCTCGCCCTCGTCGCGCAGCGGATCGTACTCGGCGGTGATGACGAGCGCGGGCGGCAGGCCGGCGAAGCTCTTCGCGCGGAGCGGCGACGCGTACGGGTTGGTGCGCTCGTCGCCCGGCGCATAGCAGTCCCAGTAGTAGCGCATGCTGTCCGTCGTCAGCAGGTAGCCCTCGGCGTTCTCCACGCACGACGCGCGCGTGAAGTCGCAGTCCGTGACCGGATACACCAGCACCTGGAAGCTCAACGCGGGACCGCCGCGGTCGCGAGCCATGAGGGCCACCGCCGCCGCGAGGTTGCCGCCCGCGCTGTCGCCCTGCACCGCGACACGGCGCGCGTCGACGCCGAGGGCGCGCGCGTGCTCGACGACCCAGCGGGTCGCGGCATACGCGTCCTCCGCCGCCGCCGGGAACGTGTGCTCCGGCGCGCACCGGTAGTCGACGCTGGCGACGACGCAGTCGGCCGCGTTCGCGAGCGTGCGGCAGATCCCCTCGTGCGTGTCGATGTCACCGGTCACCCAGCCGCCGCCGTGGAAGTAGACGAGCGCCGGCTTCGGCGTCGCCCCGCGCGGCGTGAAGACACGCACGGTGATGGCTCCGCCCTGCACGGGCACCTGGTGGTCGCGCACCGACGCGACCTCCTCGCGCGGCAGCGCGGCGCTGCGCTGGCGCACGGACTCGCGCGCCTGCGCGGGCGTCATCTCGCGCGTGGGCGGCAGGTTGAGCGCGTTCGTGCGGTCGATCATCTCGCGGGCCTGCGGGTGAAGCGGCATGCGTGCCTCCGGGATCGAGTGCGTGCGGTGCATTGTGCCTCAAATCCGTGAACAGACTGCCCTGAAGCTTAGCAGTCCGTGGTGAAAGTCACTGAGGTATCTCTCGTCAGTGACCCGGGGGTGATCGTACGGTGCGGGTCATGGCGATGGGCAAACGCACGAGCGAGCACGCCCCGATGTGGGTAGCGGCGACTGATCTGCCGGCCTCGCCGGGCCATCCGTTCTACGTCAGGCTGAACGCGATCCTTGACGAGGCCGGCTTCGACCGGTTCGCCGAGGAGCAGTGTCAGCCGTTCTACGCGCCCGTGATGGGCCGGCCGAGTTT
>VGLJ01000068.1 GCA_016866775.1 Candidatus Rokuibacteriota bacterium | reverse complement strand
AAGGCGTGCGAGAGCAAGCGCGAGGAGGCCAAGCGCATCGGCAACGCCGCCGCCGAAGATTGCCGCGGCTGGGCGCTGCTCGGCCTGGGTCGCCCCAAGGATGCCGTCGTTGCCTTCCGCGCCGCGCTCGCCATCGACAAAGCGTTCTTCTATTCCGACAGCGGACTCATCGCCGCGCAGCAGGCCGGCCTCGGTCTTTACGGGCAGGCCTGGGCGCTGCTCGACGCCGGCCGCCTGGACGAAGCGGCCGCGATGTTCCGCCGGGCGGGCCCGGAACTGGAGCGCGACAAGCAGTGGCTCGTCGCCGACGGGCTCGGGTGGGTGGCCTACTACCGCAAGAACTACGACGAGGCGGAGAAGGCCTTCCGTCAGGTCCTCGCCACCACGCCCGAGGCCTACCTCTCGCAGAAGGGGCTGGGCAACATCGCCCTCGAGCGCAAGGACTTCGCCGGCGCGGTCAAGGCGCTCACGGCCTCGCTCACGCGCAGTCCCTATCAGGTTCTCGCGAGCTACACGGTGCCGGCCGCGAAACTCCTCGAGGCCCGTCAGTTCGCGGAAGCGCGCGACATCCTCACGCTCGGCGAGCGCGTCTATCCCGTGTCTGCCGACGTCCAGTGGCTGCTCGCCAAGGCCCTGCTCGGCCTGCGCGACGAGACCGGCGCGGCCGCGCGCGCGGTGCGCGCGGCCACGCTCGCGCCGACCTACATCCATCCCGTGTTCGATCAGCTCGCGCTGCCCGCGGCGCGGGCGCGCGACGCCTATCAGGCCCTCGGCTGGGGCCTCTATTTCGCCGGCAATCACGCCGCCGCGCTCGAGCGCTTCGATCGGTACGTCCAGGCGGGTGGAACCGATCCGAACGCGCGTAGAGGCCGTGGCTTCACGCTCTTCCGGCTCGCGCGCTATCAGGACGCCGCGCCCGAGCTGACAGCCGCGGCGTCCGACGAGGAGAAGAAGGGGCTGGCCGGCATCGAAGAGCTCGTGTCGATGCCCGGCACTGCCCAGCGGTGGCCGATCGTGTACAACGCGCGAAGCACGCTCGCGTGGCTCTATTACCGTACGAATGAGCCAGCGCGCGCCGAGACAGAGTTCCGCGCCGTGCTCGATGCGCACCCGTTCTGGGTCGACGCGCTCACGGGGCTCGGCTACACCCTCGCGGCGCAGAACAAGCTGAAGGACGCGGAGCAGAAGTTCCGCACGGCGTTGCAGGTCTCGCCCGCCTATCCCGACGCCAACCGCGGGCTTGCGACGTTGAAGACGGCGAAGTGAAGAAAGCGCCGCGCCTGAAGCTGCGGCAGCGCGTGCGTCTCGAGCGCGGGCCGAACCACCCACAAGGACTGCTCGTCGACGTGTACAGCGCGACGCTGTGCGTCTGCAACGACGCGGCGTGGGACCTGCTCACGGCGCTCAAGCGCGGCGCGACCGCCGACGAGCTTGCACGGCTGCTGACCGCGCGGTACGACGTCGCCGAGGTGACGACCAGTCACGACGTTGCCGTCTTCACGCGGCAACTTCGGTCGATGGGTCTGCTGGATGTCGGAGCCTAAGTACCGCGTCGCGATTTCCGGATTCGGCGGACTCGACAATCCGGAGCCGGGGACTCCGGTCGCGCGCGCGTTACGGCTCGGCTTGCCCGGGTCGCTGACGATCGAAGCGCTCGGCTACGATCCCTGGATCACCGGCGCGTACTCCCCGGGGCTGGTCGATCGGATCCACCTCACCGTTCCGCTTGCGCGCGGCGACGACGCGGTGCTCGCTCGACTCCTCGCGATCCACGCGGCCTCGCCCTTCGACGTCCTGATGCCGTGTCTCGACCTCGAGATTTTCGTGTATGCGCGACTCGCCGAGCGGCTCGCTCATGCCGGCATCCGGACGCTGTTGCCGGGCGCGGAGCAGGTGGCGCGCGTGACGAAAGCGGCGCTGCCGCTGTTCTGCTACGCGAACGCCATCGCGACGCCGCGGACCGTGCTCGTCACGAACGTCGAGGACGTCCCGTTCCACGCCGACCAGTTCGGCTATCCCGTCATGGTGAAAGGTCTCGTCGCCGGCGCCGCGCGCGCCGACAGCCGCGACGACGCCTACGCCGAGGCCATGCGCCTCCGTGATCTGTGGGGCGGGGGCGTGCTCCTGCAGGAAGTGATCGACGGCGACGAGTACAACGCGGCGATGGTCGCGCGCGGCGACGGAACGTGCCTCGGGCTCGTGACGCTTCGCAAGCTCGGCGTGAACTGGCGTGGCAAGTCGATGATCGGCGCGGTGGTGCGGGATCCCGACCTCGCGCACGAGGCGCGGCGCATCCTCAACGCGCTGCGATGGCGGGGGCCGCTCGAGCTCGAGTTCATCCGGAGCCACAAGGATCAGCGGCTGTACCTGATCGAGATGAACAATCGTTTCCCGAACTGGATCCTTCTCTCCCATTGGGCCGGCTCCAATCTGCCGGCGGCCCTCGTGCGGCACGCGATGGGGTTGAGGCCGCGTGGCCGCCTCCGCACGCGTCCCGGCACCGCGTACGTCCGCGATGTCGAGGAGATCGTCGTGCCGGAGGGAACGGTCGAGGCGCTGAGTCGTTTCGGCTCCGCGGCGGTTGCGTCGTGCGCCGCACGGCGCCGGGCGCGCCGCGCGCGGCCACGGGCGCGCGTGGCCGTCACCGGCATCAGCGCGTTCCATGAGGTGGCTCCCGGGCTCGGCGTGGCGCGCGCGCTCCGCCAGGCGTCCGAAGTGGCGGCGGTGTACGGCCTCGGCCAAAGCGCGTATGACACCGGCGCGTACCGCGCCGACCTGTTCGACGCCGTCTTCGGGATGCCCGCCGTCGGCGAACCGGAACCGTTGCTCGCGCGCATCCGCGAGATCCAGTCGAAAACGGGCCTCGACCTCATCATCCCGTGCACCGATATCGATGTCGCCACGTTCGTCGGGCTCCGCGAGACGCTTGCACGAATGGGCATTCGCACCCTGCTGCCGTCGCGGGAAGCGCTGGCGTCGGTGGACAAGCATCGCGCCCTGCCACGCTGGGGAGGGCGGCGCGATTGGGGGGCGTTTTGTGTGCCCGAGACCGTCGTCGTGCGGACGACCGATGCGATGAGCCGTTCGGCGCTCGCCATCGGATTTCCGCTCGTGCTCAAGGGCGGCAGCGCGCCGCCGCAGACCGTGTATTCGCGGTACTCCGCCGAGGCGGCGTGGCGACGGCTCCGACAGAAGGGACAGCGGGACGTACTCGTCCAGCGCCACATCGCCGGCGAGGAATTCGCCGTGAGCGTCGTCTGCGACGCGCAGCATCGCGTGGTCGCGTCGACGGCGATCAAGAAGCTGAAGCAGTGCGAGCGCGGCAAGACGTGGGCCGCGCGTGTCGTACCGCTGCCCGATGTCGTCGCGAGCCTCGACGCCATGACGCGCGAAATCGGATGGTGCGGCCCGCTCGAGGCCGAGTTCATCCGGGACGTATTTCGCGAGCGCCTGTCCCTGCTCGAGATCAACCCTCGCTTCCCCGCCTGGATCGGGTTCTCCGCCGATGCCGGCGTCAACCTGCCGCGCCAAGCGGTGCGTGTTGCGCTCGGCGACCAGCCGGAGATCGGCAACGACGACCGCGAGGCGCTGTTCATGCGGAACTGCCGCGAGGTGCCGGTGACGACCGTGACGCTGGCCGCGTTCGTCACGAACGGGATGATCACCCATGCCTGAGACGCCGCCCTACCAGCCGCCGCAGCTGACACGCCTCTCCGTCGGACGGATGGGGAAGCATCGCGTCCTCGACGTGCTGGCTGCGCCGACGCTCGACGCGCGCTGGGACGTCGCGGCGCTGCTGGAGAAGTTCGGATCCCCCGTGTTCCTCGTCGTCGAAGACGTGTTGCGCGATCTCTACCGCGGCTTTCGCGACACGTTCACGGCGCCCGGCATCCGGACGCGCGTCGCGTACTCGTACAAGACGAATTACCTGCCGGCGGTCTGCGCCGTGCTCGCGGACGAGGGCGCGTGGTCGGAAGTCGTGTCGGGGATGGAGTATGCGCTCGCGCGCGCGCTCGGAACGCCGCCCGCTCACATCGTCTTCAACGGCCCGTACAAGACGCACGCGGAGCTCGAGACCGCGATGGGCGAAGGCGCGCTCGTCAACATCGACGGGTTCGACGAGCTCGACGCCGTCGAGCAGGTGGCGCGAAGCCTCCGCCGCAAGGTGCGGATCGGCGTCCGCGTCGGCGTGCGGCACGGCGCGCACGGCTGGACCAAATTCGGGTTCGGGTACGAGGCGGGCGATGCGCGGCGTGCGCTGCAACGGATCGCGCGCGCGCGGCATCTGGACCTCGTCGCGCTGCACAGTCACAGCGGCACGTTCAACCGCGATCCCGGCATCTACGCGAGCTCGGTGAAGGCGATCATCGAGCTGGCGCGACTCGCGCGCCGGCTCGATCTGGCCCCGACGATCATCGACGTCGGCGGCGGCTTCCCGTCGTCGAACCGCCTGAAACCCGCGTGGGACACCCCCGGGCGCCGTGCCGAGACGAACGGCCTCGCGGAATACGCCGACGCCGTCCTCACGCCGGTGAGTCGCGCGAAGGACGTGTTCGGCGGAACACCGACGCTGATCCTCGAGCCGGGCCGCGCGGTCGTCGACGCCGCGGCATTTCTCGCATCGACGGTCGTCGCGGTGAAAAACGAGCCGTCCCATGGGCCGGCCGTCGTCATCGACGCGGGCGTCAACATCCTGCCGACGGCGTACTGGTACGACCATCCCGTGGAAGCGATCGTCAACGATCGGACGGTCGGCGAGCCGCGGCCGACACGAATCTACGGACCATTGTGCATGCAGATCGACGTGGTGCGCGACCGGGCACCGCTGCCGCCGCTCAAGGTCGGCACGCCGATCGTCCTCTCGAACGTCGGCGCCTACTGCCTTTCGCAGTCGATGCAATTCATCCAGCCGCGGCCGGCGGTCGTCCTGCTCGGGAAGGAACAGGCCGAGGTCGTGCGCCGCCGGGAGACGTGGCGCGACGTGTTCGCGCTCGACGTCGTTCCCGACCGCCTGCGTCGCGCCGCCGACGCGTTCTGATCGTGCTTCGCGTCGCGCTCAGCGGCCTCGCGCAAGTCATCTTCGCGGATCGTCCCGCCGTGGGCGTGCTCGTGCTCGCCGCGACGGCCGTCGTCGCGCCCTGGAGTGCCGTCGGAGCGCTCGCGGGCGCGCTCGCGGGTGCCGCCGTCGGACGCCGCCGCGGTGTCGACCCCGCGTCGTGGCGCGCCGGACTGACGAGCTACAACCCCGTCATCGTCGGGATCTCGTGGGGCGGCGTGCTCGCGCGCCACGACCGGCCCGCCACGCTCTTCGCGCTCGCGCTGTGCGCCGTGCTCGCGCTCGACGATCCGATGCGCCGGCTGTTCGCACGCCTCGGCACGCCGCCGCTCTCGGCGGCGGCGGCGGTGACCGTGTGGGCATCCGCCTGGACGTTCGAAGCGCTCGGTGACGATCTCTGGAGGCATCCGGGCCTGTTGCCGATCGGGGAATTCGGCGTCGCGCTCGCGATCGTGCTCGTCGCGATCGGCACGCTGTGGACGGCCCCGCGCGCCGCCGTCTTCACCGCGCTCGTGACCGCAGCGGCGATCGCCGTGTGGCACTGGGTGCTGATGCGGCCCGGCCTCGGCCCGGTGGGACTGTGGGCGTTCACGATTCCTCCTGCCGCGTTCGGAGTCGCCGCGGTGTTCCTCGGTGGATCGCGGATCGGGCTCGTCATGGGCGCCGCCGCGGCCGTCGTGGCGACGCTCGTCTGGATGACGTGGGTCGCGTCGGGGCTCGCGGATATCGTCGCGCCCGTGCTTGCGCCGTTCGTGCTCGGCACGACCCTCGTCCTGTGGGCCGTCGTCCGGCGCTTCGGTGTCGGGGCGTTCGATCCCGTCGTCGGCCGCGCGGCGACGATCATCCGCGATGCGCAGCGACGCGCCACGCCGGCGGTCGTCCTCACCGGTGCCGGCGTGAGCACGGCCTCGGGCATTCCGGACTACGTCTCGGGCGCATGGCTCGACTCGACGCGGCCCGCCGCCGACTACGCCTACGACCGGTACCTCACGTCGCGCGCGTGCCGCGAGGCGTACTGGGCGGCCTGCGAGCGGTTCCGCCAGCACGCGCGCGCGGCCGCGCCGAACGCGGCGCACCACTCGATCGCCGCGCTCGAGCGCGCCGGCTGGATCGACGCGGTCGTCACGCAGAACGTCGACGGTCTCCATCACGCCGCCGGGTCACGCACGGTGATCGAGCTGCACGGCAACATCGGCCGCGTGCACTGTCTCGGATGCGGCACGTCACGGCCGTGGCCGACGGTCGAAGCGTGGAGCACCGCCGATGTCCTCTGCGAGCACTGCGCGTGCTTTCTCAAGCCAGCGGTGGTCGCGTTCGGCGAAGACCTGCGCTACGACGCGTGGGCGGCCGCGGAGCAGGCGGTCTCGCGATGCGGCGCGCTCGTCGTCGTCGGCACGCAGCTCGCGGTCTCGTCGGCGATGACGCTCGTCGCAACGGCGCGCCGTCGCGGCGTCCCGGTGATCTTCGTCAACACGGGCCCCGTGCAGACGACGATCGGACCCGACGACGTCTTTCTCAACGCGCGCGCGGAGTACGCGCTGCCGGCCCTCGCGTTGCGCCTCGACGGCGCGCTCGGTTCCGGAGGAGCGACGCCCGCATGAGCCCGGACCCGTTCGTCCTGAGGGCACCACGGCCCGCCGACGTGCCGCTCTACACCGCGTTCCTCGCAGATCCCGGCGTCGCGCTGTGGCTCGACGATCGCTGTCAGCGTCCGGTGCTCGAGGTGGAGGTCGCCGCGTTTCTCCTCGGCGACGCGTGGTGTCGGTGGGCGATCGAGTGCGACGGCGCGTTCGCCGGCGTGACCGGGCTGAACTATCCGGACCATTCCTGGGGCGCCGCCCGCTTCTTCATCGTGATCGGCCGCAAGGAGCTGTGGAATCGCGGGCTCGGCACCGCGGTGATCAAGGCCGTCGTCCGCCACGGCTTCGTGAACCTCGGGCTGCGCAAGATCACGTCCGATTACCTCGAACCGAACCACGGCTCGCGCGTGATTCACGAACGAGCGGGCTTCGCGATCGAAGGCCACCTGCGGGAGGATGCGTGGCGGCAGAGTCACTGGGTCGATCGGATTCTGCTCTCGTTGCTTCGGCAGGATTATCTCGCCGCCGCGGCCGACGCGGCACCGGGCGGCACGCGAGGAGGGGGGTGATGTGCGGGATCGCGGCGACGACGGGGATCGCGGACGCCGCGGTGTTCGACGCGCTGTTCGCGCCGCTTCGGCATCGCGGCCCTGACGGGAGCCATCGCTTGGAGGACCGCGGGGTCCGGCTCGGCTGTCACCGGCTCGCGATCGTCGATCCCGTTGGCGGCCGACAGCCGCTCATGAGCGCCGACGGACGATGGGTTCTCGTCTTCAACGGGGAGATCTACAACCACCGCGCCCTCCGCGAGCAATTCCGCCGTTACGCGTTCCGCACCGAAACGGACGGCGAGGTGCTGTTCCCGCTCATCGCCGAGGCGGGTCCGCAGGGACTGTCGCGCGCGCGCGGCATGTTCGCGTTCGTGCTCGTCGACCTGGCGAGCGGCGGCTTCATCGCCGCGCGCGATCCGCTGGGGATCAAGCCGCTGTACGTCATGACGCTCGGCGACGGCTACGCCTTCGCGTCGGAGATGAAGGCGTTCGCGGGGCTCGACGGACCCCTGCGATTCGTGCCGCCGGGCCACTACCTCACCAGGCACGGTCTGCGCCGCTACTATCGTCCGCCGCCGCGCCGCCGTCGCCACGCGCCGCTGCGCCGGCTGCTCGAGGAAGCGGTGCGAACACACCTGCCGCCCCACGGCCCGTGCGGCGTGCTGCTGAGCGGGGGCGTGGACAGCAGTGCGGTGGCGGCGATCGCGGCGCGTCTTCGTCCTGACGTGACCGCGTACACCATCGCGCTCGAGGGCGCTCCCGACTCCGGCGCCGCCGCCGAGGTCGCGGCGCATCTCGGCATTCGACACGTGCTCATCAAGGCGACCGCGCGCGAGGCCCGCGAGGCCATCGCGGCCACGATCTGGCACCTCGAGAACCACCATCCGTGGATGGTGCGCAACGCGTTACCACTCTTCCTGCTCAGCCGATACGCGCGCGCGGAGACGAAGGTCGTCCTCGGCGGGGACGGCGCGGACGAGCTCTTCGGCGGCTACGACTATCTCGCCGCGCTCGCGCCGCGCGCGTGGCCGCAGGCACTGGAAGCGGGCATCAACGATCTGCACCGCACCGAGCTGCAGCGCGTGGATCGAGCGACGATGGCGCACGGCGTCGAGCTGCGCGTACCCTTCCTCGACCTGCCCGTCGTCGAGCACGCGATCGACGTTCCGGTCTCGGCGAAGATCCGCCGGTCCGGCGATCGGCGCGTCACGAAATGGGCGCTGCGGACGGCCGTGGCCGATCTGCTGCCGCCGTCGATCTGCTGGCGAGAGAAGACGCCGTTCGCCACCGGCAGCGGCTTCGCCGCGCTCCCGCTCTTCACGGATGGTGTCGAGGAGGACGGCGTCGACGCGCCGCGCGATGCGGAGGCATGTCGGCAGCTCTGGGAGGCACGCTTCTCGCGCCGCGCCGCCACGGATCGGATCTGGGCGGACGCGGCCCGGTTCACCGACTTCAGCGAACGCTATGGAACGCCCCTCCTGGATCTCTTCCGTCGCTAGCGCGAAATTCTTCGGCCGCGCCACGATCGTCGGCGTCGGCGAGATCTGGCTCTGTCGGAGCGTGCTCGCAGGCGTCGCGATGCTGGCCGCGACGCTCCTGCTGTCGCCGCGCGCCGCCGCACTCGCGGTGATCGGCGGCGTGACGGCGACGGGCTGGGCGTTCGCGCTCCAGCGCGATGCGAGGCTCGTGGCGGCCGGTTGGTATGGCACGAACGGCGCGCTCGTCGGGCTGTGGAGTTCGTGGCTGGTGACGGACCCGCGAGGCGCGACGCTCGCGACGGTCGTCGGGGCGCTCGGCGTCGCGTGGCTGCTCGATGCGATCGTGTTTCCGCTCGGCGACGCGCCGCTCGCGCTTCCGCCGCTCACGGTTCCATTCGTGATCGTCGCGTTCGTCGGGACGCTTGCGCTTCCGCTCGCGCGCGATGCGGTGGAGCGATTGGGCTCGCCGCCGGTGTCCGCGCCGATACCCGGGGAATCCGTCTGGCACGCCGCGCCGATTTCGCCGGTGGTCGCCGGCGACGTCACGGCCGCCTGGAGCGCATGGCGTCACGGCGACTATGCGCGAGCGCACACGCAGTTCGTCGCGCTGGCGGTGCGTGCTCCGGACGTCGCCGAGGTGCACAACGGGCTCGGGTGGTCTGCGTTCAAGCTGGACCGCTACGACGAGGCGGAGCGCGCATTCCGCCGGGCGCTCGCGCTGGACCCGCGCGCTCCCGCCCCGCTCGACGGCCTGGGCTGGATCGCGTTTCGCCGCGGACGGTACGCCGACGCACGGCGTCTGTTCGAAACCGCGTCAAGCGTGACGCCCTGGTGGGCGGACCCGCACGACGGCCTCGGGTGGACCGCGTACATGCGCGGACGGTATCGCGAAGCGCGCGCGCACTTCGAGCGCGCGATCGTGCTGGACGCAGGGCATGCGAGCGCGCTGAGCGGTTTGGGGTGGACCGCGTTCGTGCAAGGCGACGTCGACGAAGCGCGGCGCCGCTTCGAGGCGGCCACCGCCGAGGATCCTGGACTGTTCGTTGCGCAGGGAGGCCTCGGCTGGACCCTGGCGCGCTCGGGACGCGCCCGCGAGGCAGAGGGGACCTTCGCCGCCGCGATCGCGAGATTTCCCCGCGAGAGCGGCGCGCTGTTCGGACTCGCCGACGCGCGCCGGCGTCTCCTCCTGACCGGTGCGCGGCCGACGATCGACGTCCGGACCGAGTGGAGCGCCGTCCGCGCGGCGTTCCCGGCGCCGGTCGTTGTCGCCGTGCTCCTCGTGGCCGCGGCCGTGATGATCGCGGCGCCGTGGGCGGGAACGCTCTCGATTCTCTGCGCGGGCGCAGGCGCGACGCTATCCGTGCTCCTCGCAGGACCGATCGCGCTCGCGTGGCTCGATCTGCACGTGCAGACGCTCGTCCCGCTCGGCCTGCTCGTCGGCCGCGTGGTCATCCCGTCCGCGCGGCATCTCCTCACGGCCGTGCTCGTGGCCGCGCTGGGCGTGGCGGCATGGGCCGTGCTCCACGTGGTGAACGTCAACGTGCCGCTGCTCGCGTTCAACGTGGTCGGGCTGGCGTTTCTCGCGGCGCGCGGGCACATCGAGCATGCACGCGAGGAGCGTCCGTCCTGGCAGGCGCCTGTCGGGCAGGAATGAGTCGGCGTGCAGGATTCCGGGCACGTCCTACGACGCCGGGACGTCGCCTGTACCAAGGGCCAACATGAACGCGGACGGGCACCGACGGTTGCCGAGCGCCGATAAGGGCCTTTGTGGGTATCCATTTAACCGGAGTTGCCGTACTCTGGCGCGGTGGGCACCCCTCGCGTCGTGTAATGGATCTTGTCGACGTCCGTGACTCCGGCTGCCTCGACCCTCGCCTTGAACTCGCCCCAAGTCACGACTGGATCTCCTGCTCGCCGGTACCGAGCATCTTCTCGAGCGACTCGAGTTCGCTGCTCCGACGAAGAGAAGCCTTCTGACGTCGTCGGCGGCGCGCATCCTTGTCCTGGAAGAACAGATCCACCGCCGTCGTCTTTCCGAAGAGTTCATTGACGGCCTGAGACTTCGGGCCGCGCACAGGGACATGGTCTAAGATCAACTGCCGAATGAACTGCATCTCCCAGCGAGTGAGGACCACGCCGACCTCACCGCTCCCGACACGAGTCCCGGTCAGTAACACTGGCAACCCTTTCTGCTTCGACTTCATGACAGACTCCTCCTGGAGTTGTTTGGAGATTCCTTCCGCGCCGAGGGGGGAGTCCACCGGGCCCCTACGTCCCGTACGACTCTACGCGCGAACCGTAGTGCTCTCGTTGAAGACGAGCACCATGCTGTGATTACTTTACGACCCGTACCGGATGAGAATCAAGAGGCCAAAGACGATTGGGCACGCACCCATCGCGGGCTAATCTACGCGGCGTGGAACTGGACCCGCAGGCGAAGGAGGGTTTGCGCGGGAAGTGCGGCGGCGAAATGCATCTGCAGTATGGCGACCGAGCTCACCATCTCCGCTCTGCTATAGTCGCGGCGTCAAGGCACCGAAATGTTTGAAATTCGACAGAAGCTGGCTGATGCGATGCGCCTCCTGATACTCCGCCATGTCGATTCTTACGAAAGGGAGGGTGTGAGGACCAGCGGAGACGCTTTTGAGCGCCTCGTGGAGGGCCAGCGCGGTCTGGGTCTTCCCAACGCCACTCGGCCCAACCGCGAAGATCGTCATCGGACGTTTCGGCTTGCGTCGCGCGAGATGACGCGTTACGTGGTGGGCCAGGGTACGCAAAGCGTCGCTCTGGCCACGCACGCTCTTCGCAAGCGTCGCCTCGAGCTGAGCCGCGTCCACGAAGCTCGGGCGATCGAATCGAGTGATTCCTTCACGGATCGCGCGGAAGTCGGTCAACGGCGCCTCCGGCGCGTCATCCGCGCCGGCAGATGGCTGCGCGTAGCAGGGACCGAGGACATCGCGAAGCCAGAGCCGCAGCGCCTCAAGGGACGGGAAGCGCCGCTCGCCCGCGTCCAGCCATGTGCGTACCGCGGCCGACTCCGAGGAGGAGACGCACTTCACGAACCTCCCCACTTCCTCGGCGTACCAGCAGGCCTGTGTGACCACCGGGGTATCGTCCTCGCGCCGGAGACTGAGAGCGACGAGAATGGCGACACGCGCGATCATGCGCAGTAGCATACGGCCGGAGCAAATCGTAGAGGAGGAGGCGCGCCGATGCCCAGGACCACCCAGTTGACCGTCAGCCTCGCGTCCCGCCCCGGAGTGCTCGCCCAGCTCGCGACCACGCTGGCCGACGCCGGTGTCAACATCACCAGCCTCTCGGCCGACGCCGTGAGCGGACGCGGCAAGATCCGCCTCATCGTCAACAACCCGGCCAAGGCCCGGCGCGCGCTGCGCAAGGCGAAGTATCGCGTGAGCGAGGAGCCGGCCTACGTCGTGCGGATGCGCAACAAGCCGGGCTCGCTCGCACGTGTGACGGGGAAGCTGGCGAAGGCGCGGGTGAACATCAAGTCGGCGTATGCGACGACGGCCGGCCGCGGCGCCGCCGTCGTGATCACGGTCGGCAGCAACGCCAAGGCGCGGAAGATTCTGCGCTAGGAGGCGCGCGCCGCGGCGAACCGCTCCGGGCGGAACGGTGCCAGCGTCGCGCTCGGCGTGTCGCGGAGGATCTCGTCCGCGATCAAGCGTCCGAGCAGCGGGCCGAGCGTGACGCCGCTGTGCGTGGCGATCATCCACGCGTTCGCGACGCCCGGCACGCTGCCCGCGACCGTGTGGCGATCGGCCGGCATCGGCCGGACACCGACGCGATATTCCATCACCTTCACGTCGCGCGCGGCGGGAAAGACCCGTCGCGCGCGCTCCAGCATCCGTTCCGCGATCTCCTCGCGCTCCGCGGGCGAAGCCGCCTCGATCACTGGGCCGTTCAGGTCGTCGGTCCCGAGCATGAGCCCGCCGCTGGCGTCGGGTCGGAAGTGGAGGCCGGGCGCGTGCACGACACGCTGGAGCGCGACGGGCGGCCGCGACGTGATGGTGAGCTGGCCGTAGACCCGCTCGATCGGCATCTCGACGCCCAGCGGCGCGAGGAACGCGCGCGTCACCGGGCCGACGCACACGAGGAGGGCGCGCGCCTCGATCCCGCCGCCGTCGGTGACCACCGCGCCAGCGGATGCGCCGTCGACGCGGAGCGAGCGCACCGGCGTGTTCGGCCTGATCTCCGCACCCTTTTTGCGCGCGGCCTCGAGCACGGCGCGGATCAATCGCGGGGCGTCGAGCCACGCGTCGCCCGCGTAGAACGCCACCTCGCGCACGTGATCGGGGATGGCGAGCCCGGGCTCCATGGAGCGCGCGCGGTCACGGGAGATGAAGTCCGCCGCGTAGCCGCGGCTCGCGAGCCGCGCGACGCGCTCGCGCAGCTCGCGCTCGTCGCCGCCTTCGGCCCACTCGAGCGAGCCGCCGTCGTGATGACCGCCGTCGGCCCCGAGCTCTTGCGCGAGCCGGCGATGTTCCGCCATGCCCTCCGCGTTCAGCCGGTGATAGTGCTCCGGCTCCTTCTTACAGGAGTTGAGCCACGCGAACGACGTGCCGCTCGTGCCGCCGGCCGGCGCGCCGGCATCGAGCGCGATCACCCGCGCGCCGGTGCGCGCGAGCGCGTGCACGGCGCACGCGCCGACGATCCCGAGCCCGACGACGGCGACGTCGTACGTGCTCAGCGGCGAAGCTCGGCGTCCCACGGGCCGGGGAAGCGGCCCTTCGTCCCCTGTTCGGAGAACGGCTTCTCGCGGTGCCACTCGCTGCGCGGCTGCTCGTAGTACACCTCGAGGCCGTTGCCGTCCGGATCGTCGAAGTAGAGGCCGATGGAGACCGTGTGATCGCCGACGCGCACGGGGACGCCCTTCGTCTTCAGGCGCCCGTACATCTCCTTCAGATCGTCGAGCGAGCCCATGCGCCACGCCACGTGGTTCAGGCCCACTTGCCCCTTCTCCTGCAGCGGCGCCTCGGCACCGACCTCGAACAGCGCGATGTCGTGCGCGTGGCCCTTGTCGCACGAGAAAAACGCCGCGCGCAGCTTCTCGGTCCCCGGGTGATACATCATGTCCTGCGTGTGGAACCCGAAGAGGTCGGTGTACCACTCGTACGAGCGGGCGGCGTTGCGGACGTAGATGTTGACGTGGTCGAGGCCAGCCGGCGTGTAGCCCATGGTCAGCTCCTTGACGATGCCCGTGCTTGTTCCTGCATGTACCGCACCGAGAGCCGCTCGAGCGGCACCTCGTCCGGTGCCCAGCCGTTCGGGTTCCTGTACTCGAACGGCGCGTCGCGACCGCCGTAGTGCTTGGTGACGACGAGCCGGCGCCACTGGATGACCTCGGCGTCCGTGCCCGAGAGCTTCTCCGGGGTGTCGTAGCGCTGGTTCAGCATCACGCGCTCGTCCTGGCGCGAGAAGTTGTACTCGATGATCCACCGGTGGAACGCGTAGTAGACGATCGTCTGCCACAGGCGCCCCAGCGCGGTCTTCGGCTTGAGGTAGTGGTAGTACCAGACGCGCGTGACGGTCTCGGCGACCGGCACGCACATGCGCGTGTAGAAATCCCACGCGAACTCGGTGCGGAACATGCCGGGCAGGTGATGGCCGCCGCACCATCGGGCGGAGCGCGGGGGCGGGATGTGACGGCGCGCGCGCTCGGCGAGCGGCTTCGTGAGCCACGTCCAGAACCGGCGGTAGTCGGTCTTCGGCCACTTCCACCCGTTCGGGTAGAGGTCCTGGCGCGGGCTCTTGCGCATGTAGTTGCTCTCGGCGACGTCGCCGCCGAAGCCGTTGCCGACGAAGATCGGATGCTCGCCCTGCGCGCCGCGCGCGATGAAGCCGCTGCGCATCACCACGAGCGCGTTGCGGTGCACGTAGTTCACGTGCGAGTCCATCGAGTTCTCGAGCGCGACCTCCCAGTTGCAGCGCCACGTGACCTCGCCCGTGAGCACGACCGCGCCGCCGTCGAAGAACTCCTCGGGGACGTCTTCCTCGATCGGCGCCGGGTCCCGTCGCCCATCCACACGAAGACGACGCCCTTCAGCGTGCGCGTCGGATAGACCTTCGCCTCGGTTCCGGGCTTCCCGCACACGCCGGAGTCGGGCCCTTCCGAGAGCACCGCGACGTTCTTGCCCGCGTCGTCGAAGACCCAGCCGTGATACGGGCACGCGACGGTGCCGCGATAGTGGCAATCGCCTTCGCTGAGTCGCGCGCCCCGGTGCGGGCACACGTCCTGGATCGCGGCGACGTCGCCGGTGATGCCGCGGAAGAGGCAGAGCTCCTCGCCGAGGAGCGAGAGCTGCATCGGCTTGCGCGCGCCGACCTTGCGCGCGCGCACCGCGGGATACCAGTCGTTGCGAAGACCGAGCGGTGGAATCAGGGGCCGGATGTCGCCGCTCAGCTTCGGGATCTCGGCCATGGCTCCCTCACGCCAGCCCGTAGTACCGGGCGCAGTTGTCCCAGAGGATCGCGCGCTTCGCGTCGTCCGGCAACGGCAGCTCGAGGAAGCGCGAGACGGCGCCGGGATACTTGCAGTCCGGATGCGGGAAATCGGTGGAGAACACGACGTTGGCGACCCCCATCGAGTCGTGCACGCCCTTGATCGGATCCTCGTCGCACTCCACCGAGACGAAGCACTGGCGCGTGAAGTACTTGCTCGGCTCCATCGTGAGGGCGCGGCCGAACGTCGTGTCGCCGAGCCATTCGTAGTGCTCGTCCATCCGCCAGAGGAGGAACGGCACCCAGCTCGCGTTGCCTTCGAGGAAGGCGACGCGCAACCGTGGATGCCGCTCGAGGATCCCGCCGCCGCAGAAGCTCACCGCCGCGAGCATCTGCTCGCCGGGATGACACACCGTGTGCCGCAGCATCACGTTGCGGCCGAAGCGATCGCCGATTTGCGGCAGATACGCGCCGAGTCCCTCGTGGAAGCCGAGCGGGACGTCGAGCGCCTCGAGCGCCGCCCAGAGCGGCTCGTAGTACGGATCGTGCCAGTTGCGCCCGTTCACCGGGTTCGGTCGCAGGAAGATGCCCTTGAACCCGAGCTGGCGCACGCACCGCTCGGTCTCC
This sequence comes from Candidatus Rokuibacteriota bacterium, assembly GCA_016866775.1. Taxonomy (GTDB): domain Bacteria; phylum Methylomirabilota; class Methylomirabilia; order Rokubacteriales; family CSP1-6; genus VGLJ01. The sequence goes on along the minus strand of VGLJ01000068.1, from coordinate 11,541 downwards.
GCGACCGCGTCGTCGACGTCGAACGGCGAGATCATGCCGGCGCCGACGAGGCGTGAGGGATCGCCGCTGCAGAAATCCGCGAGCCAGTCGTTGTAGCCGCGCGCGATCGCCGCGGCGAGCTTTGGCGGGATACCGTCGATCCCCTGCGCGAAGAGCCCGCGGGTGGGATAGAGGACGCCGACGTCGATGCCTTCCTCGTCCATCGCGTCGAGCTGCGCGGCCGCGCTCCAGCCGCGCTCGTGGAACGGGCGGAACCGCTCGCGATCGCGGATCGCCGAGCGGGTCGTCGGCGTCGCGCTGTAGGTGACGTCGGCGGGCATCAGCTTGCCGTCGATCTCGATGCGGAGATCGAGCACCCACTCGTTGAAGCCGCGCGGCGCCTGGTGCTTGAAGGGCGCGTCGATGTAGCGGTCCCAGAGGTCGGCGGGCTCGAGGATGTGGAGATCGCTGTCGAGCACGCGGAACCCGCGCTTGGCCATTACCGCGAGTCTACTCCATCACGCCGCGCGGTACGTCCGCGCCCATTCGGCCTGGGTCAGACGGATGAGCGCGGGATAGACGATGAGTTTCCGGAACTGATCGATGAGCGCCATGTAGAACGGCGTCAGCCACCCGACCGGCTTCACGTAGATCCCCCAGTACAGGCGATAGCCGCCCGGCCGCGGCCGCAGCGCCATGACGAGAAACGCGTGCACGGTGGCGTTGCGTGTCTCTCCGACGCTTTCATCGGGGAACATGTAGAGCAGACGAAAGATGCCCCGCGCCGTCCCCGGCGTCGCGAGCGAGCGCGCCCGATCGTCGTCCGACACCCGCCGCAGGTACGAATCATCGATCAGCTTTCGCCGCGGGGCATCCCATCCGAACACGCGCCCGGGGGCGAAGCGGAGGTCGAACAACAGGCGCACGGCGATCGGCCGCGGGCCTTCGCGGCCGGGGCTCGCGATCGCGTCGACGTCACGCATCGTCCGTCCCGCGCCACCGTCGTCGAGGTCGATGATCCAGACGTCGTGCAGCGGAACGTCGTGCAGCAGCGTGTGGCACCGCAGATCGAGCGCCCTGAACTCTTCGGCCGCCGTCATCGCCGCGGCGTCACAACAGATACCGCTTGCCCACGGCGGAGGGGGCGAGCTCGTCGCCGAACTCGCGCGCCATGGCCGTCAGCGCGCGCCAGCCCGTGCAATGGCCGGGCGCGAAGAGCTTGAGACCGAACGGCTTCAGGTCGCGCACGGTATCCGGAATGACCTTCTCGGTCACGCCGGAGAGATGGAGGCCGCCCATCGCGCCGAAGAGCGGGGCCGGCGCGGCGTCGCGCGCGTGCTTCAGCACGTTGACGATGCCCGCGTGCGAGCACGACGAGAAGACCATCAGGCCCTTGTCCTTCACGTGCACGGCGACGAACCGCTCGTCGACGATCAGCGGGTCGTCGTCCCAGCCCCTGCCGTCCGCCGATTGCCTGACATGACCGGGCACGCCGACCTCGTACGGCGTCACGCGAGGGATCTCGCCGCTGACCCAGAAGAAGCCGTCGGCGGCGGCGTGCGGCTCGCGCGTCACGACGACCTTGGCGCCCGCCGCGCCGAGCTGCTCGGGCGCGGGCAGGCGCTCGTTCACGTACATCGTGCCGTCGGGCCGCTTCGTCGCGCGCTGCGCGAACATCCCCGGGTGCAGCGAGCACGTGAAGTCTCGCCGCGCCCTCGCGATCGCCTCGACGGCCGTGAGCAGACCACCTCCGTGATCCCAGTGGCCGTGCGAGAGGACGACGGCGTCGACCGCCGCGAAGTCCACGCCGAGGATCGCCGCGTTGTGCAGCAGCGTGGCGCCCTCCGGCCCCGCGTCGAGCAGCAGCGTGCGCCGCTCGTCACCGGCGTGTGCGGTGAGCAGGAGCGACAGACCGTGGTGCGCGTGACAGATCGCGCTGCCGGCGAGCGTCGGCAGACGGCCCGCGGCGAGCAGTCCCGCCCACTCCTGCACCACGTACTTCGGCGTCGTCGAGAGGCTGTCGGTGGCGTTGTCCACCAGCACGAGCACGTCGAGGCGGTCGACCGCGCGCAGTCCGTTCATTGCACGACCTCGAGCGCCGGTGAGGGCCAATCCTTGCGCAGCACCAGCTCCTCGATCCGGTACGCGTGGTCGAAGTCGTGCAGCGCGAGGTGCCGGAACATGATGAAGATCGAATAGGCGTTGTACTCGTCGTGGCGCGCGGTGCGCCGCCACTCTGCCGGCGTCAGCGGCTTCAGCCGCGCCACGAGCCGGGCGCGGTCGGCGGCGAACCGCCGCAGCGAGTCCTCGAGATCCAGCGTCAGGAGCGCGTCGTCCGGATCGTCGCGGCCGGGATCGTAGCCGCGGATCTCCGGGTCGTCCTTCGTCAACATCAGGTCGAGGCGGTCGAAGAAGAGCTGATGGACCTGGGCGAGGTGACACGCGTTCTCGTGGATCGACCACTCGCCGGGCGCGGGCCGCCGCTTGAGGATCTCGGGATTGGCCTGGCGCACGAGCGGGATCACGACATCCGGCGCGCGCTCCAGCGCGGCGATCAACGCGTCGATCGATGCGGTCGTCATGACGCCGATTCTACCGGCAAACCCGCTTCCACCCTTGTGGGGCACCTCGCCCGTACACCTCTCTGGAGGACACGGACGATGGCGTTTCCCGCGACGTTCAATCGCCTCGCGTGGTCGAACCTGGCCGCGCAGTCGGCGGAGCAGGTCGGTCTGGCGGCGGCGCCCATCGTCGCCGTGCTCGCGCTCGGCGCCGGCGCCGGGGCGACCGGCGTGCTGCAAACGGCGCAGACGCTGCCGTTCGTCCTCCTGGCGATTCCGGCCGGCGTCGTCGCGGACCGGGCGTCGCGGCGGCGTCTCATGGCCGGCGCGGAAGCGCTCCGCGTCGTCGCGCTCGCGAGCGTGCTCGCGCTGGCGCTGCTCGATCGGCTGACGTTCCCGCTGCTCGCGGCGCTCGGATTCATCGGCGCCTGCGGCACCGTCGCCTATAGCGTCGCCGCGCCCGCGCTGGTGCCGGCGCTCGTGCCGTCCAGCGCGCTCGCCGCGGCGAACGGCCGGCTCGAGCTCGCACGGACGATCGCGTTCACGGCGGGCCCCGCGGTCGCGGGCGGGCTCGTCGGCTGGGCCGGCGGCGGCCCCGCGTTCGGGGTCGCAGCCGCGCTCTCGCTCTGCGCGGTGTTCCTGCTCGCGGGATTGCCGGAACCGCCGCGCCCGGCGCCCGCGGGGCCGGCGGGTGCGTCGTCGCGGGCGTCGCGCGACGCGCTCGCCGAGATCCGCGAGGGCGCCAGCTTCGTGTGTCGGCATCGGCTCTTGCTTCCCATCTACGTCACGCAGGTCGTGTTCAACGCCGCGTTCTTCGTTCTGCACGCCGTGTACGTGCCCTACGCGGTGTCTCGCCTCGGCCTCTCCGAGTCCGCCGTCGGCACGACGCTCGCGGTGTACGGCCTCGGCATGATCGTCGGCGCGCTGCTCGCGCCGCGGATCATCGCGGCGCTGCCGTTCGGATGGGTGATCGCCCTCGGGCCGATCGCCGGCGCCGCCGCGGCGATCGTCATGGTGGCGACGCTCTGGCTGCCGTCGGCGGCGCTCGCCGGCGCGAGCTTTTTCCTGATCGGTGCCGGACCGATCGCCTGGGTCATCAGCACCGCGACACTGCGGCAGACGGTGACGCCGGCCGCCCTTCTCGGCCGTGTCTCGGCGATCAACATCGCCGGCTACGGCGCGCGGCCGGTCGGTGCGGCGATCGGCGCGCTGGTGGGCGGGCTCTACGGCGCCGAGACGTGTCTCGTCATCGCGGCGCTCGGCTTCCTCACGCAGGCCGCCGTGATCGTGACGTCGCCGGTGCTGCGCCTGGCAAAGCTACCGGCGAGCGCCTGACGCGGCGCGCGCGATCGCCGCGATCTTGTCGGCGAAGTTCACCTGGCTGTCGTCCTGCGGCACGTAGCCGATCTTCTGCCGCGCGCCGGCGAGACTCCAGAACCGGTGGGTGTTGCCGCTGATGCCGTAGACGATGAGGAACGGCACGCCGTGCTCGTCGGCGATGTTCTCGGCTTCGACCATGCGGATCGCCTGCTGCACCTGGTCGCGCTGGGAGAGATACGCGCCGAGCGCGCGGTGCATCGTCTTGACGTCGCCCGGCTTCACGTGGTCGATGTCGTCGTCGCGCGGCCCGCCGATCCGCCACTGGACCACCTCGAGCGTGCGCCCGTCGACCGTGCCCGTCGCGAAGACGAACCCGAGCAGCTCGTACGCGGCCTTCGCCCAGCCGTACCAGTTGTCGGACCGCGGCGGCATCTCGGGTGTCACCATGTCGAGCTGCTCCGCCCACACCAAACGCTCGTAGTAGTCGGCGGCGTGGTTCGAGCTCGCCACGACCACGCGTCTGACACCTTCCTCGAGGGCCACGCGGTAGACGTTGTACGCGAGCGCGACGTTGTCGTGCTCGGCCCAGAACTTCGCGTCGCTGTTGTTCTGCCACGTCGTCGCGTCGCGGCCCGGCGCGCGGACGTAGCCGAGGTGCAGCACCGCGTCGGCGCCGCGAAACAGCTCGCGATAGCGGTCGCGATGGCGCTCGGTGAGGTCCACGACCTTGATGCCGGGCACGGGCTTCCCGTCCCGCGTGGTCGCGCTCACGTCGATCGGGACGAGATCCCACCGCTCGCTCAGCTCGCGGAACATGCGCTGCCCCACGTAGCCCGACGCCCCCGTCAACACGACCCTTCGCTTCGCCATGAAATGTCTCCGGTGTGGCGGTGAGCTATTGCGCGAGGAAGCCGCCGTCGACGGGCAGGGTGTGGCCGGTCACCAGCGCGGACGCGCGCGTCGACAGGAACAGGACGGCACCCGCGATGTCCTCGGGCTCGCCGAGGCGGCCCATCGGCGTCATCTGCTCGATGCGGCGGACGAGATCGGGCGACTCGGTGATCACGCGTGTGAGCGCCGTGCGGATCCACGTCGGCGCGATGCCGTTCACACGGACCCCTTGCTTCGCCCACTCGACCGCGAGCGCGCGGGTCATGTTGACGACCGCGCCCTTCGTCGCCTGATACGAGATGTTCGGGTAGAGGCCGCCGCCCGAGAACCCCATGATCGAGGCGGTGTTGACGATGCGGCCGCCGTGCCCGAACGCCAGCATGTGCCGCGCCGCCTCGCGCGCGCAGAGGAACATCCCGGTCATGTTGACGGCGACGACCTGGTTCCACTCGTCGAGCGTGAGGTCCATGGTCGACTTGCGGATCGCGATGCCGGCGTTGTTGAAAAGGACGTCGAGTCGCCCGTGGCGCGCGGCGACCTCGGCGAACGCCGCCTTCACCCGCGTCTCGTCGGCGACGTCGACCTTGTAGCCGTCCTCGCCGCTCGCGGCGGGATCGAAGATGGCCACGCGCGCGCCGACGGCACGAAACGCGTCGGCCACGGCCTTGCCGAGCCCGGCGGCGCCGCCGGTGACGACCGCGACTTCACCGTCGAGCCTGAACTCCGAGAGTGGATTCGTTATCTCGCTTGCCATGACGCGTGAAGCGTAGCATGCGACGGCCATCGTCAATGTCGTGGCGTCCTCGGTCGTTGGGCGCCATGCCACACGGCCACGATCCATACCGTCCGGTGGACGACTCGGTAGAAGAACCGATACGGAGAAACGACGACCTCGCGATGCGGTAGCTCGGGGAACTCGGGAATCCTCCGACCGGAATGAGGGAACCGCTCGAGTCGACGGAGAATCGTCTCGGACCGCCTGCGCATCCGCCGCGCGGCTGATGGATCGCTCCGTTGAATGTAGGCGAGTGCTGAGAGGAACTGCGTTCGCCCGGCAGGAGTGAACCGGACGCGCACGTTCAGGCGTCAGCGAGCAGGCGGTCGGCCTCCTTTAGCACGGCCTCAAGATCGTGGCCACTTCCGGCAGCGATCTCGCGTTCGCCACGCGCGAGTAGCCGTAGGATCTCCCTTTCTCGTTCGGCTTGTTCATACGCCTTGACGCTGAGGATCACCGCAGCGGCCTTTCCGTTCTGGGTGATGAGCAACGGACGCTTCGCGCCACGCAGTCGTTTCAGTGTCGTGACACTCGAACGGAGATCGGCGAACCTTACGGTTTGTAAGGGCTTCGCTACCTGTCTCGCCATGATCCGTAGTGTGTCGGTCCCCTGAAGTCTTCGCAAGTGTGTCCGAGGGGATACAGTCAGCCGCGAAACTTGTGATCGTTATGCCAACGTAGAAAGTCGGGTTCCGGCCGATGCGTGGTCAGTTCGGGCAGGTGAAGCTGAGTCCCTTGAAGTGGGTAGTACGTCCGGCCGTTCTGGTAGTCCTCGCGAAGCCGTGGGCTCACCTCTAACCTCAACGCCGGAGTGACCGTGATGTAGCCCGTGTCGAACAGTCGATGCAGGTCGGCGCGAAGGAGCAAGCCGTTCCTGACCTCATGGGGGCCTTCATCTGAGTATGAACGGATGTGTGCCGCCTCCAACGCCGGGAGAGAGTGTTCTCCGGTAGCTGCGCAGGCCCGCCCATAGGCATCGAGAACGGCAACGCGGAACGTGCCCTGCCCGAGCCGCGGCTGCACGAGGCGTGGATCACCATAGCGCGCAGGTCGTTCAGCCACCGTAAGAGTCAGAGCCGTAACGCGCGCACCCCGCTCCAAGCACGCATCCCACACTCGACGCCCTTCACCTTCGGTGAGGTCGTACTTCACGGGGGTCTGAGTACGCGGATGCCAGTCGGACGGCTGTGGAATCCAGTCGCCCGGCGGGAAGAAGGTCGGCGACACGAGCTGGATACATCCGATCTCATCGGAGCCGCTCAGCTCGTCGTACCGGATACGTGCTCGAATCGTTGCGATGCGTGCGCGCATCTCCGCAAACGATGCACAGCCGTTCCCGAGTCCGAACGACTCCCACGCGAACCAGTCTGGAAGGCGAGAGAACTGAGCGAAGTAGGCAAAGCCGCAGAGTGCATTGTGGGGCGCACGTAGCTTGAAGAAGAACGGCGAGAATGCCGGCGCGTGGAAGCCGCGACGTGCCGATGGCGTCCAGAAGTTGAGTTCAGTGACCTCGGTATGAGTCGCCAGAAACCGATACCAGCCCTCGTCAGTGATCGCGACCGTCCCGACGTGGGGCGGTGCTGTCACACGAGATGTGACGGTGATAGCGGAAGTCGGTTGACCGATTCGTCCTTTGATTCTCGGGCATTGCACACGGCATTCGCGATCGCCGCGCCGAGGCCCGGGTTGCCGCACTCGCCCAGGCCGCGAAGACCGAGCGGGTTCGTCTTGGCCTTGATCTCCTGATAGAAGCTGTCGACCTGCGGCACGTCCGGCGCGTACGGCAGCGCGTAGTCCATGAACGTGCCGCTCACGAGCTGGCCGTCGGCGTCGTAGACCAGCGCCTCGTGCAGGCTGTTGCCGATGCCGAAGGCCACGCCGCCGACGAGCTGCCCGTCCACCAGCGCGGGATTGACCGCGCGGCCGACGTCGGCGCCCGCCACCACGCGTCGCAGGGTGACCGCGCCCGTCTCCGTGTCGACGTCGAGCACGACTGCGCACGTGCAGCCCGCATAGGTGATCTTCGGCACCTCGAACGACGCGCCCGCGCTGAGGCGGCCTTGCACCGCGAGGTCGGCCAGCATCATGGTGCGACCTCTGCCCGCCAGCTCGCCGCGCTCGTACGTCACGTGCTCCTCGGCGATGCCCCAGTGCGCCGCCGCGCGCCCGCGCGCCTCCGCGATGAGCTTCGCCGCCGCCAGCGCCGCCGCGTTGCCTGCGGTCACGGTGCCGCGCGAGCCGTACGTGCCGACCCCGCTCTCGACCATTGCCGTGTCGGCGTGACGGACGGTGAAGCGTGACGCGGGGACGCCGAGGTGCTCGCCGAGGATCTGCGCGAGCACGGTCTCGAGCCCCGGGCCCATCGACGAGGCGCCGGTGTCGACGACGAACGTGCCGTCCTGCCGCGCCTCGACCTGCGTGGTCTCGAACGGGCCGAGGCCGGTCTTCTCGGTGTAGACGGCGAGGCCGATCCCGCGGCGCACGTGCCCACCGGCCGCGTTGACGCGTCGCTGCTCCGCGCGCTCGCGCGGATAGTCGAGGCGGCGCAGCAGCTCGTCGAACAGCGCGGGGAAGTCGCCGGAGTCGTACACGGTGTTCGCGCCGAACGACTTCGTGCCGAGGTCGTACGGCATCTCCTCGGGCCGGATGAGATTCCGCCGCCGGATCTCCGCGGGGTCGAGGGCGAGCTGCGCGGCCCCGCGGTCCATCAGGCTCTCGCGGACGAAGTTGCACTCCGGGCGACCGGGTGAGCGCAGCGTGCCCGCCGGCGTCTTGTTCGTCACGACGCTCCAGAGATCGCACGCGTAGTTCGGCACGCGATACGGGCCCGGCAGGAGCGAGGCGCCGAACTCCGCCGGCACCAGCGCCGCCGTGCGCACGTAGGCGCCGATGTCGGCGTGAATCACCGCGCGCATCCCGACGATCCGTCCCCCGGCGTCGAAGCCCAGCTCGCACTGCCACGTGCCCTCGCGCGCGTGGTTCGCGGCCATGAGGTTCTCGCGCCGGGTCTCGATCCACTTCACCGGGCGCCCGAGCTTCATCGCCGCGAGCGGGATGAGGATGTCCTCGGGATAGAGCTCGCCGCGGACACCGAACCCGCCGCCCACGTCGACCTCCGTCAACCGCAGCGCGCCGACGGGGAGGTCGAAGATCTTCGCGAGGATCGTCCGGTTGATGTGGATGCACTTCGTCGAGCCGATCAGGTGGAGCTCGCCACCGCGCGGATCGGGCGGGACCGCCACGAGCCCGCGCGTCTCCAGTGCGGCCGCGGTCTGCCGCGGATAGTAAAAGGTCTCGCGCACCACCACGCGCGCGGCGGCAAGCGCGGCATCCGCGTCCCCGACGCGCATGGTGATCGTGGCTACGTTGTTGGAGTCGGTCCCGCCGTGAAGGCGCGGCGCGCCCGCCGCCAGCGCGGCCGCGGCGGACGGGCACGCGGGCAGCGTCTCGTAGACGACGTCGATGCGCTCGAGCGCGTCGCGGGCGACGTACGGATCGTCGCCGATCACGAGCGCGACCGGCTCGCCGACGTAGCGGACGACCTCCCGCGCGATCGCCGGCTGCAGATAGCGGTCCGTGCCCGGCGGCGCGGCGACGCGATTCGGGATGATCGCGTGGGGAGGCACGTCCGCGGCCGTGAGGACCGCGTGCACGCCCGGAAGGTCGAGGGCGCGCTTGACGTCGATCGAGATCAGCCGCGCGTGCGCGTGCGGCGACCGCAGCACGACGGCGCGGAGCATGCCGGGCACGCGCACGTCGTCGGTGAACCGCCCGCTTCCTTTGACGTAGCGCTCGCCGCCGATCCGGGCATGAGACTCGCCGATCATGGTCGCTGAGTCTACATCAGCACCTCCTCCACGCGTCCGAGACGGCCCAGTCGCGCGAGCACGACCCGGTCGACGCTCATGCGATGCGCGCGGGCGCGCGGGACGAATGCGGCGGCCGCGGCCGGCGCGAAGCCGAGCGTGATGTTTCGGTTCGCGTTGTTTGAACGCAGAGCGCGGCGACTCGTCTTCAGCGGGCTGGTCGCGCTTCCGTTACTTGTCGGTCTGTCGAGCATATTCGTCAATATGACGGTCGCTGTCCTGTGTTTCTGATCGGGGCTGCGGTCGCACCATGGGCGATCCGCCGGATCAGAAGCGCCTGATCGAGCACTCTCGGCGCCGAGACCAGATCGATTCCTACGACGCCCAAATCCCTCTGTGGCGTGAAGCACTCGCGCGTGCACGCGGGTCAAGAAGATCGAGAAGAGCAACGTCACCGAGCAGAGGAGTGACTGGCGCGAATGCAGGACTCGTAGCGCGTACGAAGCTCGCGCAGCAGGGCGGCCTTCGCGCGGGCGCTCGCGCCGAACGGGACACAGATGTCGGCGCCCCACGCGCCATCCCGCTTCGCGTGCGCGCGGCGCTCGTCACCTCTGACGTGGAAGTGCAGGAATGGCGACCGTCGAATCCAGAATACGCCGAGCGCACGCTCGCTGATCTTCGGCCACGCGCGCACGACGTCGAGGACGTCCGTGATGTCGCGCAGGTCTTTGGGACGTGCCCGACTCATCGGCAGCGCCAGATCGCTTCCCACTGCGCCCAGAAGCCCGGCTGGGGCGGCGCGCGGTGGATGATCTCTTCGCGCGGGGACAGCACGACGTCGAACGCGTCGCGCGTGAGGGCGAGCAGCGCGTCGTGTGCGTAGAAGTGGACGGCGCGCCCCTGCTTCGGCCCGGCGTCGTAGCGGCTGGTCGTGCCGCCGTGCGCCGGGCGCTCGAGGATCGTGTGCGCGTGGTAGATCTGCGTGGCGACGGAGTTGACGCGGAGGAAGAAGAGCCCGCCAGGCCGGAGAGCCGCCGCGACGTTCGCGAAGTAGGCGGCGACGTCGGCAGCGCCGCCGTGCTGGAACACCTGGATCGCGACGACGTAGTCCAGCCCAGCGCCGGGCGACCGGGCGCCGAGCGAGCTCCTCGCGACGTCGCGGAAGTCGCCGCAGATCAGCGGCAGAGGCGCGGTCCGGCGCGCGGCGAGCTGTCGAAGGGCTTCGAGCGAAAGATCGAGACCGTACAACCGCAACCCGGCGTCGACGAGCGGCAGATAGTTCCGGCCGTTGCCACAGCCGACATAGGGCCCGACGCCGTCACGCGCGGCGGGATGCGCATCGAGGCAGGTGAGGATCTCCGCGACGAACGGGAGCGGAGGCTCGGCCGCGTAGCGGCCGTTGCGGTACTCGGCGTCCCAGCGGAGCGCGGCGAGCCGCACGTCCGTCATCGCAGTCGACGGCGTCGACTTCTCAGAGCCTGCGAACCAATCGCCCGCGGACCGATGGGCCCGGGCTTGCGACGGTCTCACAGCGTAAGAGCATTTCGGTCACCGCCTGCAGTTTCTGGGGTTCGCTCGGTCGGTACCTGTTCGGCCGACGCGCCGATGCTGCTCCGCCGGGGGTGCGCATTCGTGCAGTTGCCGGATCGGCAGGCCGATCATGCCGCGGCCACTGCCTGCCGGAGGCTGACCGCGCGCATCAGGTTGTGCGCCAGCGCAAACCACAAGAAGACGGCCTTGACCTTGTCGAGCCCCCGCGCCCAAAGGTGCTGTCACCCCCGGGTGCGCGCGATCGCGTTGACACACTCGCTGGTGGCGGCGCGCTCTTTGTAGATCGCTTGGGCTGCTTCAGTTCCCATCCGCTGGCGCCACTGCGCGATGGCCTCTGGATCACCGGAACATGGCTCATACGGATCGCGCTTCCCGTCCCGGGGCGCCGAGACCGGCGCATACACCGTGCAGCCGACCTCCGGCCGCGCCAGGGCTACGATGTCGTCGTGATTGACGAAGCCCCCGTCGACCAGCATCTCGGCGGGGGCTTGGTCATAACGCTGCTGCCGGTGCTCGGTCATCGGCCGCAACTGCGCCCGATCGCTCCCCACGTTGGTGACGTCGACGCCCACGATGATCTGCGCCGCGGTGTCCGTCGCGAATTGGCCGTTGAACGCCGGCCGAACGCCGCCATCGGCCATCTTCATGACCCGCGCCT
>VGLJ01000067.1 GCA_016866775.1 Candidatus Rokuibacteriota bacterium | reverse complement strand
ATGCGGTTGCCTTCGCGCGGCGTCAGCGTGCCGAACGACGAGATGACGCCGCCCGCGCCGGTGAGCGTCCAGCCGGTGAAGTCTCCCGTCTCGAAGCCGGGATTCGTCAGCAGGCCGCCGACCAGAGCGACCTTGGCGGCGGCGAACGGATTGCCGGTCGGGTTGTCGCTCGTCCCCACCGCCCCCGGTGTCGTCGACGACTGCGACGAGGTGGAGGTCTTGACGAACGAGTTGTCGGTGTCGTTGTCGAGCGGCGTGAGGGGCGCGGCGGCGTTGGTCGGCTGCGACGTCGTGGGGGTGGGTGCCGGGGCGGGTGTGACGAGCGCCGATGTCCCGGCGGGCCCGAGAGGGTCGTCGCCAGCGCGGCCGCGGTCTGCTGCTGCTGCGCCTTCACCTGTCCGTCGTTCTGCTGCCCGTGCGGCTTGGACTTGGGCTGGAGCCCGGCGCGGATCGGACCGAGCTGATCGGGGCGGATCGCGGTGATCGTCGGGAGCAGGCCGACCACGCGGAACTGCTGCATCACGTTGATGGTCTGCGGCGTCCCGACGGGCGCGCGCGTCTGTGGATTTCGCGCCTGCGCGTCCATGTTGCCTTGCAGCACGGACAGGCTGCTCACCGGCGTCTGGGCGTTGAGGGGGGTCTCGACCTCGGTCACGATCACGCTGCCACGCACGGCCGCGCTCTCGTACTACTTCTTGTTCGCGCTCTTTCCCGCGTTGCTCTTCCTGACCGCGCCGCTCGGGTATCTGCCCGTCGAGGGCCTGCAGGAGCGCCTGCTCGTCTACGCGCGCGACGTGCTCCCGCCGGACGCCGCCGTGTCTACGGCGTGAAGGAGCGCCGGTCGTGGCTCAGGCGCCGCCTCGTCGCCATCGCGCTCACGGCCGGATTCTCGGTGTTCATCATCGCGTCGCTCACGCTCATCGTGTTCGGGCGCGTGATCGGCGCGGGGATCGCGAACTGGTTCGGGCTCGGCGACCTCTTCTCGACGCTGTGGACCGTGTTAAGCGTGGTGATCGTCATCGCGTGCGCGCTCGTCGGCATCGAGCTCGTCTACTACCTCGCGCCGGCGGGTGACCGGCGCTGGGGTCGGGCACTTCGAGAACTACTCGGCGACGTACGGCTCGATCGGCGGCGTGATCCTTCTGATGCTCTGGCTCTACCTGACCAGCTACGTGCTCCTTGTCGGCGCGGAGGTAGACGCGGAGATCGAGGCGGCGGCGCGACCCGGCGAGCCTCGGCGGGTCGCGCGCGCCGCTGCCTAAGACTGGCTGCCGGTGGAACGGCCGATGCTATCCTGACGGCCGATGATCATCCGGCGCCTGATGGTGGTGGGGCTTCTGCTGCTGACGGGCTGCACCCGCGTCCTCGACATCACCGGCACCGAGTGGCGCCGCGCCAACACCTCGATCCAGCAAGAGACGTTCGACGAGGTGGAGTGCGCCCGCGCCACGGAGCGCGACGGCGACCTGCCGGACACCATCGTCGGCGGGATCATCGACACCTTCGTCGTCCCGCTCGAAGACGCCCGGCGGGGCGCCGCCTACGACCGCTGCATGGTCGCGAAGGGCTACACGCCCGTCACACCCGCTGACGCCGCGGCGCGCTGACGCGCGGGCTACCGGGTGGGCGGCGCCATCGCGATGTAGAGCGCGCTGCCCTCGCGCTGCACCCGCATCAGCACCTGCTTGCCGGCGACCTGCGCGGCGAGCTTCTCGAAGTCCTCCATCGACTTCACCGGCTTCTTGTCGACCTCCACGATCACGTCGCCGCGCTGAAGACCCGCGGCCTCCGCCGGGCTCGAGGGCTCGACGCGCGTCACCACCACGCCCGCCGGGTTCTTCAGCTCGAGCTGACGCGCGATCTCCGGGGTGACCGGCTGCACGGTCAGCCCGAACGGTGACGCGCCCCTGCCGCCGCCGCGCTCGGACGGCGCGGCGGCAGTCCGTTCGGCCGGCATCTCGCCGAGCTTCACCTCGACGGTCGTCTGCTGGCGGTCGCGCCAGACCGTGAGCTTGCTCGTCTCGCCGGGCTTCGCCACCGCGACCGCGCGCGCCAGCGCCGACGGGTCTTCGACCTTCTTGCCGTTGAACTCGACGATGACGTCGCCGGACTCCAGCCCCGCGCGCGCCGCCGGGCCGTCCGCGGAGACGTCCGCCACGAGCGCGCCCTTGCCTTCCTTCACGCCGAACGACGCCGCCAGATCCGGGCTCAGCGGCTGGAGGCTCACGCCGAGGTAGCCGCGCGTCACCTTGCCGGACGTGCGCAGCTCGGACGCGACGCGCTTCGCCAGGTTCGACGGGATCGCGAACCCGATCCCCGATCCGCCGCTCACGATCGCCGTGTTGATGCCGATCACTTCGCCGCGCATGTTCACGAGCGGCCCGCCGGAGTTGCCGGGGTTGATCGCGGCGTCCGTCTGGATGAAGTCGTCGTACGGGCCGGCGCCGATCTGCCGCGCCTTCGCGCTGATGATGCCGGACGTGACCGTCGCCTGGAGGCCGAACGGCGAGCCGACGGCGATCACCCAGTCACCGACCTGCGCCTCGTCGGAGTCGCCGAGCGAGACGAAGGGGAACTTCTTCGTGCCGCCGTCGAGCTGCAGCACCGCGAGGTCCGTCTTCTTGTCGAGGCCGAGGACCTTGGCGGTATGCTTCGCGCCGTCGACGGTGACCACCTCGATGGTGGCCGCGTCCTCGACGACGTGCGCGTTCGTGAGCGCGATGCCGGAGGGATCCACGATGACGCCGGAGCCGAGGCCGCGTCGCGGCGACCGCTCGGGCGCGTCGGGGAAGAACCGTTTGAAGAACTCGTCACCGGGCCGCTCCTCGCGCGGGCCCCGGGACGGGGAGGCCTTGGTCCGCGCGCTCACGTTGATCACCGCGGGCTTCACGGCTTCCGCCAGCTTCGCGAACGATCCGGTGGAGGCGCTCGCGGCCGCCTTCGACGGCTGCGCGTCCACGTGGCTGAGGGGCGGGATGACGAGGGCGAGGCTGAGTCCGATCGCGATGGCACTCCCAAGGCGTGCAAATCTTTTCATCACCTGCGCTGAGCCTCCCTTTGATGTGGAGATGCTGGGCTGTCGCCCCTCATACGACGTGCCGACGGACACCGCCATTCAAGAGTCGCTGGCACCGGCCTTGCGACATGAGCGCGAAGCCTCACTGAAGCCCCACTCGAGGAGGGAGCTTATGTCGCGCAAGATCGCGTCCGCGTTGATCGTCGCGCTTTTCCTCGCCTCCGTCCCCGCCGTCGCGGCCGAGGGCGAAGGCAAGGTCTCGGGCGTCCTCAAGGAGATCCGGTCCGACGGCAAGCTGCTCATCGAGGAGCAGGAGCCGTGGAAGGGCCCCGGGACGGGCTTGACGACCCGCACCGTCGACCTCACGCCTGAAACCAGCATCCGCGTGGTTCGGCCGACTGCAGGTCGTCGCCGACGCGCCGTGGCGGCCGGGACGCGTCGAAGTCTCCGTCCCTCAAGGCTGGGATCCGGTGCTCGCCGAGGTCTCCGGACCGATCCTCCGGCACGTTCCGCCGGGCTACGAGCGCGTCGTCCAGCATCCCCGCGACCCGCAGCTCCGCGCCGCCGCCTGAGGGGGGGCCGACAGCGGCGTTCCGCACGCGATCCGGGCTGGCACGGCGTGTGATCGTTCTCGATCGAACGCCAATCGGCGAGTAAGATAGGAGTGTAGAACGAGCCATGCCGCGCACACGCGTGGAGCCACGGTTTCAGATCGACTACCTGTCGATCCTCGACAGCGACGGGATACTCGACGACGCCCTCGATCCCGACATTCCCCCCGACCTGCTCCAGCGGATGTACCGCGCGATGCTGCTCGGGCGCCGCCTCGACGAGCGCATGGTGCGACTGCAGCGCCAGGGTCGCATCGGCACCTTCGCCCCGATCAAGGGGCAGGAGGCCGCGCAGATCGGCAGCGTCGCGACCCTCACCCCGCGTGACTGGATGGTGCCGTCCTTCCGCGAGACGGCCGCGATGCTCTGGCGCGGATGGCCCATCGAGAAGATGCTGATGTTCTTCGCGGGCTATCTGGAAGGCGGAAGCCCGGCGCCCGGCCAGCGCGATCTCCCGATCACGATCCCCGTCGCCACGCAGCTCCCGCACGCCGTCGGCCTCGCGTACGCGGCGCAATACAGGGACGACGACGCGGTCGTGATGGCGTATTTCGGCGACGGCGCCACGTCGGAAGGCGACTTCCACGAGGCGGCGAACTTCGCCGGCGTGTGGCACGTCCCGGTCGTCTTCGTGTGCCAGAACAACCAGTGGGCGATCTCGGTGCCGTTCAAGAAGCAGACGCACGCGCGCACGATCGCGCAGAAGGCGCTCGCGTACGGCTTCCCCGGCATCCAGGTGGACGGCAACGACCTCCTGGCGGTGTACGCCGTGACGAAGGAAGCCGTGGACCGCGCGCGCAACGGCGACGGGCCGACGCTGATCGAGTGCGTGACGTATCGGCTCGGCGTCCACACCACCGCCGACGATCCGACCAAGTACCGTTCCGAGGACGAAGTGAAGGCGTGGGAGAAGAAGGATCCGCTCACGCGGCTCGTCCCGTACCTGGAGCGCAAGGGTCTCCGCACGTCGGGCGTGGAAGAGGAGCTCGACGCGGAGATCGCCGCGGCCGTCGAGCGCTTCGAAGCCGCGCCGGCGCCGGATCCGCTCATGGTGTTCGATCACGTGTACGCCGAGCGCCCGCCGCATCTCGACCGCGAGCGCTCGGAGATGATGGAGCGTCTTGCCGAGGTGACCCCTGGGCGGGGCGACGACGGAACCGACACCACTTCGTTGCCCATGCGCGGCCAGCGCATGACGAGGCGCTGACGATGGCCCGGCTGAACATGGTGAAGGCGCTGAATCTCGCGTTGCTCCAGGAGATGGAGCGCGACGACGACATCGTCATCATCGGCGAGGACGTCGGCGTCGACGGCGGCGTGTTCCGCGTCACCGAGGACCTGCATCGCAAGTTCGGCGGCAAGCGCGTGATCGACAGCCCGCTCGCCGAGGCGGGCATCATCGGCACCGCCGTCGGCATGGCGCTCTACGGGCTCAAGCCCGTGTGCGAGATCCAGTTCTCCGGCTTCGCCTTCCAGTGCTTCCACCAGATCGAGAACCACGCCGCGCGCTACCGCACCCGCACGCAGGGGCGGCTCACCGTGCCTATGGTGATCCGCATGCCGTTCGGCGGGGGCGCGCGCGCGCTCGAGCATCACTCCGAGTCCGAGGAGCAGTTCTACGCGCACATTCCCGGGCTCAAGATGGTGATCCCGTCCGGCCCGCGCAACGGACGCGCGCTGCTCGTCTCGGCGCTCCGCGATCCCGATCCCGTGATCTTCTTCGAGCACAAGGCGCTCTATCACGCGGCGAAGGACGAGGTACCCGAAGAGTCGGAGACGATGCCCCTCGGTCGCGCGGTCGTCGACCGCGAGGGCCGCGATCTCACGGTGATCGGCTGGGGCGGGATGATGCGGGTCGCGCGCGAGGCCGCCGACACGCTCCACGCTGAGGACGGCATATCTGTCGAGCTCATCGACCTGCTGACGATCGCACCGCTGGACGCGCAGACGCTCATCGCCTCCGCGCAGAAGACGGGCCGCATCCTCATCGTCCACGAGGCGCCGAAGAGCTTCGGCCCCGGCGCGGAGGTCGTCGCCTCGATCATGGAGGGCGCCTTCCTCTCGCTCGAGGCGCCGATCCGGCGTGTCACCGCCTACGACGTGCCGTTCCCGGGCTTCGCGCGCGAGAAGGCGAACGTGCCCGACGCGGCCCGCGTCGTGGCGGTCGCCCGCGAGACGCTCGCCTACTGAGATGCCGCGGCCGTTCGTCCTGCCCGATCTGGGCGAGGGCCTGACCGAAGCCGAGATCGTCAAAGTCCTCGTCCGCGAGGGCGACGTCATCCGCGAGGACGAGCCCCTCCTCGAGGTCGAGACCGACAAGGCGCACGTCGAGATCCCGTCGCCGATGAGCGGGCGCGTGGCGAAGATCCACGTCGAGGCCGGCCAGACGGTGAAGGTCGGCGCCGTGCTCGTGACCTTCGACGATGCCGCCGCCGGCGGCGGCAAGCAGGCCGCGGAGACGATGGACCCGGCGCGCAAGCTCGCGCCGCAGTCGCGCACGACGATCGAGCGCGGCCACGCCCGCCAAGTGGACTCGCGGGCTCCGGGCGGCTCTGCCGCCGCCCGCTCGGGTGGCGATGGTCCGGTGCCGGCGACGCCGGCGACGCGGCGCCTGGCGCGCGAGCGCGGTGTGGACCTCCGCACCGTGACCGCGAGCGGTCCGGGCGGGCGCGTCACGGACGAGGACGTGCGTGCCGCGGCCGGCGGCCACGGCGCCACGAGCGGGCGGGCGCAAGCCCGGGAGCCCGCGAGCTCGAGACCGGCCAAGCCGCTCGCGAGCGTCGGGCTCGAGCCGCCGCCGCTGCCGAACTTCGAGCAGTGGGGGCCGATCGAGCGCCAGCCGCTCTCGCACCTGCGCCGCACGATCGCCGAGCGCATGGCGCTGTCGGCGACGATCGTCCCGCACGTCACGCACTTCGACCGCGCGGACATCACGGACCTCGACGCGCTGATCACGCGCAACCTCGCGCGCGCGAAGGAGCAGGGCGTCACGCTGACGCTGACGAGCTTCCTCCTGAAGGCCGCCGCGCTCGCGCTCCGCGCGCATCCGCAGTTCAACGCGAGCCTCGACGCTCCGGCCGGCGAGCTCGTGGTCAAGCGCTACGTGCACCTCGGGGTCGCCGTCGCGACCGAGCGCGGCCTCATCGTGCCGGTGATTCGCGACGTCGATCGCAAGCCGGTGATCGAGCTCGCCCGCGAGCTGGCCGCGCTCGCCCAGCGCACGCGCGAAGGCAAGGCGAGCCTCGACGACCTCAAGGGCGGCACGTTCACCGTCACGAACATCGGCGCGCTCGGCGGCACGGGCGCGATGCCGATCATCAACTATCCCGAGGTCGCGATCCTCGGCGTCGCCCGCGGCCGGCTGGAGCCCGCGGTGCGCGAGGGCCAGATCGTTCCCCGCCTCTTGCTGCCGATCTCGCTCACGTTCGACCACCGCGTGGCCGACGGCGCCGACGGCGCCCGCTTCGCGTCCGACATCGTCCGGAGGCTCGAGCACCCGGACGAGCTCTTGCTCGGACTCTAGCGGTGCCGGCTGGGGCTCGAGAGGGGCAATGAGCTCGCCACCCACGGTTCTAGCCGAGTAAGGGGCATTTCATGGTCATGGGCGATCTCGTGAACGAGGTCGACGTCGCCGTCATCGGCGGCGGGCCCGGCGGCTACGCGGCCGCGTTCCGCTGCGCGGCGCTCGGGCTCGAGACCGTGGTGGTCGACGCCGGCAAGCGGCTGGGCGGCGCGTGCCTCTACGAAGGCTGCATCCCGTCGAAGGCGCTCCTTCACGTCGCGGCCGTGCTCCACGAGGCCGAGCGCGCGAAGGACTTCGGCATCGACTTCGGCGAGCCGCGCATCTCGCTCGATCCGCTGCGCAAGTGGAAGGCGGAGCGCGTCGTCGGCAAGCTCGCGCGCGGGCTCGCCGGCGTCGCGAAGAGCAAGGGTATCGAGGTCGTCGGCGGACGCGCGACGTTCGAGGACTCGCACGCGATCCGCATCGGCGGCGACGAGCCGCAGGTCATTCGCTTCCGCCACGCCGTGATCGCCACCGGCTCCGTGCCCGCGCGCCTGCCGGGGCTCCCGGCCAGCGAGCGCGTGATGGACTCGACGGCCGCGCTCGAGATCGCGGAGATCCCGGAGCGCCTGCTCGTCATCGGCGGCGGGTACATCGGCCTCGAACTCGGTCAGGTGTACGCCGCGCTCGGCAGCGCGGTGACCGTCGTCGAGATGACCGACGGCCTGCTGCCCGGCGTCGATCGCGACCTCGTGCAGCCGCTCGCGCGGCGCTGCGAGCGGCTGTTCGCCGCCATCCACCTCGATTCGAAGGTGGCGTCGGTCCGCGAGACCGCGGGCGGCATCGAAGCCGAGCTCGCGGGGAAGGGGACCGAGCGCTTCGATCGCGTGCTCGTCGCCGTCGGGCGGCGCGCGGCCACCGACGGTCTCGGTCTCGAGCACACGAAAGCGCGAGCCGACGCGCGCGGCCTCATCGCGGTCGACGAGCGGTGTCGCACCGCGGATCCTGCGATCTACGCGGTCGGTGACGTGACCGGTGAGCCGATGCTCGCGCATCGTGCGTCGCGGCAGGGCAAGGTCGCGGCGGAGGTGATCGCCGGACGGCCGGCGGCGTTCGACAGCGTCGCGGTGCCCGCGGTCGTCTTCACCGATCCCGAAGTCGCGTGGTGCGGTCTCACCGAAGCGCAGGCGCAGCGCGACGGACGCGCGGTGAAGATCGCCAAGTTCCAGTGGGCGGCGTCGGGCCGCGCCACGACGCTCGGCCGGTCCGACGGGCTGACGAAGCTCGTCGTCGATCCGGAGTCCGGCCGCCTGCTCGGCGTGGGCATCGTCGGCCCGGGCGCGGGCGAGCTCATCGCCGAGGGCGCGCTGGCGGTCGAGGCCGCGCTGCTTGCCGAAGACCTCGCGCTCACCATCCACGCGCATCCCACGCTTTCGGAATCCCTGATGGAGGCCGCCGAGTCGCTCTTCACGTAAGATACGGGCGTGAGCGCCGCCCTCGTCAGCACTGACTGGCTGGCCGCGCGCCTCGAAGATCCGACGGTACGCGTCGTCGACGGCAGCTGGCACATGCCGCAGGCGAAGCGCGATCCGGCGCGCGAATTCACCGAGGCGCATCTGCCCGGCGCCGTGTTCTTCGACATCGACGCCATCGCCGACCGTTCGAGCGGACTCCCGCACATGCTGCCGGCGCCCGAGGTCTTCGCGAAGGCCGTCGGCGCGCTCGGAATCGGCGACGACGATCGCGTGGTCGTCTACGACTCGCGCGGCGTCGTGAGCGCGGCGCGCGTGTGGTGGACGTTCCGCGTCTTCGGCCACGACGCGGTCGCGGCGCTCGACGGCGGGCTGCCGAAGTGGCGCGCCGAAGGCCGTCCGGTCACGAGCGATCCCGTCACCCCGACGCCCCGTCGCTTCACCGCGCGCTTCCGTCCGGGGCTCGTCCGGGAGGTCACGCGCATGAAGGCGAACCTCGCGAGCAAGAGCGAGCAGGTCGTCGACGCGCGCTCGCGCGGCCGGTTCGCGGGCACCGAGCCGGAACCGCGCGCGGGCCTGCGCGGCGGCCACATCCCCGGCAGCCTCAATCTGCCGTACGACGACCTGCACGCGCCTGACGGCACGCTCCGCCCGGCACCCGCGCTCCGCGAGGCCTTCGTCGCCGCCGGCGTGGATCTCACGCGCCCGGTGGTGACGACGTGCGGCTCCGGCATCACCGCGTCGGTGCTGGCGCTCGCGCTCCACCGCGTCGGTCGAGCCGACGCGGCGGTCTACGACGGCTCCTGGACGGAGTGGGCGAGCCGGCCCGAAACGCCCGTCGAGCCCTAGCGCTTTTCTTCGTCCGTCTGGCGCACGCTCGTGGCATCGATCGCGGTGCCATCGGGGCGGATGGCACGCGCGGCGCGTGCTATCGTGCGCGCATGCGGTGGTGGTGGCGTCCCGCGCGCGCGGTGATCGTCGCGGCTGAACCCGACGCGGCGCTCTTGTCGAGCGCCGCCGCGCTGCGGCGGCTGGGCGCGCGCATCACCCGCTACGACAGCGAGGCCGGGACCCTCGAGGCCCGGGTGTCGTCCGCGGCGGTCGTCCGCGTGCGGACGGCGCCCGCCGACGAGGGCACCACGCGCGTTCATCTCGAGGGCGACGCGGCCGCGCGTGGCGTCATTCGCCGCTTCCGCGGCGCGCTCTCCGCATGATCATTCTCGTCACGGGCTTCGAGCCGTTCACGCCGTACAAGGCCAATCCCTCCGAGGAGCTGGCGCGCGGCTTCGACGGCTACCGCGTCGGCGAGGCCGTCGTTCGCGCGACGGTGCTGCCGGTCCATCATGCGGAGGCCTCGGCGCGCATGCTCGCGCTGCTCGACACCGTGCGGCCCGACGCCGTCCTCGGACTCGGCCTCGCGGGCAGCCGCGCGCGCATCGCGCTCGAACGCGTCGCCGTCAACGTGATGGATTACGCGGTGCCGGACAATGCCGGGTGTCAGACACAGGACGAGCCGTGCGTCCCGTCGGGGCCGGCGGCGTACTTCACGACGCTCCCGTCGCGCACGATCGTCGCGCGTCTCGTCGACGCCGGCATTCCCGCGTATCTCTCGGACACGGCCGGCACGTATCTCTGCAACCAGACGCTGTACACGACGCTGCACGCCGTGGCGCGGCACGATGCCCCGCCGCGCGTCGGCTTCATGCACGTGCCGCCGCTGCCGTCGATGGTCGCGGCGTCGGGACTCGATCAGCCCAGCATGGACCTGACGCTGATGCGGCGGGCGGTGGAGATCGCGCTCGACGTGATCGCCGCCGGCTAGAGGCGGCGCCGAAGGACCTTCGCGAGCGACTCGGGCGCGAAGCCGAGCTGGAGCAGCGCCAGACCTTCGTCGAAGTACTCGCGGTAGTCGGCGATCCGGCCGCCGTCGAGCACGAACAGGCTCATCCCGCGAAACGCGACCTTGCGGCCCGCGCTGCGGGGCAGCGCGTCGGTCGCCACGTAGCCGAAGCTCCATTCCGCGGCGGCGTAGCGCGCGTCTTCGACGACGACCTCCATGCGCCAGGCGTAATCCCGTCCCTCGCGGAACATCCGCGCGAACATCTCGCGCAGCGCGGCATGGCCGGTGTGGGGCCCGAAGAACGTGTCCGTGTACGTCGCGCCGTCCGTGAAGCACGCGACGAGCGCGTCGACGTCCTGCGCGTTGAACGCGGCTTCGAAGCGGCGGACGGCGCTCTCCACGCGGGGACTGTAATCCGATCTGTGACGGTTTGAAAGTTGCATCACCCCGGCGGCGATGACCGACGTCAAGGCACCCGTCACGACCGTGCTGGCAACGCTCGTTGCCGCCGCTGCTGTCGCTCCCGCGGCTGTCGCGCAGACGCAGCCGTCCACGGCCCTCGAAGCGCTCACCGACGTGCTCGGCCTGGCCCGCACCGCGCGCGGCTGGGTGCTGCGGCACCGCGAGGGCATCCTCGTCCTGCGCGGGGAAGACGACCGGATCTACGAGGTCAACACCGCGGGGCTCGACGCGAGCGCGCTCGCGCACCTCAGAGAGGGACGGTTCGTCTCCGTCGCGCTGAAGCGTAGCGTGACCGCGGGCGCGATGCCGATTGCGGCGTCCGTGGAAGCGGTCGAGCCGGCGGCCGCGCCTCGGCTGCCGGGCGCACCCCCCGATCGTTAGACGCGGCCGTTACTCGGGGAAGAAGCGACCGACGGGCAGCGGCTGTTCGCCGAGGATGGCCGTCGCCATGACCTCCCGGACGGCGTCGACGTCGAGCCCCGCGGCCGCGATCTGACCGCCGATCTCCGCGAGCACGCGATCGACGTCCTGCATCATCTTCCACTGCTTGAAGAGATCCGGACGATCGACGCCCATCGCTTCGCCGACGAGCTCGAGGAAGTTCACCACGCGGAACGGGTAGGTCGTCTCGTGCGCGCACAGCTCGCGATGACAGGCGTGGTAGATCCCGACGAGCGCGTCCACCCCGGCGGCGGCCGCCGCTTCGAGCTCCCGCGCGTGCAGCGCGCGCTTGTACGCGGGGACCGGCGCGAGCGAGTTGCACATGTAGCCGACGCGCGGCTGCTCGAGGTCGACGATCGTCAGCCCCGGGATCGCGCCGAGGATCTTCAGGGCCCCTTCGGTCACGCCCGCGACGCCGGGATGCTCGTGGAGCGCGACGCGCCTGTCGACGCGATGGACGAAGTGAGCGCGCAGCGTATCGAGCCGCGACGCGATGAACGGCACGACGTGGTCCAGCGCGAACGGCGCCTGGCTCGGCGAGGCGTGCGTCGACGGCATCACGACTTCGCCGAGCTGGATGTTGCACGTGGGACACCACGTGAGGACCGTCGCGGCGCCCGTCGCCGCGAAGCCGGCCACGGTGTTGCCGCCGACGCGGCCCGCGGTCTTCGTGTCGCCCGCGCGGAACTGGAGGACACCGCAGCAGTTCGCCGGTCCGCCGAACACCGCGTACCGCGCGCCGATGCGGTCGAGGACGTCCATGCACAGGAGCGCGATGTGCGGGGTCCGCATCACGTTGCAGCCCAGATAGAGGACGACGTCGGGAGCCGGGCCTTCGTTCGCGTGCGCCGAGCGCGTCACGCGGCCCACGAGGTCCGCGGGGAGCTGCAGGCGCGAGAGCACCTTCACGCCCTGGGACATCGTGTTGAACGCCTTCTGGCCGGTCGCGCGGCGCTGCTCCGCCGCCTTGGCCTCGTTGAGCTTCACGCGCGTCATCGCGAGCATGAACCGCGGGTTGACGCCGTCGTTGCACGCGGTGATGCACCGGCCCGAGCCCGTGCACGTCTCGGCCCACCGGGCACCCGCGCTCGCGGGATCGCCCGCGCCGCCGAGGATCGCGAGGACGTCGCGCACGACCTGTGTCGGATCGCGACGATCGACGCCGCCGGGCTCGGCGGTGGGACACACTTCGACGCAGCGTCCACAGGCCGAGCAGTCCTGGAGGATCCGGTCGACGCGTGCGTCCAGCCCGGCCACGAAGACCGCTTCGCGCGTGCTCATCGCGTGCCCACCTTATCAGATGAGAGCGCCGTGTAGTATCTAAGGGCCCGCCGCGGGTGCTTCGCATCCGGGTGAAGCCGCATCGAGCAGGCCCGCCGCAAAGGACGGGGATGAGGGTGTCGGCCCCCGTGACCTCGGTGCCGGATAGCCGCCGGAGTAACGCCCGGCCGGCGGGCACTCATCCGGATGGACGTTGTTCGTGCTGCTCAGGCGGCGATGCCTCCGACGCGGAATCGCAGCAGCGCGGCGACGCCACCGACCGGCGCGAGGAGCGACGGATCGTCGATGAACCTCACGCGCGCCGACGTCGCGTAGGCCTGGTGGACGAGCGCCTCGGCGATCTCGGCTCCGGCCTGCCCGTTCGCTCCCGCGATGGCGTTCTCGTCCGCGCTGAGCAGGAGCTCGCGCACCTGGCCGTTGACGAGCGACACGCGCGTCTCCTCGAGGCCCGCAGCGCCGAGGCCACCCGAGCGCTGCGCGCCCAGGACGCGCTCGACGTCCTCCGTGTCCTCGCACGCGTCGGCCCGACGCCCCACGTCGAGCGTGCGCTCGACCACCTCGCGATCGCCGGCCGAGGCGTCCATCTTGATGAAGTCGACGACCGTGTCCGCGAGCGCCTTCGGAAGCTGATCGCGGACGAGCGGCACCACGACCTCGTCGCCGGCGAACACCACGCGACGGAGCGACTCCGCGCGCACGATGTCGTCGAGCGCGTCGATCACGTCCTTCACGTGCCATCCGCCGTCATCGTGCGCCGCGTCTTCTCGCCCTCGATCTCGCCGGTGGCTTCGAGCTCGCCGAGCCCGAAGACGAAGATGCGCGCGCTCTGCGTGTCGAGCCCGACCGCCGCGTAGCGCTGATGGCGATCCGCGAGGAGGCGCGCGAGCGGCAGGAGCCGCGGCGTGGCCCCGACGAAGATCTGGTGCTGCTCGACCGGACCCTCGAGCTGCACCGCCTCGAAGAAGCCCGCGGAAGTCCGCGGCGCCGGCGCACGCGAAGATCGCGAGGCCGTGCGCCGACGGACGCGCCTCCTCGTGCAGCCACGTGAGGATGCGATCGACGTCGCGATGGAAGCTGCCGCGCTCGGGCGAGCGATCCGCCCAGGCACGCGCGCGCGCGGCGAGCTCCTTGCGCACGAACACGCCGTAGCGCTCACGCCCGTGCTGATCGGGCCGTCCGTCCAGATACAGGCTGATGACGGGCAACGTGCCGGAATGAAACGCGGCCAGCCGTTCGATGAGACCGTCGAGCTGCATGATCACCTCGTAAAGCTTGCAAGTGATGCACCGCAGTCACGTCTTGATCGAGCAATCGGTGTGCCCGTAGGCTCGGCCGGTGACCGCCGCCTGGCTGCTCGGAGCCGTCGTCATCGTTGCCGCGCACGTCGTCTTCGGACTCGCCGGCTTCGGCACCGGCCTCGTCGCGATGGCGTTCCTGCCCTTCATCATGACGACGAGCGACGCCGTCGTGCTGATGACGGTGCTCACGATCGTGTTCGCGGTCGTGCTCTACGTGCCGTTACGGCGGGAGGTCACGCCGCGGCCCCTCGTCGCGCTGCTCCTCGGCTCGCTCGCCGGCACGCCCGCCGGCGTGTGGGTGCTCGCGGTCGCGCCGGCCGACGTGGTGAACCGGCTCATCGGGCTCATGCTCGTGGTCGTCGTCACGCTCGAGTTCTCGGGAAAGTTTCCGCGACGACTGAGCGCGCCGGGCTGGGGCGTCGGCGCGGGCGTGCTCGCCGGCGTCCTTGGTGGCGCGGTCGGGCTGCCGGGGCCGCCCGTCATCATCTACGCGACCACGCAGGGGTGGGGACCACGCACGTTCAAGGCGAATCTGCAGGCGTTCTTCCTCGTGAACCAGACGGTGATCCTCGTCGGGTACGCGATCGCGGGCCTCGTCACGGACGAGGTCGTGCGGCTCACCGGCGTCTACCTCGTGCCCGCGCTCGCGGGCACGCTGGTGGGCATGAGCCTGTTCACGCGCGTCGACGTGGTGCGGTTCCGTCGCATCGTGTTCGTGCTGCTCTTCGTCTCCGGCCTCGTGCTGCTCGTACGCGGATGAACGCCGCCGCGGTTCGGGTAGAATCCGCGTCGAGACCACGGGAGGTCGGCATGGAACAGCGCGCGCTCGGGAACAGTGGCATCAAGGCGTCGGCGATCGGGCTCGGGCTCATGTCGATGTCGGGCACCTACGGCAAGTTCGACGAGGCCGAATGCATCGCGGTCATTCACAAGGCGCTGGATCTCGGCGTGAACCTCCTCGACTCCTCGGACATGGACGACTGGGGCCAGGGCGAGGAGCTGCTCGGACGCGCGCTGAAGGGACGCCGCGACAAGGCGCTCGTCACCACGAAGTTCGGGCAGGTCAAGAACCCGGCAGGCGGCGGCAACCTCGTCGACGGCCGGCCGGAGTACGTCATGCAGGCCTGCGACGCGAGCCTCAAGCGGCTCGGCGTCGAGGTGATCGATCTCTACTACGTGCACCGCATCGATCCGACATTCCGGACGGCGACCGGCGGCGGGACCATCCGCGCTTCGCGGACGGCAATCTCTCACGCAACCGCGAGCTGGTCGAGCGGATCGAGAGCATGTCCGGCGAGAAAGGCTGCACGCTCGGGCAGCTCGTGCTCGCGTGGATGCTCGCCCAGGGCGCGGACGTCCTGCCGATTCCCGGCACGAAGCGGCAGGCGCGGCTGCAGGAAAACATCGGCGCGTTGAACGTGAAGCTGAGTCCGGAGGACGTCAAGCGGATCGCCGCCGCGATCCCCGCCGGCGCCGCCGCCGGCCTCCGCTATCCCGAGCCTCAAATGAAGGGCGTCAACCTCTAGTATTCGGCACCCGCGGAGCGCCACGGCTTCGCCGGGGCGCGGAGCGCCGGGGGGCTTGGGGGGACGCTGGAGGCGTCCCCCCATGTGATGTGACCAGTGCGAGCCCGGCCGAACCGTAGCCCGGCGCCAGCGCCCGCGCGCGCTGGAACGACGCCGTCGCCTCGTCCGGCTTGGCCAGCGCGACGTAACCGAGGCCCGCGTTCCAGAGCGTCGCGGCGTCATCGCCGTAGAGACGTAGTGATTCCTGGAAGAGCGCCAGCGCGTCCACGTACGCGCGCGCCTCGTAGAGCAGCAGCCCGAGGTTGAACGCGAGGTCGTAGTCCTCGCCGAGGTGATAGTAGTTCGCCCACGCCGCGCGCGCGGCGTCACGGATTTCGATGCGCCGCCGGGCGTCCGCGTGCGTCACGTGCCGCCACAGCGGCCGGATGCATTCCGCCATCACGCGGGCGTCGTCGCCGGAGAGGCGGATCACGGCCAGGAGCTGGCTCGCGCTCATGCGCTCCGCCGTGTCCGTGAGCGCGTGGCGCAGGTGGTAGAGCGCATCCGGGCCGCCGTGCGCGATCGCCTCGTCGTACGCCGCGCGTGTGGACGGCCATCCGCCGGCGCGGGCGCCGAGCACGAAGGCGGCGACGTGCAGGTGGCGCGGCGTTCTCGCCGGACGAAACGCCCGGCCGCCGCGGCTCGTCACCCACGTGCGGAGCGCGTGGAAGTTCACGGGCAGCGAGATGCTTCCGTGACGCGCCAGCTTCAGGTTGACCGGCAGCGCGGTGGCCTCGGCCGCGGTGGCGGTCCCACGGTCGGCGACGAGCGCGAGCATGTCCTCCTGCGCCAGCGCCGCGAAGCGCGCCAGACACCGCAGCGGCGAGATCGGGAAGACGACGCGGCCGGTGCGCGCGGACGTCGCGTAGTCGCGCACGATCGTATCGAAGGCGGCGTCGCCGTACGGCGCCGTCACGCGCGCGCCCACGCGCCACGGGAGCGACACGTCGGCGGCCCGCCCGCGCGCGGGCAGGGCCGCCGCGGCGAGATATTCGTACACGCGGCCGCCGCGCAGCACGAAGGCGTCGTGCCGGAGACTGTCGAAGACGTAGTTCGCGACGACGACCAGGCGGCCGACGGGCGCGCGCGGCGAGATCGTGCGTCGGGCGTGACGCAGTCGGAACGCGCCGTCAGTCTCCGCGTCGAACCGGGCGAAGTCGAGGCGCCCGGCTCGAACGAACGGCGCCAGCGCCTCGTGGCGTCGCCAGAAGGCAATGTTGCTCTCCGTCGCATCGGTCATCACATAGCGGATCGGCAGCGGGCCGACGCCCGCGTCCCGCTCGAGGGCTTCCAGCGCGGTGAGGAAGAGGAACGCGAATCGTCCGCTTCCCGCGCCGAGCTCGATCACATAGATGGGGGGCTCCGGGCGCCCCCCAAGCCCCCCAACGGACCGGTCGCGGCAAAGCCGCGATCGGTCCGAGTGCCCACCCGCCGCGCGCGGCGCGTCGCGCACGAAGCCGAAGACGACACGCACGTACGCGGTGGCGAGCGCGACACTGTTGGTGACGTAGTGCGGGACGGTGCCGCTGCGCCAGGCTTCGACGCCGGCGCGATCGTAGTACCGGCGGTTCGCCGGCCAGAGCGGTGACTCGGAGAGCGGCCGATAGCGCGGCCGGCCCGTGCGCTTACGCGCGGCGCCCAGCGTCGATCCTCCACGCGATCGAGGCCCCGGCGGGGCCCGGCCGCTCCACCACGGAGAGCCGGGCGCGGCGATCGTGGACGGACAGCGCGCCCACCCACAGCTCGTTCCACGCGTCGAAGATCGCGGGCGACAGCGTCGCGGTATCGCCCATCAATCGCCACGACGCCTGACGCACGACGAGCCCCTCTCCCTCGCGCGTGCACGTCGTGGCGTCGCCCTGCGCGTCGCCGAGACGTACGAGCGCGTCCGCGAATCCCTCCGGCGTGTGGTCCTTCGCGCCGAGCGTCTCGGCCGTCTTCTGCCACAGCTGCATGCCGATGAGCCGGCCCGTGATTCCGCCGAGCCGGCGCGCTTCGTCCGCGCCGAACACGTCGACGAGCGCCAGCGGCATCGTGCGCACGTACGTCATCGCGTAGTTGCGCATCGCCTTCGCCAGCCGCTCGGGCGGCCACGTCGCGCTGTCGAGGCGGGGGACGCGCGCGGGATCGAAGTCCGGTGCATCCTCTTCCGGCGCGAAGCGCAGCCGCTCGTCGGGCGCGAGCGGACGATCGGCCTCCTCGTAGTAGCCCTCGAGGCCCGGCTGGCCGTCGGTCGTCATCTTCGTGCAGACGAACCCGAGGCGCGGGTTGCCGAGGAGCACGCCGTTGTTCGCGTGCCAGCCGCGGAGGATCGCGCGCGTGACCGCGCTCGGCACCGCGCAGATCGTCGCGTCGGGATGGATCCAGCGCGGCGGCACGTACCGCACCCACGCCTTGCGCTCCGACTCCGGCATGTATTCCACGCGCACGCCGCCGACGTCGTTCGAGGGGTAGTGATACTGCGCGCACGCGACGGCGTCCGGCAGCCCGCGGAGCCCGAGCTTCGCGAGGCCCGGAAGGAACTTCTCGAGCTGTTGCCGGCGGAAGACCTGGAAGAGGAGCTCGGCGGCGTCGTCGGCGCTCCGCCGCGTCACCGTCGTGAGGATGAGGCCGGTGAGGTACGCGTGATAGAGATCGCCGACCGCCTGCCACGCCTGCGGCACGGAGGTCATGGGGCGATCGTATCGCAGTAGAATGACGGCCATGCGAGTCGGCATGGCGTCGATCTTCCAGAATCCCGGCCGTCGAATCTCCGATCACGAGGTCTACCGCGAGGAGCTCCGGCTCGCGGAGCTCGCCGAGCCGCTCGGCTTCGAGTCGATCTGGTCCGTCGAGCATCACTTCACCGACTACACGATGTGTCCGGACGTCCTGCAGTTCCTCACGTACATGGCGGGCCGCACGCGGCGCCTGCAGCTCGGGTCGATGGTGGTCGTCCTGCCGTGGCACGATCCGCTCCGCGTCGCGGAGGAAGTGTCGATGCTCGACGCGATCTCCGACGGGCGGCTGATCCTCGGGCTCGGCCGCGGCGCCGGGAAGGTGGAGTTCGACGGGTTCCGGCTCTCGATGGACGAGTCGCGCGACCGCTTCGTCGAATCCGCCCAGATGCTGCTGCGCGGGCTCGAGACCGGGTACGTCGAGTTCGACGGGCGCTACGTCAAGCAGCCGAAGAAGGCGATCCGGCCCGCGCCGTTCAAGTCGTTCCGCGGCCGCACGTACGCGGCGGCCGTGTCGCCGGAGTCGGTCCCGATCATGGCGGAGCTCGGCGTCGGCGTGCTCATCATCCCGCAGAAGCCGTGGGGCGAGGTGGCGAAGGAGCTCGGCGCCTACCGTGAGATCTATCGCCGCGTCAATAGCATCGACGCGCCTCCTCCAATCTGCGCCGGGTGGACGTTCTGCGACCCCGACCCCGGCCGCGCGCGCGAGATGGCGCGGCGCTACATCGGCGGCTACTTCGAGTCGGTGCTCGCGCACTACCAGTTCGCGGGCGATCACCTGAAGACGACGAAGGGCTACGAGTACTACGGCAAGTTCTCGGAGAAGATCGCCACGTACGGCACCGAGGGCGTGATCGACTTCTTCGTCGACCTCCAGGTGTCCGGCACGCCCGAGCAGTGCTACGAGAAGATCCTGGACATCCGCCGCCGCGTCGGCAACGACCATTTCGTCGGCGTCTTCAGCTATGCGGGGATGCCGTACGACGAGGCCGAGCGGAACCTCCGGCTCTTCGCCAGCGAGGTGATGCCGCAGCTCCAGAAGCTCGGCCCGCCGCCACCGCCGGCGTCTGCGACGCCCGAGCCTCCGGGCAAGGTGAGCGTCAGCATGCTGGCGACCTGATCCACCGGTGAGCTTCGAGACGCTCCTCTACGCGGTGGACGACGGCGTCTGCACCGTGACGCTGAACCGTCCCGAAAAGCTCAACGCGGTCACGCCCCGGTCGATCGAGGACCTGATCGCCGCCTTCGACGAGGCCGATCGCGACGACCGTGTGCGCGCGGTGATCGTCACCGGCGCCGGGCGCGCGTTCTGCGCCGGCGCGGACCTGACCGGCGGCGGTGGCACGTTCTCTCGCGAGGGCGTCACCGCCGAGACCCATCGCGACGGCGGAGGACGCGTCACGCTCCGGCTGTTCGACCTGAAGAAGCCCGTGATCGCCGCCATCAACGGACCCGCGGTCGGCTTCGGCATCACCATGACGCTGGCGATGGACGTGCGGCTCGCGTCGTCCGCCGCGCGCATGGGCTTCGTGTTCGCGCGGCGTGGCGTCGTGCCCGAGGCGTGCAGCACGTGGTTCCTGCCGCGCATCGTCGGGATCGCGCAGGCGGCGGAGTGGGTCTACACCGGCCGCGTGTTCGACGCCGACGAAGCGCTGCGCGCGCGCCTGGTCAGCCGCGTCGTGGAGCCGGACGCGCTGCTGCCGGCCGCGCGCGCGCTCGCGCGCGAGATCGCCGATCACACCTCGGCGGTGTCCGTCGCGCTCTCGCGCCAGCTCCTGTGGAAGCTGCTCGGCGCCGACCATCCGATGGAGGCGCATCGCCTCGACTCGCAGGGCATGTTCTGGACCGGACGCGGCGCCGACGCCTACGAGGGCGTGAGCGCGTTCGTCGAGAAGCGGCCCGCGCGCTTCACGCTCAAGCCGAGCGTCGACATGCCGCCCTTCTATCCGTGGTGGGAGAATCGCTCATGAACGAGATGGCGCCGCTGGCCGCGTACCTGCCGTTCAACCGTGGCTGTCTGAAGAATGGCTTCGAGCCCGCGAAGCGAGGCGCCGTCGCCGGCGCGCCCAAGGGACGCTGGCTCATCATGCAGGAGCAGAGCGTTGTCGTCGGCACGGACGGCCACGAGATCTCGCTCCCCGAAGGCGAGCGCCCCGCGGGCTTCGACGCGGCGACCGGCGAGCCGGCCTGTCTCGGCCACTGCGGCGACGAGGCGTTCTGGGTGCTCGCGCTGCCGAAGGACGCGCCGCTGCCGCCGGGCTACCACGCGGAGACGATCGTGCCCATGCGGGGCACCAAGCTTCCCGACGACCTGCTCACGCTCGGCGGCATGGCCGCGCAGCTGCTCTGGTGGGAGTCGACGAGCGGCTTCTGTCCGCGGTGCGGCGACGCGACCACGCGCATCGTCGGCGAATGGGGCAAGCAGTGCCCGCGCTGCGCGTACGAGCACTATCCGCACTTGCACCCGTGCACGATCACGATGATCCGTGACACGCCGAACCGCCGCGTGCTCCTCGCGCGCAAGGCGGAGTGGGCGCCGGGCCGCTACGCGCTCGTGGCGGGCTTCGTCGACAACGGCGAGTCGCTCGAAGGATGCGTGCGCCGCGAGGTGATGGAGGAGGTCGGCGTCGAGGTCGGTGAGATCCGCTACGTCGGCAGCCAGAACTGGCCGTTCCCGAGCCAGCTCATGTGCGGCTTCGTGGCGGAGTACGCGGGCGGCGACATCGCGGTCGACACGACCGAGCTCGAGGACGCGCGCTGGTTCCCGGCCGACGAGCTCCCGATCCGCCCCTCGCGTCACTCGATCGCCGGCTACATCATCGCGAACTTTTCTCGGCTGTAGTTGGGGGGTGCGAGACGCCCCCCCCAGGCCTCCCTACGCTCCGGGCCGGGAGTGAATCCCGGCCCTCCGCGAGTGCCGCTCAGCGGGGGAGGCGCGGGGACTCGGCGCAGGTGCGCTCGACCTCCTCGATCGACTTCGGTGTGCCGGCTGTCAGGACGTCGCGACCGGTCGGCGTGATCAGGATGTCGTCCTCGATCCGGACGCCGATGCCGCGGAACTCGCGCGGGACCGGGTGCGTGATCGTCGGCGCGGCGGCCTTCTCCTCGTCTTCCAGCTTCTTCGCCGCCGTCATCCCCAGACGATCGCGGCGCTCCCACATCTCCTGCTCGCTGTACTCGCGCAGGCGGAACGTCACGTCCTCGCGCTCGGGATCGACGTAGAGGCCGGGCTCCACGGTGAAGACCATGCCCGCGTCGAGGACGCGCGACTCGCCGCGGAGCTTGTAGTCGCCGACGTCGTGGACGTCCATGCCGAGCCAGTGCCCGGTGCCGTGCATGTAGAACTCGCGGTAGTGATGCATCGCCAGCGAGTCTTCCACGCCGCGCGGGAGCAGCTTCAGATCGACCAGGCCCTCGGCGAGCACGCGGCGCGCGGCCTCGTGCATCGCCTCGTAGCGCGCGCCCGGCTTCGCGGCCTCGATGGCGGCGAGCTGCGCGCGGAGCACGATCTCGTAGATCGCACGCTGCGGGCCGGTGAAGCGACCGTTCACGGGAAACGTGCGGGTGACGTCCGAGGAGTGGTACCCGTACTCGGCGGCGGCGTCGATCAGCAGCAGGTCGCCGTCTTCCATGCGGCGGCGGTTCTCGCTGTAGTGCAGGATGCACGCGTTCGGTCCTGACGCCACGATCGACGGATAGCCGTTGCGCGGCGAGCCGCCCTCCCGGAACACGAACTCCATCGCGGCCTGCACCTGGTACTCGTAGAGCCCCGGGCGCGCGTAGCGCATGGCCTCGATGTGACCGTCACGCGAGAGCTCGCACGCGCGGCGATGGCGCGCGAGCTCCGCGGGCGAGCGGCGCAGCCGCATCTCGTGGAGGATCGGCCCCGGGTCCTCGATGCGCTTCGGCGCGCCGTGGCCGCGGCGCTGGAGCGCGCGCAGCTCCCCGAGCAGCCGCGTGATCCGGGCGTCGAACGCCGGGTTGCCGAGCCGGTAGAACAGCGCGGGACGGTCGAGCATGAACTCGCGCAGCTTCTGATCGAGCTGATCGATCGGGTACGCCGCGTCCGCGCCGTAGGTCGCGATCGCGCCCTCGACGCCCGCGCGACGGCCGTTCCAGATCTCCATCTCGCGATCGCGCGGGCGGACGAACAGGACGTAGCGCTCCTTCACGTGACTCGGGTTGATGAGCGCGACCGCGTCGGGCTCGTCGAAGCCGGTGAGGAAGAAGAAGTCGGAGTCCTGGCGGAACTCGTAGTGGACGTCGCTGTTGCGCGAGACTTCGCGGGCCGCGGGGACGATCGCGAGGCCGTCGCCGACGGCCTCGGCAAAGCGGCGGCGGCGATCGATGAAGGCGTCGAGCTCGGGTCGCGTGCTCATGCGTCGATTATCCCCTGAGGTTGAAGGCATCCGCGAGGAGCTCGTACGAGCGGACGCGCGCCTTGAAGTCGTGGGTGATCGTCACGATGACGAGCTCGTCCACGGCGTACGCCCGGGCCATGGCTTCGAGCTGCGCGCACACGGTGTCCGGCGTGCCGGCGACGGTGCGTCCGCGCGCGTGCTCGATGATCGCGAGGTCGCGCGCCGTGTACGGAAAGCTCTCCGCTTCTTCCACGGACGGGAACGGCCCGTAGCGGCCGGTGTAGAGGCGGACCAGGGCCAGCTCGCGAGAGCGCTGGAGACGACGCGCCGCTTCCTCGGTCTCCGCACACACCGCCCAGATGGCCGCGCTCGCCATCGGCGCCGCCAGCTCGGGCGACGGGCAGAAGCGGTCGCGATAGAGCTGCGTCACGGGCGGCCCCGAGCCGTCGGCGTTGATGAAGTGCGCGAACGAGAACGCGAGGCCCTGCTCGGCGGCGTAGATCGCGCTCGCGTCACTCGAGCCGAGCAGCCACACCTCGGGCGACGTCGGCCCGGCGGGCATCGCGCGGACGCCGGCGAACGGATGGCGTTCCGGCAGCCGGTCGTGCAGCCACGCGACGACGTCCGCGATCTGCTGCGGGAACTGCTCGATGTCGCGCATCCCGCCGCCGGCGGCGAGCGCCCACGCCGTCCGCTGATCGCTGCCCGGCGCGCGTCCGAGGCCGAGGTCGATACGGCCGGGGAACAGCGTCTCGAGCACGCGGAACTGCTCCGCGACCTTCAGCGCGCTGTAGTGGCTGAGCATCACGCCGCCGGAGCCGACGCGAATGCGCGACGTGCGCGCGGCGACCTGCCCGATCAGCACTTCCGGGCTCGTGCCCGCGAGCCCTCTCGACGAGTGGTGCTCGGCGAGCCAGTAGCGGTGATAGCCGAGCCGCTCGCAGCTCTGCGCGAGCTCGAGCGTCTCGTGGATCGCGTCCGCGGCGGTGCCGCCGCTGCGGATCGGGGACTGGTCGAGGACGGACAGTCGCATCCCGTCGAGTGTATCAGCCGCGCGCGACCCACCAGAGAAACAGCGCGATCATCGTGATGCCGATGGCGACGTTGGCGATCGCGCCCGCGACCATCCCGATGAACGCCGCGATGCCCGTCCGGACGCTCGTCCTGAGATCGCCGCTCTTCAGCAGCTCGCCGGCGATCGCGCCGAGCGGCGGCCCGAGCAGCAGCCCGGGGAGGCCGAAGAAGAGTCCGATGACCCCGCCCCCGAGCGCGCCGGCGAAGGCCCACGCGCTGCCGCCCGCGCCCCGCGCGCCGAGGGCCGCGGCCGCGTAGTGCAGGAGATAGCCGAACGCGGAGAACGCGGCCAGGATCACGAGCCTGCCGACGGAGATCGGCATCCAGTCGCTCGCGATCGCGTGGACGAGCGCCGCCGCGACGATCAGCGGTGTGCCGGGCAAGAACGGGAGCACGGTGCCCGCGAGGCCAAGGAGCAGCAGCGCGCCGATGACGATCCAGAGCACGACGTCGCCCACGACGCAGGACTATCATGGTCGGGCGAGGAGGACTATGGCGACGACAGAGCTTCGGCGGACCGCGTGCTCGCTCGACTGCTTCGACGCGTGCGGCATCGTGGCGGAAGTGGCGGACGGCCGCATCGTGCGGCTGGGCGGCGATCCGTCTCACCCGATCACGCGCGGCGCGCTCTGCAACAAGGTCAACCACTACCTGCGCGACCGCTTCGACCATCCCGATCGCCAGCTTCATCCGTTGCGCAAGGTCGACGGGCGCTGGCAGCGCCTCGCCTGGGACGACGCGCTCGATCTGATCGCCGAGCGGCTCACGCGCGCGAAGCAGCGTCACGGCACGCTGTCCGTCCTCTATCACAAGGGCAACGGCTCGTTCGCCGGCCTCAAGGTGATGGGCGAGCGCTTCTTCAACCTCTACGGAGGCGTCACCCAGGCCGTCGGACGGTTCTGCGGCGGCGAGGCGGACTACGGGACGACGCAATCGTTCGGCGCGTGCGAGATCCACGACCCGCTCGACCTCGCCGAGCACACGCGGCTCTTCCTGATCTGGGGCCGCAACCCCGCGGTGACGAACATCCACATGATGCCGGTGCTGAAGGAGGCGCGGGCGCGCGGCGCGCGGGCGATCGTCATCGACCCCGCGGCGACCAAGACGGTGCGCTACTGCGACGGGCACGTCCAGCCGCGCCCGGGGAGCGACGGCCACCTCGCGATCGGGATGGCGAAGGTCATTCTCGCCGCGCGACCGATCGATCGCGCGCGGGTCGTCGCGATCAGCGATCACTTCGACGACTACGTGTCGCTCGTCGAGGCGATGTCGATGGACGAGATCGTCCGGCGGACCGATCTGTCGCGCGAGGCCATCGAGCGCCTCGCGCTCGACTACGCCGACACGAAGCCCGCGACGATCCTGCAGGGCATCGGGCTCCAGCAATACACACGCGGCGCGCAGACCTACCGGCTGATCGCGGCGCTCGGCATGCTGACCGACAACATCGGCGTGCCCGGCGGCGGCGTGAACTTCGCGAACTGGCCGTGGGCCACGATGGGGAAGCCGATCGCGCTCGAGCGGCGCACCTCGCCGGTGCGCACGGTCCCGGTGAGCAAGCTCGGCGAGGCGCTCGCCACGACGACCGACCCGCCGGTCACGACCGCGTTCTTCACCAGTACCAATCTGGTCAACCAGATGCCCGACACGCCGGGGACGCAGCGCGCGCTCGCGGCGCTCGACTTTCGGGTCTGCGTCGACCAGTTCCTCACCGACACCGCGGAGTGCTGCGACGTCTTCCTGCCGTCGACGACGATGCTCGAGGAGGAGGACTTCCTGCCGAGCTACGGCCACCTGTGGATGCAGCTCATGCAGCCGGTGGTGCCGCCGCGTGGCGAGTGCCGGACCGATCTGACGATCCTGCAGCAGCTCGCGGATCGTCTCGGCTTCGGCGCGGACATGGCGGGGAGCCCGGCGTACTGGATCGACCAGCTCACGTCGACGTTCCGCCACCAGAACGTCTCGTACGCGTCGCTCGCCGCCGCCGGCGGCCGGCTCTGGCCCGAAGGCACGCCGCGCGTGCCGTGGGCCGAGGGAAAGTTCAAGACGCCATCGGGTCGCTTCGCGTTCCCGGCGGCGCTCGACGACGATCCCGTGCTTCCGCCGGCCGAGTTCCCGCTGCATCTGACATTCCTCGCCTCGGAAGGCGCGATCAACTCACAGGTGCGGGAGGACCGGCGCCGAACGGGCCGCGTCACCGCGCAGGTGCATTCGTCGACGGCGGCGGCGCGTGGCCTCGAGCACGGCGATCGCGCGCGTCTCGTCGCCGCGCGCGGCGCGCTGGCGGTCATGCTCGAATGCCGCGACGACGTGCGGCGCGACAGCGTGCTCGTGGAGAAGGGCGACTGGGCGAAGTACGACCGCGGCCTGAACGCGCTGACCGAGCCGCGCTTCACGGCGGGGACGGGCACGGCCTACAACCAGAACTACGTCCGCCTGGAGCCGGCGTGATGGCGCACATCCGCGTGCTGCCGCCGGAGGCGATCGCCGATCCCGAGCTCGCGGAGATGGCGCGTGCCACCGGCGACGAGATGTTCGGCATCTACGCCCACAGTCCCGGCGCGCTCAAGCGATTCCTGGCGTTCTATCGGCCGCTGAAGTACGGCGGGCGGCTGCCGTTCGCGCTCAAAGAGCTCGTGCGCCTCCGCATCGCCGCCCACAACGAATGCCACCGCTGACGGACTGCGCGTGAGCCCTCGGAGAGGGCGGGCGGGTTGTACGAGGAGCTGTTACCGAAGTTGGAGGACGTCTCGCGCTGCACGCCGCGCGAGCGGGCGGCACTCGATTTCGCGGACCGGCTGGCCGGTGATCACACCTCGATCGACGATGCGTTCATGCGAGGTCTGCACGCGCACTTCGACGACGCGGAGATCGTGGAACTGGGCTTCGTGACCGGAGCGTTCCTGATGCTGGGCCGGCTGCACCGCGCGTTCGGCGTGGCGGCGATGAGCGCCGCCACGCACA
This sequence comes from Candidatus Rokuibacteriota bacterium, assembly GCA_016866775.1. GTDB lineage: Bacteria > Methylomirabilota > Methylomirabilia > Rokubacteriales > CSP1-6 > VGLJ01. The sequence goes on along the minus strand of VGLJ01000067.1, from coordinate 1,073 downwards.
CGCTGTTCGCGGAAGGAGCGAGAGGAGACTAGATCGCGGCCTGCACCATGATCTCGACCAGCATCTTCGGGTTGGCGAGCCCGGCCTCGACGGTCGCGCGCGCCGGCGTGTTCTGCTTGTCCACCCACGCGTCCCACACCGCGTTCATGTCGGCGAAGTTCCGCATGTCGGTGATGAAGATCTGCGCGGAGAGCAGCTTCGACTTGTCGCTGCCGACCGCCTTCAGGATGCCGTCGATCTTCCGGAGGATCTGCTCGGTCTGACCCTTCGTGTCGGCGGATGGATCCTCCGCGACGATGCCGGCGACGTAGACGGTGTCGCCGTGCACGACGGCCTGGCTCAGACGCGGTCCTACTCCGTGACGCTTGATCGCCATTGATCGCTCTCCTTTGCTGGGGTGTGGGGTCCGTCCCGCCGGAGGCGGGCCTGTGTGTCGTGGGGCCCCATGTTCAACGGTCGCAGCGCGTCAGCGCTGCGGCTTCTGCCGCGCGGCGAGATTGTTCTCGATCTGCCGCGCGTGGTTCTCGAGGTGGTCGGCGTAGATCGCGAGCCACGGCTCGGCGCCGTACGGCCCGGATTCCGAGTGCGTGCCCTTCTTCGCGCAGTCGGCGTCGCGGAGCGTGCGCAGCAGCGCGGCCGTCGTCGCGCGCACGGCGTCGACCGTCGCGAGCGCGGCGTCGAGCGGCAGCGCGTGGTAGTCGAACGTGCGCGCCCACACTTCCTGGTCGTAGCCCTGAATCACCGGCTCCTTCTCGGCGACGACATAGCGGATGCGGGCGTACGCGTTGACCTCCGAATCCGCGCAGTGACAGATCACTTCATGGGCCGACCACTCTCCGGGGGCAGGGCGCCACTTCAGCGCGGCCTCGGGCACGTTCGCGAGCGCGTCGCGGAGCCGGCGCGGTCCTTCGGCGTACTGCTGGATCAGCTTCTCGCGTTCCACTGGCGTCATAATGGGGCACATCTTACTAAAGGAGTCCGTCCATGAAAGCGGCAGCGGCGGTTGCGGAGATCCTCAAGCGCGAGGGCGTGAAGTTCCTGATCGGCTATCCGGTCAACCAGATCATCGAAGC
>VGLJ01000066.1 GCA_016866775.1 Candidatus Rokuibacteriota bacterium | reverse complement strand
CGTGCGCCGCGCGAAGAAGATCGCGCTCAAGCGCTACATCGGCGGCGGCGCCAAGGGCATCACCGAGGACGACCTCCTCAACGCCGTGCGCGAGGAGTTCAAGGAGAACGAGGACCTGCCGAACACGACCAATCCCGACGACTGGGCCAAGATCGCCGGCAAGAAGGGTGAGCGGATCGTCTACGTGAAGCCGCTGATCAGCGAGCCGAAGGACAAGGCCCGCCAGGTCGACAAGATCGTCAACACCGGCCAGTACCTGTAACGGACACGCGGGGAGCCCCGCGCTCCCCGCCACCCCCCCCGGCCGCACTCGCGGTCGGGGGGTTCGTTTCTTCGGACAACGTGAGGGGCTGATGGCCATCCCGAAAGTCATGGGAATCGAAACCGAGTACGGGATCCAGGTCCGCAACCAGCCGGACTTCAACCCGATCCTGTCCTCGCTGCTCCTCATCAACTCGTACGAGACCTATCGGTCCTCGCGCGTGCGGTGGGACTACGAGGCGGAGAGCCCGCTCCGGGACGCGCGGGGCTTCGAGTACATGGAGGAGAAGGAGGTCGCCTCGAAGGAAGAGTCGCGCCTCATCAACCTCATCCTCTCGAACGGCGCCCGCTTCTACGTCGACCACGCCCATCCGGAGTACTCGAGCCCGGAGACGACGAACCCGCGGGACTGCGTGATCTGGGACCGCGCCGGCGAGCGCGTGCTGAACCTGGCGCGCCAGCGCGCCGAGGCGGTGTCGCCGCCCGAGCAGCGCATCATCATCCTGAAGAACAACACGGACAACAAGGGCAACTCGTACGGCACTCACGAGAACTACCTCATGGACCGCAAGGTGCCGTTCGCGCGCATCGTGCAGTCCATGACGCCGTTCTTCGTCACGCGCCAGGTGTTCACGGGCGCGGGCAAGGTCGGCGCCGAGAACAACGCGGAGGCGTGCGACTACCAGATCTCGCAGCGCGCGGACTTCCTCGAGACCGAGGTCGGGCTCGAGACGATGCACTCGCGGCCGATCATCAACACGCGCGACGAGCCGCACGCGGACCCGGAGAAGTACCGGCGCCTGCATGTCATCCCCGGCGACGCGAACATGGCCGAGATCTCGACGTATCTGAAGATGGGCACGACCGCGATCGTGCTCAGCATGGTCGAGGACGACTTCATCGACCGCGATCTCTCCGTCGATCAGCCGGTGCAGGTCTTCCGCAAGGTCTCGCGCGACCTCGCCTGCCGCGACACCATCCGCATGAAGGACGGGCGCACGATCACCGCCATCGACCTGCAGCGCGAGTTCCTCCAGTACGCGCAGAAGTACTACAAGGACCGCGAGCACGAGCCGTGGGTGCGCGAGGTCATGGCGCGCTGGGAGCGCACCCTCGACCAGCTCGCCGAGGACCCGATGCAGCTCGGGCGCGAGCTCGACTGGGTCATCAAGCATCAGCTCATCGAGAACTACATGGGCAAGCACGACCTCGAGTGGAACGACTCGCGCGTGCAGATGATCGACCTCCAGTACCACGACATCCGCCCCGGCCGCGGGCTCTACGGCAAGCTGGAGGAGTCGGAGGCCGTCGAGCGGCTCAGCACCGACGACGAGATCTCGAAAGCGATCTACGACCCGCCCAAGGACACGCGCGCGTACTTCCGGGGCATGTGCCTGCAGCGCTACGCGGACGAGATCGTGTCCGCGAGCTGGGACTCGGTGATCTTCGACCTCAAGGAAGGGCCGCTCAAGAAAATCTTCATGCTGGAGCCGCTCAGGGGCACGGAAGCGCACGTCCGCCAGCTGCTGACGGAGTCTCCGACGGCGGCGGATCTCCTTCGCAACATTTCACGCCCCTCCTTCGGCGTCTAGGAGCGCGATGAACGAACAGCCGCGGTGGTTGAACGTGTTCAACGATCTGAGCACTTCGAGCTTCGTCGACGTCTTGCGCCGCGACCACCCGCACCTCCTCCCCGAGGTCCGGCTCCGCCCTGAGGACGCCGCGGCCGTGCCGCACGGCACGACGGTCCTCGCCGTGAGCTACCGCGACGGCGTGATCATGGCCGGCGACCGGCAGGCGACCGCGGGCTACCAGGTGGCGAGCCGCCGCATCGAGAAGATCTTCAAGGCCGATGACTTCTCCGGCGTCGGCATCGCGGGCGCCGCGGGCCCCGCCGTCGAGATGGCGAAGCTCTTCCAGACGGAGGTCGAGCACTACGAGAAGGTCGAGGGCGACAACCTCTCGCTCGAGGGCAAGGCGAACAAGCTCGGCCAGATGATCCGCATGAACCTGCCGATGGCGATGCAGGGCCTCGCCGTCGTGCCGATCTTCGCCGGGTTCGACGCGAAGAGCGCCGTCGGGCGGCTCTTCAAGTACGACGTCACCGGCGGCAAGTACGAGGAGACGAACTTCGAGGCGCAGGGCTCGGGCAGCAAGGACGCCCGCGACTCGCTGAAGAAGCTGTGGAAGAAGGACATGACCCGCGACGAGGCGCTCCGCGTCGCGATCGAGGCGCTCATCGACGCCGCCGACGAAGACGTCGGCACCGGCGGCCCCGACTTCATCCGCGGCATCTTCCCGACGGTGAGGACGATCGACAAGAACGGCTTCGGCGACGTGCCGGAGGCCGAGGTGCGCAAGCTGTGCGAGGAGATCGTCACCGTGCGCACCAACAGCGGGAACGGAGCGTAGGCGATGCCGCTGCCCTACTACGTCAGCCCCGAGCAGATGATGAAGGACAAGGCCGAGTATGCCCGCAAGGGCATCGCGCGCGGCCGGTCCATCGTCACCATCGAGTACGGCGAGGGGATCCTGCTCCTCGCCGAGAACCCGTCGTCGCTGCTCCACAAGATCTCCGAGGTCTACGACCGCATCGCGTTCGCCGGCGTGGGCAAGTACAACGAGTTCGAGAACCTCAGGATCGCCGGCATCCGCCACGCCGACGTGAAGGGCTACTCCTACAGCCGCGGGGACGTCACGGCGCGCGCGCTCGCCAACGCCTACTCGCAGGCGCTCGGCAACATCTTCACGCAGGACATCAAGCCGTTCGAGGTCGAGGTGCTGGTGGCCGAGGTGGCCGACGGCAACCACGGCAGCAAGAACGAGATCTACCACATCCTCTACGACGGCACGATCGAGGACGAGCACAACTACGCGGCGATGGGTGGCCAGGCCGACGAGATCCGCCGCTTCCTGAAGGAGCACTATCGCGAGGGTCTGTCGCTCGCCGAGGCCGTCCAGCTGGGTGTGCGCTCGCTCAACGTCACGCAGAACAAGACCCTCACCGCGAAAGACCTCGAGGTCGGCGTGCTCGATCGGACGAAGACGCGGCGGAAGTTCCGCCGCGTCGGCGGCGAGTCGCTCGCTCAACTCCTGGGCACGACGTCCTAGAGCCCGTGCTACTCTGACTCTGAGATGAAGCGCCGTATCTTCGGCCTCGAGAACGAGTACGGCCTCACCTGCACGCTCAACGGCCAGCGCCGCCTCTCCCCGGACAACGTCGCGCGGTACCTGTTCGAGAAGGTGATCCCCGGCGCGCGCAACGCCAACGTGTTCCTCGAGAACGGGGCGCGCCTCTACCTCGACACCGGGTTCCATCCGGAGTACGCGACGCCGGAGTGCGACGACGTGGCCGAGCTCGTCATCCACGACAAGGCGGGGGAGCGGATCGTCGAGGACCTTCTGCACCAGGCGGAGAAGCGGCTGCGCGAGGACGGCATCTCGGGCTCGATCCTGCTCTTCAAGAACAACACGGACTCGGCGGGCAACTCGTACGGCTGCCACGAGAACTATCTCGTCAGCCGCGACGTGAGCTTCCAGCGCCTGGCCGAGGCGCTCATCCCGTTCTTCGTCACGCGCCAGATCTTCGCCGGCGCGGGCAAGGTGCTGCAAACGCCGCGCGGCTTCAACTACTGCCTGAGCCAGCGCGCCCAGCACATCTGCCAGGAGATCTCGGGTGCCACGACGTCGTCGCGGTCGATCATCAACACGCGCGACGAGCCGCACGCCGACGCCGAGCGCTATCGCCGCCTGCACGTCATCGTGGGCGACTCGAACATGTCCGAGTACGCGACCTATCTCAAGATCGGCACCACGGCGCTCGTGCTCGATATGATCGAGGACGGCTTCTTCGATCGCGACTACTCGCTGCAGTCGCCCGTCCAGGCGATCCGCGACATCAGCCACGACCCGACGCTGCGCGAGACCATCAAGCTGAAGGACGGCCGGAGCATTTCCGCGCTCGACCTGCAGCTCGAGTACCTCGAGTACGCCACGCGCTACGTCGACTCGATCCAGTCCGATCCGGTCACGCGGGACGTCCTCCAGAAGTGGACGTACATCTTGGAGTCCCTCCAGACCGACCCGATGCAGCTCAACCGCGAGCTCGACTGGGTCATCAAGCGCGAGTGGATCCAGAGCTACATGGATCGCAACCGCCTGTCGTGGCGCGATCCGAAGATCTCGCTGATGGACCTGCAGTACCACGACATCCGCCCGGATCGCGGCATCTACTACCGTCTCGCCGCGCGCGACATGGTCGACCGCGTGACGGACGACGAGACGATCGAGGCCGCGAAGCACAAGCCCCCGCAGACGACGCGCGCGCGCCTGCGCGGCGAGTTCATCCGCCAGGCGAACCTCAAGGGCAAGGACTACCGCGTGGACTGGGTCTACCTGAAGCTCAACGACCCGGAGCGCGAGACGATCCTCTGCAAGGACCCGTTCCAGTCCCACGACGAGCGGGTCGAGCGCCTGATCCGCTCCTTCTAGACTCGGAGGGGCGCTTCGCCCCTTCCGACGCTCTTCTCCGGGTGTCGAGACAACCGACGTGCGTCACCGATCATGCGCCGTATCGACTCGTGCACGCTGAGCGGTGCCGCAGATTGACGTTGCCCAGTCGCGTGCGGACGGCTATCGTTTCGGCGACACGCTATGGGTGTCGCGCATCCGGCGCCCGCTCTGCGGTACGAAGCGGCGACTGATCAGCCTCGCTTGTCGTTCGCGAAACCACCCCGCCCGGCGCGCCGAAGCCGAAGCTGCTCGACCAAGTCCGCCAGCGGATTCGCGCGCGTCACTACAGCCGCCGCACCGAGAAGGCTTACGTCCACTGGATCAGGCGCTCCATCTTCTTTCACCACAAGCGACGCCCAGCCGAGATGGGAGCCGCTGAGGTCACCGCGTTCCTCACAGCCCTCGCGGTCCGCGATCGGGTCGCCGCGTCGACACAGAACCAGGCGCTGAACGCGCTGCTGTTTCTCTATCGTGAGATCCTCGAGATCGAGCTCCCCTGGCTCGACGGACTGGTTCGCGCAAAGCGTCCCGCGCATCTCCCCGTCGCCCTGACACGCGAGGAGACGCAGGCGCTGGTCGATGCCCTGAATGGTACGCCACGCCTGCTTGCGCTCCTCATGTACGGCGCCGGCCTCCGGCTGCTGGAATGCTGCCGCCTCCGCGTCCAGGACGTCGACTTCGGAACGAATCAGATCACGATCCGCGATGGAAAAGGCGCCAAGGATCGTGCGACGATGCTGCCGACGGCGGTCAAGTCCGACCTCGCTCGCCACGTCGACCGTGTTCGCAAGCAACACGCGAGGGACGTGGCGCACGACGCGGGCTGGGTCGAACTTCCGTGGGCCCTCGGACGCAAGTATCCGAATGCAGGCCGCGAGTGGGGCTGGCAGTGGGTCTTCCCGGCAACACGGTTCTACGTTGACCGGGCCAGCGGTCAGCGCCGCCGCCATCATCTCCATGAATCGGTTGCACAGCGCGCAGTGCGGGAGGCCGCGCTGAAGGCCGGAATCGTGAAGCGCGCGAGCTGCCACACGCTTCGGCATTCGTTCGCAACTCATCTCCTCGAAGACGGCTATGACATCCGAACCGTACAGGAGCTTCTTGGCCACCGCGACGTCAGCACGACGATGATCTACACGCACGTCCTGAACCGCGGACCAGCCGCGGTGCGAAGTCCGGCGGACCGGATGTTCCGGACGTGAGCCGAGCATGGAAGATCTCGGCGCTACACGGCGCCAGCCCGCAGGATATTGGGGAAGCGCATGACGCTCTCCTGCCGTGTAGCTTCGCGTCGCCACAGGCGTTCTGCCGGGTCGAAGCCGTGGAGCGCGTCCGGGCTACACTGCGCCGGGCGCAGCGTTCACCGTGTTACGTAGTTCAGGAGAGATTGAGTTATCCGTACAAGGTGGGCGGAGGCATAAGGTAGGCTCGGCAAGGGCTTTAGCGCTTGCACATCCCCGAACGCGGACCGCGCGGTCATCGAATCGGCGAAGCTCGCGCGTACCTGCTCTCACACTGGACCGCGCGGCCAGCCCGAGCTTTCGAACGCGCGGATGGACCGCTGGGCTGCGTATCTCCGTGGACAAGCCGACGCCTTGGAGTTGCCGGTCATCGATACGACGAACCTGGGACTCGAGGCTGCGGTCGATGCGCTGATCGTCCATGTCGAGCGGCTCAGAACGGAGCGGGCCGCCGCCGAACAACAGGCTCGAGCGGCCCGGACCGACGCCGGCCGCTCAGCCTGCGCGTTCGCCAGCGCCAACACGCGTTCTGACCGCGTAGGATAGACGCCCATGGGACAGAGAATGCGAAACGAATTCACCGCTGTGGTCGAGCGCGCGGGCCGTTGGCACATCGCGTACTGCCCTGAGATTCCGGGTGCGAACGGCCAAGGCCGCACGAAGGCGGCTGCGCTCAAGAGCTTGACGAGCGCGATCGCCCTCATTCTTAAGGACCGGCGCAAGGACGGGCTTCGGGGGGTACCTGCGTCGGCGAGGCGAGAAAGGGTCACCGTCGGGTGAAGCGGGGCGACCTGCTTCGCCATCTGCGCCAACACGGGTGCCATCTGAAGCGGGAAGGACGCTCGCACTCGCTCTGGACAAACCCGGTCACCGGCGCGGTTGAAGCGGTGCCGAGGCACACCGAGATCTCGGACGTGCTTGGTCGAAAAATCTGCCGCGGATTGTCAGTCCCTGAAATCGGCCGATGAGCCTGTCGAACTACACAGTGGAACCGACCGCGGCTCGCTTCGCTCGCTGCGGCGGCTCACCGTTGCGTTCGCCGCAAGCCTGGCGGACGGCCTCGGCGTAGAATCGGCGCTGCTGGAGGAACCTGATGGCACGTGAGTTCAGCGTCATCATCGAGCGGGACGCCGACGGCTACTACGTGGCTTCCGTTCCCGCCCTGCGCGGTTGCCACACGCAGGCAACGTCGCTCGACGATCTGATGGTTCGAGTCCGTGAGGCCGTCGAGCTCTGCCCTGAGGTCGAGGGCGAGAACGTCGAGCCCCTCGACTTCATCGGTGTCCAGAAGATCACCGTCGCGTGACTCGCCTTCCGCGGGTCACCGCATCAAGCGCGCGAGCGTCGCCGCATCCCGCCGGTCTGTCTTCACGCGATCACCGGCTTTCCGCGGAACCAGCGCCGGCGCCATCACGTGGCAGGTCAGCCCTTTCCGGGTCAGGTACCGGTACAGCCAATAGCCGCACGGCCGCCCCATAGACGACAACCAGCCGGCCGCCCTTCGCCTGGAGCCGCCGGATCAACTTGTCGATGTCGCATGGCCGCGTGCCGATCGTGCCCCACGCGACGACGTCCGCGCCGCGATCGTCGGGCGCGTACGCCACGGCGATCGTGTCCTTGTGAACGTCGAGACCGACGAACAGCGTCTTGCTAGACTCGTCCGTGGCTGACCTCCACGCTCGTGTGTGCCTGAGAGCACGTGCGGCTCTGGCCTCGATGAGGCTAATCCGCGTTGAGCGCCGGAGGTCAGCCTCATTTCGTGGAAGTCATTCTGTCTAGCCAGCAGAGCACAGCGGCGCTTACGAACCATGACGAGGCGATGCTAGACTTGTTCTCACGGTCCGTGGTTGTGGGCAAAGTCGAGAGAATCGAGCAAGAGATCCAGGCACTGTCTCCGGACGAGCTCGCGGAGCTCCGCGCCTGGTTTCTAGAATTCGATTGGGCGGCCTGGGACCGCCAGCTCGAGCGTGACGTTCAGGCCGGCCGGCTTGACGATCTTGCCGATAGAGCCCTCCGTGACCACGCAGCCGGCAAGACGACGCCTCTCTGAATCACCACGCGTCGCCCGCTTTCTGGACTGAGTGCCGGACGTGGGCGGCGAAGCGCGTCGAGGCGATCAACGACGCGCTCCGGGGCATTCCGCGCGAGAGGGTGCGCTTCCACACCTGCTACAGCATCGACGTCGGTCCCCGCGTGCACGACATGGAGCTGAAGGACATCGTCGACGTCCTCTTCGGGATCAACGCCGGCGCATTCTCCTTCGAGGCGGCGAACCCGCGCCACGAGCACGAGTACCACGTGTTCGAGCGCGTGCGCCCGCCGGACGGCATGGTCCTCATTCCGGGCGTCATCAGCCACACCACCAACCTCGTCGAGCACCCGGAGCTCATCGCCGAGCGGATCGTCCGGTTCGCGAGGATCGTCGGGCGCGAGAACGTCATCGCCGGCGCCGACTGCGGGTTCGCCGCGTCCGGCATCCGGTTCAACGACGTCCACCCGAGCGTCGTGTGGCTGAAGTTCGCGGCGCTCGCGGAGGGGGCCCGGCGCGCGACCCGGCAGCTCTGGGGCGCGTGACCATCGTCGATCGCATCTCGCGCAGCATCGACGCCGTCAGCACCGCGGCCGGCTGGATCGCGGGCTGGATGATCGTGCCGATCACGCTCGCGGTCAGCTACGAGGTCGTCGCGCGCTACGCCTTCCACGCGCCCACCACGTGGAGCTACGAAGTCGGCTGGATGCTCTACGGCGCACAGTTCATGCTCGCCGGGGCCTACACGCTCCTGAAGGGCGGCCACATCCGGACCGACGTCCTCTACGAGCGCTGGTCGCCGAAGACGCGCGCCGCGATCGACGCCGTCTGCTACGTGCTGTTCTTCTTCCCCGGCCTGCTGTGCATCCTCTACGCGGGCGCCGTCGAGGCGGGACACGCGTGGGAGATCGGCGAGCGCACCGGGCTCCGGATCTTCATCGTGCCGGTCCCGATGTTCGTGCTGAAGGGGGTGATTCCGCTGACCGCGGCCCTCCTCCTGCTCCAGGGCGTGTCGGAGCTCATCCGCTGCGCGCGCACGCTCCGCGCTGGATGAGCCCCGAGCTCCTCGGTTTCGTACTCCTCGGCACGTTCTTCGTCGCGATCTTCGCCGGATTCCCCATCGCGTTCACGCTGTTATTCCTCTCGCTCGGCGCCGGCTACCTCGCGTTCGGCGACGTCGTCTTCTACCTGAGCGTGCTCCACACGAGCGGGCTCATGAAGGAGCAGGTGCTCGTCGCGGTTCCGCTGTTCATCTTCATGGGCTACCTGCTGGAAGAGGGCGGGCTCATGGAGCGGCTCTTTCACGCGCTCCGGCTGCTGTTCGGGCCGGTGCCCGGCTCGCTCTACGTGGCGGTGCTGCTCACCGCGACGATCTTCGGCATCGCCGCCGGCACCGTCGGCGCGACCGTGGCGGTCGTCGGAATCATGGCAGCCCCGACGATGACGCGCGCGGGCTACGACGCGCGTCTGTCGGCCGGCGCGATCACCGCCGGCGGCAGCCTCGGCATCCTCATCCCACCGAGCGTGATGCTCATCGTGATGGGCCCGATGATGGGCGTGCCGGTCGTCGAGCTCTACGCGGGGGCGTTCGGTCCCGGCTTCCTGCTCGCGGCGATCTTCATCGTCTGGACGGTCGTTCGCTGCGCGATCAACCCCCGCCTCGGCCCGCCGCTCTCGCGCGAGGCGCGTGCGCTGCCCACGCGCACGCTGCTCTCCGAGCTGACCTTCGGCATGTTCCCGCACCTCGTGCTCACGGTGGTCACGCTGGGGCCGATCCTCGCCGGCATGGCGACACCGACGGAAGCGGCCGGCGTCGGCGTCGTCGGCACCGTGCTCATGGCGCTCGCCTACCGCACGCTCACATGGGAACGGCTCAAGCGCGCGGTGATCTCGACGGCCGAGCAGTCGAGCATGATGTTCTTTCTCGCCGTCGCCTCGAACATCTTCGGGGCGGTGTTCACGCGCCTCGGCTCCGCCACGCTGCTGACCGAGACGCTCGTCAACCTGCCGCTGCCACCGATGGGGACGCTCCTCGTCGTGATGCTGCTGATCTTCCTGCTCGGCTGGCCCTTCGAGTGGCCGACGATCGTGTTCGTCTTCGTGCCGCTGCTCCAGCCCGCGATCATGGCGCTCCATTTCGATCCGCTCTGGTTCGCGGTGCTCGTCGCGGTGAACTTTCAGACCACGTTCCTGTCACCGCCGCTAGCGACCGCGGCCTACTACCTGAAGGCGGTCGCGCCGGGCTGGACGCTGACCGACATCCACCGGGGCATGGCGGAGTTCATGGTGCTGCAGATGGTCGGGCTCCTCCTGGTGATGGCGTTTCCCGCGATCGGGCTGTGGTTCCCGCACTGGCTGTATGGGAAGTGATGCAGGATCAGGCCTGCGATACACCGCGTCATGACCCCGTTGACACCCGTCCCTCGACCGCGCTGTAATCGAGCCCCTTTTCCGAGTCGCAGTCCGCGATGCTCGTTCGCGGCGGAACGCTCGAAGAGCAGTGGTAGTCAACCGTAAAGGAGACGCAGTGTGCTCGGACGCAAAGCCCCGCAGGCGAACGGCCAGGTCCAGGAGACCGCCGGCAACGGGAACGGCCACTCCATCACGCTGCTCACGATCGTCGGGGAGCACGCGAAGATGGACGGGAAGTTCGACATCGCCGACTCGATCCAGATCGAGTGCGAGGTCAGCGGCGAGCTCAACGTCGGCGGCAAGGGCGACATGGTCGCGACGGGGAACGTGGAGATCGCCTCCACGGGCCGCGTGAGCGGCAGCATCCGCACCGACTCCCTCGTCATCTCCAAGGGCGGCTTCTTCAACGGCAACGTCGTCAAGATCAAGGACGAGGCTTCGAGCAAGCAGGTCTACCTCATCGACGAGAAGGCCGCGCACGCCGCGGCGCGCCCGCGCGGTGACGGCCGCGGCATCGACGGACGTGGCGGACGCCTGCCGTATGCTGTGGAAGAAGACCGGTAAGCGCGCCGTCAAGACCAGCGACCTCACGGCGTTCATCGACGAGGGGTCGGAGATCGAGGGGAAATACACGTTCAGCGGCACGGTCATGCTGAACGGTAAGTTCCGTGGCGAGATCGCGTCCACGGACACGCTCATCATCGGCGAGAAGGGCATCGTCCACGCCGCGATCCAGGCCGGCGTCGTGCTCATCTCCGGCCAGCTCGTCGGCAACCTCGTCGCGACCGAGCGCGTGGAGCTGCGCGGCTCCGCGCGCGTGTTCGGCGACGTCGAGGCGCCGGTGGTCGTCGTGGAGGAAGGTGTCCTCTTCGAGGGCCACTGCCGCATGACGCAGGCGCATCGGGTCGCCGAGAGCGCGGCGCCGTCCGGCGCCTTTCCCACGCCGCCGCGCGATCTCTCCGTCGTCACGCTGAAGCGCTAGCTCGCTCTCTCCGCTCCTGACTAGCGGATCGAGTCGAGACGGCGCAGGATCTCCGCGTTCGAAGGCAGGTCCGCGTTCGGGCCCGCCTCCACCACGTGGCGCACGATGCCCTCGCGATCCAGGAAGAGGACGGCCTGCGGCGAATCCTTGAAGCCGTAGCGGAGGGCGAACGGCGCCGGCGATGCCGTGCGCTCCCGCGTGCGCACGAGATCGGTCACCGCCGTCGTGAGCGACTGCACGACGTTGCCGATGGCCGCGGGCTCCAGCATGATCCCGTAGCGCTCGTGCACGGCGCGGTCCGGATCGCACAGGTAGGGAAACGCGATCGGGAAGTGCTTCCGGTAGCGCTGCGCCTCCGTCACGGTGTTGTGCGTGATCTGGAGGACGTCGGCGCCGCCGCGCTGGATCTCCGGATAGCCTCGGCGCAACTGCGCCATGTGCCGGCGGCAGAACGGTCAGAAGAGACCCTTGGAGAACCACAGCACGACGCTCCGGCCGCGGTAGTCCTCCAGGGCCACGTCCGCGCCTTGCGCCGAGGGCAGCCGGAACGACGGTGCCGGCGTCCCGATCGCGGGCAGTCTCATCGCGCGGCGCTCCACGCGACGCGCCCATTCGCGACGACCGCGTCGACGAGGTTCGTGCCGAACCGATTGATCACCATCCCGTGCTCGGGCACCGACCACACCACGACGTCCGCGCGCTTGCCGGTCTCCAGACTCCCCCGATCCGCACCGCGGTCGAGCGCGTGCGCGGCGTTGATCGTAGCCATGTGCCAGATCTCCGCATAGCCGAGTCGGTAGAGTCGCGCGGCGAGCTGCATCACGGACTGCATCGAGAGCGTCGGCGACGTCCCGGGATTGTAGTCCGCCGACAGCGCGAGGCGCATCCCGCGGTCGATCATCCGCCGCACGAGCGCCGGCCAGAACGGCTTCGCCGCCGGCACGAGCGCGGCGCCGTCGAGCTTCGGGATCATCTCCATCATGTGATACGTCACGCTCGGGAGCAGCACGCCGACGACGCCGCTGCGCGCGAGCGCGGCGCCGCCCGCGTCGCCCACCTGGTCGGCGTGCAGGCGCAACCGGTAGCCCAGCGCCAGCGCGGCGCGCGCGATGCGCTCGGTCTCCGCGGCCGTGAACGCGATCGTGTCGCACCAGACGTCGCAGTACTCGGCCCAGCGCCGCGCCGCGGGCAGCGTGTCGATGACGAGCCGCACGTACGCCTCGCGCCGATCGGCGTACTCCGCCGGCAGAACGTGGGCACCGAGATAGGTCGGCACGATGTCGACGGCGTGACCGCGAAGCCCGTGGATCACGCGCAGCATCCGTAGCTCGGTGTCGCGATCGAGGCCGTAGCCGGTCTTCACCTCGATCGTCGTCGTGCCGTGCGCGAGCATCCGGTCGAGATCCCGGCGCGCCTGCGCCCCGAGCGCCGCGGCGGACGCCGCGCGCGTCCGCGCCACCGTGTAGCGGATGCCGCCTTCGAGCCGCTTGCCGGGCATCGCCTCGCCGGTGACGAGCTGCTCGTACTCCACGTGGCGCGACCCCGCGAAGACCAGGTGCGAGTGACAGTCGACGAGCCCGGGCGTGACGAGCCTGCCGCGCGCGTCGAGCGTTCGCCGCGCGCGATGCCGGCGTCGCAGCGTCCGGGTGGGGCCGACGTCGACGATGCGCCCCTTGTCGATCGCGACCGCGCCGTTCGCGATGACGTCGAGCGTTCGCAGCGCCGCGCCGGCGGCGCCGCGCGCATCGGTCCGGCTCGTGACGAGCTCGGTGGCGTTCGTGACGAGGAGGTCGATCAACCTCACGCGAGCGGGCCGACGGCGGCCTCGACGGCGGCGAGCACCGAGCCGTCGGCGCAGGCGGCCAGCGCGCCATCGAGATCGCCTTTCAGGTAACGATCGTCGGTCAGCGCCGGTACGCGCGCGCGGACCGCACCGTGTGCGGCCGCGCTGCCGCGCCCGGGCGCGAGCGGGGCGCGGAAGTCGAGCGCCTGCGCGGCGAGCAGCAGCTCGATCGCGAGGATCTGGCGCACGTTCGCCACCGCGCGGCGGGCCTTGAGCGCCGCGCCCGCCCCCATCGCGTTGTAGTCCTCCTGCAGCGCGGACGTCGGGATCGAATCCACGCTCGCCGGGTGCGCGAGCGTCTTCAGCTCGGAGGCGAGGGCGGCGGCGACGTACTGCGCGATCATGTAGCCGGAGTTCAACCCACCGGACGGCGACAGGAACGCCGGCAGCCCGTCGGACACGAGCGGGTTCACCAGCCGGTCGATGCGCCGCTCCGCGATGCCGCCGAGCTGCGCGAGGCCGATCGCGAGCGTGTCGAGCGCGAGCCCCAGCGGCTCGCCGTGAAAGTTTCCGCCGCTCAGGACGACGCGGTCGCCCGCGAACACCAGCGGGTTGTCCGTCACGCTGGCGAGCTCGCGCTCCAGCATCGCGCGCGCGAACCCGATCGCCTCGCGCGCGGCACCGTGCACCTGCGGCATGCAGCGAAGGCTGTAGGCGTCCTGCACGCGCGTGCAGTCCGCATGCGACGCGATGATGCCGCTCGCGGCGGTGAGGGCGCGGAGATTCGCCGCCGACGCCTGCTGGCCCGGATGGGGGCGCAGCGCGTGGATGCGCTCGTCGAACGCGGTGTTCGTTCCCATGAGCGCCTCGAGCGACATCGCGCCGCTGACGTCGGCGAGCGACGCCAGACGCCCCGCCTCGAGCACCGCGAGCGCACCGAGCCCGGCCATCAGGTGCGTGCCGTTGAGCAGCGCGAGCCCTTCCTTCGCTTCGAGCCGCAGCGGCCCGAGCTTCGCGTCGGCGAGCGCGGTGCGCGCGGCCACCGGCCGCCCGTCGCGCCAGACGTCGCCCTCGCCGATGAGACAGGCCGCGACGTGCGCGAGCGGGGCGAGATCGCCGGACGAGCCGACGGAGCCCTGCTCGGGGACCACGGGATGGACGCGCGCGTTGAGACAGCCGACGACGAGGTCGACCACGTCGCGACGGACGCCGGAGGCGCCGCGCGCGAGCGAGGCGGCGAGCAGCAGCATCACCGCGCGCGTCTCCGTTTCGGACAGTGGCGCGCCGACGCCGCCCGCATGGCTCAGCACGAGGTTGCGCTGCAGCTCGTCGCGATGATCGCGCGGGATCACGACGTCCTTGAGCTTGCCGACGCCCGTGGTGATCCCGTAGACGGGCGCCGCGGTCCCGGCCAGCTCGTCCACGAACCGCCGCGACTCGGCCACCCGGCGCGCCGCCTCGGCGCCCACCCGCACCGGCGCGCCGTCGCGCGCGACAGCGGCGACGTCCTCCAGGCGGAGCGGCCCGCCATCGAGGACGACGCTCACAACGACCACCCGCGCGTCACGTCGCGCACGCGCGCCATCAACGCCTGCTGGTCGAGGGTCGCGAGCCGGCGGTCGGCGACGACGCGACGGCCGTGGACCCACACGTCGGTGACCGCGCGCGGCGACATCGCGTAGACGACGCTCTTCAGCAGGTCGTTGCGCGGGTGGAGCGACGGGTCGTCGAGATCGACCGCGACCAGATCGGCGAGCTGGCCGGCCGCGATCGCGCCGGCTTCGAGACCGAGGATCTCCGCGCCACCGCGCGTCCCCATCGCGAAGGCGCACTCCGCCGGTAGCGCGGTCCCGTCGAGCAGCCGCACGCGCTGCAGGAGCGAGGTCATGCGCATCTCCTCGAGGACCGAGTGGCGGTTGTTCGTGCAGCCGCCGTCGGTGCCGAGGCCGATCCGGACACCCGCGCGCAGCATCTCGGGAATCCGCGTGATCCCGTCGCCGAGGAACATGTTCGAGCTCGGACAGTACGAGAGCGCGGCGCCGCGCGCGCCCATGAGCGCGATCTCCTCGTCGTCGAGCCATACGCAGTGCACGCCGATCATGCGCGGCCCGAGCACGCCGAGGCGATCGAGATAGCGGATCGGCGTGGCCCCGTGCTCCTTCAGCGTGCGCTCGCCCTCGTAGCGCCCTTCGGCGACGTGGATGTGGAAGCGCGTGTTCTCGCTCTCCGCGACTTCCCAGCCCGCCCGAATCATGGTCGGGGACGCCCCGTGAGGGCTGTGCGGCGCCGGCTGCACCACGCAGGTCTCGTCGTGACGATGCGCGGCGATCAGCTCGCGCGTGCGGCGCGCGGCGTCGGCCGGCGTCTCGCGATAGCGCTTCGGCGCGCCCTCCCAGTCGTAGAACGCGCGTGCGAGCACGAGGCGGATGCCGATCTCGCGCGCGGCCTCGATCACCGCCTCCGCGTTCTCGTTGCCCTCGTCCTGCAGGTAGAAGAAGTCGACGCACGTGGTGGCGCCGTGCAGCAGCAGCTCGGCGAACGCGAGCAGCGCGCCGACCTTGATGCCCTCGCGATCGAGCCGCTGGGAGAACGGGTAGAGGACGCGGTCGCGCCAGCCCATGAAGTCGAGGTCGTCGCCGAGGCCCCGCAGCAGCGACTGGAAGGTGTGGTCGTGCGTGTTGACGCCGCCGGGCAGCAGCGCCTTGCCGGGCAGCCGCACGTCGTCGCGCTGCGCCGTGCCGACCGCCTGCAGGCCCGCGACGCGCCCGTCGGTCACGAGCACCGCCTGATCGGCGCGCCACGCGCCGTCGACGAACACGAGGTCCGGCAGCAGCCTCATGACACGCTCGGCAAGTCGAGGCCGTGGCGCCTCGCGGCGTCGAGCGCCTCGGGGTAGCCGGCGTCCGCGTGGCGCATGATCCCGGTGCCCGGGTCAGTCGTCAGCACGCGCTGGAGGCGGCGCGCGGCGTCCGGCGTGCCGTCCGCGACGACCACCATGCCCGCGTGCAGCGAGTAGCCGATGCCGACGCCGCCACCATGATGGACGCTGACCCACGTCGCGCCCGCCGCGGTGTTGAGCAGCGCGTTCAGCACCGGCCAGTCGGCAATCGCGTCGGAGCCGTCGCGCATCGACTCGGTCTCGCGGTTCGGCGACGCGACCGAGCCCGAGTCGAGGTGGTCGCGGCCGATCACGATCGGCGCTTTCACCTTCCCCGTCGCGACGAGCTCGTTGAAGAGCGCGCCGGCCTTCGCGCGGTCGCCGTACCCGAGCCAGCAGATGCGCGCCGGCAAGCCCTGGAAGTGCACGCGCTCTTGCGCGAGCCGGAGCCAGCGGACCAGGTGCTCGTCGTGGGCGAAGGCCTCGATGAGCGCGCGATCGGTGGCGTAGATGTCCTCGGGATCGCCGGACAGCGCGACCCAGCGGAACGGCCCGTTGCCTTCGCAGAACAGCGGCCGGATGAACGCGGGCACGAAGCCCGGATAGCTGAAGTCGTGCACGCCCGCGTTCTCGGCCTCGCGGCGGAAGTTGTTGCCGTAGTCGAACAGGATGGCGCCGCCGCGCTGGATGTCGAGCATCGCGCGCATCTGCGCGGCGATCGACTCGTACGCGCGCCGCGCGTACTCCTTCGGATCGCGCGCGCGTAACACCGCGGCCTCCGCGACCGAGAGCCCGGCGGGCATGTAGCCGTTGAGCATGTCATGCGCCGAGGTCTGGTCCGTGACCGCGTCGAAGCGCACGCCTCGGCGCGCGAGCTCCGGATGCACCTGGGCCGCGTTGCCGTGGATCGCGATCGACAGCGCGTCGCGCTTGCCGCGCGCCTCGTCCGCCCAGCGCAACGCCTCGTCGACGGAGTCGGTCATGCGGTCGACGTACTTCAGGCGCAGCCGCCGCTCGATGCGCTCGCGGTCGATCTCCACGAAGATCCCGACGCCGCCGTTCATCGTGACGGCCAGCGGCTGGGCGCCGCCCATGCCGCCGAGCCCGGCGGAGAGCACGAGCCGGCCCGCGAGCGAGCCGCCGAAGTGCTTCGCCGCGCACGCGGCGAACGTCTCGTACGTGCCCTGCAGGATGCCCTGCGTGCCGATGTAGATCCACGAGCCGGCCGTCATCTGCCCGTACATCGTGAGGCCCATCGCCTCGTATTTCCGGAAGTGATCCCAGTCTCCCCACGCGGGGACGAGGAGCGAGTTCGCGATGAGCACGCGCGGCGCGTCGCCGTGCGTCCGGAAGACGCCGACGGGCTTGCCGGACTGGATCAGCAGCGTCTCGTCGTTGCCGAGCCGCCGCAGCGTGGCGACGATCCGATCGAAGTCCTCCCACGTGCGCGCCGCCTTGCCCGAGCCGCCGTAGACGACGAGGTCCTGCCAGCGCTCGGCCACGTCGGGATCGAGGTTGTTCATGAGCATGCGCATCGCAGCTTCCTGGCCCCATCCGCGACAGGACAGCGTGGCGCCGCGCGGCGCGCGCAGCGGCTGCCGGGTCATCGCCGTCATTCGATGACGCGATCGGCGCGAAACGCGACCGACGCGGGGATCGTGAGCCCGAGCGCGCGCGCGGTTTTCAGGTTCAGCACGAACTCGAACGTGCTCGGCTGCTCGATCGGCAGGTCGCCGGGATTGGCGCCCTTGAGAACTTTGTCGACGTACGTCGCGGCGCGCCGATCAAGGTCCTCGACGCGGGCGCCATACGACATCAGGCCGCCCTCTTCGCTGCCTTCCTGCGTCGAAAACGTCACGGGCACGCGGTGCCGCACCGCGTGCGCGATGATCCTCAGGCGCAGCGCGCCGAGCGCGGGATCACCGATCGCCAGGATCGCGTCGGGCCGCTCCTTCTGGATGCCGACGAAGGCGCGGTCGAGGTCGTCGCTGGTCGGCGTCTGGAAGGGCGTGAGCGTGATGCCGACCGTGCGCGCCGCGTCCTGCGTCAGCTTGAGCTGGCGCGGATTCGTGGGATTCGACGGATTGTAGAAGACCGCGACCCGCGAGGCCGACGGCAGGATCTCCTTGATCAGGGAGAGGCGCTTGGCGACGGTGCCCTCGTTGAAGTCGGAGAGCCCGGTGACGTTGCCGCCCGGACGCGCGAGGCTCGACACGAGCCCGGTGCCCACGGGGTCGGCGGCGTTCGTCATGACGATCGGCACGGTCTGCGTCACGCGCTTTGCCGCCTGGGCCGAGGGTGCGCCGGCGACGAGGAGGACGTCGACCCGGCGTTTCAGCAGATCGGCCGCCAGCTCGGGCAGCTTCTCGAATCGGCCCTCGGCGTAGCGTTCCTCGACCACCAACGTCGTCCCTTCGCGATAGCCGAGGTCGCGCATGCCTTGCTTGAAAAACCCGAGCAGGCGCTGGTCGCGGCCGGGCGTCGAGGCCGCGAGGAACCCGATGCGCGCGAGCTTCTCCGCCTGCGCCGCCGCGGGCCACGGCGCCGCGAGCGCGGCCCCCACCACGACGACCAGCCATGCGACGACGAGCAGGCGGCGCCGCACGCGGATCGTCACACCGCCATGATGTTGTAGCCGCAGTCGACGAAGAGCACCTCGCCCGTGATGCCGGAGGACATCGGCGACGCGAGGAACAGCGCGGTGTCGCCGACCTCGCGCAGCTCGACGTTGCGCCGCAGCGGCGCCACCTCGGCGTGGTGCTTGAGCATCCCGGTGAAGCCCTTGACGCCGCGCGCGGCGAGCGTGTTCACGGGCCCGGCGGAGATCGCGTTCACACGGATGCCGCGCGGCCCCAGGTTCGCCGCGAGGTAGCGGACGGACGATTCGAGCGACGCCTTCGCCACGCCCATCACGTTGTAGCCGGACACGACCCTCTCGGAGCCGAGATACGTCATCGCGATGACCGACCCGTGCCCCGACCGCTCGAGCAGCGACACCGCCGCGCGCGAGACCGCCACGAGCGAGTACGCGGAGACGTCGTGCGCGACGCGAAAGCCCTCGCGCCGCGTGGCGAGGAACTGGCCCTCCAGGTCTTCGCGATTCGCGTAGGCCACGGAGTGGACGACGGTGTCGAGCGCGCCGAAGTCACGGGCGAGCTGCTCGAAGACGGCCGTGATCTCGGCATCCACGCCGACGTCGCACGGGTAGACGATCGAGCCCGGGAGCGTCGCCGCGAGCTCCGCGACGTTCTCCTTGAGCCGGTCGCCCTGGTAGGTGAACGCGAGCCGCATGCCCGCGCCGGAGAGCGCCTGCGCGATGGCCCACGCGATCGAGCGCTTGTTCGCGACACCGAAGATCAGGCCGTGCGTGCCGTCGAGAAGGCCCATCGCGCTCGTAGAGTATACTCGCGCGATCATGCGCGTCGGCGCGGTGCTCGCGGCTTTCCCCGCCCTGCCGCTCGCCGACTATCTCGCGCTCGTCCGCGGCGTCGAAGCGCGCGGCTACGACAGCGCGTGGGTCGGCGAGACCGCCGGCGGCGACGCCATCACGCTCATGACGTTGATCGCGGCCCACACGCGACGCATCGGCGTGTCCAGCGGCGTGATCCCGATCCAGACCCGGAGCCCGATCATCCTCGGGATGTCGGCGGCCACGCTCGCGCACGTGGCGCCCGGGCGCGTGGCGCTCGGTCTCGGCGTCTCGAGCCGCATCATCGTCGAGCACTGGCACGGCCTGCCGTTCCACGCCGGGCTCGGCCAGATGCGCGAGGTCGTCCGGATCGTCCGCATGACGGCGGCCGGGGAGCGCGTGAACGTCGACGGCACGCACTACCGGCTCAAGAACTTCAGGTCGATGACGCCGCCGCCGTCGCCGCCGCCGAAGATCATCCTCGCCGCGCTCGGGCCCGAGATGCTCGAGCTGGCCGGCGAGATCGCGGACGGCGTGCTGCTCAACTGGATTCCGCCGGAGGCCGTCCGCGCGTCGATCGCGCATCTCGAGGCCGGCGCGCGCCGCGCCGGGCGGACGCTCGACGGCTTCGAGATCGCCGGCTTCATCCGCACGACGGTGACCGACGAACCCGCCACGGTGCGCGCGGGGCTCGCGCGCGACATCACGGGCTACGCGATCGTGGACGTGTACGCGAGCTTCTTCCGCGGGGTCGGCTACGCGGACGAGATGGCGGCCATCAACGCGAAGTGGAAGGCGGGCGATCGCGCGGGCGCCGTGCGCGAGGTTTCGCCGCGCGTCCTCGACGGGCTCGGGATGATCGGGAACGAAGCGTTCTGCCGCGACCGCCTGAACGCGTACGCGAACGCGGGCCTGACGCTGCCCGTGATCCTGCCGTTCGTCCCGGAAGGCGCGGACCGCGCCGCGTCGTTGCGGCGCACGCTCGGCGCGTTTCCGTGAGCGCGCCGGGAACGCTGACCGTCCTCGGCGTCATCCCCGCCCGCCTGCAGTCCCAGCGCCTGCCGCGCAAGGTGCTGCGCGACATCGGGGGCCGGCCGCTGGTGGTGCGCACGTACGACGCCGCGAAGCGCAGCACGCATCTCACCGACCTGTTGATCGCGACCGACTCCGAGGAAGTCGCGGCGGTGTGCTCGGCCCACGGCGTCCCCGCCGTCGTCACGTCGCCCGACCACGCCTCGGGGACGGATCGCGTGTGGGAAGTGGCGCAGCACCGCGACGCGGACGTTTACGTGAACATCCAGGGCGACGAGCCGTTGATCACGCCGGGACACATCGAGCGGCTCGTCACGCCGTTCCTCACCGAGGTCGAGACGCAGGTGACGACGCTGTGCATCCGCGCGACCGAGGCCGAGCTTCCGAATCCCGCCGTCAACAAGGTCGTGATCGGTGCCGACGGCTACGCGCTCTACTTCTCGAAGTACCCGATCCCTTACGATCGCGACGGCCGCGGGGCCATCCGCTACAAGCACATCGGCCTGTACGCGTTCCGACGGCCCGCGCTCGACGCGTTCCACGCGCTGCCGCCGTCCCCGCTCGAGCTCACCGAGCGGCTCGAGCAGCTCCGGTTCCTCGAGCACGGGATCCGCATCCGCGTGATGGAGACCGACGAGCCGACGATCGGCGTGGACACCGAGGAGGACGTGCGCGCCGTGGAGGCGTGGTTCGCGTCGCGGCGCGCGCTGAGCTAGCCGGCTGGGGCGTCGCCGCGGCGGGCTCGGGGGACGCGCGGCCTCCCGTCCTCGCAGAGCCTGCGGATGTCGGCCGCGCGTCCCCCGAGCCCGCCGCGGCGACGCCCCCGCGAGCTAGCTCGGGTTGTCGGCGCGCATGTGAACCGCGCGCGTCGGGAACGGGATCGCGATGCCCTCCGCGCGGAAACGGCGAAGGATGCGCCTGCGGAGCTCGTCCTGCACCGGGTACTGGTCGACGAAGCGCGCCACGTGGCAGACCAGCGTGAACTCGAGCGCGGAGTCGCCGAAGCCGGGAATCAGGCGCGCCTGGGGCTTCGGGTCGGGCAGCAGGCCGGGCACCTCACCGATCGCACGCTCGGCTTCCTCGCCGAGGATCGCCGCGACGCGCTCGGGGTCGCTCGCGTAGTCAACACCGACCTGGATCAGGAGCGCCAGGCGTGATTCGGGCAGGTCGTAGTTGATGATCGTCGACTTCGCCACCGTCGAGTTCGGCACGATCACCACGCTGTTCGAGAGCAGGCGCACGCGCGTCGAGCGCCAGCCGACGTCGACCACGAAGCCCTCGAGCGTGTCGCCGATCTTCACGTAGTCGCCCACGCGAATCGGCTTGTCGGCGAGCAGGTGCAGCCCCGCGAAGAGGTTCGAGAGGGTGTCCTGCAGCGCGAGCGCCACCGCGAGACCGCCGACGCCGAGCGCGGTGAGCAGCGGCGTGATCTGGATGCCGAGCGCGCCGAGGAGCACGAGGCCGCCGACGATGAAGACGGCGGCGCGCGCGGTGGTCGTCGCGAGACCCGTCACCGGGCCGCCGAGCGCGCGGCGATCGCCCGCGCGGACGACCGCGATGCCGGCCGCGTTCGCGAGCATGACCGTGACCGAGACGATGATCGCGGCCACGAGTGTCGGGTGCAGGATCCTCACGGCGCGCGGCGGGAGGTGCGCCACTTCCATCGCCGCGGCGATGCCGGGGACGAAGCACCAGAAGAGCGACGGCACGCGGACGATGTCGAGGATCGGCGAGCCGCCGTCGGGTGTCGCGACCCACCGTTTGAGCGCGCGCAGGGCGACCTCGCGCACGAGGAACGCGGCGAGCGTGACCGCGATGAAGGTGAGGGCGGGCCACACGAAGGGCCAGTACATCGCGGGTGCTATTGTAGTGGCCGCCATGGGGCAGCGCCGCCTCTTCTACGGTTGGGTCATCGTCGGCACCGGCATGCTCGTGACGTGCATGGGCCTCGGCGCGATGTTCTCGCTGAGCGTCTTCCTCAAGCCGATCGCCGAGACCATGGGGTGGTCGCGCACCGGGATCTCGACAGTCGCGCTCCTCAACTGGATCTTCATGGGCCTCGGCTCGTTCATCTGGGGCACGCTCTCCGATCGCATCGGCACGCGCGCGGTCGTGCTGTCGGGCGGCGTGCTGCTCGGCCTCGGCATGGTGACGGCGAGCCAGGCCGCGACGCTGCCGCAGTTCCAGGCTCTCTTTGGCGGGCTCGTCGGGTTCGCAGTCGGCGCCTTCTACGCGCCGATGACCGCGGCGGCGACGCGCTGGTTCACGCGGCACCGCAGCCTCGCGGTCGCGCTCGTGTCGTCGGGCATCGGGCTGGGCACGCTGACGGTCGGCCCGCTCGCGCGCGCGATCATCGATGCCTACGACTGGCGCATCGCGATGCTGGTGATCGGCGACCTCGCGTGGCTCGTCGTGATCCCGGCGGCCCTCCTGATCCGCGCCGCGCCCGCCGGCGAGGGCGCCGGGGCCGTGGCCTCGCTCGACGCCCGCGGCCGCGAGTTCACCGCGGCCGCGGCGCTGCGCACGCCCCAGTTCTGGGCCATCGCGCTGACGCACTTCGCGTGCTGCGCGGCGCACTCGGGGCCGATCTTCCACATGGTGACGCACGCGATCGACCGCGGGGTCGCCCCGCTCACCGCCGCGACCGTGCTCGGCGTCTCCGGGCTCGCCTCGGTGGCAGGCCGCGTGACGTGCGGGCTGCTCGCCGACCGGTACGGCGCCAAGCGCACGCTGCTCGTCGGCCTCGCGATCCAGGCTGTGTCCGTCTTCCTGTACCTCTTCACCAGCGCGACGTCCGCGTTCTACGCGCTCGCGCTCGTGTTCGGGCTGTCGTACGGCGGCGTGATGCCGCTCTACGCGATCCTCGTCCGCGAGTACTTCGGCGAGCGGATCATGGGCGCCGCGTACGGCGGGGTGTTCCTCGTGTCGACGCTCGGGATGGCGCTCGGCGCGTGGGCCGGCGGGTGGTTCTACGACAGCTTCGGCAGCTACCTGTGGCTCTACGTCGGATCGGGCGCGATCGGGCTCGGCGCGATCACGATCGCGCTCACGTTCCGCCCGCCGCGCCGGGTGGGAATGGCATTCCCCGTCCCCGCTGGTTAAAATCGGCACTCGCGTCGGAAGACCTGGGCAGCGCACTCAAGGAGGAGTCAAACGCATGGGTAGAGAAGGGGTGGGTCGCCGGCAGTTCATCAAGGTCTCCGGCGCGGCCGCGGCCGTGGCGGTGACCGGCATCGAGGGCATCGTCGCCGCCGGGCGCGCCCCGGCGTACGCGCAGGGGCAGAAGCTCCACGTCGTGCGGTGGGTCGACTTCATTCCCGAGGCGGACGTCGAGCTGAAGCGGCAGGCGCCGGAAGCGTCGAAGGCGCTGGGCGCCGAGGTCACGCTCGAGTTCATCAACTTCAACGACCTGCAGCCGCGCATCACGGCCGCCATCCAGTCGGGGTCCGGCGCCGACATCATCATGATGCTCTACAACTGGCCGCACCTCTACGCGAACGGCATCGTCGACGTCTCCGACGTCGCCGATCCGATCGCCAAGGCGCAGGGCGGCTTCTACGACGTCTTCGGCACGACGTCGCGCGTCGGCGGCAAGTGGCTCGCGGTCCCGCACGGGATCGTCGGCAACGCCATCGCCTATCGCAAGTCGCATCACGCCGAGATCGGCGTCAAGGAGTTCCCGAAGACGTGGGACGAGTGGCGCGAGGTCGGCAAGAAGCTGAAGGCCAAGGGCAAGCCGGTCGGGCAGGCGCTCGGCCACAGCGCCGGTGACCCGCCCACCTTCTCGTACCCGCTCCTGTGGAGCTTCGGCGGCGCCGAGGTCGACAAGACCGGCAAGAAGGTCGTCATCAACAGCAAGGGCGCCGTCGAGAGCGTGAAGTTCATGCAGGCGTTCTGGAAGGACGCGTGCGACGAGGGCGGCCTCGCGTGGGACGACACGAACAACAACCGCGCCTTCCACGCCGGCGAGCTCAGCGCGACGCTGAACGGCGCGTCGATCTACATCGTCGCCAAGCGCCAGAAGGACAAGCTGAAGGACGAAAAGGGCGAGCCGCTCTTCCAGGACATCGACCACGCCGCGCTCCTGCCGAAGGGCCCCGCCGGGCAGTTCGCGCTCTACGTGCCCTTCCAGCACTCGGTCATGAAGTACTCGAAGAACCAGAAGCTCGCGAAGGACTTCCTGAAGTGGCTGCACCAGGACGTGAACTACGAGAAGTGGTTCCAGGTCAACGAGGGCTACAGCGTCGGCTCGACCAAGAAGTGGGAAGAGCATCCGATGTGGGCCAAGATCGACAAGCCGCTCCAGGTCTTCCGCCAGGCCGCGCGGCAGACCCGCATGCTCGGTTATCCCGGGCCGGCCACCGGGAAGGCCACCGAGGCGTACACGAAGTACGTCATCGTCGACATGTACGCGAAGGCCGTCCAGGGCATGAAGGCCGAAGACGCGGTGAAGTGGGCCGAGGGCGAGCTCAAGAAGATCTACGAAGGCTAGGGTGAAGGCACCCATCGCCGGGGGCGCGGGGAGCGCGGCGGACGTCGTCGCGCTCCCCCGCTCGCGGGCCTCGCTTCCGTCGGGGTTCACGCGCTTCCTCGAGAGCGAGCGGCTCCTCGCCGTGCTGCTGCTCGCGCCGACCGTGGTCCTCCTCGGCGCGTTCATCGCCTACCCGTTCGTGATGGGCGTGTGGCTGTCGCTCTCCAACACCAGCGTCGGCAACGTGGGTGAGTTCGTCGGGCTGAAGAACTTCGTCAAGGCGTGGAACGACTCGATCTTCCGGACCGCGTTCTGGAACACGAGCGTGTACACGTTCTGGGCGACCATCTTCAAGCTCGCGCTCGGCATGTGGCTGGCGCTGCTCCTCAACCGCCACTTCCGCGGCAAGCGGCTCGTCCGCGCCTCGATGCTGCTGCCGTTCATCGTCCCCACCGTGCTGTCCACGTTCGCGTGGCGCTGGATGTTCGACCCGACGTTCAGCGTGCTGAACTGGACGCTCTACAAGGCGGGCTTCATCGTCACCAAGCTGCCGTTCCTCTCCGACGGGACGTGGGCGATGTCGTGCGCGATCCTGATCAACACGTGGCGCGGCATGCCGTTCTTCGCCATCACGCTCCTCGCGGGCCTGCAGACGATCAGCCCCGACCTGCACGAGGCGGCGTCGCTCGACGGCGCCAACGCCTGGCGGCGCTTCTGGCACGTGACGTGGCCGCTCCTGAAGCCGGTGACGCTCGTGGTGGTCGTCTTCTCGATCATCCAGACCTTCTCCGACTTCCAGCTCATCTACGTGCTCACCGGCGGGGGCCCGGCGAACTCGACGCACCTGCTGGCCACGTACGCCTACCAGATCGGGGTGGCGACCGGCCTCCTCGGTGAAGGCGCGGCGATCTCGCTGTTCATGCTGCCGGTCCTGTTCATCGTGGTCTGGCTGCAGCTCAGGTATCTCAGGAGGTTGGAGGGTGCGTAAAGTCGCGGTGCGGAGCCACGGCGACTGGGGCTCGCCACCCACGGGTCTCCCCGGGTAAGGGGCACTAAAATGGTCATCGAGCGCCGCTGGAAGAAGTGGGTCTTCTTCTACATCCCGCTCACGGTCTTCGTGGTGGGGACGCTCTTCCCGTTCTACTGGATGTTCGTGACGGCGATCCGTCCGGATGCCGAGCTCTACCGCTCGTGGCGGGCCGCGCAGAACGCCCCGTTCTGGACGCTCGATCCCACGCTCGCGCACGTGAAAGACCTGCTCGCGAAGACGACGTTCCCGCGGTGGCTCTGGAACACGTTCTTCATCGCGGTCGTGTCCACGCTGATCTCGCTCTTCTGCGGCCTGCTCGCGGGCTACGCCCTCGCGCGCCTGCGCTTCCCGATGGCGGGCATGCTCGGCACGTCGATCTTCGTCACCTACCTGGTGCCGCCGACGCTGCTCTTCATCCCGCTCGCCGACATCATCCGGAACTTCCAGCTCGGCAACACGCCGTGGGCGCTGATCCTCACGTACCCGACGTTCCTCATCCCGTTCTGCACGTGGCTCCTGATGGGGTACTTCAAGACGATCCCCAGGGAGCTCGAGGAGTGCGCGCGCATCGACGGCGCGACACGGTTCGGCGCGATGATCCGCATCATCTTCCCGATCGCCGTTCCCGGCATCCTGTCCGCGGGCATCTTCGCGTTCACGCTCTCCTGGAACGAGTTCATCTACGCGCTGGTGTTTCTGAGCAGCCCCGAAAAGAAAACCGTTCCGGTCGGCGTCGTCTCCGAGCTGATCCGCGGCGACATCTACTTCTGGGGCCAGCTGATGGCCGGCGCGCTGCTCGGCTCGATCCCGGTGGCGCTGGTCTACTCCTTCTTCGTGGAGTACTACGTCACGGGCCTGACCGGCTCCGTGAAGGGATAGCGTCCCCGCCCCTGCCGTCCGTGACCGGGAAGTCCATCGGCTACTTCCGTCTGGTCGAGGCCTGCGACGGTCCGGGCTGCCCGGTCTGCGCCTACCTCGACGCGGACAGCCGCCGGCAGCTCACGACCCTCTTCGAGGAGCACGTGACGGACGTCGCGACGCGCCGGAAGCTCCGCGCGTCCAACGGGCTCTGCAACTGGCACACGTGGATGGCGCTCGAGGTCCGGCCCGCGGTCACCGGTGTCGCGATCGTGTACGAGGACCTCCTGCGGGTGTGTCACGAGCGCGTGCGCGCGGCGGGCGATCGGCGGCAGGGACGGCTCGCGCGCCTTCGTTCGTGGGTCCGCGATACCGTCGGTCGCGCGCGGCGAGCCAACCCGGCGCAGCGGGATCGCTGCGCGGTGTGCGTGCAGCTCCGGACCGCAGAGGCCCACTGCCTCGAGGCCGTGCTGCGCTTCGCGGACGACTCGGAGTTCGAGCGCGCGTATCGGCGCTCGGGCGGGCTCTGCCTCCCGCATCTCCTCGATGTCGCCGCGCGTGGTGCTGCGACCCCGGGCGTCGAGACGATCGTCCGCCGCACGCTCGCCACGTGGCAGGCCGTGCGCGGGGACCTCGGGCGCTTCGTGGCGAAGCACGAGTATCGCAACACGGAGCCGATCGGCGAGGACGAGGCGCGCGCGTATCAGCGCGCGTTCGAGATCCTGGCGGGCGGCCGCAACATCTTCGGCAACGACCTTCGAGAAGAATAGAAGCGCGTTCGGCGGGGACGGGGGCGGCGGCCGGGAGGGGTCGCCGCCGACTTCCGCAGCCATTCCTGAGTCGCCGGATGGCGACTCAGGAACGCGAGGCCGGGAGGCGGCGACCCCTCC
>VGLJ01000065.1 GCA_016866775.1 Candidatus Rokuibacteriota bacterium | reverse complement strand
GCAGCTCGCGCTCGAGCCGCGCGGCGTCCGCCGCGCACCACGCGGGCCCGATCGGCAGCGGGATGCCGTCCATCGTCCCTTCGCTGTAGACGTCGATCGCGGGTAGCTGCCGCCAGTCGTCGTGAATCACGGCATCCCAGAAGAGCGCTTCCTGCACCGGGAATCCGGCGTCTGCTTCGAGACGCAGGTCCGCGATCGAGAGCGGCGGGCCGTCCTGCTGCGGCCGATACGTGCTCGCGAGCCCGGCCGCGACGAGCACGATCGCCACCCGCGCGGCCCACCGCGCGCGCTGCGGGCTTCTGAAGATCGCCGCGGCCCCGCCCGCCGTCCATTGCGCCCGGAGGAACCCGCCGAGCACCCAGCCCACGCCCCCCATCACGGCGCCGGTCGCCAGCGTCGCGGGAAGGCCGCCCAGGACGCGGCCGCTCGGCCACGGCTGCCCGATCACCCACGCCATCCACGCGGTCTCCATCGCGACGAACGCGAGCATGAACACGATCCCTCCGCCCGCCGCGAGGGCGAGATCGTCGCGTCGCCGCGGCATCACCGCGTAGAGGACCGACAGCGCCACGGCGGGGATGGCGAACACCGGCGTGACCGCCGGACGCGCGAACCCGATCGCGGCGAGGCCGGCGTCGATCACGACGATGGCGAGGAAGAAAAGTGCCCCGGCGAGCGTCGGCGCCCACGGCCCCAGCGCCCGCGCCGCCGCGACGAAGACCATCGGGACCGTGAGCGCGACGAGGTACGGATAGAAGTCGGGCGTGCGCGTCCACGGAAAGATCGTGTAGTGCGCGAGGCTCCAGTGCACGTAGTGGAGGAGATCGACGAGCGGCAGCAGCATCGCGACGTACCAGACGTCCTCGCGCGCGAGCGGTCCCCGCCCCTTCTGGCCCGCGATCGCGAACACGACGCCGAGGCCGCCGATGGCGCCGCCGACGACGCCCTGCAGGTGCGGAGGGCTCCAGATCAAGAGGTCCTTGCCGAACACCGCGTGCCACGTGAGATCCGTCGGCACCGCGAGCACGATGATCGCGGTGCCGAGTGCCGCGATCGCGAACCCGAGCGGCAGGCGGACCGGCCCCGCGCGCAGGACCGTGCCGCCGAGATCCGCGAGGCGGCCGCGAGTCTCGAGCGTGATCGCCGCGACGCACGCGATCCACACGAGCAAGCCGCCGCCGTAGATGAAGCGGTGTCGAAGTACACGCCCCACATGGCGAGCGCGCCGGCGACGAGCGCGCAGATTATGAAGATGGGGGGCTCCGGGCGCCCCCCAAGCCCCCCACGCCTCCGGGCGGACGTGAAGTCCGCCCTCCGGCGACTGCCCATGCTCAGGCGGTTGCCGGTTTGGAGTCGGCCCAGGGCCGCGCGCGCTCGAACGCGGCCGCGGCGCGGAGCACCGTCACGTCGTCGAATCGCCGCCCCACGATCTGCAGGCCGATCGGGAGCCCGGCGCGCGTGGACCCGCACGGCACCGAGCACGCCGGTTGGCCCGTGACATTGAACGGGTAGGTGAACGGGATCCATCCATAGCGATCGACGCGGCGGCCGGCGATCGTGCCCGGGCCGTCCGCATCGGCGTCGAACGGCGGGCACGCGATCGTCGGCGTGAGCAGCAGATCGTAGGTCTCGAAGAACGCGCGCGGGTGCTGCCACCACGCGAGACGATCGAACCACGCCTGCACGTACCGCGTGGGCGGCTCGGCGAGCGTCTGCTGGATGATCTCGTAGAGGCCGGGCTCGATCTCGGCCTTGCGGTCGAGATAGGGCGCCATGCGCGTCGCGATGCCGCCGCAGAAGATCTGCTGCCAGGCGTCCTTCGGCGACGGCCACGCCGGGCTCACGATCTCGACGCGACAGCCGAGCTCGCGGAACGCGCGCGCGGCCTGCGCGCACGCTGCGCGCACTTCGTCGTCGACGGCGTCGACGAAGCCGAGGTCGTCGCTGTACGCGACGCGCAGCCCCTTCACCGAGCCCTTCAGCGCCTTGAGGTAGTCGACACGCGTGGCCGGCAGCGAGTACTGATCGCGCTCGTCAGGCCCCGCGCACACGTTCATCATCAGCGCCGCGTCCGCCACCGTGCGCGTCATCGGACCCACGTGCGAGAGACTCCACGCGCCGCTGACCGGATGGAGCGGAATGCGTCCGTAGGACGGCTTGTGACCGAAGATCCCCGTGCACGCGGCGGGAATGCGAATCGAGCCGCCGCCGTCGGTCCCGATCGCGAGCGGCGCCAGGCCCGCCGCCACCGCCGCCGATGCGCCCCCGCTCGAGCCGCCGGGCGTCTTCTCGAGATCCCACGGATTGCGCGTGACGCCGAACACCAGGTTGTGCGTCGCGCCGATCCATCCGAAGGTGGGCGTGTTGGTCTTGCCGAGCATGATGCCGCCCGCCGCGGTCATGCGCGCGACGATGGGCGCGTCCTCGGTCGGCACGTTGTCGCGATTGAGCGGCGTGCCGAACGTCGTCCGGACGCCGTTCGTGATCACGAGGTCCTTCACGGAGTACGGGACGCCGTGCAGAGGCCCGAGCGTGGCGCTGCGCCGCGTCACCGCGCGCTCGGCCGCCTTCGCCCGGCGCCGCGCCTCGTCGGCGAGCACCAGCACGTAGGCGTTCAAACGCGGATTGAGCTCCTCGATCCGCGCGAGGACGGCCTTCACCACTTCGACCGGCGAGACCTTCTTGCGCCGGATCAGGGCGGCGAGCGCGGTCGCGGGCGTCCAGCAGAGAGCGTCGTCAGCCACGACGCCCCGCATTCTACTGCGCGCCGCGCAGGCGCGGGTCGAGCGTGTCGCGGAGCGCGTCCCCCAGCAGGTTCGAGCCGAAGACCGCGAGGCTGATCGCGATGCCGGGGAACAGCACGAGGTGGGGCGCCTTCTGCGCGTATTCCGCCGCGGACACCGAGAGCATCCGCCCCCACGACGGGTACGGCTCGGGCACGCCGAGGCCGAGGAACGAGAGCGCGGCCTCGGTGAGGATCGCGCTGCCGAGCTGCGCCGTCGTCAGCACGATGAACGGACCGATCGTGTTCGGCAGCACGTGACGGAACGCGATGCGCAGGTGCCGGAGCCCGAGCGCGCGCGCCGCCTCGATGTACTGCATCTCGCGGATCGACAGCACGCTCGCGCGGATCACACGCGCCGCGCGCGGCATGATCGGGATCGAGATCGCGATCACCACGTTCTCGATCGACGGCCCGAGCGCCGCCGACATGACGAGCGCCAGCACGAGCAGCGGCAGCCCCTGGAGGATGTCGAGCACGCGCTGGGTGATGAGGTCGGTCTTGCCGCCGAAGTACGCCGAGACGAGGCCGACCATCCCTCCGAACACCGACCCCAGGAGCGTGGACAAGAGCCCGACCGCGAGCGACACGCGGGTGCCGTGCACGATCCGGCTGTAGATGTCACGCCCGAGGTGATCGGTGCCGAGCCAGTGCGCCTCGCCGGGCGGCGCGAGCGTCGCCGCCGCGTCGGTGGCGATGGGATCGTGCGTGGCGAGCTGGTCCGCGAAGATCGCGGTCAGGACCATGACCATCACCAGCGCGCCGCCCGCCGCCCCCAGCGGCTTCTTGCGACAGAACCGCAGGACGGTCGTGACGAGACCGGCGCGGCGCGGCGCCGCCGCGATGACCACGTCGTGGGTGATGATCGCCATCGCCTACCCCGAGTACCGCACGCGGGGATCGAGCCACCCGTACAGCAGGTCGACGAAGAGGTTCGAGAGCACGACGACGATGGCGATGAACATCACGAGCGTCTGCACGATCGGATAGTCGCGCCAGAGGATGGCCTGGACGAGGAAGCGCGCCACCCCCGGAAGGTTGAAGACGGTCTCGGTGACGACGAGCCCGCCGATCAGGAACGCGAACTCGATGCCGATGACCGTCACGACGGGCAGGAGCGCGTTCGTGAGCGCGTGGCGCCACACCACCGCGCCCTCGCTCTGCCCCTTCGCCCAGGCGGTGCGCACGTAGTCCTCGCGAAGCACCTCGAGCATCGCCGAGCGCGTGATGCGCGTGATGAGCGCGGAGGAGCGATAGCCGACCGCGAGCGCCGGCAAGAGGAACTGCACCGCGTGGATCTTGAAGTCCTCCCGCACGCCCACGTACGTCATCGGCGGGACCCAGCCGAGCCACGCGGCGAGCGCGAGGATGATCACCATGCCGAGCCAGAACGACGGCATCGAGAGCCCGGCGAGCGAGAAGATCCTGAGCGCGTAGTCGAACACGGTGTCCTGGCGAACGGCACTGATCACGCCCGTCGGCACGCCGATGAGCACCGCGACGATCGTGGAGAGGACCGCCAGCTCGATGGTGACCGGGATGAGCGGCTTGATCACCTGCCACGCCGGCACGTCGTAGCGGTACGACTTGCCGAGGTCACCCGTGGCCATGTTCCTGATCCACTCGACGTACTGCGCCCAGACGGGCTTGTCGAGGCCGAGCTCCTGCATGATCAGCTTCTTGTCGGCGTCGCTCACGTAGCCGCCGGTGGAGAACAGGATGTCGACGATGTTCCCCGGCGCCAGGCGCAGGAGCAGAAAGATCACCACCGACATGCCAAACACCGTCAGGAGCGCGATGCCGAGCCGCTTGGCGACGTACGTCCGCGTGGCGTGCCTCCCCGCGCTTACTTGTCGAGCCAGACTTCCTGCATCCGGCCCCAGTTGTAGATCGACTGATGCGGGATCAGGTTCTTCACGTGCTGCCACTGGAGGTAGTAGTCCTGCCGCCAGGCGATCGTCGGGCGGCCCGCGTCCGCCTCGAGCTTCTTCTGGATCTCGATCACCATCGCCAGCCGCTTCTTCGCATCGAGCTCCTGCGACTGGGCCTCGATCATCTTCATGATCTGCTCGTTGCAGTAGCCGCCGTAGTTGCGGGGCGAGCCGCACGCCCAGTTCTCGAAGTAGTTGGCGTCCGGATCGTCGATGCCGATGCCCGTGAGGTTCGGGCCGGCCTGGAACTCCTTGCGCGTGGCGAGCGGGTGCCACTGCGCGGTCTCGATCTGCTTGAGCGTCGCCTCGACGCCCACCTGCTTCAGCTCGTTGATGACGAACGACGCGAAGTCGAGGTACTGCGGGATGGCGCGCGTGGCCAGCTCGACCTTGAGCGGGTTCGACGGCCCGTGCCCGGCCTCGGCGAGCAGCTTCTTCGCCTTCGCTTTCTCGTCCGCCGCCTTGCCGTAGCCCGGCAGCGATGCGAGGTCCTTGTCGAGCATGCCCCACACGCCGAACGGCTTCGGCGCCATCGACGCGCCGACGGCGGCGCCGCCCTGGTGGACCGACTGCACGACGCCGCGCCGATCGATGGCGAGACTGAACGCCTGCCGGAGCTTGACGTTGTTGAAGGGCGGCTTGGTCACGTTGAGCAGGAGGTTGTCGTTCACGTTCTGGCCGGTGATGGTCGCCTTGATCCGCGGCTCGGCCTTCGTGACCTGCTCGGCGATGGTCTTCGTCGCGTCACCGGGGAAGGCGACGTCGAGGCGTCCCGCCTGCAGCGCCGCGAACTTCGTCCCGCGCTCGGGGATCGGAATGTACTTGAGGCCGTCGAGGTACGGGCGGCCCTTGATGAAGTAGTCGGGGTTCTTCACGAACTCGACGTACTCGGCCTTCTTCCACTCCTTGACCTTGAAGGGCCCGGTGCCCACGCAGGTCGTACGGTAGGTCGCGGCCGGCACGTGCGCGGCGTAAATCGGCGAGTAGCCCGACGCGAGCATCAGCAGGAGCGACGGCTGGGGCTTCTTCAGCCTGAAGACGACCGTATGGGGCTCCGCGGCTTCGACCGCCTCCACGTTCGCGTACCAGTCCTTGCGCGGGTTGATGCGCAGCTTGCCCGCGGCATCGGGCGTCTCCCGCAGCATGTCGAACGTGTACTTCACGTCCTTCGAGGTGAACGGCTGGCCGTCGTGCCACTTCACGCCCTTGCGGAGGAAGAACACGAGGTTGCGGTAGGTGTCCTGCCACGACCACTTTTCGGCGAGCTCCCCGATAACGGTGTCGACGCTTTCCTGTTTCTTGAGCGGATCGAAGATCACGAGGTTGCTGAAGCACGGCATGGACGGCCACACCGAGGAGATCGTGGACGTTTCGAGGATCGCGAAGCCTTGCGGCAGGTCTTCGCGCTGCATCACGGTCAGCACGCCGCCCGACTTCGGCGTCTGGCTGATCGCGGGCGTGGCGACGATGGCGGCGGTGAGGACGCAGACCGCGGCCAGAACGACGATGGGCCGGAGACGCGGCATAGTACCTCCCAACGGATTGGCAGCGCTTGTTCGCAAAGTGTAACGTGAAAATCGCCCGGGAGCACACGCGGTTCCCGGCGCTTGGCAGGTTTCACAGCAGTCTGATCAGCAGGTGCACGCTGTACATCGCGCCGCCCGCGAGGCCGCCGACGACGGTGCCGTTCAGGCGGATGTACTGCAGATCGTCGCCCGCGTGCTCCTCGATGAGCCGCACCGCGCCTTCGGGCCCGAGCGCACGGACGCCGTTTTCGATGAACACCGCGAGGCGTCCGTGATGTCGCTCGACCAGCTCGATGACGCGCGCCTTCGCCCACGCGTCGAGCTCGGCGCGGAGCGCGCTGTCGGCGACGAGCGCGTGGCGGGCGCGGTCGAGCCGGTCGCTCACCCAGCCGACGACTTCCGAATCCGCCGACGCGACATCCGCCGCGAGCGCCTGTCGCACCGCGGCCGCCGCGTCGTCGACGAGGCGAGCGATCGCCGGACTCTCGAGCGCCTCCACCTTGAGCGCTTCGACGCGCGCGGCGAGCTTCGGATCGGTGCGCAGCCGGGACGGCAGCTCGGCGACCGCCTCGGCCACCTGCGCGCGCAGCGGGTGCGCGGGATCCTTCGCGACCTCGCGGAGGCCGGTCTGCAGGGCGCGCACGATCCGATCGCGATCGACGACGCCGAAGAGGTGCGCGAGGCCGAGCAAGAGCCGCGGCCCGGTCGCCATGGTCTCGCGATACCGCGCCAGCACCCCGTCGATGATGTCCGCCGTCGTCGCCCGGAAGGCCGGACGGTCGAGCGCGTCGCCCACCGCCGTCGCGACGCCCGCCACCATGCGTTCGTGCCACCCGTGGCTGCGCGCGGCGTCGAGGAGATCCGCGAGGGCGGGCGCGAGCGGCTGTTCGGCGAGGAGCCGGCGCATGCGCGCGAGCAGCTCGCCGGTCGTGCCCGTGCTCACCTCGGTGACGAGCCAGCGCGCGATCGTGCGCGTCAGCGCTTCGAGATCCGCGCGCGTCACGCGCTGCGCGCCGGCCGCGAGCAGCCCGGCGAGATCGATCCGGCCGATCTCCTCCGTGACGTACGTCTTCGTCAGCACGCGGTCGCCGACCATCGTGCCCACGCGCCGCGCGAGCAACTCCCAGTTCGCCGGGATGATCGCGGTGTGCGGGATCGGCAGCCCGAGCGGATGCCGGAACAGCGCGGTGACCGCGAACCAGTCCGCGAGCCCGCCGACGACGCCGGCCTCGCCGATGGCGAGCAGCAGACCGCCCCACCACGTCGCGCGAAACGGGAACGCGAGCACCGCCAGCGCCGCGGCGGCGACGAGCGCGCCGAGCGCCAGGCCTTGAACTCGCGGGCTCCCGGCGGCTCTGCCGCCGCCCGCTCGGCCGCCGCTACTCAACGGCTTCGTGCCGGGAGAAGGATGCGTCCGCGCTTGACGTCCCACACGCCGACGGGACTCAGGCGCACGACGGGGAGGAAGTCCGCCGCGAGGAAGAACATCGAGAAGACCGGCTCGTGGTGCGCGTAACCGCGCGCGACGAGCGCCGCGCGCAGGCTGTCTTCGAGCGCCGCGGTCTCGACGAGCGAGCCACGCGCCATGAGCCCGCCGATCGGCAGCGGCAGCTCGAGCGCGACCCTGCCGGCGGCGTCCGCCTCGCCCGCGCCGTCCACGAGCACGATCCCGCCGCCGCGCCGCTTCAGGTGATTGACGGCGCGGGCCATCGCGGCGGGACTCCGGCCGAGCGCCAGGATGTTGAAGTCCGTCGTCGTGGTCGCGGCGAGCCCGTCGACGCGGTCGGCGAAGCCCGCGACGACGCCGGGTGCGACCCATCGTCCCGCACGGTCGAACAGCGCCGCGTGGAGGTCGCCGGGCGCGAGCGCGCGCTCCTCGAGACGGCTGATCACCGCGCTCACGAGGCGGATCACCGGGTAGCGCGCGCGGCGCGGCAGCGCGAAGTCGTCCGCGGTCGCGCGCCAGCGGCCCGAGAGACGCGCGGTGGCGGACGTGAAGATCCGCCGCCACGGCGGCTCGGGCACGCGCGCGGTGAGCCGGCCTTCGACGCCGGCCACACGGCCCCGCGCGATGACGAGCGCCGGCCGCGGCTCCGCGAGATCCGGGACGACGCAGACGTCCGCGAAGCGGCCCGGCGCGATCGAGCCGATGTGCGCGTCGAGCCCGTAGTACGTGGCGGGATTGAGCGTGGCCATCCGGTAGGCGTCGACGGGGCTGACGCCGCCCGCCATCGCCAGGCGGATGAGATTGTCGACGAAGCCGTGCCGCTGGATGAACGCCGGCATCGAGCCGTCCGCGGTGAGCATGAGGCGCGACGCGAGCGCCGGCGCCTCTTTCAGCGCATCGAGCAGCCCCGACAGATCGGGGCGCAGCGACGACTCACGCAGCATCACCGCGATGCCCTGGCGCGCGCGCTCGAGGACTTCCTTCGCGGTGATGGGCTCGTGGTCGGACGTGAGCCCGGCCAGCGCGATCGCCGGCAGCTTCTCCGCGGAGGCGCCGGCCGTGTGGCCCTCCACGCGCAGCCCCCGCGCGAGCGCGAGATCGAGGCGCTCGAGCAGCGCGCGATCCCCGCGATGCGCGTCCGGCCACCGCGTCACCTCGCCGAGCGCCAGCACCCACGGATGCTCGAGCAGGCGCTCGAGCTCGCGGAGCGGAAAGCGCCGCATCTCGTCCCGCGTGCGCGACTGGCCGTGCACGCGCAGCATCCAGAAGAACTTGAGCGGCGAGCGTGCGAGCGCGTCCGCGACGGCGCGCACCGCCCGCGCGCCGCCGGTCTGCCAGAACTGCAGCGTGTCCGCGACCACGGTCGTCGTCCCGAGCGGCAGCACGTGGCGCGCGAAGGCGGACGGCGTGACGAGGTTGGCGGGATGCACGTGCGGGTCGATGTAGCCGGGCACGAGCACGCGGCCGGTGACGTCGACGACGCGCGTCCGCGGGCCGACGACGTCCTCGCGCATGCCGACGCAGGCGATCCGCTCTCCAGCGATCGCGACGTTCGCCGCGTAGATCTCCCCGGTGAACACGTTGAGGACGGAGCCGCCGCGCAGCAGGAGGTCGGCGGCGCGCTCGCCACGCGCGACCGCCCCGAGGCGCCGGCGCGCGTCGAGCGCGAGCATGGGCGTCATGTCGTCGATTATCGCAGTCGCCCGCTAGAATGACCGTATGAGCGAGCCGATCGTCGTCACGGACAACGTGCGTGTGCCCCCGTGGGCGATCACCGCGCACGCGAGCCGCGCGTCGGGGCCGGGCGGTCAGAACGTGAACAAGGTCGCGACGAAGATCGACCTCCGCGTCGACCTGCACGGCATCGAAGGCCTGCCGGAGCCCGCGCGCGAGCGCCTGCGCCGCCTCGCCGCGCACCGCCTCGACGCCGACGGCCGTCTGGTGGTGACGAGCCAGGCCACGCGCAGCCAGTCCGCCAACCTGGACGACGCGCGCGACAAGGTGCGCGCGCTCGTCGCCGCGGCGCTGGTGCGTCCGAAGTCGCGCCGCCCGACGAAGCCGACGGCGGGCGCGCGCGAGCAGCGGATCGGCGCGAAGAAGCACCGCGGCGAGATCAAGCGCGCGCGCTCGCGTCCGAGGGCCTGGGACTAAGCGCCGGGCGCCCCCTCCGAGGAAAGGACGCGCGCGATGTGGTACGGCTCGCGCGCGAGCGCGAGACAGAACGCGCCGACGAACGGCTCCAGCGTGCGGGCGGTCTCCCTGAAGCCGGCGTTCGCCTCGCGCAGCCGCGCCGCCGCCGACTCCGCCGCCGCGCGCACCTTCGCCTCGTCCACGGTCACGAGGCGCCCGCGATCGAGCACGAGGCGTCCGTCGATCATCACGCTGTCGACCGCGCCGCCGGCTTCGCTGAAGACGAGCTGCAGGAGCGCGTCGTTGAGCGGGACGAAATCGGGGCGCGTGAGATCGAGCAGCACGATGTCCGCCCGATAGCCGGGCGCGAGCCGCCCGATCTGATCGCCCATGCCGAGGACACCGGCGCTACCCTCGGTCGCCATCCGGAAGGCTTCCTCCGCGCTGATCCAGCGGCGATAGTCGAGCGTGCCGGCGCGCGAGAGATAGCTCGCCCATCGCATCGACTCGAACATGTTCTGCGTGTCCGACGAGCTCGGCGAATCGGTGCCGATGCCGACGCGCACGCCCCCTTCGAGCATCGCGCGCGTGGCCGCGATGCCGGATCCGAGACGGATGTTGCTCGGCGGGTTGTGCGCGACGCTTCCGCCCGCGCCACCGAGCCGCCTGATGTCCTCGCCGTCGAGCCACACGCCGTGCGCCACCGTGAAGCGCGGGCCGAGGAGCCCGAGGTCACCGAGATGCGCGGTCAGGGTCTTGCCGTACTTCTTCGGGCCGATCACCGCCTGCCCGCGCGACTCGCCGACGTGCATCTGGATGCCGACGTCGAACTCGCGCGCGAGATCGCGGCACGCGGTGAGGAACTCGTCGCTGCAGTGCATGGGGATCGTCGGGCCGAGCGCGGGCCGCACCCGCGCGCGGTCGAAGGGCCAGTCTTTCAGGACCGTGCGGCACGTGGCGAGGCTCGCCGTGTACGGCGTGGCGCGCAGCGCTTCCACGCCCGCGCGATGCGGTGGCGGGATCGCGTCGAGCAGGCCGGGGAGCGCCTGATAGAACGTCCGGTCCGCCATCATCGGCGCCACGACGGCGCGGAGACCGACGTCCGAGTAGGCGCGTCCCACCGCGTGCACGCCCTCGATGCTGGGCGCCGGGAATTCGACGAACATGTCGTAGCAGGCGGTGCAGCCCTTGCGGACCATCTCGATCGCCGAGAGCTGTGCCGAGAGGTACTTGTCCTCGACCGTGCGGTTGCCATTCAGCGCGGACGCCTGGTTCAGCAAGAGCTCCAGCGGCACCCGATCGCCGGCAAGCCCGCGCACGAGCGCCCCGTGGGCGTGCGTGTGGGCGTTGATCAGCCCGGGGATGAGGAGCCGGTCGCGCGCGTCGAGCGTCGTCGCGCCGGCCGGGGCGCCCAGGCCCGGCCGCCCGATCTCGCGGATCACGGCGCCGTCGATCAACACGTCCGCGAGCTCGGCGCGGTGCGT
This sequence comes from Candidatus Rokuibacteriota bacterium, assembly GCA_016866775.1. Lineage (GTDB taxonomy): Bacteria > Methylomirabilota > Methylomirabilia > Rokubacteriales > CSP1-6 > VGLJ01. The sequence continues at coordinate 16,551 of VGLJ01000065.1, read as the reverse complement.
GCCGGCGTCGAGCACGCGTCCGCCACGGATGATCGTCACGCTCATCGTTCATTCCCTTCCGCGCCCTCGGCCCCTTCGAGGATGCGCTTCAGCGTATGCAGATCGCGATGGACCTGGCTCGCGTCCTCGTAGAACTGCGCGTCGGACATGCCCGCGCGCTGGAAGACCGTGAAGAGGACCTCGCTCCCGGCGCCGTTGGGGACCACGCGCATCGGGTTGACGATGCTCTCGCCGGAGGCGAGCGTCACCACGTGATCGAGCACGCCCCACTGGTTCCACGTCACGAAGCGGAGGCGCACGGGGCCGTCGGGGGTCTCGACGATCCACTCGGCGCCGTCGCGCCGCACCGAGCGGCAGAACGCGTGGGCCCACGTCGGCAGGTTCATCGCGTCGACGATGTACGCGTAGACCTCGGCGGGCGGCCGCGAGATCGAGACGCTGAGCGTCCGGGACGCGACGATCAGAACCCGAGCGCTTTCACCTGCTCGCGGAACTTGCCGACGTTCCGCAGCTTGATCTCCTCGTAGCCGCGGATCACGTCCGGCAGCGTCGCGAGCTTCACGGCTCGCTCGTAGCTCTCCGGGGACAGGCCGGCCAGCGCCTTCTCGACCAGCGCGCGATACTCGCCGATCAGCGCGCGCTCGACCTGGCGAACTTCGGCGCGGCCGAAGAGATCGAATGCGCCGCCGCGCAGCCCGCGCATCGCGTAGAGCATCCGGAACACGGCCTCGAACCACGTCCCGAGCTTGAGCTTCGTCTTCATGCCCATCGCGCGGAGCAGCGGCGGGTGGAGGTTGTACTGGAGCTTCACGCCGCCGGGGAACTCCGCGGCGAGCGCGGCGGCGACGTCCTGGCGCAGGTGCAGCCGCGCGACCTCGTACTCGTCCTTGTACGCCATGAGCTTGAAGAGGTAGCGCGCGACGGCTTCGGAGAGGCGCGTCTCGCCGGGCACGCCGCGGCGCTCCGCCTCGGCCACGCGCGTGACGACGTCGACGTAGTGCCCCGCGTACGCCGCGTCCTGATAGGCGATCAGCTCGGGCACGCGGATCTCGAGGAGCCGGCGCAGCTCGCCCGAGGCGCCCGCGCGGTCGACGAGCGCGCGCGCTTCGGCCGTGAGGACGGGCGCGACCTCGACCTGGCCGACGCGCTGCTTCTTGAGCGTCCCGACCCACGCAGGATCCGCGACGAGCAACCGTCCCGCTCGGAACGCGTGCGTGTTCATGGCGACGGACACGCCGTTGAGGACGATGGCTTCCTCGATGGCGGCGGCGCTCACCGGGAGCGCGCCCGCCTGGTAGGCGGCGCCGAGCACGATCATGTTCGAGGCCATGTGGTCGTCGAACAGCGTCTCGGCGAGGCCGAGCGCGTCGAGGTAGACGTTCTCGTCCTTGCGGGTGAAGCGGTTGATCGAGTTGATGAGGTTGTTCGACTCGGGGAAGTGCACCTCGGTCGAGGTCACCATGGCGCCGGTCGGCACCTGGCTCGTCGACACGATCGCGATCGTGCGGTCCGGGCTCGCGTGGTCGAGGTTGACCTGCGACGTCGCGACGAGGATGTCGTAGCCGAGATAGCAGTCGGCGCCGCCGGCCCCGATCTTGTTCGACGTCTCGACCGCCGTCTCGGAGAGCTTCAGGTGCGAGACCACCGGGCCGCCCTTCTGGCTCAGGCCCGTCTGGTCGAGGCCGATCACGTGCGAGCCGTCGAGCAGCGCCGCGGTCCCGAGGATCTGGTTCACCGTGACCACGCCGGTGCCGCCGATGCCCATCATGTAGACGCGTGCGTCACGCGGCACCTTCAGCACGGGCTCGGGCAGCGGCCGGTCGACCTTGTAGACGCGCTTCTCCTTCTTCTTCGGCGCGCCGAGCGGCACCACCGTGAGGAACGACGGGCAGTCGCCGTTGAGGCACGAGTAGTCCTTGTTGCAGGACGACTGGTGGATCCGCGTCTTGCGCCCGAACTCGGTGTCGACGGGGTGGACGCTCAGGCAATTGGACTTCACGCCGCAGTCGCCGCAGCCTTCGCACACCGCTTCGTTGATGAAGACCCGCAGGTTCGGATCCTCGAGCTTGCCGCGCTTGCGCAGGCGCCGCTTCTCCGCGGCGCAGCGCTGGTCGTAGACGAGCGCCGTCACGCCCGGCGTGTCGCGCAGGATGCGCTGCGCCTCGTCGAGGCGATCGCGGTGCCAGACGTCGACGCCGGGCGCCCAGCGCGTGTCCTTCGGATACTTCGCGGGATCGTCGGCGAGCACGAAGATCTTCTTCACACCCTCGGACTCGAGCCAGCGCGTCAGCTCCGGCACGGGCATCGCGCCGGCCGCGTCCTGCCCGCCCGTCATCGCGACCGCGGAGTTGTAGAGGATCTTGTAGGTGACGTTCGTGCCGGCGGCGAGCGCCTGCCGGATCGCGAGCGACCCCGAGTGGAAGAACGTGCCGTCGCCGAGGTTCTGGAAGAGGTGCGGCGTCTCCGTGAACGGCGCGAGGCCGACCCACTGGGCGCCCTCGCCGCCCATGTGCGTGAGGCCGAGGGTGCGGCGGTCCATCATCAGCGCCATGCCGTGACAGCCGATGCCCGCGGAGGCCATCGAGCCCTCGGGCAGCAGCGTCGAGCGATTGTGCGGGCAGCCCGAGCAGAAGTACGGCTGGCGCGCGAGCGTCAGCGGCGTGGGGCGCTCGCGCACGGCCTCGAGCAGCGCGACGCGCGCGGTGATCGACGGCAGCGAGAGCTTCCGCTCGAGCCGCTTGGCGATGACCTGCGCGATCTTGTCGGCGTCGAGCTCGGCGTCCGGCGCCACGAGCACGCGGCCCTCGAGGTCGCGCTTGCCGACGACGAGGGGCCGCTCGGCCTGGTTGTAGAGGATGTCGCGGATGAAGAGCTCGCAGAACGCGCGCTTCTCCTCGATCACCAGGATCTCTTCGAGCCCGCGCGCGAACTCGCGCACGATCCCCGGCTCCATCGGGAACAGCATCCCGATCTTGAGCAGGCGGATGCCGTGACGGCGCAGCGCCTCGTCGTCGAGCCCGAGCTCGCGCAGCGCCTCGCGCGCGTCGTAATACGCCTTGCCCGGCGCCGCGATCCCGAGCCACGCATCCGGCGTCGGCACGGTGATGCGGTTGAGCTTGTGCGCCGCGGCGAACGCCTTCGCGGCTTCCCAGCGCCCGAGCTGGATCTCGCGCTCGGTCTCGAGCACGCCGGGCGGGAGCAGCACGGGGTTCTGCCGCTGCATCCACGGGCGACCGTCGACCTCGAAGCCGGGGTCGACGATCACGATGCGATCCGGGCCGACCTCGGCGGTCTCGAGCCCGTCGGCGACGTTCGTCACGATCTTGAAGCCGACCCAGAGCCCGCAGTAGCGCGAGAGCTCGAAGCCGAGGCGGCCGAGGTCGAGGATCTCCTGCGTGTTGCCGGGGAACAGGACCGGCATGAACGCGTCGTAGAGCGCGACCTCCGAGTGCGAGGGCAGCGTGGAGGACTTCGAGAGCGGGTCGTCGCCGGCCAGCGCGAGCACGCCGCCGGTGCGGCTCACGCCGGCGAAGTTCGCGTGCTTGAAGATGTCGCCGGTGCGGTCGACGCCGGGGCCCTTGCCGTACCACATGCCGAGGACACCGTCGTACTTCGGCTTCGGAAAGAAGGCGGTGAGCTGGGACCCATAGATCGCGGTCGCGCCGAGATCCTCGTTGACCCCGGAGATGAAGACGACGTTGTGCTCGCGGAGGAGGTCGGGGTTGCGCTCGAGCGTCAGGTCGAGGCCCCCGAGCGGCGAGCCGCGGTAGCCGGAGATCAGCGTCGCCGTGTTCAGCCCGCGGCGCTTGTCGGCCCGATGCTGGTCGAGCGGCAGCCGCACCAGCGCCTGGATGCCGGACAGGAAGATGAGGCCCTCTTCCTGGCGATATTTCGCGTCGAGCGAGAAATCCTGCCTGAGCGTCATGGGTCCCCCGCGAAGGCGTTCTGCGAGTTGGTCGTTATGATACCCGGAAAAACCGCAAAGCTCGCGTCCGTCCGGCGGCACTGATGGGTGAACGACGACCCCAACCCCGATCTCGCTGGGAGGCCGCATGGAGCTGGTGGCGCTGGTGGAGCGGGCCCGGAATGGCGACGTCGACGCCTTCAGCGAGCTCGTCGCGCGCCATCAACGCCTCGCGCTCGGCTCCGCCGTCGCACTGCTCCACGATCCCGAGCTCGCGCGCGACGTCGCGCCGGAGTCGTTCGTGGCGGCGTGGCGCGGCCTCGCGTCGCTCGCCGATCCGGCCGCGTTTCCCGCGTGGCTGCACGGCATCGTCCGGCGCCAGGCCTTCCGCGCGCTGCGCGCCCGTCACCTCGAGCCGCTGACGGCGGCCGAGCATCTCGCCGGCGACGCGCCGCCCGCGGACCAGCAGCTCGATGCCGAGCGCCGGCGTGCGTTCGCGCTCGCGGCACTCGCCGCGCTGCCGGAAGGGCTGCGCGAGCCGGCCATGCTCCGCTACGTGCACGACTGCTCGCAGGCCCAGATCGCGGCGTTCCTCGGCCTCCCGGTGACGACGGTCAACAACCGGCTCCATGAGGCACGTGGTCGTCTGAAGAGGAGGATGCTGGCCATGATGAAAGACGCGTTCACCGATCGCGCGCTGCCCGAAGACTTTCCCGCCCGCATCGGCCGAGTGCTCCGCGCCGAGGGGCCCGTCGTGGAGGCGCGCTTCGAGCCGGCGGGCCCGCCCGAGCTCTTCAGCACGCTGATCGCCGCCGACGAAGCCGGCCGCGCCGTCACGATCGAGGTCGTGCAGCACCTGCCCGACGGCCGCGTGCGCGCGATCGCGCGCGATCCGGAAACAACACTCATGCCGGGCATGCAGATCGTGGAGCGTGGCACGGTCGCGGACCGGCTGCTCGACGAGACGTCGCTTCGGTCGGCGCTCGACCGCCTGGTTCGTCCTGCCCCCGTCGGGCCGTCCAGGGTGCTGGAAACAGGCATCAAGGTCATCGACGTGATGATGCCGGTCGTGCGCGGCGGCCGCGTGGCGATCCTCGGCGGCGAGCGCGTCGGGACGACGGTCGTCATGGAGGAGCTCGTGCGGCGCCTCGCCACCGCGCAGCTCTCGGTGTTCATCTTCTGTCCGGTCGCCGGCGCCGAGAACGTTCGCGAGGTCCGCGAGAAGGAGGGGTACACCTTCGGCATGGGTGGCGTCGAGACCGTGTTCTTCATGGCGGACGGGCACGCGAGCCGCGACGCCTTCGACACCGTGATCGTGCTCTCGCCGGAGATCGCGGCCATGAAGATCTATCCCGCGATCGATCTCTCGCTGGCTCGATCCGGCGGTCGTCGGCGAGGTGCTCGCGCGCGCGGGACGCGGGCGTTAGCGCGGGAGCGCGGAGGGCGCGCCGGCCCAGAGGCCGCGGCCGGCCTCGCGCGCGTCGCGCTGGAGCTTCACGAACAGCGCCTGGTGGCGGACGTTCGGCGGGATCGTCATGACCTGCGCGTAGCCGCGGCGCACGAGCTCCGCGTTCACCATGGTCTCGCCGGCCCACACGTAGGCGAGGAGCCGGCCGTAACGGTCGCGCGCCTGCACGTCGGTCTCGAGCCGGACGGCGCGGCCGTCGACGAGCTCGCGATTCACCGCGAGCGCCGCGCGGCCTCCCGGCTCCTCGCCCTTTCGCGGGTGGTGGATCTCGGGTGTATTGACGCCGATGTAGCGCACCTTCTCGACGCGCTGGCCGATGCGTACGCGGATGGTGTCGCCGTCGACCACGCGGACGACGGTGCCTGCGAGGGACTCCGCGGATGCGGGCGGCGCAGGAAGCACGGTCGCGCCGACGGAGAGGATCGCGGCGAGCAGGATCGCGGTGACCGCCGAGAGGAGCGGCGCACGGCCCGGACGCGGCACGCCGCTACGATCGCATGCGTCCGCCGTTGGTGTCCATCAATGGATACCGCGTCCCTCAATGGATACCGCGTCCAGGACTGGATACGTCGGGCCCTCTCGGGCCGCCACGGATTTCTGAAAGGGGGAAACGCGATTCAGGCGGGGGTGGGGAGCCGGCGCGCAACGTCACGCCCCGCGGGCCGCGCACGCGGCGAGGCGCCTGGCACCCGCGTTGCTACGCTAGAGAGCCGCCGAGGAGCATCACCACGATGGCGATCGAAGAGTTACGCGTCCACACCGAGACCGATGCCGAGCGCGTCGGCACGCGCGCGGACACCGACACCGAGCGTCTCGCGGAAGAGGACACGGAGTCGGCGGAGGAGCGGCGCCGCAGCGCCTACCGCCTGACCTGATCGCCGCGCGGTGTAGTACCCTGCCCGCGGTGAATGCGCCCATCCGCCCGTTCGAGAGCTTCCGTGTCGGCGAGCGCGCCGAGTACGTCCGCACCGTGACCGAGGCCGACGTCGTGGACTTCGCCCGTGTCTCGGGCGACGACAACGCGATTCACCTCGACGAGGCGTTCGGCAAGCGCACGCGCTTCGGAGGGCGCGTCGCCCACGGGGCGCTCAGCTTCGGGTTCATGGCCGCGGCGCAGACACGTCTCATCGGCGCCGGGATCATCTGGCTCGGCGCCTCCGTGCGCTTCACCGCCCCCGTCCGCATCGGCGACACCGTGGTGACCGAGACCGAGATCGTGGAGATCGTCGCCGACAAGCAGCTCATCCGGGTGCGGTGCACGGCCCGTGGACGCGACGGCGCGGTCGTGATGGAAGGCGAGTCGACGGTGAAGGCGCTGAGGGAAGTCGGGGCGGGCTGAAGCGCGACGGACGAGCCGACGCGCCGGGCCTGTCACCCGGCGCGTCGGGCGGTGCTCTTATTCGAGATCGTCGCCGTCGTCGTCGAAGTCGTGCCCGTGGCGATGGCAATGGCCGGGCTTGTCGTCCTTGTCGTGCTTGCTGCCCTTACCGTGCTTCGGCTTCTCGCAAGGCACGATGATCTTCACCTTGTCGTCGCTGAAGACCTTGCCGCTTCCGACCAGGTTGCCCTTCAGGATCGCGAGCGTGTCCCCGGCCTGGAAGTTGGCCTTCGCGATGCTGAACGAGCAGACCAGGTCCTTCAGCTTGTCCTTGTTCACCCTGCGCGGCTTCTTGTCGCACCGGATCAGGCTCTCCTCCGCGCCCGTGCGCCCGAAGGTCAGCGAGGCCTGGTCGATCTCGGTCGTCGCATCGAAATCGGCGGTGGAGAGGATGGCCACCCGCACGCGCCTGCTCTTCACGTTGATGTTGTTCTTCTTGCTGTGCGGACGCACGTCGATGGTCGCGTTCACGAGCTTCAGCGCGAGGCCCTGCCCATCCGAGCCCGCGAGATAGACGTTGCCCTTCGAGTCGACGGCGGCACCGAGGACCGTGCCGGACTCACTGCCGGCCGTGCCCGCCGACACCGCGAAGCCGAGCGTCGGCGCCTGCGTCGTCTGGGTCGTCGGCGCGCCGAGCTTGGTGAGGAAGACTTCGGTCGAGAGGGGATTCCCGTCCCCGTCCGCGGGGACGGGAGGGACCGTCGGCGCGGGGGCTTCCGTGGAGTTCGTGGTGCCGACGACGTAGGCATCGCCGTTCGACGCGATCGCCACACTGGCCGCGAGGTCGTCCTGGTTACCGCCGATGTAGGTCGAGAAGGCGACCGTGTCGGGCGTGTTGAACTTCGTCACGAACGAATCGATCAAGCCCCCGTGCACGCTCTGGACCGGATCGAGGAGCGTGAAGTTCGCAGAGTCCGTCCAGCCGGTCACGATCGAGCCGTTCAGCGGATCCTTCGAGATCCCGACCGCGCGATCGAGGCCGTCTCCCCCGAGCAGCGTCGAGCTGATGTGCGCCGACGTCGCTCCGAATCGCGTCAGGAATGCGTCGGCGATGTCGTTCGGGCCACCCGTCCGCGGCGTCTTGTGGGCGCCCAGCGTCGTCGGAAAGTCCGGCGCCTGCAACAGGAAGCCCGCCTCGGGCGCCCAGAGGCGAATGCCGGGCTCCGACGCCATCATCAGGGCCGGCGGCTCGGAGAAGAAGGCCGTGGGCACCTGGATGGCAGGGTCGAACGTTTCGCCCGCGACCTCGACGACACCAGCCGAGACCACGATGATCCCCGTCCCCGCCTCGCCGCCCGAACCGCCGAGGTACGTCGAGTACACGATGGTGTTCGCGACGTTGGTGGGAATCGGATCGAGCTGGAGCTTGGTGACGAAGGCGTCGGAGTCGCCGCCGCCATACGTCGCCTGCGAGGCACTCAGCGAAACCGGGAACGGCGTATCGGTCCCGAGACGTCCCGAGGACGTGGCGCCGGTGACGTACACGTACGTGGTCCCAGCCGTTTCAGTGGTGTCGGTCGTCAGCGCGTTGGCCGAGTCGGCCCCGCTGCCGCCCAGATACGTGAAGAAGAGGGGCTGCCCGGTCGTGGCGTCGAGCTTCATGACGAAGGCGTCGTTCTGGCCGTCACCGTAGGTGGACTGCGGACCGAGCGTCGCGCCCGCCGCCTGCATGAGCGTGGCGAGATCGGTCGAGGTCGTCGTGCCGGCGATGTAGACGAAGGTGCCGACCACGGCGATGGAGTTCGCGGCCGACACGTCACCCGCCGTGCCGCGGATGAACGTGGACCACTGCGCGACGTCGCTCGAATTGAACTTCGAGATGAACAGGTCCGACTGCCCGCCCCCGAACGTGGCGTTCGCGCACGTCGGCGGCCCGCCCGGCCCATCGCACGCTTTCACGAAGCCGATGACGTCGCCGTTGGTCGCGGCCGCCGTGAACGTCACCGTCCCCCCGGGCATCGGCGGAGTGCCATTGAGCGTGTAGTGGACGTTCTGCGTCTGCACGGCGCCGTTCCTGTAGACCTTGAGCTCCGCCGCCGTATTGATCGAGAACGTGAATGCGAACGTGCTTTGCGGAGGACCATCCACGACATGGTCCTGCGGCGCGGTCGAGAAGCCGACCTCGTACCGGTTGCCCGCCGCGTCGGTCACGACGGCGTCGCTCACCACGGTCAGCAGCGTCGCCGGGTCGATCACGGGATCGATGACGAGCGCCATGTCCGTGCGATACGTGCCAACCTCGAAGCCGACGACTGCGCTGGGATGTTGTCCTCCACCTTCGAGCGGGCCATCGCGACTCGGATCCGTACGTCCGCACGACGCCGGAGGGGTTCGTCGTCCGGCTCGCGCGCTGCCGCGCCGTGGTCGACGGACGTCGTCGACGCGTCGAGGCCTACGTCCCGAGCGTGCCCGCCGCCGTCAGTCCCAACCTGCTTCGTCTCGTGACCGGCCTCGTCCTGCTCGACGCCGGCGCGTTCATGCTGCACGCCTCAGCGGTCGTGGATCGCGGCCGCGCGCGTGTCTTCTGGGGCCCGTCGGGAAGCGGCAAGACCACGATCGCGAAGCTCGCCGGATCGCGCCTCGTGCTGAACGACGAGACCGTCGCGCTGCGCCAGGGACGCGCCGGGTGGAGCGCGGTCGCGACGCCGTTTTTCGGGCAGGGCGGGCCGACGATGGCGCGCGTGAACACGAGCGCGCCGCTGCGCGCGGGATTCTTCCTGCGCAAGGCGGCGTCGTTTTCACACCGTCGCCTGAGCCCCCCCGAAGCCGTCGCACGGCTCTTCGGACAGGTGTTCCTTCCCAAGCGTGCTCGTCACGTCGTCGAGCGACTCGTGGCGGCGCTCACGGCGTTCGCCGTCGAGGTGCCGTGCTACGAACTGCGCTTCGCGCCGGACGTCCGGCTGTGGGAGTACGTCGATGGCCTCTGAGGGGTACCCGCGCCGCCGGTCCGTACCGTGGCGCGCGATCGACACCGAAGCCGTCGTGGTCGACGTGAAATCGGGGTTGCTGTACCCTCTGAACGCAGTGGGCGCCACGATCTGGGATCTGTGCGACGGCTCGCGGACCGTCGACGAGATCGTGGCCGCGCTCGTCGACACGTTCGATGCCGAGCCGGCAACGAGCAATGCGTCCACTGCTACTGCGTCGTCGAGCACGGCAAGGAACGGGAGGCGCGCGCCCGTGAGCTGACAACGGCCGAGTGGACGCGCGTCCTCGACGAGCTCGCCGACCTCGGCGGCCTCTACGTCACCTTTTCGGGCGGCGAGGTCTTCGTGCGCCCCGACTTCTTCGACATCGTCGAGCACGCGAAGTCCCGCGGCTTCGTCTACCGCGTCTACACGAACGGCATCGGCCTGACCGCGGACAAGGTGCGGCGCCTCGCCGCGCTCGATCCCCTCACCGTGGAGCTCTCGATCTTCTCCGCCGACCCCGCCGTCCACGACGCGATCACGCGCGTGCCCGGATCATTCCACCGTCTCCTTCGTGGGGTCCGGCAGCTCAAGGAGGCGGGGCTGCGCGTCTATCTGAAGACGGTGGTGATGAAGCCGAACGTCGCCGGGCTCGCCGACCTTCGCAAGCTCGGCCGCGAGCTGGACGTCTTCACGCACATCTTCTCGTGCGAGGTGAGCCCGCGCATCGACGGAGACCCGCATCGGCCGTCGGCGTACCAGCTCGACGAGGACGAGCTCTACGCCTACCTGGCGCACGACACGTGGCGCAAGCAGCTTCTGCCGTTGGCGGAAGGCCATCCCGAGGACGTCGCGCGCCAGCGCCAGAGCGGCGGACCCGCGGTCAACGGCGGCTGTATCGATCCGTACGGCACCCTCTTCCCGTGCATCGCGTTCCGCGTCCCGCTCGGCAACGTGCGCGAGCGCGCGTTCCGCGACGTGTGGTTCGCGCCGCCGCCCGCCATCCGCGAGCTCATGGCGATCCAGAGCTATGCCGACCTCCCCGAGTGCCGGTCGTGCGAGCTGAACGGCTTCTGCAACCGCTGTCACGGCGACGCGATGCTCGAGCGGAAGGGGGACTGGCAGAACTGCCGTCCTCGCGCGCGCAGGATCGCCGCGGCCGAACGCAAGCTCTACCAGCTCCTGTCCAAGGAGGCGATGCCTCGCCATGGATAAGCCCGCGAAGCGCCCGTACGAAACGCCCGAGCTGACGCCGAGCAGCCTCTTCGGCGCCGAGGCGATGACTGGCTCGTGCTGCCGCGGCGCCGCGTGCTCGACGGGCACGCGCAACACGCAGCGCACGACCATGGACCCGAGCAAGAAAGTCCCCTCGTCGACGTCCTGAGACGCCTGGGATGGCACGCACACTCACCGGCGACGGCCTCTTCGTCCCGGAGCGTGCGGCGCCGCTGACCCGTGCGCTGTTCGACGAGCTGACGGCGCGCGTCGCGTCGTTCACGCTCACCGTCGATTACCGCGACCTGCCTCCACCCCTCGAAGAGCTCGATCTCGTCACGCTTCGCCCCTGCGCGGCGACGGCGGTCCCCGGCGGCGACCTCGTGCTGCGCCCGGTCGAGGACGGGTTCGTGTTCACGCGGGAGAACGGCACCGCTCCCGAGGATCGCCTCGCGCGTGTCACACGTGTCGAGCGTCCGGGAAGCTGCATCGACCTGGAGCGCGGGCCGTGGCGGATGATCGGGCGCCTGCTGGCAAGCCACGCGGCGGTACGCGCGACGTGGGCGGCGGCCGGGCGCGCGTGCTCGTCGTCGGTGCGGGCGCGGGTCGAGAGAGCCTGGGTTTCGCGCGCCTCGGGCTCGACGTGACGGGGATCGACGTCGTCCCGGCGCTCGTCGCCGCGGCCGCGCGGCATGCCGCCGTGGAACGACTCCCCGTCCGCTTCCTCGCGACGGCTCTCGATGGGCTGCCGAAGGACGAGGTCTTCGACATCGTGCTGGCCTCGGGCGGCGTCTACGAGCACACGCCGACGCGCGCGCGCCGGATCGCGTTCCTCCTGGCACTCGCCGATCGGCTCGCGCCCGGCGGCGCCGTCGTGCTCGTCGCCGGCTGGAATCGCGACCGCGGCGTCCGCCACGCGCTGGTCGACGGCATCCGGTGGTCGCTCGGCCGCGCGCTGGGCGATCGGTTCACGACGGAGCCGGGCGATCGCCTCGTCCGTCACCTGAGCCTCGCGAGCGACTACCGGACCACGTGCTTCTTCCACGTGTTCCAGACGGCCGAGGCGATCACGCGGGAGATCGAGGCCGCGGGGCTCGCGTGGCGACGCCATCCCGAGGGCGCATGGATCGTCACGCCACGCTGACGCCCGAGACGCGCGTCGTCCTGGCGCTCGGCGCGGCGCGCGTGGATGCGGCCGCGATCGACGATGTCGTTCGCCTCGCCCCGCGCGTCGACTGGGACGCGGTGGTGGACGCCGCGACGGCGGAAGGCGTCGCCGGTCTCGCGAGCCTGCACCTCCTCGCGCGTCCGGCACTCCGCGCCGCCGTGCCGCGGACCGCCGTCGATCGCTTCGCGGCGGTGTACGCCCGCCAGTGGGCGCGCAACACCGTGCTCGCGGAGCACTGGAACGACACGACGCGCGCGCTGTCGTCGGCGGGCGTCGCCGTCATCACACTGAAGGGCATGGCGCTGGTCCGCGAGGTCTATCCGGACCTCGGCGTTCGCCCGATGGTGGACATCGACCTGTTGGTCCGCCCGCACGATGCCGCGCGCGCGATCGCGACGCTGATCGACCTCGGGTACCGGCACGGCGACGCGGCGCTCTGCGAGGAGCAGGCGGCGCGCTCGTTCCGCCAGCTCGTGCGTGACGGCGCCGTCGTCGATCTCCACTGGCACCTCGGCCGCTATCCGCGTGTCGAGCGTGCGATCCGCATCGACCATGACGCCGTGTGGGACCGCGCGCGCCCGCTCACCGCGTCGTCGCTCGCGCTCGGCCGCGAGCATGGCCTGCTGCACCTCGTCCACCACGTCACCTACGGCTCGGAGTTCGGGCGCCTCGTGTGGTTCACCGACATCGCCGCGGTCGTCGACGCGTGGGCGGAGGCGATCGACCGGCCCGCGCTCATCGCGGACGCGCGGCGCTGGGGACTGGCCGGCGCGACGCACTACGCGCTGGCCGCGGCGGCGGCGCTCGGCGGCCGGGTCCCGCCTGACGTGCTCGCCGCGCTCGCGCCCTCGCACGTGCGTCGCGCGGCGCTCGACACCTGCCTGGGTGGCCTCAGGCCGACGAGCCTCGCCGGCGGACTGCCGCCGTGGCGGACGTATCTCGCGGAGACGCTGCTCGTCGATCGCCTGGCGGATCTGGGCCGCGTGCTCGGCTGGACGGCGTTTCCGTCCGCGACGTGGCTCCGCGAGCACTACGGGGCGACGTCGCGATGGCAGCGCGCCTCGTGGCGCGCGATGCATCCCTTCCGCGTCGCGTGGCTGGCCGCGCGCCAGCGCTGAGCGTCACTCGCAGCGCGATCGAAGCTCGACGACCCGCGCCCGAAGCCGCTCGGTCTCCGCGAGGAACACGCTCGCGATCGCGACCGAGGCGGGATTGTCGTGGACGACGACCCCGCAGCGCGCGGCGAGCTCGGCGAGCCGCCGGCGGCTGTCCGGCGGCGCGGGATCGCCGGGGTCGTCGACGAGAAAGAGATGACTCGCGCCCCACGCCGCGAGTGACGCGCGCAGCGCGTCGATCGACGCGGCGGTATCGACGTCGACGAAAGCCTGCAGGTCCTCCAGCCAGATGGCGCGCCGCTCGAGATACGCGAGGCCTGGATACACCGATGCCACGACCGCGCGTGCCGGCAGCGTCCGGTTCATCCACACGATGTCCGCGTGGTGGCTCGCGACGCGCGCGAGAAACGCGTCCCGGGACTCGATCGACGTCACGACCGGCGCGACCCGCGCCAGCTGCGAGCCGCCCGCTACGAGGCTCGCGACCCCCCAGCCCAGCGTCGCGGCCGCGACCGCGTGGCGACTCAGTGGCCCGAGACTCCGCGCCGCGGCGAGCGCAGAGCCCCCGGCGGCGCTCCACGCGACGAACGCCGGCAGGAGATATCGCGCGTAGGGCGCGAGGACGTACCAGCCCACGGCGTACGCGGCACTCCACGCCAGCCACGGCCACGTCCGCCGAGCACCGCCGACGACGGTCAGCAGCAGCAGCCCGGCCGCGACGAGCGGGCCGATTGGCGCGCGTCCATGCACGTCGGGATGCCCGACGATCGCCGCCGGGAGCCGCACCACGATGTTGCCCGCCGCCGCGCGGTGGCCGTCGACGCGGCGGGCCAGGTCTTCGACGATGCGGCCCGCACTCGGCGCGCCTTCGACGACGACGAACGGCCAGAATGGATGCCCCGCGACGGCCCACGTGCGCGCGTACCACGGCGCACCCGCGACGAGCGTCACGACGACGGCGGCCACGAGCAACACGGGGCGCCGGCGGTCGATGACGATGACGACGAGCACGACGGCGACGAGCGCCGCGAGGGAGAGGAGGCCGAAGAGCTTCGTCGACGCGGCGAACCCCGCGAACGCGCCCGCGAGCACGAGCGCCGAGCGGTCTCCCCCGGCGCGATCGCCGCGAACACGACGGCGGCGTGGCACGCGGCCGCGCGCCCTCCGCCGCGCGCGGCGAGCGCCGCGACGGCGCCGATGGCGAGCACGCCGTGCGCGGCGAGCACGATCTTGCCGACGAGCGGACCGTGAAGGAGGAGACCCCACACGTAGAACATCTCGCCCGCCATCGGCTGCGCGTCGAAGAAGGTCGGCCGAAACACGAGGCGACCCTCCGCCGCCGCGTCACCGGCGACGCGGAGATGGTGGCGGAGCACGTCGATCGAGAACGGCGGGGCGAAGCTCCCGATCACGAGAACGGCGGCGAGCGCGCCCGAGAGAACGAGGAGAGCCCGTTCGTACGCCGGACGCTCGGCCAGCCACGCACGTGCGGCGGCCCACGCGCGAGGGACCGTGGGGGCGATCACGATCGCACCGGCGATGGTCAGCGCGGCCCAAAGCAGCCACGCGATCACCGGGCGGTAGGCGCCGGTCACCCCGAGGCCGAGCCAGAGATGCGACAGGATCCCGAGCCCGAGGCCCGTCGCGAGCAGGCCGCTCCTTCGTCCGGCCCCTGGCGCCACTCGGCCGACGGCAGCGGCGCCGAGGAGCACGCCCGCGGCGAGACCGGCCGCGACGAGGACGCGCACGCGTCAGCGCGCGGCCAGATGCTCCGCCACGGTGCGAAGCATCGGCCCGTGCACGGCGACGAAGACGATGACGGCGAGCGCGACGATCAGCGCGCCGACGGCGTCACGCACCGAAGGCGCCGCCGTCCGCGCGGGGATCCGACGCGGCGACGAGCGCGGCGCCGACCTCGACGGCCTGCACGTGTCCCATGACGTCGCTCCAGCCCTCGACGACCACCACGTCGTGTCCGCGTCGTTGCAGCGACGGCGCGACCGACGCGTCGAAGCGGCTCTCGAGGCGCAGGGCCCGCGTCTCGTCGCCCCACGTCCGTCCGAGCAGCCAGCGCGGCGCTTCGACCGCCGCCTGGAGACCGTCGCGTCGATCCACGAGGCGGGTCACGAGCGCCGCCTGGGTTTGCGGCTGCCCTTCCCCGCCCATCGTTCCGTAGACGTAGCGCGGCCGGCCGCCGACGAGATACATCGACGGCACCAGCGTGTGCGCCGTGCGCTTCCCGGGCGCGAGCGCGTTCGGATGCGCGGGATCGAGCGAGAAGAAGGCGCCGCGGTTCTGCAGGATGATGCCGGTCCCGCCCGCGACGACGCCGGATCCGTACTCGTGATAGAGGCTCTGGATCACGCAGACGGCGTGGCCCTGATCGTCCGCCGTGACGAACGCGATCGTGTCGCCGCGCGTCGGCGGCGCGGCCACCGGACGCGCGCGCTCGCGATCGACGAGCGCCGCGCGCCGCGCGAGGTAGTCGCGGTCGAGGCAGCGCGCCACCGGCACGTCGACGAACGTCGGATCGGCGAGGAAGCGATCCCGATCCTCGAACGCGAGCTTCGTCGCCTCGACGATCAGGTGGACGTAGGCGTCCTCGCTCAGGCTCGCAACGTCGAAGCGATCGAGGATCCCCAGGATCGCGAGCGCCGCGAACCCCTGCGTCGGCGGCGGGAAGCTCACCGCGACGCCGTCACGGTACGGCATCCGCAGCGGCTCCACCCAATCGGCACGGTGCCGCGTGAAGTCTTCGAGCCGCAGCGGGCTCCCCGCCGCCGCGGCGCCGTCGGCGATCCGCCGCCCGAGCCCGCCACCATAGAATTCAGCCGCGCCGCCCTCGGCGATCGCCAGGAGCGACGCGGCGAGGTCGCGCTGCACGAGGGGTCCCTGCTCGAGCTGCGCGGGGTGATAGATCGGCCACAGGGTCGCCCGCACCTCGGACGGCGCGCCGTCGTCGAACAGCGCCGGCGCGGTCGCGGCCGTCCGTCGCTGCCCCGCCGAGAGCGGAACGCCCTCGCGCGCGTGCGCGATCGCCGGCGCCAGCAGGTCCCTCCACTGCAGCGTGGAGCCGAGCTGCCCCGCGCTGTAGCGATGCGTCTCCCACCAGCCCGCGACCGTGCCGGGCACGGTGAGCGCCGCGGCGCCGCCCCGCGTCGGGATCCGATCGCCGAAGCGCGCACGATACGTCGCAAGCTCGGCCGCGCCGGCCGCGCGGCCCGCGGCGTTGAGCGCGAGCGCGGCGCCGCGCCGTCCGTCGAAGATCAGCCAGAAGCTGTCGCCGCCGATCCCGTTCATGTGCGGGTACACGACCGCGAGGTCCGCCACGCCCGCCACCGCGGCGTCGAGCGCGTTGCCGCCGGCGCGGAGCACGTCGCGCGCGGTCGCCGCG
>VGLJ01000064.1 GCA_016866775.1 Candidatus Rokuibacteriota bacterium | reverse complement strand
CTTCCGTTCGCCCGGCACGCACAGCCCCGTGACATAGTCCCGGAGGGGCCCGTGCCGATCCTGATGGCCGAGGGCGGCGGTGAGACGCTCAACATACGTGCGAAACCGCTGGGCGCGGGCGCTCGCGAGGTGGGGCATACGCCGAGGCGGCCAGCGTACCCCATGAAAACCCTAACTTTTTTGACACAGTAGTACTAGCGGTGCGCGGTGAGGCGCTCGAGCCCGCCCGCGTAGGGGCGTAGCGCCTCGGGAACCATTACGGTGCCGTCCGCCTGCTGGTAGTTCTCGAGGACGGCGATCAGCGTGCGCCCGACCGCGAGACCGGAGCCGTTCAGCGTCGCGACGAATTCCGGACGGCCGCCGCCGGCAGGACGATAGCGGATGTCGGCACGCCGGCCGCCGAACGCGTCGTAGTTCGAGCACGACGAGATCTCGGTGTACTTCTCCATGTGCGGGCGCCAGACCTCGATGTCGTAGCCCTTCGCGCCGCTGAACCCGAGATCGCCGATGCACCGCTCGACGACGCGGTACGGAAGATTCAGGCGCTGCAGCACGGTCTCCGCGTTCGCCACCATCGACTCGAGCTCGTCGTAGGACTGCGCCGGCGTGGCGAGCTTCACCAGCTCGACCTTCTCGAACTGGTGCTGGCGGTAGATGCCCTTCATGTCCTTGCCGTACGTGCCCGCCTCGCGCCGGTAGCACGGCGAGAACGCGGTGTAGCGCAGCGGCAGGCTCGCCTCGGACAGCGTCTCGCCGGAATGCAGCGCGGACAGCGAGACCTCGGCCGTCGGAATCAGGTAGAGCGTCCGGCCCTCGTCGGCGTCGATCGTCTTGAAGAGCCCTTCCTCGAACTTCGGCAGCTGGCCGGCGCGCAGCATCGTGGCGCCGCTCACGAGGTTCGGGATCCAGATCTCGGTGTAGCCGTGCTCGCGTGTGTGCAGATCGAGCATGAACTGCGCGAGCGCGCGCGCGAGGCGCGCCGCCCCCGCCCACATCACCGTGAAGCGCGACTTCGCGAGCTTCACGCCGCGCTCCGGATCGAGGAGACCCAGCGCTTCGCCGACGTCCTCGTGAGGCTTGGGCGTGAAGTCGAGGCGGCGCGGCGCCCCCCACTTCCGGACTTCGACGTTGTCCGCGTCGGACTTGCCGGGCGGCACGGACGGGTGCGGGATGTTCGGGACCTGGACGAGCAATTCGTCGGCGCGCTCGTCGACGGTCTTCAGCTCTCCGTCGAGGGCCTTCACGCGGTCGGCGACCTCGCGCATCTTCGCCATCTCGGCGCTCGCGTCTTCGCCCTTCCGCTTCGCCAGGCCGATCGCCTCGGACGCGCGATTGCGCAGCGCCTTGAGGTCCTCGGTCTCCTTGATCAGACGCCGGCGCTCGCCGTCGACCTCGAGGATCTGCTTGATGAGCTCGGCGCCGCCCTTCTGCGCGAGCGCGCGCTCGACAGCTTCGGGCTGCTCGCGGATGAGCTTGATGTCGAGCACGGCGCTACTGCGCTTCGGCGGGCGCCTGCTCCGCTTCGACGCGCGCGATCGAGCCGACGCGATCGTCGGGCTCCATGTCGATGATGCGCACACCCATGGTGTTGCGCCCCTGGAGGCGCACGTCGTCGACGCGCATGCGAATGAGCTTGCCCCTCGTCGTGACGACGAGGATGTCGTTGTCGCCGCGCACCTGGAGCATGCCGACGACGTGGCCGTTGCGGCCTTCCGTCTTGATGTCGATGATGCCCTTGCCCGCGCGGCCCTGGAGCCGGTACTCCTCGAGCGGCGTGCGCTTGCCGTAGCCGCGCTCGCTCACCGTCAGGATCTGGGCGCCTTCCTGCACGACATCGGCGGCGATCACTTCGTCGCCCTCGCCGAGCTCGATGCCCCGCACGCCGGCTGCGCCGCGGCCCATCGGCCGCACCTCGTCCTCGGCGAACCGGATGATCATCCCCTGCTTGGTGGCGATCATCACCTCGCGCTGGCCGTCCGTCTTCTCGACGGACATCAGCTCGTCGTCGTCCTCGAGCCCGACGGCCTGGATGCCGCCGGCGCGCGGATGCGAGTACGCCTCGAGCTCCGTCTTCTTCACCTTGCCCTGCTTGGTCACGAAGAGCACGAAGCCGCCGGCCGTGAAGTCGCGCACCGGCACGCACGTCGCGACGGTCTCGCCCTCGCCCAGCGAGAGCAGGTTGACCATCGCCTTGCCCTTCGCCTGGCGGCCGCCCTCTGGAATCTCGTGGACCTTCAGCCAGTGCACCCTGCCGAGGGTGGTGAAGAACATCAGATAGGAGTGCGTGGACGCGACGAAGAGGTCGTCGACGATGTCCTCTTCCTTCGTCTCCATCCCGGTCACGCCCTTGCCGCCGCGGCGCTGGCTGCGATACGTCGCCACGTGGGTGCGCTTGATGTAGCCCGAGCGCGTGATGGTCACCACCATCTCCTCGTCGGCGAGGAGATCCTCGATCGTCAGCTCCGTGGTCTCGGTGACGATCTCGGTGCGGCGCGCGTCGCCGTACTCTTCCTTGATCTCGAGCAGCTCCGTCTTGATGATCCCCATCAGCTTCGCGTCGGACGCGAGGATGCTCTTCAGCTCCTCGATCAGCGCGAGCGTCTGCTCGTGCTCCTCGACGATCTTGCCGCGCTCGAGCTGCGTCAGGCGCTGCAGGCGCATGTCGAGGATCGCCTTGGCCTGGATCTCCGAGAGCTCGAGCTGGGTCATCAAGGCCTCGCGCGCGGCGTCGGGGCTCTCGGCCGAGCGGATCAGCCGGATCACGAGGTCGAGCTGCTCGACCGCCTTCCGGAGGCCGGCGAGGATGTGCGCCCGCTCTTCCGCGCGCGAGAGGTCGAAGCGCGTCCGGCGGGTGACGATCTCGCGGCGGAAGCGAACGAACGCTTCGAGCATCTCCTTCAGCGTGCACACCTGCGGGCGCCGGTCGACGAGCGCCAGCATGATGATCCCGAAGCTCGTCTGCATCTGCGTGTGCTTGTAGAGCTGGTTGATCACGATGTCGGGAAGCTCGCCGCGCCCGAGCTCGATCACGACCCGGATGCCCTCGCGATTCGACTCGTCGCGGATCTCCGAGATGCCGTCGATCTTCTTTTCCTTCGAGAGCTCGGAGATCTTCTCGATCAGCGAGGCCTTGTTCACCTGGTAGGGCAGCTCGGTGATGACGACCGCCTTCTTGCCGCCCCGCAGCTCCTCGGTGCGCACCTTCGCGCGGAGCGTGATCGTGCCGCGCCCCGTCGTATACGCCTCGCGGATGCCGCTCTTGCCGTAGATGTAGCCGCGGGTCGGGAAGTCCGGCCCCGTGACGATCGTCATCAGCTTCTCGACCGGCGTGTCGGGGACGTCGATGATGGCGATGAGCCCGTCCACGATCTCGGAGAGGTTGTGGGGCGGGATGTTCGTCGCCATGCCGACGGCGATGCCGGCGGAGCCGTTGATGAGGAGGTTCGGCACGCGGGTCGGCAGGACGACGGGCTCCTGCAGGGACTCGTCGAAGTTCGGCGTGAAGTCGACGGTCTCCTTGTCGATGTCCGCGAGCAGCTCGTGCGCGATCTTCGCCAGGCGCGTCTCGGTGTAGCGCATGGCCGCGGGCGGATCGCCGTCCACGGAGCCGTAGTTCCCCTGCCCGTCGACGAGCGGATAGCGGAGCGAGAACTCCTGCACCATCCGCACGAGTGCTTCGTAGACCGGCGAGTCGCCGTGCGGATGGTACTTGCCGAGCACCTCGCCGACGACGCGCGCCGACTTCTTGTACGGCCGGTTGAACGCCAGCCCGAGGTCCTGCATCGCGTAGAGCACGCGCCGGTGGACGGGCTTGAGGCCGTCGCGGATGTCCGGCAGCGCGCGTCCGACGATGACGGACATCGCGTAGTCCAGATAGGACTTCCGCATCTCCTCTTCGATCGGGACCGGGACCTGGCGCTCGTTCGGCACGGAAGCTCCTACGGGTCTAGATATCGAGGTTGGCGACGTCGAGGGCGTTCTCTTCGATGAAGGCGCGCCGCGGCTCGACGGCGTCGCCCATCAGGATCGTGAACATTTCGTCGGCGCCCACCGCATCCTCCATCGTCACCTTGAGGAGCGTGCGGGTCTCCGGGTTCATCGTCGTTTCCCAGAGCTGCTCGGGGTTCATCTCGCCGAGCCCCTTGTAGCGCTGGAAGCTCGCGCCCTCCTTCGAGAGCTCGAGGGCGACGCGGTGGAAGTGCTCGAGGCTCGTGACGGGCGTCTCCTTGCCGTCCTCGACGATCGTCGTCGGACCCTTCGCGACGGCCGCGACCTTTTCCCACAGCTCACCGAGCCTCGCGTAGTCCGCCGACTTGAACAGGTCGGTGCTGAACGAGACCGCGGGCGGGCCGGCGATCGTCACGCGATGCCCTTCATTCGCCTCGCCGCCGTGGACTTGCACGTCGTACCCGTCGACGGCGGCGGCGGCGATCTGGATCGCTTCGCCGATCGCCGCGTGATCGATGCCGCGCTTGTTGCCGCGGAACTTCGAGCGCAGCAGCTCGGTGAGCACCGGCGCCGGGACACCGCGCCGCGTGAGCTTGTGGAACAGCGTGCGGTACTCGGAGACGTTGCGGAGCAGCTCGTGCAGGCGCTCGCCGCTGATCGGCACCTTCCCACCCGCCACGTTGACGCTGGCGGTTTCCACCCAGGCCGAGAGGAAGAAGTCCTCGAACTCGCGCTCGTTCATCAGGTACTTCTCCGTCCGGCCCTTCTTCACCTTGAAGAGCGGCGGCTGCGCGATGTAGAGGTTGCCGGCCTCGATCGTCTGCACCATGTGGCGGAAGAAGAACGTCAGCAGCAGCGTGCGGATGTGCGCGCCGTCGACGTCCGCGTCCGTCATCAGGATGATCTTGTGGTACCGCAGCTTCGCGAGCTCGAACTCCTCGGTCCCGATGCCCGTGCCGAGCGCCGAGATGAGGAGCCGGATTTCATTGTGGGAGAGGACCTTGTCGTAGCGGGCCTTCTCCGAGTTGATGATCTTGCCGCGGAGCGGGAGCACGGCCTGCGTGCGCCGGTCGCGGCCCTGCTTGGCCGAGCCGCCGGCGGAATCGCCCTCGACGAGGAACAGCTCGCGGTACTGCGGGTCGCGCTCCGAGCAGTCGGCGAGCTTCGCCGCCAGCCCCTCGTCGTCGCGCCCGCCCTTCCGCGTGAGCTCGCGCGCCTTCCGCGCGGCCTCGCGGGCCTGCGCGGCGCGCGTCGCCTTGTCCGCGATCTTGCGCGCGGTGGTCGGATCTTCCTCGAAGGCCTCGGCCAGCTTGTCGTTGACGATCTGCTGGACGAGCCCCTTCACATCGCTGTTGCCGAGCTTGGCCTTCGTCTGGCCCTCGAACTGGGGATCCGGGATGCGGACGGAGACGACCGCGCACAGGCCTTCGCGCACGTCGTCGCCCGTGACGCCGCCCTTGAAGTTCTTCAGGAAGCCGTTCGCTTCCGCGTACGCGGCGATGCGGCTCGTGACCGCGGCGCGGAAGCCCGTGAGGTGCGTGCCGCCCTCGCGCGTGTTGATGTTGTTCGCGAACGAGAACACGCTCTCCTGGTAGCCGTCGTTGTACTGGAGCGCGACCTCGACCTCGATGTCGCCCTTCCGGCCCTCGAAGAACAACACCTTGGGATGGATGGGCGTCTTGTTCTGGTTGAGGTGCTTCACGAACTCGACGATGCCGCCCTTGTAGAGGAACGTGTGGGTGCGCGCGTCGCGCTCGTCCTCGATGACGATCTTGAGCCCGCGGTTGAGGAACGCGAGCTCGCGCAGCCGGTTCGACAGCGTGTCGAACGAGAAGTCCGTCACCTCGAAGATCGTGGTGTCGGGCTTGAAGCGGATGATCGTGCCGTGCTTCGGCGTCTTGTCGCCGGGCATGAGCGGCCCGGTCGGCACGCCGCCCTTCTCGTAGCGCTGCGTCCACACGAGCCCGCCGCGGCGAACCTCGACCTCGAACCACTCGCTCAGCGCGTTGACGACCGAGACGCCGACGCCGTGGAGTCCGCCGGACACCTTGTACGCGGAGTGCTCGAACTTGCCGCCCGCGTGGAGGACCGTGAGCACGACCTCGGCCGCTGACTTGCCGCTCTCCTCGTGCGTGTCGACCGGGATGCCGCGCCCGTTGTCGCCGACGGAGACGGAGCCGTCCGAGTGGAGGATGACCTTGATCGAGTCGCAGTAACCCGCGAGCGCTTCGTCGACGGAGTTGTCGACGACCTCGTAGACCAGATGGTGCAGGCCGTACGTCGCCGTGTCGCCGATGTACATGGCGGGGCGCTTCCGGACTGCCTCCAGCCCTTCGAGAACCTTGATGTCGCTCGCTGTGTAGTCCGCGCTCATGCCTGCGCCACACTCCCCCTGGCGACGTCCGCGTCGCCCTCTCTCAAGACAGCGCCCGCGCGCACCGTCCAGCACGCCGCGCGCCGCGCCGGCAGCGCCTCCGGCGAGGTCAGAAACACCTGCTCGGCGCCGTCGATCTCGCGAAACACGTTCTGGCGCACGCGCGCGTCGAGCTCCGACAGCGCGTCGTCGAGCAGCAGCACCGGCGTCGAGCCGGCCGCTTCGGTCACCGGAAGCACCTCGGCGAGCCGCAGCGCCAGCGCGATGAGCCGCTGCTGGCCGCGCGACCCGAACGAGCGCACGTCGATGCCGTCGAGCTCGATCGCGAGGTCGTCGCGATGCGGTCCCACGAGGCTCACGCCGCGCCGCAGCTCCACACGGCGGAGCCGCACGAGCGCGGCCAGCATCTCGGCCGCCTCCGTCGCTTCGGCGAGCGCGGTCCGATACCGGATCTCGACCTTCTGCCTCACGCCCGACAGCGCGGGAAACACCCGGCCGAGCTCCGTCTGGAGCATCGCGGCCGCCTTGCGGCGCCGCCCGATCAGCTCCATCCCGACGCTCACGAGCTGCTCGTCCCACGGTTCGAGCTGCGCCTCGGCATCCAGCTCGCGCGACTGCAGCACGTGGTTACGCCGCGCCAGGATCTGGCGGTAGCGCAGCAGCGTCGCGAGATGACCCGGATAGAGCCGGCCCGCGAATCCGTCGATGAAGTTGCGCCGCGCGCCCGGCGCGCCGGTGACGATGTCGAGGTCCTGCCACCCGAACGCGATGACGCGTGCCCACTCGCACGTGTCGCCGCTCGCCTGCGCGCCGCCGTTGTCGAGCTTGCGAATCATGCGCCGCACCGTGCGACCGCCTTCCGCACGGCAAATCTCACCCGCGACCGAGCTCGACGTGGCCTCCCACCGCGGAACTTCGCTCAGCCGGGAGGTCCGGAACGACCGCCCAGTGAGCAAAAAGCCGAGCGCTTCGAGCAGATTCGTCTTGCCCTGGGCGTTCGGTCCGGTCAGCAGATTGAGGTGCGAAGACGGGCTGAATTCGAGGGTGCGATAGTTACGGAATTCGACGAGTTGAATCCACCCAATCTGCACCCGGCGGCGCTCCTGTCTTCAGAGCGAAAACCCTTGTTTTTTCGAGCGAAAACGCCTGTCAAATACGCATGGGCATTATAACACAGCGGTAGCCGTCGTCCTCCGCACTTTTGACGACTCCGGGGCTCAATGCGTCCTTGAATTCGAAGAGCACCGCGTCGTCTTCCATGGGCGCGAGCGCTTCGAGGAAATACCGCGAGTTGAACGCGATCGTGACCTCCTCTCCGGCGTAATCCACGGTCAAGGATTCCTCCGCTTCACCGAGCTCCGAGCTCGACGCGGAGAGCTTCAACGACGCGGGCGACAGCGTGAGCTTCACGGGCTTGTTGCGCTCCTCCGCCATCACGGACACCCGACGCAACGCGGCAATCAGCGCCGGACGGCTCAACGCGAGCTTTCCGGGATGTCCCTTTGGAATGACCGCTTCGTAGTTCGGGAACTGTCCCTCGATCAACCGCGCCGTCATGACGAAGTTCGGCATCTGCAGCACGAACTGGTTGTCCGTGATCGCGAGCTGCACTTCCTCCCCGGCTCCGAGCGCACGCTGAATCTCCGAGACCGCCTTGCGCGGAACGATGCCGGAAACCGGTCCGGCTGTCTGACCGAGGCCCTTCGACGCGATGGCGAGTCTGTGCCCATCGGTCGCGACCACGCGCATCTCCTTGGGCTGGATCACGAAGAGCACACCATTGAGCGCATACCGCGTCTCGTCGTGCGAGACCGCGAAGCTCGTGTGGGAGAGCATCTCCCTGAGCACCTTGGCGTCCAGCGTCAACCAGGACGACGGCGACGCCGGCACGACCGCCGGGAAGTCGTCCGGGGCAAGGCCGACCAGCCTGTACGACACGCCTCCGCACCGGATGCCCACGGCCGCGTTCTCGCCCACCTTCATCGTGAGCGTAGCCGCCGGCAACTCCTTGACGATCTCCGCGAGCTTGCGGGCGGAGATCGTGATCGAGCCCTTCGACGCCACGCGCGCCGGCACCGTGACTCGCGCGCCGACCTCGAGGTCCGTCGCGCTCAGACAGATCGTCTCGCCGTCCGTCTCCAGCAGGACGTTCGCGAGGATCGCCAGCGTCTGCCGAGGCTCCACGATGTTCTGGACCATCTGGAGGCCTTTGAGGAACGCGTCACGGTCAAGGACTACTTCCATGAGGTTCTCCGGTGTTGTTTAGAGAAACAGAAATACAACTTCGTAGTCGGGAAAAGCCGTAGGACGTGTGGAGAACGCCGCGAGCATGGAAATGCGCCGGGCATCGGCCGTTCGGTAGACGCCCCTCATGGGATAAGCCGGTGGACGGCGACGGGATGCCTGGGGATCAGAGTGTGATCCCTTGGATAATCCCGTCGACGGCCTTGCGTAGTTTGGGGTCTTCTTGCAGGAGCGTCTGGATCTTGTCCACAGCGTGGAGAACCGTCGTGTGGTCCTTGCCGCCGAACGCCCGGCCCACTTCAGCCAGCGACGCGTGGGTGAGCTGGCGCGCGAGATACATGGCGACCTGACGCGGGAAGGCGACGGCCTGGGTCCGGCTCTTCGCCTTGAGGTCGGCGACCTTGATCCCGAAATGCTCGCCCACCTTGCGCTGGATCTGCTCGATCGTAATGACTTTTTCGTCCGCGCCCCAGAGATCGGCGAGGACCTCCTGCGCGAGGTCGACGCCCATCTCCCGGCCGGTGAGCGCGCAGAAGGCGATCATCCGCGTGAGGCTGCCTTCCAGCTCGCGGATGTTCGACTTGATCCGGCCGGCGATCAGATAGGCGACGTCGTCGTCGAGGTGTACCCGCTCGACGGCCGCCTTCTTTTTGAGAATCGCCACGCGGGTCTCGAAGTCCGGCGGCTGGATGTCGGCGATCAGGCCCCACTCGAACCGCGAGCGCAGCCGTTCCTCGATCTCCGGGATATCTTTCGGCGAGCAGTCGCTGGAGAGGATGATCTGCTTCCGCGACCCGTAGAGATCGTTGAACGTGTGGAAGAACTCCTCCTGCGTGCGCTCCTTGCCGGAGATGAACTGGATGTCGTCGATCAGGAGGAGGTCGATCGTGCGATAGCGCGCGCGGAACTCCGCGGTGCGGTCGTAGCGAATCGCGTTGATCAGCTCGTTCGTGAACCGCTCAGAGGACAGGTAGACGACCGAGAGGCCCGCGAAGATCTTCGCCGCCTGGTGCCCGACGGCGTGCAGCAGGTGCGTCTTGCCCAGTCCGACACCGCCGTAGATGAAGAGCGGGTTGTACGCGCGCGACGGCAGCTCGGCCACGGCCTGGCAGGCCGCCTGCGCGAACTGGTTCGCCGAGCCGACGACGAACGCGTCGAACGTGTAGCGCGGATTCAGCCCCTCGACGTTCGCGGCGCCGCGCGCGGCGCTCGCCGGCGCGCCCGTCTCTGCCTGGGATCCATCGGCAGGCGCGTCGTCGATCACGATCGAGACGCGCGGATGTCCGCCGAGGCAGTCGGCGGCGGCCGCCTGGATCACGCCGAGGTGGTGCTGGATCAGCCAATCGCGCGTGAAACGGTTCGGCGCGGCGATCGTCAGATGGTCACCCTCGAGCGAAAGCGGACGGCACGGCCGCAGCCACGAGTCCAGCACGGCGCCCGGAAGCTTGCGGGCTGAGACGTCCAAAAGGCGAGTCCACAAGCCACTTAACACTAGCGAGGCCCCCAGTTACGCACAGACTTATCCACAGGTGTGGATAGTCTGGTCGCCTTGTGCGGCAGGAACGTCCGCGCGAGCGCGCGCGCGCATCGACACAAAAACCTCTTCCGCTGCGTGAGTGGCGCGCACATTACGACGCCGACCGCGACGATGTCAACAACGTTTCGGTCTCGCGCGCGCTCGTGCGCGTGTTGACTTGAAAAAGCCCACTGTTACACTACGTCGGCTCGGCCCATCGACGCGGTTTCAAGGAGAGCACGGTTCATGAAGCGGACGTTTCAGCCGAATGTGCGCCGCCGGAAGAAGACGCACGGCTTCCGCGAGCGAATGAAGACGAAGGGCGGACGGAAAACGCTGAAGCGTCGGCGGGCGAAGGGGCGCAAACGGCTGACGGTGTAACCGGACGGCTCCGCCGTCCCGAACGGCTCACCACCGGCGCCGAATTTCAGGCGCTGTTCCAGCGGGGCAAGCGAGTCGAGCGACCGTCGATGATCGTTTTGTGGCGTGTGAGCGACGGTCCACGACGCGTCGGCTTCGCGGTTGGTCGTCAAATCCGCGGTGCCGTGCGACGCAATCGCGTGCGTCGGCGCCTGCGCGAGGCGTATCGAGCGGCGCGCGCCGTCGCACCGGCCGGTGTGGACCTCGTGGTGATCGGCCGCAGCGCGGCGCTGACGCTCGCGCTCGGCGCGCTCGTCGACGACATGCGCGCCGCGTTCGGCGTCGTGGCGACGCAACGACCGTGAGCTTCGTGGCGCGCGCGGCAGTGCTCGCGGTGCGCGGCTATCAGCGGCTGGTATCCCCGCTCCTGCCGGCGAGCTGCCGCTTCGCGCCGGCGTGCTCGGAGTACGCCGCGCAAGCGATCACGCATCACGGGCTCGTGCGCGGCATCGGCTTGACGGTCCGCCGGCTCGCTCGATGCCATCCGTTCCACCCTGGAGGGTTCGACCCGCCGCCGATGGCGCGGCGGAGAGAGTGACGATGGAGAAACGCGCGATCCTCGCCGCCGTGCTGATGGCGGCGCTCCTCATCGTGTATCAGACGTTCTTCCTTCCGACGCCGTCGGCTCCGCCACCGGACCAGCAGGCGCAGGCACCGAAGACGCCGGCTCCCGGCCCGGCACCCACACCGGCGCCAACCGCGCAAGCGCCCGCGCCGCCCGCACCCGGGCCCGCCGCGCCGCCGGCGGCACCCGCGAAGCCTGTCGAGCGACCGGCGCAGCGCATCGTACCGGTCGCGAGCCCGCTTTATCGCGCGCAGGTCAGCAGCGAGGGAGGCAAGCTCCTCGAGTGGACTCTGGATTACCGCGGCCCGAAACCGATGGTTGTCGTCGGCGAGTTGGGGCCGGTGGGACTCTTGGTCGGACGAGAAGACGGCGCCCTTCAACCCATCGCGATGACGCCGGAGCAACCAAGCTTGAATCTCTCACGCGAGATGCCGACGGGGGCCGTGGCCTTTCGCGGGGCAGTCGATGGCCTGACGGTCCGTGAGGCACTGCGTTTCAACGCCGAAACGTACGCGATGGAGATCGCGGTGCGGATCGAGAACACAACGGGCTCCGCCGTGCCGGTGACAGTCGCACTACCGTGGCAGAGTTCCATGAGCTGGGGCACCGAGCCGGAAAAGTTCCTGGGAGAGCGGCCAGTCGAAGTCGTGTGGTCGATAAGCGGCAGCGTCGATCGCGCGCCCCATGCGATGAATCCGCTGCTCGAGTACATCGCGGAAGCGCCGAAGCTCGGCAGGCCCGGAGATTGGATCGCGCTGGGCAGCATCTGGTACGTCGCGGCGCTCGTCCCGAAGACACCGGGCTTTGAACTCACGGCCTCGATCGCCAAACCCACGCCCGCGAAGAACGGGACGGCGGCGTCGCGGGGACACGTCACGATCGGCGTCCAGGCGCGGCCGACGATCGCACCCGGACAAGCGTGGGAAGGCGCGGTGCTCGTGTACATCGGGCCGAAAGAGTACGACCGCCTACGCGCGCTTGGGCTGCAAGAGACGATCAATTTCGGCGGCTTCTTGCTCCCGTGGTACTACGGCGGGCCGCCAATGTCGTGGCTCGGGGTGCCGATTCTGTTGGCGATGAACTGGCTCTACGGCGTCGTTGGCAATTACGGCATAGCGATCATCTTTCTCACGGTCGTTTCGAAGGTGCTTTTCTACCCGCTCACGGTCAAGGGCATGCGGTCTATGAAGGCGATGCAATCTCTGCAGCCGCAGATCAACGCCTTGCGGAACAAGTACAAGGCCGAGCCGCAGCGCGTGCAGCGCGAGACACTCGAGCTCTACCGGAAGCACAAGGTCAATCCCGCGGGCGGCTGCCTGCCGATGATCGCGCAGGTCCCGATCTTCTACGCGCTGTACCTCGCGCTGTCGGCGTCCGTGGAGCTGCAAGGCGCCACGTTCGGCTGCATCGGTAGAGCCCCCTCGTGGGCGCTTTGGTTCGGGGGCAAGAACGTCTGGGTCTGCGATCTGGCAGATTACGACCCGACCTACGTGTGGCCGATCCTCATGGGCGTGACCATGTTCGTCCAGCAGAAGATGACGCCCGTGGCCGGCGATCCGCGCCAGGCCAAGATGATGCTGCTCATGCCGTTCGTGTTCACGTTCATGTTCCTGAACCTGCCGTCCGGCCTCGTCCTCTACTGGACGGTCTCGAACATCCTGCAGATCCTGCAGCAGTGGTACATGGATCGCCCCGGCAAGGCGAAGCGCGAGGGCGGGCGCGAGACCGCGAAGGAAGCCGGGCGCGCCTGACGAGCGGCGAGGAGGCGAGGACACGGGCGCGGACACCATCGTGGCCATCGCGACGCCCCCCGGCGTCGGCGCGCTCGGCGTCGTTCGACTGAGCGGCCCGGACGCCATTCCCCTCACCGCCGCGCTCGTGAAGTCGCCGGCGGCGATCGACGCGCAGCCCTCGCACACCGCGCGCCGCGTCCGGATCCTCGACCCCGGCACCGGCGCGCCCATCGACGACGCGCTCTGCACGATCATGCGCGCGCCGCGCTCGTACACGGGCGACGACGTCGTCGAGCGGTCGTGTCACGGCGGCGCCGCGCTGCTCGCGATGGTCGTCGAGCGTGTGTGTCGCGCGGGGGCTCGGCTCGCGGCCCCGGGCGAATTCACGCGCCGCGCGTTCCTGAACGGCCGGATCGACCTCGCGCGCGCCGAAGCCGGCGCGCTCCTCATCAACGCGCGCACCGAGCGCGCGGTGTCGCTGGCCGCGCGCGCGCTCGAGGGCGAGCTCGGCGCACGGCTCGGCGGCCTGCGCGAGGCGCTGCTCGATCTCGTCGCAGGGCTCGAAGTGAGCCTCGACTTCCCCGACGACGGGGTCGGGGTCGACGTCGACGACGCCCGGGCGCATACGGAAGCGCTCGTTCGCGACGTCGAGGCGCTGCGCGCGGCGGCGCGGCGCGGACGCCTCGTGCACGACGGCATCACGATCGCCCTCGTGGGGCGCCCGAACGCCGGCAAGTCCAGCCTGTTGAACGCGCTGCTCGGCCGCGCCCGCGCGATCGTCGCGCCGACGCCCGGAACCACGCGCGACGTGGTCGAAGGTGTGGTGGAGATCGCCGGCGTTCCGGTGCGCCTGCTCGATACCGCGGGACTCGGCACGCCTGGCGACGCGATCGAGGCCGAGGGGATGAAGCGCAGCCAGGCCGCTGTCGATGAGAGCGACCTCGTGATCGTGGTCGTCGACGGCAGAGTCGCGCGCGCGGACGCGGACCTCGAGCGAACGCTCATCGGGCGACGCGCGCTGGTCGTGCGCTCGAAGTCCGATCTCGGCGCGCATCCCGACGCGGAGGCGCTCGGCGACGCGATCGCCGTGTCGTCGATGACGGGGGCCGGCCTCCCTGCGTTGCGCGCCGCGATCGCGCAGGAGATCGCGGCGATCGTCGCGTCCAACGATGACGAAGGTCAAGTCGCGGCGTCGCTGCGCCAGAGCGAGGGCCTCGCGAAGATCTCTCGCGCGCTCGCCACGGGCGCCGGAGCGCTCGGAGTCGTTCCACTCGAGGCCGTGCTCATCGACCTTCGCGAGGCCCTGGGCGCGACGTCCGAGCTGCTCGGCCTCGACCTCGGTGAAGCCGTGCTCGACCGGATCTTCTCCACCTTCTGCGTCGGAAAGTGACCGGGTTCGCGCGCCCGCTCGTCCGCGGTCCCCTTCCGGGGATCGGGAGAGGGCTCACTGCCAGCGAGGCGGGCCAATTTGATAACTATCTGGAATTACTAACTAAATGGCAGAATGTGCATCGGCTTGTCGGCTCCGTGGAGCCGGCGTGGGTCGCTGAGAACGTGGTCCTGGACAGCCTCGCGTTTCTCGAAGCGCTACCCGCCGATGTGGCTCGCGTCGCCGACCTCGGCTCTGGCGCGGGGATTCCTGGAATCCCGATCGCGATCGTCCGGCCTGCTCTCCAGCTCTGTCTCATCGAGGCTCGGCAGCGTCGGGCTTCGTTTCTGTCGACGGTTGTCCGTGAGCTCGGCCTCGATCACGTCGAGGTCGTGGCCACTCGCGCAGAGAGCCTGGGTACCGAGTACCACGGCCGCTTCGACGCGGTGGTCATGCGCTGTGCGGGTCGGGCGACGTCGATCCTCGGCGTGGCGATGCGGTTTGTCCGCCCGCGCGGGACCGTTGTGATGAGCGCCGGCCCTTCGGCGGAGCCCGCCTCCGGTGCCGAGTCGCTCACCGTTCGAACGCCAACCGGTACCCTGCGGACGTTCCACCGCTACCGGATGGGTCCTAATTTGGACATTGACCGCTAGGCGGTTATGCAGCGAGACTGTTTCACGTGCAACACCGCCAAACACTAGACGAGCAGTGTTTATCGTGAAACGCCGGGTCTTCGCCGTTGTGAACCAGAAGGGCGGAGTCGGCAAGACAACGACGGCGGTCAATCTCGCCGCGGGCTTGGCGCTGGCCGAGCGCCGGGTGCTGATCGTCGACTTCGATCCTCAGGGCAACGCGACGACCGGCCTGGGAGTCGACAAGACCGGCCTCTACCCCACGGTCTACCATGTGCTCCTCGGCGGTGAGCCGACCGAGAAGGCGACCCTTCAGACGGCCCTCCCCTCGCTCCGGCTCCTCCCGTCGGACATCGATCTGGTGGGCGCGGAGATCGAGCTCGTCGGAATGGAGCGGCGCGAGTATCGGCTCCGCGACGCGCTCGCCGGCGCCGCCCAGGACGAAGACTTCGTGCTGATCGACTGTCCGCCGTCGCTCGGCTTGCTGACGATCAACGCGCTCGCCGCGGCCGACAGCGTGCTCGTCCCACTCCAGTGCGAGTTCTACGCGCTCGAGGGGCTCACGCACCTGGTGAAGACCGTGAAGCTCGTCCGCGAGCGCCTGAACAGCACGCTCGACATCGGCGGGATCGTCCTCACGATGTTCGATGGTCGCACGAGCCTCGCGCTCCAGATCCGGGACGAGGTCCATCGCTATTTCCCCGGCAAGATCTTCGAGACCGTCATCCCCCGCAACGTGCGGCTGACCGAGGCCCCGAGTCACGGCAAGCCGGTGATGCTTCATGACTTGCGGTCGAACGGCGCGATCGCCTACCTCGAGCTCGCGCGCGAGCTCATCCACCACGGAGGTTCAGCCGCATGAACAAGCGAGGTCTCGGCCGCGGACTGGGCGCGCTCCTGGGTCCCGAATCCGAGGCTTCGACGGAGCCCGCGCTCGAGGTCCCCCTCGACCGCGTTCGCCCGAACCCGCGCCAGCCGCGCAAGCGATTCGATCCGGAGGCGCTCGCCGAGCTCACGGAGTCCATTCGATCGTCCGGCGTGATCCAGCCGATCGTCGTCCGCCGCGACGGGGACGACTACGAGCTGATCGCGGGCGAGCGCCGGTGGCGCGCGGCGAGGGCCGCGGGGCTAGAGCGCATCCCCGCCGTCGTCCGGGAGGTCACGAACGCGCAGAGCCTCGAGCTCGCGCTCGTCGAGAACCTGCTCCGCGAGGATCTCAACCCGATCGAAGCGGCGGAAGGCTACCGCCAGCTGCTCGCCGACTTCGGATGGACGCAGGAGCAACTCGGCCAGCGCATCGGGAAGGACCGCAGCTCGATCGCGAACACCCTTCGGCTCCTGAAGCTCCCTGCCCTCATCCAGGATGACCTCCGCAGCGGCCGGCTCACGATGGGCCACGCGCTGTCGCTCCTGTCCTTGACCAGCCTCGACGAGCAGTTGAAGCTCAGGGAGCAGATCCTCGCGCACTCGTGGTCGGTGCGCGCCACCGAGGCAGACGTCAAGGGCCGCCGCCCGCTCGTGCCGAAGCGGCGGTCGGCGGAGCTCGCCGCCGTCGAGCAGGCGCTGCAGCGGGCGCTCATGACGCGGGTGCGGATCGTCGGGAACGATCGCCGTGGTCGGATCGAGATCGTGTACGCAACGCCGGAGGAGCTCGAGCGCCTCAGCGGCATGTTGGGAGGGTAGTCGTCGCGTGAGAGAGCGCATTGTCGTCGGCATGAGCGGAGGCGTGGATTCGTCCGTCGCCGCCGCGCTCCTCGTCGAGGACGGCTACGACGTGGTCGGCGTCACGCTCCGTGTCTGGCCGTGGAAGGAGCCCGACGACGCCGCGCGCCGGTTCGGGAGCTGCTGCTCCGCGGAGACGGTCGACGACGCCCGCAACGTGGCGCGGCGCCTCGGCATCCCGTACTACCTGCTCAACACCGAGGAGACGTTCGCGCGTGATGTAATTAATAGGTTTGTGGAGGACTATCGCGCGGGACGTACGCCCGTCCCGTGCGTGGCGTGTAATAGAGACCTAAAGTTCGGAACGCTGCTCGGCCGGGCGCTCGCCTGGGACGCGCGCGCGGTCGCGACGGGCCACTACGCGCGCGTGACGCGCGACCCCGTCAGCGCGCGGTTCCTCCTGTGGAAGGCCGTCGATCCCCGCAAGGACCAGTCCGACTTCCTCTGGCCCCTCACGCAGGCGCAGCTCGCGGCGGCGCGGTTTCCGGTCGGGCATCTCACGAAGGAGGAGGTGCGGGCGCACGCGCGGCGTCTCGGCCTCGTGACTGCGGAGAAGCCCGAGAGCCAGGAGATCTGCTTCATCCCGGACGACGACTATCGCGGCTTTCTCCAGCGTCGCGACCCGAGCGTCTTCCGCCCGGGCCGCATCGTCGACACGACCGGCGCCGTGCGCGGCCGGCACGGCGGCATCGCCAACTTCACGGTCGGGCAGCGGCGAGGCCTCGGCCTGACGGGGGATTCGCCCCGCTATGTCGTGGACCTCGACCCGGAGAGCGACACCGTCGTGGTCGGGAGCGTCGAGGACCTCGAGCGCGATACGCTCGTCGCGACCGACGTGAACTTCATCGCCGGAGAGCGGCCGGCGGAGCCCGTCAAGGTCGAGGCGCGAATTCGCCATCGCCACGTCCCGGCCGCGGCGACCGTGACGGCGAACGCCGATGGGACCGCGACGGTCGCCTTCGAAGAAGCGCAGCGGGCGGTCACGCCGGGGCAGTCGGTCGTCTGGTACCAGGGGGACCTGGTGATCGGTGGCGGGGTGATTGCCCGTCGTTGACAGCCCTCGAAATTGAGTGATAGTTTTCACAAACCTTCGGCGTAGCTAGCGCCCCGGGAGACCCTTCATGGCTCAGCGTGCACGCAACTGGTTCGCTCGCATCCTGTGCACCGCCGCCCTGGTCCTGTGGGCGCCGGCGGCGGGCTGGGCCGCGAGCGAAGGCGGCCTGATCAGCGTCGACAAGTCGCTGATCGTGCAGGGCATCAACTTCCTCATCCTGCTCATCGTGCTCTACCGCATCCTCTACAAGCCGATCGTCGCGAAGATGGAGGAGCGGACCGCCGCCATCCAGAAGGCCCTCGAAGAAGCGCAGTCGGCACGCGCCGAAGCCGCGCGCCAGCAGGAAGAGAACGCGACCAGGCTGCGCACCGCCTATCAGGAAGCCGCGGCCATCCGCGAGCAGGCGTTGAAGGAAGCCGCCGAAGAGCAGCGCAAGCTGGTCGAAGCCGCGCAGGCCGAGGCGCGGCGTCTCGTCGAGAGCGCCCGGGCCCAGACCGAAGCCGACATCCGCCGCGCGCGCGAAGAGCTGCGTCGCGAAGTGGCCGGACTCGCGGTCGGCGTCGCCGAGAAACTGGTGCGAAAGTCGCTCCGGGACGAAGACCACCGCCGCATCGTCGACGACGCCATCCAGAAGATCGGCGCGTAACCGCGAGCGCACATGCCCAAGCTCAACGAGGCGGTCGCGAAGTCGTACGCGAAGGCGCTGTTCGAGCTGGCGCGCGAGCGCACCCAGGTCGACGCCGTCGCGAACGACCTCGCCGCGATCGGCGATGTGCTCGCCCAGCAGCCCGCGCTCCTGGCGTTTCTGTCACGTCCATGGGTCTCGGGCGCGGCGAAGCGCGGCGCCGCGACGGAGCTGGCGATGCGCCTCGGCGTCTCCGCGCTGACGCGCGATTTCCTGGCGCTGATCGCCACGCGCAATCGCGCGGATTACCTCACGGCCATCGCCACCGCGTACCGCGCGCTGGACGACGCCGCGCAGGGCCGCGTGCGAGTGAAGCTCCGCACCGCGGTCGCGCTGACGGAGAAGGAACGCGGGGACCTGACCGCACGACTCTCGCGACTCCTGGGCGGCAAGTCGCTCGTCCTGGAAGAGCGCGTGGACCCGCAGCTCCTCGGCGGCTTCGTCGCCGAAGTCGGCAGCATGATTCTCGACGGAAGTCTCGACACGCAACTCGACCGCATGCGGGACCGGCTCGCGCGGGCGTAGCGTTGCCTCGAGAGGAAAGGCCACATGATCAACGCCGCTGAGATCAGCGAAATCATCAAGCGACAGCTCGCGGGCTACGAGGCCGAGGTCGACCTGCAGGAGGTCGGCCGGGTCATCGAGGTCGGCGACGGCATCGCGCGCGTGTACGGCCTCGACCGCGCGATGGCCGGTGAGCTCCTGACGTTCCCCGGCGACGTCGTCGGCATGGTCCTCAACCTCGAGCAGGAGCAGGTGGGCGCCGTCCTCCTCGGCGAGGACAAGACGATCAAGGAAGGCGACACCGTCAAGCGCACGGGCCGCATCGCGCAGGTGCCGGTGGGCGAGGCGCTCGTCGGGCGCGTCGTGAACGCGCTCGGGCTGCCCGTCGACGGCAAGGGCCCGCTCCAGACCAAGGAGTTCCGGCCGATCGAGCGCTACGCCCCGGGCGTCGTCGACCGTCGCTCCGTGAAGGAGCCGCTCCAGACCGGCCTCAAGGCGATCGACGCGATGATTCCGATCGGGCGGGGACAGCGCGAGCTGATCATCGGCGACCGCGGCACCGGCAAGACCGCGATCGGCGTCGACACGATCATCAACCAGAAGGGGCAGGACGTCTTCTGCTTCTACGTGGCGATCGGCCAGAAGCGCTCGACGGTCGCGCAGGTCGTGAAGGTCCTCGAGGATTCGGGCGCGATGGCGTTCACGACGGTCGTCGTCGCGTCGGCGTCGGAGCCGGCGCCGCTCCAGTACATCGCCCCCTACTGCGGCGTCACGATGGGCGAGTTCTTCCGCGACTCCGGGCGCCACGCGCTCTGCATCTACGACGACCTGTCGAAGCACGCGACCGCCTATCGCCAGCTCTCGCTGCTGCTCCGTCGCCCGCCGGGCCGCGAGGCCTACCCGGGCGACGTCTTCTATCTGCACTCGCGGCTGCTCGAGCGCGCGGCCAAGCTCAACGATCAGCTCGGCGGCGGCTCGCTCACCGCGCTGCCGATCATCGAGACGCAGCTCGGCGACGTGTCGGCGTACATCCCGACCAACGTCATCTCGATCACCGACGGCCAGATCTTCCTCGAGTCCGACCTCTTCTACGGCGGCATCCGGCCCGCGGTGAACGTCGGCATCTCGGTCTCACGCGTCGGGGGCTCCGCGCAGGTGAAGGCGATGCGGCAGGTCGCAGGCAAGCTGCGCCTCGACCTCGCGCAGTATCGCGAGCTCGCCGCGTTCGCGCAGTTCGGCTCCGATCTCGATCGCGCGACGCAGATCCAGCTCGCGCGCGGCCAGCGGATGGTCGAGCTGCTCAAGCAGGGGCAGTACCAGCCGCTCCCGGTCGAGAAGCAGGTCGCGATCGTGTTCGCGGGCACGCAAGGCTTGCTCGACGACGTGCCGGTGGAGCACGTGCGCGAGTTCGAGACGTTCTTCTACGGCTGGCTCGAGCGGAAGCAGCCGCAGATGCTCGTGGAGATCCGGGACAAGAAGGAGATCTCGGACACGCTCCGCGAGGCGCTGACCAAGGCGGTCAACGACGCCAAGACCGAGTTCATGGCGACGAAGGGCATCAAGGCGGCGTAGCGCGCGATGGCCACCCTCCGGGACATCCAGCGGCGCATCCGCTCCGTCCAGTCGACGCAGAAGATCACGCGCGCCATGAAGCTCGTCGCCGCGGCGAAGCTCCGCCGCGCGCAGGAGCGCATCCTCTCCGCGCGGCCCTACATGAACAAGATGAGCGAGCTGCTCGGCAACCTCGTGACGGGCGAGGGGAGCGACGGGGCGCCGCATCCGCTGCTCGAGCAGCGCGAAGGGCCGCGGCGCCAGATCGTCATCGTCACCGCCGACAAGGGCCTGGCCGGCGCGTTCAACTCGAACGTGCTCCGCCGCTCGCTGGAGTTCGTGCGCACCTCCAACACGACGGAAGTCACGCTCGTCGTCGTCGGCCGCAAGGCCCGCGACTTCTATCGACGCCGCCCGTGGACGATCAAGCGCGACATGATCAGCTTCTGGGACAAGCTCGCGTACAGCCACGCGCAGGAGCTCGCCGACTACCTCATGCAGCAGTACCTCGACAACGAGGTGGATGAGGTCCATCTCATCTACAACGAGTTCCGGTCCGTGGCGGTGCAGCGTCCCGTGCGCACGCAGCTCTTGCCCATTCCGAAGAGCGAGGCAGCGGGCGCCGAGGGGGACGCGTCGGGCGACTACATCTACGAGCCGAGTCCCGAGGCGATCCTCGGCGACCTCCTGCCGCGCTACGTCCGCATGCAGGTCTACCGCGCGCTGATGGAATCGCTCGCGGGGGAGTACGGCGCGCGCATGACGGCGATGGAAGCGGCGACGAAGAACGCCAAGGAAATGATCGGGATCCTCACGATCCAGTACAACAAGGCGCGCCAGGAGAAGATCACCAAGGAGCTGCTCGACATCGTCGGCGGCGCCGAGGCGCTCAAGCAAGGAGCGGGAGCATGAGCACGGGCAAGATCACGCAGGTCATCGGCCCCGTGGTGGACGTCGAGTTCGAGACCGGCCAGCTGCCGTCCATCTACAACGCGCTCGAGGTCCAGGGGATCGAGAACAAGGACATCTTCGCGTACTCGCAGAAGCTCGTGCTCGAGGTCGCGCAGCATCTCGGCGAGAGCCAGGTGCGCGCGGTCGCCATGGCGTCCACCGACGGGCTCACGCGCGGCATGTCCGTGCTCGACACCGGGGGCCCGATCTCCGTGCCCGTCGGCAAGGAGACGCTCGGCCGGATCCTGAACGTCGTCGGCGAGCCCGTCGACAAGGGCCCGGCGATCCAGGCGAAGAAGACCTATCCGATCCACCGGCCCGCGCCGCCGTTCGACGAGCAGTCGACCAAGGTCGAGATGTTCGAGACGGGCATCAAGGTCGTCGACCTGCTCGAGCCGTACACGAAGGGCGGCAAGACCGGCCTCTTCGGCGGCGCCGGCGTCGGCAAGACCGTGCTGATCCAGGAGCTCATCAACAACATCGCCAAGCAGCACGGCGGCATCTCGTGCTTCGCGGGCGTGGGCGAGCGCACGCGCGAGGGCAACGACCTCTATCACGAGATGAAGGAATCGGGGGTCATCGAGAAGACCGCGCTGATCTTCGGGCAGATGACGGAGC
Source organism: Candidatus Rokuibacteriota bacterium (assembly GCA_016866775.1). GTDB lineage: Bacteria > Methylomirabilota > Methylomirabilia > Rokubacteriales > CSP1-6 > VGLJ01. The sequence goes on along the minus strand of VGLJ01000064.1, from coordinate 7,737 downwards.
CGCCCGGGTCGCGCCTGCGGGTCGCGCTCACCGCGCTGACCGCCGCCGAGTACTTCCGGGACGAGGAAGGGCAGGACGTGCTGCTCTTCATCGACAACATCTTCCGGTTCACCCAGGCGGGCTCCGAAGTGTCCGCGCTGCTCGGCCGCATGCCGTCGGCGGTCGGCTACCAGCCGACGCTCGGCACCGAGATGGGCCAGCTCCAGGAGCGCATCACGTCGACGAAGAAGGGCTCGATCACCTCGGTGCAGGCGATCTACGTCCCGGCCGACGACATCACGGACCCCGCGCCGGCGACGGCGTTCGCGCACCTCGACGCCACGACGGTCCTGTCGCGGCAGATCGCCGAGCTCGGCATCTATCCCGCGGTCGACCCGCTCGCGTCGACCTCGCGCATCCTCGACCCGAACATCCTCGGCCAGGAGCACTACGGCACCGCGCGGGCGGTGCAGTCGATCCTGCAGCGCTACAAGGACCTGCAGGACATCATCGCGATCCTCGGCATGGAAGAGCTCTCCGACGAGGACAAGCTCACGGTGGCGCGTGCGCGGAAGATCCAGCGCTTCCTGTCGCAGCCGTTCTTCGTGGCCGAGCAGTTCACGGGCTCGCCCGGCCGCTACGTGAAGGTGGCCGACACGGTGAAGAGCTTCAAGGAGATCGTCGAGGGCAAGCACGACGAGCTGCCGGAGCAGGCGTTCTACATGGTCGGCGACATCGGCGAGGCCATGGAGAAGGCCAAGAAGCTCCGCGAGGGCTCGTAGTGGCCGATCGGCTCACGCTCGAGATCGCGACGCCCATGCGGCTCGTGGTCTCGGAGCCGGTGGACGAGGTGGTCGCGCCGGGCATCGAGGGCTACTTCGGTGTCCTGCCCGGCCACGCGCCGTTCCTCACCACGCTCGGCGTGGGCGTCGTCACGTATCGGATCGGGCGTGACGAGCATCAGCTCGCGGCGGCGGGCGGCTTCGCCGAGGTCCGCAACGACAAGGTGATCATCCTCGCCGACACGGCCGAGCGTGGGGAGGAGATCGATCGGGCGCGTGCCGAGCGTGCGCGAGAGCGCGCCGAGCGCCGCCTCTCCGGACGCACGCAGGAAGACGTCGATTACGTGCGCTGCCAGGTCGCCCTGGCGCGCGCGCTCACCCGCCTACAAGTCGCGCGCTGACCCTCGGAGGGGGACTGCGTCCCCCTTCTGCTGCACAAGCGCAAGGGCGGAACGCCGCCTCGGTCGAGCATCGGCACCCGCGAGGCGCGGGTCACAACCCGCGAAAGCGCGCGCTTCTCCGCGGACGCGCGCGTGGCATGCGCGTTGCCTTACCTGCTCGGCATGCTCAACGTACTCATCGCCGACGACGAAGACAGCGTGCTCGAATTGGTACGCGTCACGCTCGAAGACGAGCGCGTGCGCGTCGTTGCCGCGCACGACGGTGTTGCCGCGCTCTCGCTCGCCGACCAGATCGCGCCCGACCTGGTGCTGCTCGACGTGAACATGCCGGGCCATGACGGCGTCGAAGTCTGTCGCCGGCTGCGCGCCGACGCGCGCTTCGCGCGCACGCCGATCGTCATGCTCACCGCGGCGGCGCGTCCGGAGGACGTGCGCCGAGGTCTCGAGGCCGGCGCGACGGAATATCTCACCAAGCCGTTCTCGCCCGTTCGGCTGCTCACGCTCGTCGACACGCTCTCGCCGGGAGCCGCGCCATGGCAACTCCGCTAGCCACCGCATGCAGCGACGATCTCGCGGCCGCGTATCGGCGGCTCAACGCGGCCTATCAGCAGACGCTGCGCTACGCGGAGGACGTCCGCGTGCTGTACCAGCAGCTCCAGCGCGGCATCTACCAGTCGCTGCTCGGTCTGGCGAACGCCCTCGAGGCGAAGGACGTCTACACGCGAGGCCACTCGGAGCGCGTCGGCGCGACGAGCCGCCGCCTCGCCGTCGCGCTCGGCCTGTCGACGCCCGAGGTCGAGATCGTCGCGCGCGCGGGACTGCTGCACGACATCGGCAAGATCGGCGTGCCCGAGTCCGTCCTCCGCAAGCCCGGGACGCTCAGCAACGATGAGTGGGCGCAGATGCGCCGCCACCCGTTGATCGGCGCGCAGATCGTGGCGCCGTTCGAGTTCTTCACCGCCGGCGCGGTCGTCATTCGGCATCACCACGAGCGGATGAACGGAAGCGGGTACCCCGACGGCCTGAGCGGGGCGTCGATTCCGCTCGGCGCGCGCATCGTCGCGGTGGCGGATGTCTACGACGCGTTGACGTCGGATCGGCCATATCGCCCGGCGATGACGGCGCCCGAGGCGCGCAAACATCTCGACGCCGCCGCGGGCGACACGCTGGACGACCAGGTGGTCGCCGCCTTCTTCGCGCTGACGCAACACGAGCTCTGATCCGTCATGTGGGCGCTGCGCCACCCCGCAGAGCGCGCGGCGCTGCCGCCGCTCGCCGGATGGACGGATGCGCGCGTCGTCGCGACACTGTGCGCCGTGGCAGGCGTGGTCGCGGCGGCCGGCGTCATCCCGGCCGCGGCGGCCGCCGTCATCGCGGTCGGTGCGGTGCACGGCGGCATGCTCGCCGTCGCACTGATATGGAGCGGCCTGCCGGTCGCCCGCGCGGCCGAGCCGATCCTCCTGCTCACCGCAGCGCGCGCGGGCGTCGCGTTCCACCCGCTCGGCGCGCTCGCCTATCTCGTCGTCCCGCTGTGGCTCGCGCGAGAGGCGCGGGCCGGTCGTCTCGCGCGCCTCGAGCTCGGGCCGCCGTGGCCGTGGGGCCCCGTGACGGTCGGCGCGCTCGCCGGCGTCGGGCTCGCGCTCCATCTGATCGCGTGCGCCTCGCGGACGCTGGGCTACGTGGTCCGTGTCGACGCGAGCGAGGTGGTGCCGGCGCTCGCGTACGACGTCGGCGCCAACGTGGTGTCCGCCGAGCTCTTCTTCCGCGGCGCGCTCCTTCACCACGTGTGGCGGCGGTCGAGCTTTGCGCTCGCGCTCGCGAGCGCCTCGGTCGCCGCGGCGCTGCGGTATTGCCTCGACCCGTTCGTCGCCACCACCGAGCTGCGCGTGGGCGCCGCGGTCTACATGACGATGCTCGCGATCCTGAACGGTGTCTTGTGCCGCTGGTCCGGCTCGCTGCTTCCCGGTCTCGCCGCCGCCGCGATCTTCTTCGCGTGCTACCGCTTGCTCTCGAACGGCTGAGCGCGATGGCGGTGCTGCCGATCGTCATCGCCGCGCTGCTGGCCTTCGTCACCGCCGGCATCGCGTTCGATGACGCCGATCCGGCCTCGCCGCTGCGTCATCTCTTCGCCGTGCCGCTGGCGCTCGGCGCGCTCGGCTTCGGGGTCAGAGGCGCGCTCGCGACCGGCACCGGGGTGGTCCTCCTCTTCGCGCCGATCGTGTTGCCCGACATCGAGCGCCACGGCCTCACGGCGCCCGTGGCCGAGGCGATCGTCACCACGCTCCTTCTGCTCGGCCTCGGCGCCATCGTCGGCATGCTCCGCACCCAGACACGCCGACAATCGCGGCGGCTCGGGCTGCTCCTCGCCGTCCACAACCTCCTCGCGCGTGACGACGTCATCGAGGTCCTCCTGCGCCGGCTCCGCGCGCTGCTCCTGGCGCGGCTTCCGGTGCGCGACGTGGCGCTCGTCCTCGTCGAGGGCTCATGCGCGACGGACACTGGGGAAGTCGCCGATGCGCGCTCGGTGGCGGCGGAGGTCGCGGCGACGGGCCACGCCCGCTTCATTCCGGACACCGGCGAGCATGGCCGGCCGTGCCGCGTCGCCGTGGTGCCGCTGATCGGCAGTGGCGGGCGCGTCGGCGCGCTCGTCGTCGAGGCCGACGAGTTCCCGGCGACCGATCGCGCGGACCTCGCGACGCTCGGCGCGTACATCGGGCTCGCGCTCGAGAACGCTCGGCTCGCCGCGCGGCAGCGCCGGGCGGCCGACGAGCTCGATGCGAAGGTGGCGGAAGCCACCCGTCACTTGCAGGAGGTGGATCGCGCGAAGTCCACCTTCGTCGCCATCGCCTCGCACGAGCTCCGCACGCCCCTCACCGCGCTGCTCGGCTTCGGTGAGCTGCTGGCGACGCGCCGGTTCTCCGTCGGCGAAGTGCAGCGGCTCGCGGCGAACGTGCAGCGCGAGACGCAGCGCCTGGTGCGCCTCGTCGACGACTTGCTCGACCTCTCGCGCCTCGAGCGCGGCGGCACGCCGACGCTGCGTCGCACCGCGCTCTGTCCCGCGCGCGCGCTTTCCGCCGTCGCGGAGCTCTTCCGCCATGCGGGGCCGCGGCTGGTCATCGAATGCGGCGACGCCTTGCCCGACATCGACGCGGATCCCGACGCCGTCGACCGGATCTTGAAGAATCTCGTGACCAACGCGCTGAAGTACTCGCCGGCGACCGCGCCGGTTCACGTGGTCGCGGCGCCCGACGGCGCCGCGCGCGTGCGCTTCACCGTCGAGGATCATGGACCGGGCATCGCGACCGCCGCCTTGCCGCACGTGTTCGAACCGTACTATCGCGCGCCCGGCGCTGACGGCGCCGCGCCGGGCTCGGGACTCGGGCTCGCGGTCGTGAAAGCGCTCGTCGAGGCGCACGGCGGCGGGATCGACGTGGAGAGCGAGGTCGGGCGCGGCACGAAGATCTCGTTCACGCTTCCGCGTGCGCCGGCGTGACCGCCTCGTCGTTGACACCCCGCGTCGCGCGCGAGTAGTCTGAGCGGGTGCCTCGACACGACGAGATCGCGGAACGGATGGCGGCGGCGATCGTGAAGCGGCTCGCCACGCGCAAGGTCGTCGACGTCAAGGACGAGGCGGCCGCGAAGTCGGCGATCCGGCACGTCGTGATCGACAACCTCGCCTCCGAGGACCGCATCGACGCCGACGCGCGCAAGCTTCTTCTCGATAATGCGAAGCTCATCAAGGACTCCGCCGCCGATTACCGTCAGCTCCTCGGCAAGGTGAAGGAGAAGCTCGCGCGGGAGCGCGGGTTCATCCTCTGATGCGCATGAGCCGTGAGCGCATCTTCCATCTCACGGACCTCATCGTGAAGGAGCTGGAGGCGAGCCCTGCCGTGCAGGTGAAGAACGCGGAGGATCTGCGGCCGGAGATCATGCGCGCGCTCACCGAGGAGTCCAAGCTCGAGGAATCGATCGACGGCGAGGTCCGCAAGATCCTCGGCTCCTACTCGCGCAACATGCCCGAGGGCAGCCGCGAGTGGGAGGTCCTCTACCAGAAGACGCGAGAGGAAGTGTTCAAGCGCAGGTTCCGTCTGTGACACGGCTCGTGGTCGGGATCACCGGCGCCACGGGCGCCATTTACGGCATCCGGCTGCTCGAGCTGCTTCGTAGTCAGGGCACGGTGGAGATCCACCTCGTCCTGTCGGTGCCGGCGAAACGGACGATCGTCGAGGAGACGGACTGGACGGCCGCCGATGTCGAGGCGCTCGCCGCCCATCGCTACGACAACCGCGACATCGGGGCTTCCATCGCCTCGGGCTCGTTCCGCACCGCGGGAATGGTGATCGCGCCCTGCTCGATCAAGACCGCCGGGGCGATCGCCTCGTGCCACACCGATACCCTGATCGCGCGCGCGGCCGACGTCACGCTGAAGGAAGGACGCCCGCTGCTCCTCGTCGTGCGCGAGACGCCGCTTCACCTCGGACACCTCCGCTGCCTCGCCGCTCTCGCCGAGATGGGCGCGGCGATCGTGCCGCCCATGCCGGCGTTCTACAACCGCCCCAAGGATCTCGACGACATCGTGAACGGGACGGTGGCGCGGATCCTCGATCGCCTGAACCTGCCGCAGACGATCGTTCCGGAATGGCAGGGGACGCATCCGCGACCTCCCGGAGCTCGTGATCGTGATGCTTGATCTGTCCGTCGTCTTGCCCGTGTACAACGAGGAGGAGAACCTCCCGCTGCTCTGGCCCGAGCTGCGCGGCGTGCTCGACGCGCTCGGCCTGAGCTACGAAGTCGTCTTCGTCGACGACGGCAGTAGCGACCGCAGCGCGGATCTCGTCCGCGGCTTTCGTGATCTCGATCCCCGCGTTCGTCTCGTGCGCCTGAAGGAGAATGCCGGCGAGACCGCGGCCACCGACGCCGGCTTCAAAGCCTCGCGCGGCCGGTGCGTCGTCGTCATGGACGCGGATCTGCAGAACGATCCCCACGACATTCCGCGCCTCCTCCACGAGATCGAGCGCTGGGATGCCGTCACCGGCTGGCGCGTCAAGCGCGGCGAAGGCGATTCGCTCGTGCGCCAGCTGTCGTCGCGCATCGCGAACCGCATCCGCAGCCGGCTCAGCGACGACACGATCCAGGACAGCGGCTGCACGTTCCGCGCGTTTCGTCGCGAGTGCCTGCGCGGGCTCGTCCTCTATCGAGGCTTCCACCGCTTCATTCCGACGCTCCTCCGCATGCGCGGCTACCGCGTGCTCGAGATGCCGGTGAACCACCGGCCGCGCCGCTTCGGGAGGTCGAAGTACGGCGTGATGAACCGCGCGTTCGTCGCGTTCGTCGATCTGCTCGCCGTGCGCTGGATGAAGGCGCGCCTCCTGCGGTACGAGGTCGCTGAAGACCTCGGCGGCGACCGCGTTCGCGATTGACCGCCATGCGCGTTCTCCTCATCGGGCTCGGGCGCTGGGGTGAGAAACACGTGCGCGTGCTGCGCGAGCTCGGCGTCGATCTCGCGGTCGCCGACGTCTCGCCGGCGCGGCGCGCCTGGGCCGTCGAGCGCGGGGTCGCGCCGACGCGCGCGTTCGTCGATTTCCGCGAGGCGCTCGACACGGTCGACGCCGTCGACGTCGTCACGCCGGCGGACAGCCACGCGTCGATCGCCGCGACGTGTCTGAAGGTCGGTCTCCACGCCTTCGTGGAGAAGCCGCTGGCGTTGACGGTCGGGGAGGGGCGCCATCTCGCGGCGCGCGCGGCGGAGGTGGGCCGCGTGCTGCAGGTCGGCCACATCTTTCGGTTTCATCCGGTGACGGCGGCGCTCTGCGCGCAGCTCGGTGCCGGCCGGCTCGGTCGCGTGCGCTTCGCCACCGGCCGCTTCGCGGGGTTCAAGCGTCCGCGCACGGACGTCGGCGTCACGCAGACGGACGCCATCCACTACTTCGACCTGTTCGCATATCTCTTCGGCTGTCCGGCGTCCGCGGTCTCCGCGCTCCAGCGCGATCACCTGGGCCGCGGCCTGGACGACCTCTCCGTGACCGTCGTCCACTATGGCGACGTGCCGGCGATCGTCGAGGCCGACTATTTCGTTCCCGGCACGCAGCGTCAGTGCGTGATCGTCGGCGAGCGCGGCACGCTCGTGGCCGACTACGGCCGCGGCGCGGTGACGTTTCACGCGGGCGAGCACCACCGCCGCGGTGACGCGTGGGACGCAACGGCCGGGGCGGTGGAGACCATCGCCACCGCGTCGGACGAGCCGCTGCGCCTCGAGCTCGCCGCGTTCCTCGACGCGTGCGCGGGACGACGGCCCAACGCCGTGCCGGCGGCCGATGGCGTGCACGCGCTCGAGATCGTCGAAGCCGCCGCGCGATCGTCACGCCTTCGCCGCGAAGTCGCGCTCAGCGAGATCCGCTAGACGCGCGCATTCAAGCACGTCAGCTGACGCGTGGGGTTGCTGCTAACGAGCTGGTGCCGAAGGGGGGACTCGAACCCCCACACCCTTGCGGGCACATGACCCTGAATCATGCGCGTCTGCCAATTCCGCCACTTCGGCTCGGAGGGCGGGGTTCATAATACTGATGAGACATGGC